>NZ_VXCU01000001.1:0-647216 GCF_052850615.1 Psychrobacter sp. 1176_08
GTAATAACGGTAATAACGGTAATAACGGTAATAACGGTAATAACGGTAATAACGGTATTGGACTAAAGTTTGCTGGTGATACTGGTGGAACGATTATACGGAATCAAGGCGAAACGCTGAATATTAAAGGTGGCGAGACTGACGCCACAAAACTAACCAGCGGTAACAATATCGGTGTGGTTGCTGACGGTACTGACACCTTAACCATCAAATTGGCAAAAGATTTGACGGGGCTAGATAGCGTCACCACAGGTAATAGCATACTCAACACCAATGGTTTAAGCATTACAGGTGGTCCATCATTCACCGCAACAGGGATTAACGCCAACAACCAACAGATCCAAGGCGTAGCAAGCGGCGGTACAACGGTGTCTAACGCTGCCAATATTGGTGATGTAAACACAGCGATTACTGGCGTAACCAATTTAGGCTTTGGCCTAAAAGCTGCCGATGGTAATACAGTGCAAAAACCACTAGGACAAGCGGTTGAAGTGGTTGGCTCTAACAATAACATCGACACGCGAGTGAACAACGGTAAAGTAGAAGTGCAACTCAACAACAACCTTGATCTTGGCAACAACGGTAGTGTCAAAATGGGTTCAGCTTCTCCTTTCGGTCTTGGTAGTACGACGACACTTGATCGTTCTGGTCTTACAACAGGCAATGCACTCCTTAATACCACCGTTGATGGTTTAGGTGTTAGAACGGGTAACGCATTAATCAACACGACAGTGAGCAGTTTGGGTGTTGCTGTATCTAATCCATTCTCTACTACTACTTTATCTGGTAACGGCCTTAACATTCTCGGTGGTCCAAGCGTGACGACTGCGGGTATCAATGCCGGTAATAAAAAAGTGGTCAACGTTGCTAATGGCGTACAAGCAAAAGACGCCGTCAATGTCAGTCAGCTCAACAGCTCCTCAGCGGCTGCACGTACCAAAGTACTGAGCGGCACCAATGTCGCAAGTGTTGACTTCTCAACCGACAGCATCACAGGACAAGACGTCTACACCGTCAATGCCGATGGCACCACTGCCTCAGCTGGCTCATCAGCCGTCACCGTCACGCAAGGTGCCAAAGATGGGGCGACTAACATGACGGACTACGCAGTCGACTTAAGCGACGCCAGTAAAGCAAGCTTAGTCAAAGCGGACAGTGCTATGCAAAGTGTGGTCACTCAGATCGATGGTGTGGATGTCAAAACCCTGAACCGCACCGACAATAGTGCCAACTTCCTCACAGGCAACAACATCGTCTTGACCGCTGAGGGTGGTGGTATCAAAGTCGCCACCGCACCAGATGTGTCTTTCACCACCGTCACCACAGGAAATAGCCTGCTCAACACAGAAGGCGTCCGCTTCCTTGGTGGTAGCAGTGTCAGACTGAGCCAAAGCGGTCTTAACAATGGGGGCAATCGTATCACCAATGTGGCCGATGGTGCGGATGATACCGATGGGGTCAACGTCAGACAGTTGAAGGCAACCAACAGTACCGTTGATTTGGGGCTCGACTTTACTGGAGACGATACCGCAGTGATCGTCAACCGTAAGTTAGGTCAAACATTAACGATTCAAGGAGGTGCGACAACCTTAACAGACAACAACATCGGTGTCGTGGCTGATGAAGACGGCAGACTAAACGTGAGATTGGCTGAAGATGTGGTGCTTGGCAGAGCAGGTAGTGTCAGAATGGAAAACACCGTGCTCAACAACGCAGGCGTCACCATCACAGATGGACCCAACCAAACCGTGACGCTAAGCAATGAAGGTCTTGATAATGGCAATAATAGAATTATCAAGGTCGGTGAAGGTATTGCACCAAGTGATGCTGTCAACTTCGCACAACTCACAGTCACCAATAATGAAGTAGCTAAAGGCATCAAGATTGGTGATGGTAATAGTGACAATGATCAGCAATTCGCATTAGGCGATACTATCAATGTGACAGGAGACAGCAATATCACTACTGTTGCTTCTGCGACTGGTGTCCAAGTGAAACTTAACAATCAGTTGGATCTAGGAGAAGAGGGTAGTATTCAAATAGGCAATAGCATCATGAATAATAATGGTTTCACCTTTGTTGATAATGGCTCAGGTAGAACGGTTGCATTAAGCAGCTTTGGTCTCGATAATGGTGGCAACACGATCCGCAATGTTGGCAAAGGTGTACTAAATACTGATGCTGTAAACGTCGAGCAATTAAAAGAAGTTACTACTGTCTTGGATCAAGGTTGGGGTATCAGAGCTCAAGGCGATGCTGCGACTCAGGTAAAACAAGGCACTGCTGTTGATCTTAACAGTAGAGACGGCAACATCAAAGTGTCTAGAACCTTAGCCAGTAATGGCGCTAGCTCAGGCGTAGCCGCGGCGGCTGGTGCTAATGATATCAGCTTTGATTTAAACCCAGACATCAATGTGGTTAGTGTCACAGCTGGTGATACAACAGTCAATAGCAATGGTCTCACGATTGCAGGTGGTCCAAGTATCACTAAAAGTGGTATTGATGCCGCTGATAACAAAATCACCAATGTCAAAAACGGTGAAGTAACGGCAACGAGTCAGGACGCTATCAATGGTAGCCAGCTCTATGCTCAAGGCAGTGGTATCAGCAGTATCATCGGTGGCAACACGGTTTACAACGCTGAAAACGGTACTTTTACTAATAGTAATATTGGTGGAACGGGTAAAGGCAGTATTGATGGTGCGATTGCTTCTATTAGACAAGGCACAATTGAAATCAACGAAAATGTGCAAGCCAATACAACCAATATCGCCACTAATACAACCAATATCGCAACGAACACCAGGAACATCACAACCAATACCACCAACATCAAGGCCAATACAGATAGACTTGATGCAGGACTTAACTTTGGTGCAGATAGTGGTGCTAATATTAACAAACCTGTAGGTGATGGCAGTGTTCTGAAGTTCACTGGCGGTAATAACATCACTACCACAGCACAAGGTAGTGCTATCAAGTTCGATCTCAACAGTAACATCACCGTAGATAGTGTCAAAACTGGCAATACCACGGTGAATAACAATGGCGTTACCATTGCTAACGGACCTAGTATGACGGCAAGTGGTATCGATGCTGCTAGCAACAAAATTACCAATGTTGCTGATGGTATGACACCTAGAGACGCTGTTAACTTCGGTCAATTAGATGCGGTTAGTAGACAACTTGGTGACAACATGAATCAGTTAGGATATAAGATCAATGAGGTCGAAGACGATGCCAACGCTGGTATTTCAGCAGCCATGGCAATGTCTTCACTACCACAAGCCTATCTCCCTGGTAAATCGATGATTGGAGGCGGTATTGGTACTTATAATGGAGAAAGCGCTGTTGCTATTGGTTTCTCCAAACTGTCCAATGATGGTCGTTGGGTCATGAAGATAAATGGTACCGCAGATACACAAGGTAATGCTGGCGCTTCGATTGGTGCAGGCTTCCACTTCGATTAATGGAAAAAGCCAGACCAAGTATTAGGCTAATGAGCAAAACAAAAAAGCAAGACAACCAGTGTCTTGCTTTTTTATGCGTAAAGTTAATTTTTCGTTCGAGTACCATAAAAAAATATAAGGTTTTAGTCAGTAGACACTTATTTACTATTGGCATCAGATAGATACTGCTTTAATAAAGTTATTGCGACTCATGGCGCATCAGGCTGAACCATAGGGTCAGCATCTGCAAACGCTTTTAGCGTACGGCAATGCGTATCAATTTCGACAATATTAGGGTAAGCACTTAGATCTACCTTGAAACG
Source organism: Psychrobacter sp. 1176_08 (assembly GCF_052850615.1). NCBI lineage: Bacteria > Pseudomonadati > Pseudomonadota > Gammaproteobacteria > Moraxellales > Moraxellaceae > Psychrobacter > Psychrobacter sp. 1176_08. The sequence goes on from NZ_VXCU01000001.1 coordinate 3,773, forward strand.
TCGAGCAGAAGAAACCTGCGGAATCAAATAGCAATCTGCAAAGGTAGGATGGTTACCGTAACAGAATTTTCCGCGAGTTTTGTCATTGGCTAGGCGTTTTTCTAACGCGTCAAACCCTTCTTTCATCCAGCGACTGCACCATGCCAACACCACCTCTTCATCTACTGATAACTCATTACGTAGATACTGTAAAATACGGCGATTATTCAGAGGATGAATATCACAACCAATTATGGCACTCAGCGCCCGTACCTGCATACGACCAGCCGCATCCTTAGGCAATAACGGGGTGTCAGGATAGATGTCTTCTAACCACTCTAAGATAGCGGGGCTTTGATACAGGAGTAAATCATCAGCTTGTAAGACAGGGACCAACCCTTGAGGATTGATAGATTGAAAGGAGGCCTCTAGTTGTTCGTCTTGTGCCAGATTGACTGCGATATAGTCATAATCCAGCCCCTTTAAGTTCATGGCGATACGTGTACGATAAGACGTGCTGCTGCGAAAATAACCATAAAGTGTCATCATCATTCATTCCTTTTATTGTGGTATGTTATCAATGGGATAAGCGGTTATAATTACTGAGACCGCGCTTATTCCGTACAGAAAAAGAGAATATTGTTAAATAAAAAGTTATTGAGTCGTATTTTTATTTGGCTAATACGCAACCTTACCAATCATTCATTAAAAACATCATTTATCGAGCAAAGCATGCCAGCATCTGACAACCTTGTAGATAGCAATCTGACAAATAATCTTGCCACCAATAAAAATCAAAATGGCGTCCAATCCCTTGAAATTGGGCTATCCATCTTGGATGTATTGATCGAGTATAACGAACCTATGATGCTAAAAGACATCGCCCAAGTGATGCAAATGCATCCCGCAAAATGCCATCGCTATCTGGTAAGTCTTATTCGTAAAAACTACGCTCGAAAGCTCAGTGATGGTCGTTATGGGCTTGGCGATAGGGTCAATGCCTTAGCAGCACTTGGCCACACGGGATACAACCAAAGCAATATCTTAGAGCGGCTGACACATATCGCCAATGAGATCAAAGATACTTTAAACTGCGCAGTACAAATCGCCAAGTGGTTCAATGAGGGCCCTATCATCATTCACTCTGTCGAGCCAGATAGCCCCATCAGTATCATTACTCGTATTGGCTCGCGCATGCCGCTGACGACATCAGCGACAGGTCAGTTGTTTGCCAGTTACCAACCTGATGCTATGATCGAACCATTGGTCATGGCGGAATGGCAGACAAAAGACAAAATGGAGCTAGCCGCACAATGGCAACATTTTACGCAACTACAAACCAAGATTCGTACGCAAGGTTATGCGACGGTCACTGGTGATATGCTGATGGGTATCAACGCCATCACGATACCTGTTATATTGCCGCAACCAACAAATACTTTTGCCACACCATATATTTACAATGACAATAATGATCAGCGCCCGCCAGAAAACCTATCATTAGAATATGCCATTACGATTATCGGAACCACAGAGCAGCTACCAATGAGTAAGAAGCATAATGTGGTTGAGCAAATCCTAGCCATCGCGCAGCGGTATCAAATCGCGTAGGATGCTTGAGTCGTAACCATATTAGTTATAACAGTACCTGCGTAATCATCTGAGTTAAACCGCACAGGTCTTACTGGTTGCTTTGATCTTTTCGTATACAGCATCAGCGTCTAACCCTGTGGCATTTACTTCATCTAGATATTTTTGTGAGCCTTCCATCAATGGTTCTTTCCAATTGAGATCATTGAGCGGATCAGGAATATCAATCATCATATCGCCTTTTTCTTTGGCAGCGGCCATCGCTTTATCGTTACTCACATCAAAGACTTTGGAGACATTAGCTGCCAGTGCCGCACCTGAATTATCATCAATGACTTTTTTGAGATCCTCTGGTAGACGATCATATTTGTCTTTGTTCATGCTGATAACAAAAGTGGAGTTATAAAAAGGGATGTTGGTATGAGTATTGATGAGCTCATCCAAACGGAACGCTTGAATGGGTTGCCACGTAAAGCTGAGACCATCAATGACGCCGCGCTGAAGGGCAGTATAGGTGTCGCTTGCAGGCATGCCAACAGGCGCAGCCCCAGTCGCTTCAATGATGTGACTGGCTACGGCAGATGGCTGTCGAATCCGTAGGCCTTTCATATCAGCAGGTGTACGTATGGGCTTGTCCACCGTATGCAGTGCGCCTTGACCTGTTCCGATAAGGGCAAGCAGATGCGTGTCTTTATACTCGTCTGCAATGACGCCTTCATCATAAAGCTTATGGAGGATACAGCTTTGCTGCTGGGCGCTATTGGTGATACCGGGAAGCTCGGCAATTTGGGTTAAAGGGAATCGTCCTGCGGTGTAGCCTTGGGCTTGCATACCGATGTCAACGATGCCTTTGGCCGTGGCGTCATACGTAGCCCCTGGTTTGCTCAGCGTGGCAGAAGGATAAATCTCAACCTTGATACGTCCATTTGAGTCGGCTTCGATTTTTTTTGCCCATGGCTCTAGCGCCTCAGTATTTATATTGTCATTGGCTGTCATAAAGTGGGAAAATCTGAGAGTGGTCACGTCGACTGTATCTGTCGAAGCCTTAACTGCCTCATTATTATTGCTACAGCCAGTCACTGCAATGCAAGTAGTTAGCAGTATTCCTAAGTGCGTTTTTGTTTTCATCATAGAATCCTTTCATGATGGGGCGGTAATCATCAAGGGACAATAGTCATCGCCAACAGGTTAGATTGTCTGAATAAAGTTCTAATATTAAAAAGCTTACTGTTTTTTTAACAATCTAAGTTAAAGAAAACAGTAAGCGGGACAACGGTTGTATTTATTCACCAGCAGGTGCGACCTCTTTTGCTTCGCTAAGCTCGTCACTATGCAAAAATTGAGTATGCGTTGGTGCGCGCTTGGTACGTGACCATTCTTCTAGCATATCGTGTTTGATGGCTTCAGTAATCATAGAAACCTTGTCGTACGAGGTTGGATCATCATAGGTCAGCTCCAAGCGATGACCGTTTGGATCAAAGAAATAAATAGAATGGAATATACCGTGGTTGGTTACCCCAATCACATCAATGCCCGTCTTTTCTAGATGCTCTTTGGCTCGTAGCAACTCATCACGGTCTTTGACCTTGAGCGCTAGATGCTGCACCCAGTTTGGGGTGTTGGGATCAAAGCCCATTTCTGGTTGATTAGGGACTTCAAAAAACGCCAACACATTGCCATTACCTGCGTCCAAAAAGACATGCATATAAGGGTCAAAGGCTTTGGTCGATGGCACATGATCTTCAGCAAATGCCAAGATAAAGTCCATATTGAGATGTTTTTGGTACCATTCAACGGTTTCTTTGGCATCTTTGCAGCGATAAGCCACGTGATGAATTTTTTCGATTTTAAAGCTCATATCAAATTCCTTTTGATAAGGCGTTTGGCAAGTCTTTGGTATCTAACAGTGCCATTTACTTGCCTTCACACCCGTTTTACGCTGGTGATGCTAATGCGATTTGTGAAAGATTATTTGTCAAAGTCAAACTGAATGGCGGGCAGTACTTTACCGCGTACCTCACCAAAGCCGACACGGATGCCGTCTTTTTCGCTATAGCCTTTCATAATGACGGTATCGCCATCTTCAATGAAGCTGCGAGTCGCGCCACCTGTTAGCGTGACAGGCTTTGTCGCATTCCAAGCAATCTCTAGCATCGAGCCATAAGAATCGGGCGTTGGGCCTGAAATAGTGCCTGAGCCCATCATGTCGCCAACTTCTACCTTACAGCCAGTGATGGTGTGGTGGGTAAGCTGCTGCGCCATAGACCAGTACATGTATTTAAAATTGGTTTCACAAACCATGGTGGCGCTATCGCTGTCTTCAGGCAGTAGCTCTACTGATAAATTGATATCAAAGCTATTATCAGTTGCTTTTTCGTCGAGATAGGCAAGTGGCTTTGGTTCTTGAGTCGGGCAAGCCGTTTTAAACGGCGCGAGCGCGTCCATGGTCACAATCCAAGGAGAAACTTCAGAGGCAAAGGTTTTGGCATTAAAGGGGCCTAAAGGCACATATTCCCATTTTTGGATGTCACGGGCAGACCAATCGTTGAGCAAGACCATGCCAAAGATGTGATCAAACGCCTCATCTACTGCGATGGGCTGACCAATGTCATTGCCTTTGCCGACCACAAAAGCGGTCTCAAGCTCAAAATCTAGACGCTTACAGGCAGAAAAAATAGGACGGTCATCGGCATTTGGTTTGAGCTGACCCGATGGACGGACAATATCAGTGCCACTCACGACCACGGTGCTGGCGCGTCCATTATAGCCAACCGGCATCTCAGTCCAGTTAGGCAATAGCGCATTACTTGGGTCACGGAACATCGTGCCGACGTTGGTGGCGTGTTCTTTTGAAGAGTAAAAATCGGTGAAACCGGGTACTTGTACCGGCAGGTGCATGGTGACGTCTGCTTGCTGGAACAGCGCCTTTTTCTGTAAATCTTGATTGTCACGTAAGGCATCATTGTCACTAGATAGCAGCATTTGAATGGTTTTGCGCGCTTGTGTCCAGTTGTCTCGACCGGAGTCAATAAAGGCATTTAGCGTTGGTTTATCAAAGTAGGGACCACCATCCAAGCTCAGTAGCCCTGCGGCTTCGATGACAGCGAGATCCAAGACTTGCTCACCAATCGCCACACCAGCACGGCGCTTGCCATCAGCAGTGTTGCTAAAAATGCCATAAGGCAGATTATGAATTGAGAAATCTGAATCGCTTGCGATGTCGATAAATGAGGTGAGGGTTGAGTCAACCGTTGACATAAGATGCTCCTTGCGAAAAATAAATGATAAATTACGTTATAATTAATTGCTTACGAATAATGTAATTTATAGAAAGATAGATTGCAAGGTTTTTTATATAGCGAGCACCTATTGTATGAATACAGCCAATGCTAAATAACCTAGGTAAACATATTATTACGTGCTACTAAGACAAATTTTTCTCGCTTGCTATGCCTGCGCAGACAGAGGCTTCGCAAAATTTATCTTAGTAGCACTTTGCTTTTTTATAGCGTACTGACGACGATTTACATAAATTTTGGACGAAAAAAAGGCTGAGCCATTGCTCAACCTTTTTTTCATGACAGTGTTACTTATGATATTTGATGTTATATCAAATCATATGCCTTAATTTGATGGGATCAGTCTTTTAAAACGTCAGCCATAGCATTGGCCACATAGTCGATATTGCTGGTGTTCAAGCCAGCCACGCACATACGTGAATTAGAAATCATATAAATACCGAACTCGCTTTGTAAGCGCTCGACTTGCTCAGGCGTCAAACCTGTAAAGCTAAACATACCATTTTGACGCGTAATATAATCAAAGTTACGATTCGGAACTTTGCTTTCTAAGACAGATTTGAGTTTGAGGCGCATGGCTTTGATACGATCACGCATCGCATAAACTTCACCAACCCACTGGTCATGTAGCGCTTCGTCATTCATGACGATATCGACGACACGTCCGCCATGTGATGGCGGGCTTGAGTAGATACGGCGTACGAAAGCGTTGAGCTGACCAAATACGCGCTCGGCTTCGTCCACGGTTGGGCACACAACAGATAAGCCGCCAACACGCTCGCCATAGAGCGATAGGTTTTTAGAGAATGAGTTGCTCACAAACAATGGCAGACCCATATCGACCGCTTTACGAATGGCATAAGCATCGCTGTCCATGTCGTCGCCAAAGCCTTGATAGGCGATATCCATGAATGGAATCAAGCCGCGCTCTTGAACCACGTCTAGCACAGTGTCCCATTGCTCACGAGTCAAATCCATACCCGTTGGGTTGTGGCAGCAAGGATGTAATAACACCACATCGTCTTTATTCAAGGTGTTAAAAAAGGCGATCATCTCATCAAACTTGACGCTATTGCTGGCTTTGTCATAGTACGGATATTTACCGACTTCAACATCTGAGCCTTCAAAGATAGCAATGTGGTTGGCCCACGTTGGATCGCTGACATAGCACTTGGCATGTGGGAACCATTCATTGATAAACTCTGCGCCGACTTTTAATGCCCCAGAACCACCAATCGTGGCGATGGTCGCAACCAATCCATCTTGTAAGACTTTTGCGTCTTTACCAAACAGCAGCTCTTGGCAGCCTTTGCGATGTCCTGGCAAACCTGCCATTGGTAGATACGGACGAGGCGAGATGGGATCTGCGATACGCTGCTCGGCAGTTTTTACACAATCGAGTACAGGCAATACGCCATCTTCATCATAGTAAATACCAATCCCCAAGTTGACCTTGTTTGGATTGCTGTCTTCCAAGAATTTTTCCATGAGCCCTAAAATTGGATCACCAGCGTAGTAGTCGACACGTTCAAACATGTTGCTTCCTTATAAAATGTAAATCGAACCGCCAAAAATCATAGAGCAAATCGACGGCTAACTCAATATGAGATTCAGATATCTTGGATAATTCCCAAAATAATTGCCCAAATGGGTTGGGTTTTTGGCTATTTCAGCGCCAGACGCGTTTTATCAGTCAGTATTTAAATATGCTGTAGATCATCAAAGTGACTAGAAAAGTAGGTTTGTAAAAATATTTTGAACGCGATAGTGGCGGGCGAGAGGGCGCGTGAAGAACGCTGATAGATAAAAAATTGACGCATTTTGATGGGCTGGGTCAGTGGTCTCATCTGTAAACCGTTGGCGCTAACCCAGTCAATGACCTCAGGCATGTAAGGCAAACACAACGTAATACCGAATCCTTGACGCGTCATCTCAAGCGCAGTGGACATAAAATTGACCTTATAACGTGCTTGCTGGATATGACTAGAGATGCGCTCATCTAACTCCGCCGTTACTTGCTCGATAAAGGGGCCTTGTAGGGTAATGAGCGGAATATCCAACAAATCCTGCCACGTGATTTCGGATTTTTGTGCCAATGCGTGATTATCAGGCGTGACCACACAAAATGGTAGCTGGTATAACAAATCAGCACTGATATCATCGTCAGCCTTCATAAACTCAAGCTCAGTACCGACACCCAAGTCTACCTCGATGTCTTGCACATGTCTGAGTAAGTTTTCAGCAGAGCAATCCAATAACGACACGCTAATCTCCGGATGTTTTTTGGCAAATTGAGCAATCACCGCAGGCATGGAAGACGCTGCAAACTGTGAGACGGCCAGTCGCACTTGCCCTTGAGCAAGGCTGGTTAAGCTACTGGCTTCATTCTCAAACAATTGCATCTCATTCAAAACACGCCGAGCTTGAGGCAGTAAATGCCGTCCTACTGCGGATAAAGACAGCTGGCGTGTGGTGCGGTCAAACAACACAATACCGAGACTTGATTCTAGTTCTTTGATCAAACCGCTAACGGCAGATTGGGTCAAATGCATTTGGTCGCTGGCACGCGTAAAACTGCCATAGTCAGCGACTTTGATAAACGCGGTCAATTGGCGAAGGCTGATATTCATAAGTAAACCTGATAAATAAATCATAAAAAACAATTAGTCTTATAAATAAAGCTAATCTAATATAAATACAACGTCAACCAAAAAGATTGATGACCAATCGTTTTATCGTGTTTTTACCACCAATTGAAATTAAGGATGATTACAATGGCAGATTTATTTGACAATCCAATGGGGCTACAAGGGTTTGATTTTGTCGAATTCGCCTCACCTCAACCTGAAGCGGTCGCTACTTTGTTTGAACAGCTTGGGTTCAGCCATGTTGCCAACCACAGATCTAAGGACGTGGCTTTATACCGCCAAGGTGACATCAACCTCATTATCAATCGTGAGCCATTAAGCCCGGCCAGCTATTTTGTCGAAGAACATGGCGCAGGCGCTTGTAGCATGGGTTTTCGTGTTCAGGATTCCAAAAAGGCTTACGAGCGTGCCATTGAGATGGGCGCACAGCCAGTAAACGTCCCAACTGGGGTGATGGAACTACGACTGCCAGCCATCAAAGGCATCGGCGGCTCACTCATCTATCTGATTGATCGTTTCAAAGATGGCGAGTCAATCTATGATGTCGATTTTGAGTTTTTGCCAAATGTAGACAGAAACCCTGTCGGCTATGGCTTTAAAGTCATCGACCACCTGACGCACAACGTCTACCGAGGTCGTATGGCGTATTGGGCAAACTTCTATGAGCGTATTTTTAACTTCCGTGAAATTCGCTATTTTGATATCACGGGTGAATATACAGGGCTGACCAGTAAAGCCATGACCGCCCCTGACGGCAAAATTCGTATTCCACTGAATGAAGAATCTAAGCAAGGCGGCGGACAGATCGAAGAGTATTTGATGCACTTCAATGGCGAAGGGATTCAGCACATTGCATTGGCTAGTGATGACTTACTTGCCAGTATCGATATGCTCAAAGCGGCTGGCATCCCACTCATGACCGCGCCAACGGCTGCTTATTATGAGATGCTTAACGAGCGTTTGCCAAACCATGGCGAAGATGTCGACGCATTACAAACTCGTGGCATCTTATTGGACGGTACGACAGAAGATGGTACGCCGCGTCTATTATTACAGATTTTCTCTGAAACCATCTTGGGTAGCCCAGTATTCTTTGAATTTATTCAACGTAAAGGCGATTACGCAGAAGGCTTTGGCGAAGGTAACTTTAAAGCCTTGTTTGAGTCAATAGAGCGCGACCAGCTACGTCGCGGTGCTATCGGTCAGCAAGAGACGGAAACGCCGTAAAGCTCGCACGCGACCATCGTGAGTACCATAGTAAAAGACAAGTAAAACAACAAACGGGCAAGGCAAAAGGAGTTTGTCTTGTCCGCATCAGTCCAATCGTCACAAGTACGGCAGTGATGATAAGGCCATTGATGCAAAAGCAATATACCCCTTGCAATAAAAGGAATATCGGCATGGAACGCCTCCAACAGACAACTTCTCACATCAAGACTGCCAATGTCGCTGCTAACGGCTCAACCTCAGCACCCCTGAGCACTGGCGGTTTTGGTCAAGAGGATGCCACGAATAAGAAACAACCTTACGTCTCGCATCAACCAGATAGCCACGGTCATATTCAATATGGCGACCATGAAAATGCGATGTGGCAAGCGCTGCTCGAACGTCAAGCCAGTGAGATACCCAACCGAGCCTGTTTAGCCTATATAGAGGGTTTGAAAAAACTCAACCTACCTGCCACGCACATTCCGCAGCTCAGTGACATTGATGAGGTATTGCAAGCCACCACAGGCTGGCAGACGGCGGCTGTGCCTGCGTTAATCAGCTTCGGCAAATTTTTTAAACTGCTCGCCAATAAGTCCTTTCCTGTGGCGACCTTTATCCGTCGATTTGAAGACATGGATTATATCGAAGAGCCTGACATTTTTCATGAAATCGTCGGACATTGCCCATTGCTGACACATCCTGCGTTTGCAACTTTTAATGAAACTTATGGCAAGTTGGGTCTTGAAGCCACTAAAGAAGAAAGGTGGTTTTTGGCACGGCTTTATTGGTTCACCATTGAGTTTGGTTTGGTTGGGCGTAGCCGTGAGGATCGCAGAATCTACGGCGGCGGCATTCTCAGCTCACCGTCTGAGACGATCTACGCGCTTAGTGGTCAGTTGCAAAATCACTCGCAAAACTCGTCACCGTCCAGCCCAGAGTGCCGAGCCTTTGACTTGTTGGATGTGTTACGTACACCGTATCGTATCGATCAGATTCAGCCGATTTACTATGTTATTGATGATTTGGATACACTCTTTGATATCGTTGACAGTGACATCATGGGCATGGTTAAAAAGGCCATGTCATTGGGACTGTTTGAGCCAAGTTATCAGATAAAAACCCGTTAATGTCTATCTAAAGACCCTATCAGTACTATTTTAGGATTAAATGTTTGAATGGTGGTCGCACCACATCAACATGGATGTACATCAATTAAAAAGACTCTCTAATATAAAAATACTTTCTAACATAAAAGGATATTATGATGACTGCATTATCACAAGCCAGCTGTGAAGCCTGCCGTATCGGCGCACCGACAGTGGACGCGGCTGAAGCAAACGAGCTATTACAACAAATTCCTGATTGGTCATTGATCGAAGTGGATGGCATCAAACAATTACAGCGCCAGTATAAATTCAAAAATTTTGTCAAAGCAATGGCGTTCGCCAATCAACTTGCAGACATCGCCGAGGCAGAAGGGCATCATCCAGGTATCTTAGTAGAGTGGGGTAAAGCAACTGTGACATGGTGGTCGCATAGCATCAAAGGCTTGCATCACAACGATTTTGTTATGGCGGCTAAGACCGATCGCTTATTGGATTCGTAATCCGATTGGCAATCGCCAAGCAAACTCATTAAACTTGCCCCACTTAAATTCCATATTTAAATTCAACCTAACGCCAGATTGCACTGGCGCTTTAAGGATGTGTGATGCCGCCAAAAATATTAACCCAAATTTCACCGCAACTGGCATTTATGATTTCTGCCATTGTCATTGCCATCATGGGCGTGACCATGATTGGTTTCGGCTGGGTGCCACATTTATCATTGATACTCGCTATTTGTTTTTTGTTGGCTATCGGTTTGTATAAAGGCTTGAGCTTTGATGACATGCAAATGCAAATGGCATCAGGGGTCATGCGGGGCATTGGTGCGATATATTTATTCTTCTTTATTGGTTTGATGGTCGCCGCCTTGATGATGTCAGGTGCCATTCCAACGCTGATGTATTTTGGTTTTCAGCTGATATCACCTGAGTACTATTATATTTCTGCTTTTGTCTTGACTTCTATTATTGGTATTGCCTTGGGTAGTAGTTTGACGACAGCGGCGACGTTGGGTGTGGCTTTTATTGGTATGAGTAATGCCTTTGACGCCAATGTGGCGATTGCAGCGGGCGCAGTGGTATCGGGCGCATTCTTTGGTGATAAGATGTCGCCTTTATCAGACACTTGTACCATCGCCTCATCGGTTGTGGGTATTGATTTGTTTGAACACATTCGTAATATGATGTATACCACTGTACCTGCGTGGATATTGACAGTTCTCCTTTTTTGGTTTTTCTCAGGACAGACGGCAGGCTCTGATCTTAGCGAAGTGACCATATTGCAAGGCCAACTGATAGAGAGTGGCTTGGTACATTGGTATGCAGTGCTGCCTTTTGTGGTACTGGTTGGGCTGGCTATTTTTCGCGTCAATGCGATCTATACCATCATTTGTACCATCGCAGTCGCTTTAATCATTACTTATTTGCATAGCTCACCAAGCTTTGGTCAGTTGGGTGGGTATTTATTTGCAGGTTATGCGCCTGCTGAGTCATTAGAGCTGGGTGAAGTAGGTGGTATGCTGTCACGCGGCGGTGTACAAAGCATGTTCTTTACGCAAGCGATTGTGATATTGGCATTGAGCCTTGGTGGACTGCTGACGGCATTGGGTATTTTGCCTGCCTTGCTATCTGGTATTAAAGACACTTTGACCACGTCTGGACGCGCCATATTTGCGGCTGCCATGTCGGCTTTGAGTATTAACGTGCTGATCGGCGAGCAATATCTGAGTATCTTGCTGTCTGGTACAGCCTTTCGTCCCACGTTCGAGCGCTTAAATTTGCATCCCAAAAACTTGTCTCGTACGATTGAGGATGCAGGCACGGTTATCAATCCTTTGGTGCCTTGGAGTGTCTGCGGTGTCTTTATCAGTCAAGCGTTAGAAGTGCCTGTGCTTGATTACTTGCCTTATGCGTTTTTCTGTTATCTGTCGCTACTGTTGACGATACTATTTGGCTTTACGGGTATTACTATTAGCCGCGTAAAACGTCATGAGCCAGTCAAAGCAGTGTGAGAGGTTTTTAAACCAATAATGTCTTGATAATAAAAGTTATAAAAATTAGGGCGCATCTCAAATAAAGGTGCGCCCTAATTTTTTTTGAATGCCTTTTTTAAACGCTTTTCTTTAAACACCTTCTAGCATGACAGTGTCTTTGTTTAACGTTACTTGATAGGCAGCTAATGTCACGTCCACATTATCTAAGCACTGTCCCGTGGCAAGATTAAAACGCTGCTTATAAATCGGCGAGGCGACATAAAGCACTTCTTCATCCATACCAGCCTCATTGACAATCGTCGTGCCGCCAATCAAACCGCGAGACAGTACATTGGCTTGGCTAAAGGGGTCATAATTATCAATGGCGAAAAGGTCGTTTTTTTTGGTACGAAAGATCGCAATTTGCTTGCCGTCTATCAATGCGCACACGCCTGTTTCAGGGAGAATGTCGTTAAGAGGGCAAATATTGTACTGTTTCATAGCGTGTTATCCTTAAAGGGTGAACCCTTCATATCATGAGTGACACTGATGTGCTCTTAAACGTGCTGCACATGACCATTATAAAAGTGCAGCTGTTAAAGTATGATTATGCCAACTCAACCACTCTAATGGCGGACTTCTCAGAATCAGTGGCAGGCCGGATTTGCTCGCGTTCGGTCACAAACACAACGTTGTCATCACCTTGTTCACTGTTCACAAAATGACGGAAGCGTTTGAGTTTTTCGGTGTCATTGATCGTCTCAGCCCATTCGCAGACATAATTTTGGATAAGAAGTTCCATTTGTGCTTCAAGCTCCTTGGCGATGCCTAAGCTGTCTTCAATGATAACTGCTTGTAAGTACTCAAGCCCACCTTCTAGACTTTCGCGCCATTTTGAGGTGCGCTGGAGCTTGTCGGCTGTTTTGATATAAAACATAATGATACGGTCGATATATCTGACCAAGGTTTCGGTATCGATACCAGTTGCAAATAGCTCTGCATGGCGCGGGGTAATACCGCCATTACCACCGATAAATAAGTTCCAGCCGTTTTCAGTCGCAATCATGCCAAAGTCTTTACTTTGCGCTTCGGCACATTCTCTCATACAGCCTGAAACACCCATTTTGATTTTGTGCGGTGATCGCACGCCCTTGTAGCGATCCTCCAATCTCAAAGCCAGACCCATACTGTCGTCGACCCCATATCGGCACCAGTCATTACCCACACAAGACTTGACCGTACGTAGCGATTTGCCATACGCATGACCAGTCTCAAATCCTGCCTCTACTAACTGTGTCCAAATATCTGGCAGCTGTTCCATACGAGCACCAAATAAATCCACACGCTGTCCGCCCGTGATTTTGGTGTAGAGATTGAACTCTTTTGCGACTTGCCCCAGCACGATGAGTTTGTCGGCTGTAATCTCGCCACCCGGTACGCGCGGCACGACTGAGTAGGTGCCGTCTTTTTGGATGTTGCCCAAATAGTAATCGTTGCTGTCCTGTAGCGGTGTCAGCTCAGGTTTGAGCACATAGTCATTCCAGCACGATGCCAAGATAGAGGCGACAGTCGGTTTACAAATCTCACAACCATGACCGCGACCATGCTCGGTTAGCAGCTCATCGAATGTCTTGATGCCGTGTACGCGAATTAAGCTGTATAATTCCTGACGAGAATATGTAAAGTGCTCGCATAAATCATTTTTGACTTCAAACCCAAGCGTTTTTAGCTGATAGCTCACGGTGTCTTTTACCATGGGTGCACAACCACCGCAGCCCGTACCTGCTTTCGTCACCGCTTTTACATCTGCTATTGAGTACGCACCGTTTTCGACCGCTGAGCAAATTGAGCCCTTTGTCACGTTGTAACAAGAGCAAATCATGGCAGTATCGGGCAAATTGTCGATGCCCATCATAGGTTTTTCGACGTTGGGTAGGATCAAGCTTTCAGGATGGGCTGGCAGGTCAATGTCGTTTAAGTAGAGTTGCAATAAATTGTTATAATCTTCGGTATCACCAACCAACACCGCACCAAGCAAGCGTTTATTATCAGCAGTAGTAACCAGTTTTTTATAAATGCCTTCAGCGGGGTTTTGATACAGATAGCTCAGGCCGCCTTCAGTCGTGCCATGAGCATCACCAATACTGCCGACATCGACACCCATCAGTTTTAACTTGGTGCTCATATCAGCGCCTGTAAAGGTTTGCTCATTATGACCTGCAATTTGCGCGGCACAAATACTGGCCATGCTATAACCGGGTGCCACAAGGCCAAATATCTGATTGTCCCATACCGCGCATTCGCCAATGGCATAAACATGATCGGCATTGGTGCGACAGTGCTCATCGATCCAAATGCCACCACGCGCACCCATGACAATACCACACTCAGGATTATTTTTGATGATGGCATCCTGTGGTCTAATCCCTGCGCTAAACACGATCATATCGGTGTCCAGCGTGGTGCCATCGGCAAACTGCATGGTGAGATAACGGGCGTCATCGTCTGTATCATCAGCGTCGGAGGCGCTATCTGTATGAGAAATAATCTCTTGGGTGTTCTTACCTGTTAGGACTGTGACGCCCAGCGCCTCGATTTTACGCTTTAGAATCTCACCGCCCGCAGCATCAAGCTGCACGCCCATTAGTTGCGGGGCAAACTCGACCACATAAGTCTCCAGACCTAGCGTAACCAATGCTTTTGCTGCTTCTAGCCCCAGCAGACCACCACCGACCACCACGCCTTTTTTGACTTTGGGTAGTTCAGCAATTGTTAAAATCTCATCCAAATCTGCAATCGTACGATACACATGACAGTGTGGATGCTCGCGCCCTGTAATGGGAGGCACAAAAGGATAAGAACCCGTTGCCAGTACCAGCTCACTGTACTCAATCTGCTCGCCACTTGCTGTGGTAATAGATTGATTGGCGGAATCAATAGTCACAATCTGCTGGTTTAGATGCAGCTGTATCTGCGATGACTCATAAGTACTCAGATCCACTAAGTTCAGCTTGCTAGCGTCTTTATGTTCAAAATAACTGGATAAATACACGCGGTCATAAGCAGGGCGGTCTTCTTCTGCAAAGACATGAATCTCAAATTGTTCATGCAAGCCTTGCTCAATGGCTCTTTCAACAAAATGGTGACCGACCATGCCATTACCAATGACAATCAAATTGCCTTTTTTTTCTAACATCGCATTTTTTATGACTGCGTTTTTTTCAATCGTGCCGTTTTTGCCCATTGTAGTGCTGCTCATGCGTCTGTCCTCTATATCGCTGATAAATGACATTTAGATGCCTACTGATACAGAGCATTCAATAATTGTGCCAAGCAGTTTTATATTGGTTTGTTTTTGAAGAGTGTACTTACAAGCGCTGGCTGACATATAAGCGTCAACCTCAAGCGTCTTAATGGTTTTCAAAGATTCAGCCGAAACAAAAGGGACGTGGGTATCAATGTTTAGACTCATGATAGGAAGGTGAATTTTCTGTCCTGTTTGAAGAGTCAGTTATCAGGTTATTGCACCAAAATAGACAAATTAATGCACCAATTTAGACTTAGCGGTTGCTTATTCAATAGATAACGATGTTTGCTTTTATAAGCAGTTAGTCATCAATATCTAAACATTCATCCAACGTTGTTACTACTGCTCACACCTTGATAAAAAGGCGTTGTAGCACTGATTGAGTACCTAAACTCATTTTTTGGAAGCAGCTTTATGGCGTAACTGGCATAGCCATTGCACCGCTTCAACTGTCTCATGAATTATTTTATGAGAAATTGACGCTTTGTAATAACCGAGAACTTCACCATTTAAGGAAGCTGCCGCCTATGTCATCGCCATCATCGAACCCCGTTGCTACTACTAAAGATAAGCTCAACGTGTTGTCTTTCGCAGGTAAAAATAAAATCCTTCACTTAGGTTGGATGGCGTTTTTTCTGACCTTTTTTGTATGGTTTAACCATGCACCATTTTTGTCCGCGATTGGTGAGACATTGAATCTCACGATTGATCAAGTCAAAACGCTATTGATACTAAACGTAGCATTGACCATTCCAGCCCGTGTCATTATTGGTATGTTGACAGATCGTTTCGGCCCGCGTGTTGTTTATACAGCGATTTTGGCTATCGGTGCCATACCCTGTTTTACCTTTGCGTTTGCGCAAGATTACAACACCTTGGCGCTGTCTCGTTTCTTATTGGGCTTTGTTGGTGCAGGTTTTGTGGTGGGTATTCGTTTGATGAGTGACTGGTTCCCGCCCAATGAGCTTGGTACGGCTGAAGGTATTTATGGTGGTTGGGGTAACTTTGGCTCAGCAGCTGCGGCGCTGCTATTACCAACGGTAGCAATCGTGGCAGCTGCGGTTGTGGGCGGCGATGAAGGCTGGCGTTATGCCACGGCCATGTCGGGTGTGGTGATGGCGCTTTATAGTGTGGTTTTTTATAAAATGGCACGCAACACCCCTAAAGGCGCGACCTACTTTAAGCCCAAAAAGTCAGGTGCGATGATGGTGACCTCAGCAGGTGATTTTTGGCTCATGATGGCGTTTAAATTGCCGATGTATTTGGCCTTGGCATTATTGGCCTGGAAGCTATCGCCTGCTGGTGTCAGTTTGCTTAGCCAATCTAGCGTCACGCTTATCTATATTGGCCTTGCGGTACTGTATGTCTATGAGTTCATCAGCAGTTATCGCTTTAATAAAGAGGTTTTTACCACGCCTGTACCAGAGGCGCATCGTTATGATTTTAAGCAGGTTGGTATTCTCAATATTCTGTACTTTGCGACTTTTGGCTCAGAGCTGGCGGTTGTCTCCATGTTGCCTTTATTTTATCAAGAAACCTTCAATCTATCGGTTGTGATGGCAGGTGTGCTGGCATCAAGTTATGCCTTTATGAACCTGATGTCGCGCCCAGGTGGTGGTTGGCTCAGTGATAAATTCGGTCGAAAAATCACCCTATTAATTCTGACAGCAGGATTGGCGGTTGGGTATCTGTTGATGGGCATTCTAGACTCAACGTGGCCACTGGCGCTTGCACTATTAATTACCATGTTTTGCTCGTTTTTTGTGCAGGCAGGCGAAGGCGCCGTGTTTGCAGTGATTCCATTGATTAAGCGCAGTATGACAGGGCAGTTCGCTGGCATGACGGGCGCGTACGGCAACGTCGGCTCTGTAGTGTATCTCACGATTCTCAGTTTGGTGTCTTATCAAGTGTTTTTCTTCGTGATTGCTGCAACGGCTGTGGTTGGGTTTTTTGCGCTGTTTTTACTCAAAGAGCCGGAAGGGGTCATCATTGAAGAGATGCCCGATGGGACGTTTGCCGAGATCCAAGTCAGTCACAGCTAAGTCAGTTATAGCTAAGACAAGAAAAATAAATAGGAATGACATTGAATACGATGCTAAAAGCCAAGCCAAACGCCAATCACCAAAGTCATCAACACCGTGCTCACATAAGCGCAAAGCAGGCAACTACGGAGGCAAGTGCTGCTATGAGTACGGGTGGTGAGCTCAGTCCTCCTAGAAAAGATATGGCCTTGTGGTGGCTGGATTTTTTTACCACAAAAGGTCGTAAAGCCGAAAACCAAGACAGTTTGCTGATCACCACTTGTCTGATACCTCGTTTGTCGCCGCTGGCATTGAGTGAGCAAAGTCTATCCACACAACCGACGATGTTGCCATCTTCATTGTCGAAAGCGCCACTCTTGGTAATCATGGCAGATGGGGTCAGCGCTTGCCAGTTTCCAAAGCAGGCAAGCCAGCTGGTCGTCAATACGGTGGCAGAAAAAATCACATTAGCGTTATCAAAGCTGGCGTCTGTATCGCCTGAGAGACAGCACCCAGCGCAAACGATGTCAGTAGATTTTGATGATGATCAAGTGGCTGGCATCATCAAAATGGCGGTGAACAAAGCCAATGATATGCTGTATTTTCCGCAAACCTACCAGCGAGTACCGCCGTTATTATCGACGTTATCAGGATTGTTGTGTATTGGCGATCGTATTCATTTGTTTCATACAGGCGACTCACGTATTTATCGAGTTGGACCAGACAGTCTGACGGTTTTGAGTGACGACCACCGGATTCATCGTGGTCAAGACAAAGGCGCGCTGTCGGCTGCTATTGGCGCAGATGGACAGCTGGACTTGCAACAATCGGTATTTACACTGCATCAAAACGAGTGCTTGGCCATCATGACTGATGGTGTTTATGAGCATATCGACGAGGTCGAGTTGGCGTTTGAGCTGTGTACAGCGGCGACACAGATGGGTCAGACGTTATCTAAGACATCTGGTTCACCAGCGGATTTTTGTGTCAGTCAGACGGTTTGCGAGCAGGCTTTTGCAGAGGGCAGTCATGATAATTTGAGTATGATGATGCTGAGTATGAACGTGATGCCGACCTTGTCTAAGTGCATAAAAAACCGTGCTGACATAGATAACCATGTAGAAAAATTGGATACACCTATAAATCCTGATGCCGTGATTCATGACAGTCATCGCTATCAGCTGCCGCCAGTGTTAGATATAGGAGACAGCATTGATGGTTTTACCGTCATGAGTATCATTGCACGCACGGCTCGCAGTCAGGTCTATTGGGTAAAAGATGAGAGTGATCATGACTTTGTACTAAAGTCGCCTAGTCTCGACACGATCGAAGACGGGCATTATTTACGTGATTTTTTACAAGAGCGCAAAATTGGTCTGAGTCTGTCAAAACACCGCCGAGCTGGCGAGTCTGCTTACAATCAATCCGACCCAAATCACTTGCCAATAACGGAGTCAAACAAGGCCAATGCACACGGAATTGGCTCTGGGCTAAATGTATCAGGGCTGCTGCGTTATTATCCCGTGCCTGCCAGTACCACTTATTTGTATCACCTAACTGAGTATATAGAAGGCGAGAGTTTACGAGATTTTATCGATCGTCATGCGCCATGCGATGTCTGGCAGACCTATGACTTGCTTACAAAAGTCGGTATGGCTGCTCGAGTGATGCACCGAAATTATCTATTGCATCAAGACATCAAGCCTGAAAACGTGCTGCTAACAAAATCAGGTGCCATAAAATTAATCGACTTTGGTTCTGCAAGCTCGTCAATCTTAAAAGACAGTACGCGACCACCCAATGGCGATCTGCACTATGCTGCACCAGAGTATTACACCAATGCACCAAAAGGGGTTTATTCTGATTTATTCTCAATCGCGGTGATAGGTTATGAGCTGTTGACAGGGCAGCTGCCATTTGGTTCACAAGAATTAATGAACCCGCAGCAAGCTTTGGTCATGCCAACAAAGCTGCTCCGACAACACAATGTCCCAGCCACGAGCCAACAAGCGCTGATACGAGCGCTGCATCCCAATACGAAGGTGCGTTATCAAGCGATTGGTGAGTTTTTGCAGGACTTCAACCCAGACAATAGCACGCGCAGCCGTGATTCTGAGCCGCTCATCAAAAGCAATCCTTTGTTGGTATGGCATGGCATTTGCTTCGTACAGACTGTCATCATTGTTTTATTGTTGTGGGCATATTTGTCATAGCGTGCCTATTTTCAATGACATACCACCTCCTGTTTACTGCTGCGTTATGCTGCTAAGGAACTTCGCTTTATGTTGCTCCATACATCAAAAACTGCCGCCAATCTTGTTGCTGATACAGAATCGACTAAAAGGTCAGTCTCTCTTGCTGCAATCAATCCTGCTGATATACGTGGTATGAGTCAATCTGATACTCATCAATCCAGCGCTTATAAACCCAGTACGCATAAGTCTGATACGGATAATGCAAATAGTACGCAAGGTCATAAAACCAAACAGGGTCATGATAAAAATAACAGTGCAGGTGTCATTATCATTGGTGCGGGTATGGCGGGTAGTCGATTTGCCATTGAACTTGCGAGGGCGCAGCAGCAAAGCATACAAGAAAAAAATGCTCACTTAAGCGGCATGCAGATGACAGACGCTTATGTGCCATTGCCCATTACGCTGATTAGCAAAGAGCCGCAGGTGGGTTACAACCGAATTATGTTGTCGCCTGTCTTATCAGGAGAGACGGCATTTGAGGACACCTATTTATATGACAAAGCGGATTATGAGGCATTAGGTATTACGGTGCTGGCTGGTTTGAGCGTGGATACCATCAATACAGAGCAGCAGTATATTAGGCTTGATAATGGGCAAGTCCGCCATTATGCCAAATTGGTCATTGCGACTGGATCCATTGCTCGAATCCTCCCATTTCCCAATCATACGGCAAAAGGCGTCCATGTGTTTCGAGAGGTGGCCGACGTCACCGCATTGACCAACTATGCGCATCAAAACAAAACAGGGCTTGTGATCGGTGGCGGCGTACTAGGCTTGGAAGCTGCTTGTGCAATGGCTGCACAAGGTGCGAGCATGACCGTCGTGCATACAGGTGATTATGTGCTCAATCGACAGCTGGACTTGCCTGCCGCTCAGCTTTTACAAGACGAGCTGGGTCATCGAGGGGTGAGCCTAGAGCTGTCTGCCCATACAGAAGCCATTGCCATCAATGATAAGAATGAGGTGTGCGGTTTGGTTTTAAAGGATGGCCGTACCTTGCCAGCAGATTTTATCGTTATGGCAGTCGGTGTCATGCCCAATACGTCTTTAGCCACAGCCAGCGGGCTGAATGTGGGTCACGGTATTGTGGTGGACGATTGTATGCACACCAGCTGTCCTCATGTGTATGCGATTGGCGAATGTGTCGAGCTGGATGGGGAGTTGTTTGGGATGGTTGCGCCTGTCAATCAGCAAGTCGATACGCTCGTTACGGTATTAAAAGAAGCGGTGATATCAAGTGCTACCAGAGCAGGTGATGCCACATCCTTACAAGCGCACTGGCAACCCTTTATCAGCAAACCCTTATCATTAAAGTTAAAAATATCTGGCGTGGCAGTATTTTCGGCCGGTCAAATCGCCTTTAGCGACACGGAGGCTGAGAGCATTGAAACGCTTGTTTACCGTCAGCCTGCCTTAAACCATTATCACTGCCTTTATGTAAAGGACAATAAAGTCATCGGCGCCGTACTCTATGGTGATGTCCATGATGGCAGCTTTTATAGCCAACTCATCACGGACAGTGTCGATATATCGCTTATCAAAGACGACTTAATATTTGGCAGTGCTTATTGTGATTTAGACGCACAGGCCATGAGTGATACCACCACTGATCGCTTAAGCGATGAGGTAGAGGTGACTGAATTAATGGAGGAGGCGTCATGACTCAAACGATTGCCACTCATACCATAAGCGCTGACAAAGATGTGAACCAATTACCATTACTAGACACGGCGAATGGCGCAACCAAAACCATTCGCACCACTTGCCCTTATTGCGGAGTCGGCTGCGGCGTGCTTGCTCAGATTGATGAGGTAGGCGCAATCAGCGTCAAAGGAGATCCTAAGCATCCTGCCAACTTCGGCAAATTGTGCTCAAAAGGTAGCGCCCTTGCGCAAACGCTAGGCACTGAGCGCCGATTGACGCAGCCTTATTATCAAAACAAGTCAGCATCCATGTGGCAGCATCATAGGATGCCGCCAGAGATATCCGCAGACGCTACTGTGACAAAATCGCCTGATACGCAGCCGCTGATTGAGCATACCGATTGGAACACGATATTGGGTGATATTGCTGAGCGTTTGAGTGACACCATCGCAAAATACGGGCGAGACAGTATTATGTTTTATGTCTCAGGCCAGCTATTGACGGAAGATTATTACGTTGCCAATAAATTTATCAAAGGTTTTATTGGTAATAATAATATTGATTCCAATTCTCGGCTATGTATGTCATCAGCGGTAGCAGGGCATAAGCGTGCGTTTGGTGCCGATCTGGTACCGGGTAATTATGAGGATTTGGAAGCCTGTGAGCTATTGGTATTGGTTGGCTCAAACATGGCATGGTGTCATCCCATTCTATTTGGGCGTTTTTTGACTGCCAAAAAATTGAATCCAAACAAAAAACTGGTGGTGATTGACCCGCGCCGTACCGACTCTTGTGAGTTTGCCAATTTGCATTTGCCCATTGCGGCTGGCACTGATACGCATTTATATAATGGCTTGTTGCATTACCTAGAACAACAAGGCTGCCAAGATAAGACATATACCAGTCAAAGCACGGGCGCTGAGGAGGCTTTGACTGCGGCCAGAGAGTGGACAATCGACAAGGTGGCAAGTGCTTGCCAAGTATCAAGCGCTCGCATTCGTCAGTTTTATGAGTGGGTCGCTGCCAATGACAAAACAGTGACAGCGTTTAGCATGGGGGTGAATCAATCCAAAAGTGGTACGGACAAGGTCAATGCCATTATCAATACCCACTTATTGACAGGGCGTGTGGGTAAAATCGGGGCAAGTCCGTTGTCACTGACTGGTCAGCCCAATGCGATGGGCGGGCGAGAAGTGGGTGCGCTGGCCAATTTGTTGGCAGCGCACTTGGACTTAGACAACATCGATCATCGTCAGCTGGTGGTGGATTTTTGGGCATCACCTCAGTCGATTGCCGCAAATGTCGGCATCAAGGCTTGCGAGGCTGCAGACGCAATATTGGATGGACGCATTAAAGCCATCTGGATTATGGCCACCAATCCTGTCGTGAGCTTGCCAGAAGCGGATAGGTTTCGCCAAGCACTGGCAAAATGCGATTTGGTGATTGTGTCTGACTGTTCCGTGGACAGTGATACGGTAAAATGTGCTGATATGGTGCTCCCTGCACAAGGTTGGGGCGAGAAATCAGGAACAGTGACCAATTCTGAGCGACGTATCTCGCGCCAGCGCGCTTTGGTGCCTGCAACCGGAGTGGCAAAGCCTGATTGGTGGATATTGTCGCAGGTCGCCAAACGTATGGGATTTTCAGGGTTTGATTATCGGCATCCTAGCGAGATATTCAATGAGCATGTGGCTTTGACAGCTTATGGTAATGATAAGAATCAAACCCTGTCCACCAAAAACCAGCCTCGTTATCTTAATCTCGCTAAAGACTTGTCTGTTTTTATGGCAGAGGTTGAGAGTGGCGGGCAGGCAATTCACTGTAGGCACATGCCAGCTGCACTTAGCAATGAAGATTATGACGCAATGCCCCCATTTCAGTGGGGCGGCACGCGTATACCCATGATTGATACCAAGCGTGCATGGTCAGCTAGGCCAATGAATGATGCTGCCAGCGCTACCGTGTCTTGTACGAAGGCACAGCTCATCGCCATTGTGCTTGCTGCTGATGCCAGTGTGCCCAATCGGCACCGACAAAAGCAAAGGAACAAACGTCAAGATAGAGATACATCGTTCAGGCAGAGTGCGCCAAGCCTTGATTTGCGTCTTATTACTGGTAGGTTGCGCGATCAATGGCACACGATGACTCGTACGGGGCTAGCATCGCAGCTGAATCAGCATCAATCGGTGCCCATGCTGACCATACACCCTGATGATGCCAGCCAACTTGGTTTGATGAGCGATGATTTTGTACAACTCCAGCGTCAAGATGAAGCAGGCATGTCAGCTGATGAAGGGGCCAGTCCTGTGCTGGTACAAGTGGCGATCAGCGATGCGATGCGAGTGGGTGATGCCTTTATGCCCATGCATTGGAGCAACGCGTTTGCTACCTTTGCTCGTGTGGGCACGCTTATTCCAACGATTGTCGATCCACACTCAGGGCAGCCTGAGCTTAAAAACTCCGCAATTAGTATCAGCGCAGTGCCAATGCAGACATTTGGCAAGATTTTGGTGCATCCGGATTGGCAAGACGCTGTTATAGGGCAATTGCGTAAGATTTTGGATGATTTTGAGGCAAAAACGCTGCAAAAGACAGGGCTTAAAAAAAACCAAGACATGGTAAATAAGTCTGATTCAGAAAGCCGCTGTACCGCGATTACTTGGAATCTCAGTCGTCAAGCAAACAGCGTATTGATCAATTTTGCTTGCCCAAGCATTGATGTGAGTCAGATACTGAGTGCCCCTAACTTTTGGCAGCAAATGGCAGAATCATTGCAGTCTTCCAAACCCCTGCTATCACAGCCGCATACCATCAATACAGCGCATATCATCAATAAAAAGCAAGATCAATTGCGCCTAATCATGACCCAATCGCTTCATGATCTGACAGCGGTAGACCAAATCGAGACAAGCTATCAGGAATCTCATGAGCCGCTCATCATGGCGGTTTATCTTGCACCAATGCTCAAATACTTACCCAGCATACATTGGCTTGATAGCTGCTTTGCCGATGCCAGCCAAATCCCTGTCAATCAACGTTATAAATGGCTATTGGCTGGACGTCCTGCCAGTGGCTATGTCGATCCTGGAACGCTGGTTTGTTCGTGCATGTCAGTTGGCAAAAATACCATTATTGAAACGATTACGCAGCAAGGCTGTATCAGTGCGGCCGCTGTTGGGAAGCAGTGCCGAGCAGGTACCAATTGTGGCTCTTGTGTGGGTCAGATTAACGAGTTGATTGCAGAGTATGCGCAATTGGCACAGGCTTAATAAAGCAGATGGCATGTCGCTTGCAGTGTCTTATGTGCGATTCAAACTGACTGAGTGGAAATCGCTGTTTACCGAGCTGCTTTATTGTTATCACGTTATCTGAATCAAGCTACTTTTATCACATGATTTTTATCACTTTGTTTTAGCGTATCCATACTGTCCTCAGGAGCGACCATCATGACCCATTTACCTGACTTTACTCACATCAGTGCAGCTTATGACTCGACTGGTCAAAATAATGTAGAGAACAGATTAGAAAATACTCAGTTGACTCATGACAAGGGTGTGGTATATCTGGTGGGTGCAGGTTCTGGTGACCCTGAGTTATTGACCCTCAAAGCATTGAGAGTGATGCAGCGCGCCGATGTAGTACTGTATGACAGTCTGGTCTCTGAAGATATTTTGGATATGTGTGCGGTGACAGCCGAAAAAATATTCGTCGGTAAGCGCCGTGCCAATCATGCGCTACCACAAGAGGGTATCAACGAGCTTTTGGTCAAACATGCGCTTGCCAATAAAACCGTGGTCAGATTAAAAGGCGGCGATCCTTTTATTTTTGGACGGGGCGGTGAAGAGATTCAAGAAGTGGTTCGTCATGGTATCTGTTTTGAATCCATTCCGGGTATCACGGCTGCCAGTGCGGCGGCCAATCGCGCGGGTATTCCGCTGACCCATCGCGATCATGCTCAGTCGGTGCAGTTTGTGACTGCTTGCAAAAAACTGGGCGCACCCAATGACGACTATAGCGAATTGCTCGATAGCACTCAGACGGTGGTGCTTTATATGGGGCTGCATCGTTTGGCTGAGATGACCAAAGGATTGATGGAAGCAGGCCGCGACAGTGCGACGCCCTTTGCCATCATCAGTCATGCAAGTCTACCCACGCAGCAAGTGCTCATCGGCACATTAGAAGATATTGCCGAACAGCAAGCGGTTGCCAATCTGCCCACACCAGCATTGCTGATCATGGGCGAGGTGGTCAATTTGCATCAAGAGTTTGCCCAATATAACCTTGCCGCACTTAATCAAACTTTGGAGGTCAGCTGTGTATAAGAAGGTGGCAAGATATTTTCACACGCATATTTCTACCACCAGACTTTGATAATCAGTCATCAATCATGACGCCAATAGACCTTAATGACTGAATCGGTGCGCTCTAATTCCAGCCTTTGTTGAATGAGTCCTCGAAGTGCTTTGGCTGTGCTAGCCTCTAAAGCGCCCCAAACCTTTTCAATCTGCAATGGATGCGTGGTCAAATATTTGCCCAGTATATCGTCAATCAAAATAGCCAACGCTTTACCTGAATTGACTTTCCCTGTTATGACAGGCAGCAGCGTAAATTGGATGTCTGTCTGGCTCGTCATCATTTTTATCTCATCAAAGTACGCTTGATCAGCGGCATCTTGAGTGACACAAACAACCAAAGGCGGTATCGGGTTTTCCCAAAGCTCTAACAATCGGGCAACGGTAGGCATTGAGGTTTCATCAGCGATCAGCAAGGCCTGACCGTCTTGTAAGTGAGCCGTTTTTTCAGGAAACTCTCGCTTACTCAAGACCGTATCGCCCGCTTGTAACGAGCGTGCCCAGTCACCGCCTGGCGTATTACCATGCAAAAATACATCGACCCATGCGCGTACGCCATCCGAAGCTTGCCACGCTTTTCGCAAAGTATAATAGCAATGAGCGCGTGTCAGAGTGGTGTTATCCCTTTTTGCGCTGGTGAAGTTATGAGCCAAATCAAACAAATAAGCATAGCCTGCTTCATCAACGGGAATAGCGTTGTTGGGAGAAGTATTGATATTAGGCCCTGTTAACTCAAGGCGAAGCATGTTTTGACTGACCTTATAGCTGTCTTGTACGACAAAAGTCTGAGTGGTCAGCTTGATGGTTTTTTTGCCAAGCTTTTTATCCGCTTTTTGTTTGAGCAAAATATATTGCGTATTTAAGTCGCTGAACTGAGTGATGGGTGCTGTAAAGGGAATAAAAAACGTCTGGTCAGAGCTCTGAATGGACGTTCTTTTTGCGTCTGTCGGTCGTATTTGTAAAACGATGACCTCGGCATAGATATCAACCAGTTGTACAGTTGACTCGCCTATATCTTCTGAAGACAAAGTAGTAAAAGCCGTCAAAAATCCAATTAACTCATCATAATGTTCCTCATTGATATGAGTGATGGCATTAGCAATCTCAGGAAATTTCAAGGGTGTATATAGGTTTGTTTGGTCGTAGCCAGCATGATTAAGAGAAGGTAAGGAATGGGTCATAGGGATACTCACGAACAATAGTAAATGAAAAAAGAAAGTATATTGGTTAATGATAATTGTTTTTATTATCATTTACGAGTAAAATCACTTTTTATTGACTTTCTAATATGACCATAACGACTTTAATCGATAATGAGTATCTATATGCTACATGTAAACCAACTAACCATCAGCCGACAAGGCAATACTTTGCTAGACAACATAAGTTGTGAATTAAATAGCAATGAATTGATTGCCTTAGTTGGACACAATGGTTCAGGCAAATCCACATTGATTAAAGCGTTGGCAGGTGAGATGAGCGTCAATGGAGGCAGTATCAGCCTAGACGAGCGTCATATCGCTGATTACAGTAATAAGGAGCTCGCTCAGCAAATGGCTTATCTGCCTCAGCAACTACCAGATGCAGCTGGATTTACGGTACGTGAGCTGGTTATGCTCGGGCGCTATCCGCATCAAAAATGGTTACAAAAACCCAGTCAGGTTGACAAAGACAAGGTCGAACAAGCGATGCGTACTACCCAAGTAGAGGCGTTTGCTGAGCGGACGACGACCACACTGTCAGGTGGCGAGCGCGCGCGAGTATGGCTTGCGATGTGTTTGGCGCAAGACACGCGATATCTGTTGCTCGATGAGCCATTAGCGGCTCTGGATATGCATTATCAGCTCGAAGTGATTCAGCTCATTCGTCGCTTGGTCGATGAGCAAGGCTTGAGTGTGATCATTATCGTGCATGACATCAATTTGGCAGCGCAATATGCTGATCGTGTTATTGCCCTAAAAAATGGTCGTATTTGTCACAATGGCACTATCAAAAGCACCATGCAGCCGGACATACTGCGCAGTATCTTCAATGTGGATATGCAGCTGCTGAGTCACCCTATCACAGGACATCCTGTTGCCGTCGCGTAATATCTGAGTCCGCTTTATTTACCCCATTCATATTTGCCTAAAAAGATAGACTGTTATGTTCTCTGTCCTGACCAACGTTAAATTTCCTAGATCCATCGTAACACCTTTAATCACAAAACGGCTCTCAGCTGGCACTAAAGCAACCTCGCTTCCTATAACTATCCTCTCATTATTGACACTAACGCTCGCGCTTACTGCCTGTCAGCAACCAACGATGGGACAAAAAGGTGCCCAAACAGACAAGCCTGAGAACGTTAAAATCAATATTGCTTCTCCCGATTGGGGCAATGCAGCAACGTTGACCGCCATGGGTTATCCACCAATTGCGACAGGCGATGTCAGAGTGTGGGATAGATGGGTTGGCACACCAGAACTGCCAACCTCAACAGTCGATGTCGGTATCCGTTATCAGCCCAATGCTGAACTGATTGCCCAGTTACCCGTCGATATGGTAGTGGATAACTTTTTTTATGAGCATGCTCGCAATCTTTATGGTGACGTTCCAGCCGAGGCGGTGATGTTTGCTGCCAAAGGGAAGAGTGCGACTTGGGCTGATTATGCCGAGCCAACTCGGCAGCTGGGCAAACTGATTGAGGAGCCTAAGCTTGCGGAAGATTATATTGCCAAAAGCCAAAGCGATATAAGCATCGCTGGCGCACGTCTCCAACAGCGTTATCCAAAAGTCAAAAAGTTTGCGGTGGTACAGTTATCTGATGCCAACAACATGCGCATGTATGTCGCAAATAGCCTATTTCAACCAGCAATCACGCAGATGAAAAAAGAGCTTATGGTGCTGGGTGAAGGTAACTCATGGGGGTTTGTTCCCATACGCATGGGCGATTTAGCACAGTTAGACGAAGACGTTTGTTTGTTGATCATAGACCCTTTAAGTCCCATCACAAAAGCCGAGATTAAGGACAGTTTAATTTGGCAGCGTTTAGGTTATGGCAATAATCGCTGTGTGGGTGAGTTACCGCCTGTATGGATTTATGGGGGGATGTCATCGTTAGTAAGTTTGGCAAATAACTTGTCGGAAGTTGAATTAAAAGGCGGGGACGCATCATGACCGTCAATATTACCAATCATCCGCACCGTACTACTGATCATCATAATGCTGATTACACCAATACTGATAATACTATAAGTAATACCAATTCTATGACATCACTTCCTACTTCTCAGCCAGTACAGTCATCAGCGGCTTTATCTACCACACTGTCTAAAACACACTCTAACAAACGGCCAAATCAGCGTGGGCAACCTGATAGCCCACCACCGAATCTACCACGACAAAAAAACGTTCTGGCGTCTAATGCTTCGTGGCGATTTTGGCTTATGCTCATTATGCTGATAAGTTTGTGCATATGGAGTGGTTGGGCATTGATTGCTCAGGAGTGGACGCGTCCTATAAGCGAGTTGTTTCTTCCAAGCTCGCAGTTGGATATCGCCAGTATGGCAACGCAGCTACATATAGTGGCGACCAGTATTGTGGCGCTATTGGCAGGCGGGTTACTTGGCGTGGTTAGTATCTTGCTCCAGCAATTGGTCAAAAACCCACTTGCTTCAGATACCACCTTGGGTGTGGGCGTTGGCGCACAATTGGCAATGTTGATCGTCACGCTTTTTTTACCAAGCTTGGCGATTTATGGCGGGATTTATGTGGCCTTTGTTGGCGCCATCATCAGTATGGGGCTGGTTTTTGCTTTATCAGCGCCCAGTCGCTTTAACCCTTTGATATTAATATTGGCAGGCTTGGTGGTGAATATTTTACTCGCGGCCGTTGCCAATGTATTGGTGCTGTTTTTCGCTGAACGTAGCAATGGCATGCTGTCATGGGCGGCAGGATTTTTGGCGCAAAACAGCTGGCATACTAGTGTGATGTTTGCGATTACTGCAATTGTGATGACAGTTCTGTGCTTGCCTTTATTAAAACCGTTAACCCTAATGAGTTTAGACGACATGCAAGCCAAGCGTTTGGGTGTGCCTATTAACGGCATACGTACCATCGTGGTGCTTATCGTGGCTATTGTGACCGCGTTAGTGGTCAGTGAGGTGGGTCTGATTGGGTTCATTGGTCTTGGTGCTGCCAGTCTGGTCAATGCATTGGGAGTGTCATCAATTAGCAAACGTTTGGTCGCGGCTTTTTGCTTAGGCGCGCTGCTATTGTGGCTCACCAGCAATCTGGCTTTATTGCTTGAACCAATCCTAGGTATGCAAATCCCAGCTGGCGCAATGACAGGAATACTGGGAGCACCGCTCATTATTTGGTTGATTTTACGCCAGCGCCATGAGCGAATAGAGACGGTGACCCCCATGCTGACAGGCACTCATACGCCTGTTGTGCTTTGGCGATGGGGCGTTGGTGTGATGGTAATGATTGTACTGGCATGTTTGTTTATACAAGATTTAAGTGGTTGGGGACTGAGTACAGAGTGGGCAATTACTCAGCAGTACAGGCTGCCTCGCAGCTTGAGTGCGGCAGCAACAGGTCTGATGCTGGCTGTTGCAGGCGTCTTATTGCAAACACTCACGCGCAATCCGATGGCAAGTCCAGAAGTATTGGGGGTCAGCTCCGGAGCCGCGCTTGGCGTTATTTTAGGATTTTTAGTCTTACCCAGTTTGGGATTATCTGCTGGCTCAGGTACCTTGCTGATTTCAGGATTATCTGGTGCGATAGCCGTGCTGCTACTGATTATTTGGCTGGCACGTCGAGTAAGCTCAGGGTATCTGCTCTTGGTCGGTATCGGCATTGCCGCCATGATGGATGGGGTGATGCACATGGTCAAACTCTCTGGTGACCCGCGTCTGCAGGCGATGCTCAGCTGGTTATCAGGAACGACTTATAGCGCTCAACCGAGTACTGTCTGGTATCTCATTGGTATTGCGCTTGTCTTATTTGTCTTAAGCCTATTACTCATCAAGCCGTTACGTGTGCTGGGTTTAGGTTCAGGCGTTGCTCGCACGCTAGGAGTGGCGGTGACACCAGTGACGATAGCATTACTGGCATTGGTGGCAGCGCTAAGTACGGTCAGTACGCTGGCAGTAGGGCCACTAAGTTTTATCGGGTTAATGGTGCCACATTTGGCGACCTCTCTTGGCGCGGTGAAACTTGAGCGTCAATTGCCTTTGGCAGCATTATTGGGTGCAGGGGTGATGGTATTGGCAGATTGGATAGGGCGTTATGTCATCTTTCCATATGAGCTGCCTGCTGGCACGGTTGCTGCCATTATTGGCGGTGCTTATTTCTTATGGCTGATTCGGAAAGTACCAATTGCTGTCAGTCGATAGCTTCTGATATTAAAGAGACAGGCGAATAATTCATATTCATGGGTTTATGCTCATGAATATTTTTGTTCGCGTTCTAGTAAGCATTAATACAGCTTCATTTTGTATAAATTCTCAAGCCAATCATTTAAAAATGAATAAAGTGGGTTGACAGCAGAGTAAAGGTCATCAATAATACGTCTCACAAATGATAATGATTATCACTTTTATTATCATTTACTATTTTTATTGAGGTTGTAGTGGATTTACACTACGTTTTTTAAATGATGCCGACTGTCTTTGTAACGACCACATCAATAACTGTGTGTTCAATGATGTCCATAAGCAGTCTGCAAACAGTAAAACTTGTAGTCGAGTTTTAGTGCATAAAACGAATAAGGTTCGATGCTATGTCTACGTCTTTTTTAAAAGAAAAAAACAATAACAAACGCTATTTACATCGCCAAGCTCAGTTCGAATCGAAGGTGCGCAGTTATCCTCGCAAATTGCCTTTTGCGATCCAATCAGCCACAGGCGCTTGGATTACTGATGTGGAAGGCAATAAATACATAGATTGTCTATCAGGAGCAGGGACGCTGGCACTTGGACACAATCATCCTGTGGTCACTGAGAGTATCAAACAGCTGTTGGACAGCAATCTACCAATGCACACCTTAGACATTACCACGCCATTAAAAGACAAATTTAGCGAATTCATGTACACGCTCTTAGCGACCGAGAAAGACGAGTATTGCTTACAGTTCTGTGGACCGACGGGCGCTGATGCTGTAGAAGCAGCGCTTAAATTGGCAAAACAAGTCACTGGTCGCTCAGGCATTGTCAGCTTTAGCGGTGGCTATCATGGGATGACGCATGGCGCGCTCGCTGTCACTGGTAATTTGGCACCTAAGCAAGGCATCGAAGGCCTGATGAGCCCGGTACAATTTTTACCATACCCCAACGCGTATCGCTGCGCTTTTGGTTTGTCTTCTGAGCAAAGCGTTAGCGCTCATATATCTTATTTTGAAAACTTTTTAAAAGATGTAGAGAGCGGCGTGGTCAAACCCGCGGCCGTTATTTTAGAAGTGATTCAGGGTGAAGGCGGGGTCAATCCAGCACCGATTGAGTGGCTCAAGCAGGTGCGACGGGTGACCAAAGAACTGGATATCTTATTGATTATCGATGAGGTGCAAACAGGGTTTTGCCGTACAGGACGCTGGTTTGCGTATCAATATGCAGGCATTGATCCCGATATGATTGTCATGTCAAAGGCCATTGGTGGTGGTTTGCCACTGGCAGTACTTGGTATCAAAAAACAATACGATGCTTGGCAAGCGGGCAACCACTCTGGCACCTTTCGTGGCAATCAGCTAGCGATGGCAACAGGACTTGCGACCCTTGAGTATCTAAAAGACCATGATATGGCGTCTTATGTGGCTGAGATGGGCGCTTGGTTTATGGCAGAGCTAAACGGCTTACAAAAACGCTATCCTAGAATTGGTCATGTCAGAGGTCGAGGTCTGATGATCGGCATGGAGATTATAGATCCAGATCTTCCCAGACAAAGCGATGGTAGTTATCCTGCCGATAGTGCAGCGGCGGCGAGCATTCAACAGGCATGTTTTAGACACGGTTTGGTCATCGAAAAAGGAGGACGCGGCGGTACTGTGCTGCGTCTCTTACCACCGCTTAACGTGACCAAAGACGAGCTACACCAAGTATTAGATAAGCTTGAGCGGGCGCTACAAGAAAACCAATAGCGCTTAGTGGCACATCGTCATACCTGTATGACTGTTTCGAGAAAAACGTATAACAACCATCGCCTCTCTCATTTTAATAGAGACGCAAGATAAACTGGTGAGGATACTTTGCATTTATTAAACGAGCAAACCAGTGAGCAATACCTCACGCAGATGCACAAAACGGGCGCCATTATTAAAGAATGGCTCAATGACAATAATGTGTATTCAGGCGGCACACCGCAGCAAGTACAAGCGGCGACCTCAATCAATATCCAGTCACAAGGACGAGATATCGAGGCCATACTGGCGGACATACAAGACAAATTTTTGCCCAACTGTGTGTCTACAGCACACCGTCATTGCCTAGCGCATTTGCACCCGCCGACCTTGGTGGTTGGCCAAATTGCTGAGATGATTATTGCCGCAACCAATCAAAGCATGGATTCTTGGAATCAAAGCCCTGCCGCCACTTATATCGAAAAAGATTTGGTTGAGTGGTTGTGTCAGCTGTGCCAATTTGAAACCAATGATGATGTTCAAATACACACCCAAACAGACGCTCCGGTTGATAACCAAGCGAGACACAAGGCAGGTGGCGTGTTTACCAGTGGTGGTACCCAAAGCAATCTAATGGGACTGCTGTTGGCACGCAATAAATTCTATACCGCTAAAGGGGTTGATGTACATAAAGAGGGCATGCTGGGTCAGCCGCGTGGCATCATTCTTTGCTCAGATCAAGCGCACTTTTCTATCGAAAAAAATGCAGCATTATTAGGGCTTGGCGTTCGGTGCGTTGAAAAGGTAAAGAGTGATGTGAGTGGCGCGATGCTTATGTCTCATCTACAGCAAAAAATAGAGGAGACAGGCGCGGATAATGTGATGGCAGTGATCGCTACGGCTGGCACCACAGATTTGGGCGCGATTGATCCTTTAATAGACATTGCCAATATATGTCGTGACCAAAAAATATGGCTACATATAGATGCAGCATGGGGCGGGGCGTTACTTCTATCTCAGCGTTATCGACACCTTATTGAGGGTATCCAAGCAGCGGATTCCATTACATTGGATTTTCACAAGCATTTCTTTTTACCGATCAGCTGCGGTGCCTTTTTATTAAAAAATCAACAAGACTTTGAGAGCATCCGTCATCATAGCGAGTATCTCAATTCTCCCGATGATGAAAAAGACAATATCCCAAATCTGGTTACTTATTCTCTTCAAACCACGCGTCGATTTGACGCTTTAAAGCTTTGGATGGCGCTTGATTTTTTGGGGACAAAGGATTATGGCGTTTTGATTGACAACTGTCTTAGGACAGCGAGACAAGCGGCAAAGCTGATTGAAAACCATGCAGATTTTGTGTTGGTGCATCAGCCGATTATTAGCAGTGTCTTATTTTATTTTAAGCCAAAAAATACCGCATTGTCAGACAAGCAGCTGTCGCAATTAAATCGCCAAATTGCGCAGGACTTGTTAATTAATAATATTGCCAACGTGGCCACCACGCAGTTTGAGCAGTGCCTTTGCCTAAAATTCACTATTTTAAATCCTAATACGCAAGCCTGTGACATCGACAATATTATAGAACAGATGACTATCACTGGTTTTGATCGACTCCAAAATTATGAGGGACAACACTATGATGCACCATAAAACGCTTGATCGTTTGACACTACAAAACTTAGTGAACGCCTACAGTTATGAGACAGGTCGCGGCAAGATCGTACCCGTAGAGCAGCAGGATGGGCAATACAAACAAATCTCACAAGATAAGCCTCTTTTGGTATTAAACCTTGCCCCGCATGACACCATTATGGCGGTGCCCGTGGATAGAGTCAGCCAATTGGGTCAGCACCGTTTTGCGGATACACCTTCTGTATTCAATGCAGCTTCGTTAAAAACACCTTCGACAAATGATACGCAGTCAGAACCCCAATGGCTAAAGCCTTCTGCTATGAGCCTTGCGTCTTTTATTATCGAAGACATCGTGCATCAGCACAAAGATGACGTAAAACTGGACGGTAATGGCGTGCTCAAACGCTGGCTTGAGAGTTACGAAGGATTGCAAATTATTTTAGAGCATCGCAGTGATAAGATGGATGACATTGTCGATGACACACAAGATTTTATTCAAACTGAGCAAAGTCTGATTTATGGACATGCCATGCATCCAACGCCC
This sequence comes from Psychrobacter sp. 1176_08, assembly GCF_052850615.1. Classification (NCBI taxonomy): domain Bacteria; kingdom Pseudomonadati; phylum Pseudomonadota; class Gammaproteobacteria; order Moraxellales; family Moraxellaceae; genus Psychrobacter; species Psychrobacter sp. 1176_08. The sequence goes on from NZ_VXCU01000001.1 coordinate 38,433, forward strand.
AAAGGACGCGCAGGTTTTTATGGTGCTGAATGGGCAAAGTATGCCCCCGAAACCAATAGTAAAACACAGCTGAACTATTGGCTGGTGCATCCTAATTTTATTGTCGAAGAGTTCGTCGATGGCGATAGTATTACCGCTGAGCTAAAGACCAAGCTGCTCGCGGATATGGGCGATTATCAACGACAGCTTATTGCCAAGTATCCCACCCATAAGCTATTGCCATTGCATCCTTGGCAAGCGACGTTTTTGCAGCAACAAGCATGGTATCAGGTGTTAACTGAAAAAGGTCAGCTCTTTGATTTGGGCGCACTTGGGTGGCATTTGTATCCGACAACCTCGGTACGTACGCTCGCAGCATTTGAGGCACCTTGGATGTTCAAACTGTCGCTGTCGGTAGCGATTACCAATTCGGTGCGTATCAATTTGCCAAAAGAGTGTAAGCGCGGTATGCATGCTTGTCGAATATGGCGTAGCGACTACGGTGAGCAGTTGGGCGCTGAATATCCCACGATTGCGGTATTAAATGATCCTGCTTGGATTGCGTTGTCTATAGACGGCAAAATTATCGATGAAACCATTTGTATCTTGCGTGATAATCCTTTTACCCAGTCTATGCAAGTCACCAATCTTGCAAGTTTGAGTCAAGATCATCCCACTCGTCTCACCAATCGCTTTGCCACTTTATTCCAGTCTATCCATGAGCGTACCGGTAAGCGGTTGGACGAGATTGCGACCGAATGGTTTGATATTTATCTAAAAGTCGGTTTTGTACCGCTCATCCATATGTACTACAAGCATGGGCTTGCGTTTGAGGTGCATCAACAAAACAGTCTGATAGAGTTAAAAGATGGTTATCCTGTGAAGTTTTGGGCCAGGGACAATCAAAGCTTTGGCTATATTGCTGAATATGCCAAGCCGCTTATCGATGCGTATCCTGAGCTCATCAGTGAAGCAGAGTGTGTTATTCCAGAAGATTTTGCTGACTCGCGTATTGCTTATTATTTAGTGGGTAATACGATCTTTGGTCTTATTACCGCGATAGCTCGCACCCAGCTTGTCAGTGAAGCCGCTTTGTTGGCAACGTTTCGAGAGTGCTTAGAGACGCTAGGCAGTCAGTATCCGCACCGCTCTTTAATCGATCTATTGCTGCGTAGTCCGACTTTGCCGTTCAAAGGCAATTTGCTCACCAGACTTCATGCGCTGGATGAGCTGACGGCGCCTGTTGAAACCCAGTCTATCTATGTTGATATTCCCAATCCTATGAGCGCTTAGGGTAAGTATGGTCAATATTCAATGAAACAGGTACAAGTCATTATCCTGCAGAACTGATAACCATTTCCTTACTTGCTGCATCGACGATGACAGAGGTTTTGGAACCTTTATGCCAGTTCTGCTGACAGGCTTTTATAGTGACCTGACGATAGCTCGATATAAATCAATATGTGAATAAGTGCTATAAAGCAATAAGGAATCAACGTGTTAGATATTCTTGGTATCGGTTTGGGGCCATTTAATCTTAGTCTAGCGGCATTGCTTGACAAAACAGACGTCAATGCCAAATTCTTTGAGCAAAAGGCGGGGTTTAATTGGCACAAAGGTATGATCTTACCGCACACCACGCTACAAGTGCCCTTTATGGCAGATTTGGTGACATTGATAGACCCGACCAGTCCCCATTCATTTTTAAACTATTTGCATACGCAGCATCGATTGCTCAAGTTTTATTTTTTAGAGGACTTTAAGATTTATCGCAAAGAATACAATCATTACTGCCAATGGGTAGCAGGGCAGCTGGAGAGTTTAGCGTTCGATGCACAAGTAGTGGATGTGGCGTTCAATGACAACAGTGCTTGCTTTAACGATGACGATAGCGCCACCAATGCCAATACTGACACGCACAATGGATTTGTCGTGACAGTTCAGGAGCAAGGCAAGCAAAAAACGTATTATGCCAAAAACCTAGTCATAGGCACGGGTACGCAGCCAGTCCTGCCATCTGCGTTGCAAAAGCTTGCTCAGCAAGTCCCTGAGCGCTGTATGCACACTGCGCACTTTGCCAATAATTTCGATTTTGAAGCGATTAAAGTACAAGGTGGTCAGGACAATAGCCAAAGCAATAGTCATAAGACAGACGATAGATTAACCAAAATCGTGATCTTAGGATCCGGTCAGTCATCGGCTGAGGTATATCGTGAATTGTTTGATCAACAACTTGATAGCAACGATGAACCAAAGTTCCAATTGGACTGGGTAACCCGCTCATCTGGCTTTTTTCCGATGGAATACTCGCCATTGGGGTTAGAGCATTTTAGTCCCGCTTATACCGATTATTTTTATCAGTTGGATGACGCGACCAAAGCAGAAGTCGCGCCCAAGCAGGACTTGCTCTACAAAGGCATGGGGTTTGACACCATACGCGATATTTATCATAAGCTTTATGAGCGCAGCATTGGCAATCAATCACCACACACGACACTGTTGTCTAATTGTGCAGTGGTTGAGGCAACCCTTGATGATACTTTATCGGATGACACCTTAAAGATAACATTTGAACAGTGTGAGCAGAAGCAGACATTTACGGCGGATTACGACTGTCTCATCGCTGGCACGGGTTATCGTCATGCGCTACCTGCCTGCCTAAATTCATTGCTGTATGCCATTGAGTATGATGAGTTTGGACAACCAAAGATTGATCGGCATTACGCATTGGTGTATCAAAATCATGATAATAATAGCGGTAAAGTCTTTGTGCAAAACCAAGAAATTCACACTCATGGCGTGGGCACACCTGACTTGGGATTGGGCGCCTATCGAGCTGGGCAAATCATCAATCAATTGATAGGTAAGACCGTATATGACACTGATGCGTTAGAAGTATTCCAACAATTTGGCGCGTCGGTCTAATGTCGTCGTCTTAATGTCAGTGTCATTATATCAATGAGCAGTATCGTCGATTTATTTTAAAAAGTGTACGTCTCTACTGAGAGAAATTTCACCTCTAAATCACACAAAATAAGGAGCTATTTATGCCGACCATCACACAGAATCTGCCAGATACCTATGCCGCAGAGGCTTATGAGAAAACGTTTAGACTACGAGCGGTCAAATATCCTGAAGACATGCCAATGCTCTATCAATGGATGCACGCTGAGCATGTGGTAGAGCAATGGCAGCTACATCTGCCTATGCCGCAGCTGCAAGTACATTTTGAAAAAATGCTGGCCGATGACCATCAGCGTCTCTACATCGTACTTTGTGAGGATGTGCCGATCGGCTATGTAGAGATCTATGAAGCGGCTCGCGATCGCTTGTCTCACTATTATAAAGCCGAAGAAAGTGACATGGGCTGGCATCTGCTATTGGGTGATACTGCCGTCGTTGGTAAAGGGTATCTCAAGCCAATAGTAATGATGCTCAGTAAGTTCATTTTCGAGCATACCGACGCCAAAAAAATAGTGGGCGAACCTGATAGTAAGGTGGAAGCCTATAAATGGGTTGCTAATGGTTTTGCCTATCAGTTACAACGATTGATCGATATGCCTGAAAAAAAGGCATCGCTTTACTTTTGTAATCGTGATGAGTTTTTTGAATCGAGTGGCTATCTCAAATTTTATGGTGCGGCTGCTTTATGATTCGATTTTTTGTGATTGCTGGAGTAAACGCGTTGTACTCGTCATGTCATCACAGGTCAATGATATAAATGGTGGCATCTCTTGATAGCAGTGAAAAATTAAGCAGTGAGAAGTTGACAGGCAAGCCGCGTCGACAGGTGCTTTTGACCTTGTTGCTTGGCGGCACGGTTATCAGCTTTAGCAATAGCGCCCTCAATCCTGCTATTCCTGTTTTTATGTCGGTGTTCGATGTCGATATTGTGATGGGCGGCTGGGTGCTGAATGCTTATGTGCTGTCTATGAGCGTGGGTCTAATGCTCAGTGGTTACTTGCATAAAAAGTTTGCGTTTAGGCCAGTTTATTTGACCGCAATCATCGGGTTTATGCTGGGTTCAGTGATTGGGATGTGCGCGCCCTCCATGACGATGGTAATCATAGCGCGTGCTATACAAGGGCTGAGTGGTGGTCTGACGATTCCGATATCTATCGGCATGCTCTACCAGATATATCCGCAGCATAGACACGGTAGAGTGATGGCGCTGTGGGGCATCATTATTATGATGTCACTGGCATTTGGTCCGTTAGTTGGCGCTTACTTGGTTGAGCAATTTACATGGTGGACATTGTTTGCGGTGACGCTGCCGCTAAGTGCAGCGGTCACTCTGATGGTGTGGCGATTTTTACCAAATATCGGCTCGCCCAAGGTTGATAAGACTTTTGATGTGAAAGGGTTTGTCAGCTTGTTGGTTTGGCTGCTGGCTTTGATGACATGGCTGAGCACGCTCAAAACAGATTTTCATACCAGCCTTGCGAGCATGATTGAGACCAGTCTGCTTGCTGCCATATTCCTGATATCTTTTATGGTTTGGTGGGCGTATGAGCGCCGTCAGATTCAGCCGTTATTAAACGTACGCTTGTTTAGCAACACCGTGTATTTGCACAGTACGATTATCAGCGTGACGCAAACCTTGGGCCTGATGGTGGGTTTGTTGTTATTGCCGATTTTAGTTCAGGAGGTTATGGGTAAGAGTGCCTTGTGGACTGGCGTGATTTTGATGACCGCGACGCTGATGTCTAGTATCACCACGCATTTTGCTGGCAAGCGCGTGGATAAGTATGGCGCTAGAGACATAGGAATTTTGGGCATCGCACTTAGTGCGTCGTCCATGCTACTGCTGGCATGGTGCTTGTATCAGCCGACGCTTTGGTTATTGATAGTGATTATGAGTGTACAAGGGGTGGGTGTGGGAATGGCCTATCTGCCCACCACCACGGTCGGTTTTAGTAGCTTAGCCAAAGAGATGGTGACAGAAGGTGCCGCGCTCAACAACATCAGTCGCCGAATCGTCTCTACTATTTTTATAACATTGGTGACGGTTTACGTCGCAGGACGCGGTGCACAGTTGTTAGCGGCAGGTAATAGGCAAAGCGTTGATACGGCCATTCAAGAGATTTTTGTTATTTTGGCTGTAATTCTATTTTTGACCATTTTTTCGGCGCGTCGATTACCAAAAGCGGTCTGAATTAAAATCAGTGAGTTATCGAACGCTTTATAGAACCTATGTGGTGAATGTGTCAAACCAACCGAATTGAGGCATTTTTTTAAATAAAAAATGTAAATAATTATCATTCGCTTTAATAGTTGTTAGTCATATTGACTTTACTTAACCGTTTGTTTTCAGTTTTAGGAAAGGATATTTAATTATGAAAAATCATCAAATAGACCAAAAAAACCATAACCAAAAAACTGACGTGACTGCGCCGTGGCAAGCGCCAATCGATCACAAAGCCATGCAGTGCGTAGAGCAGCGGGTTATTAAACAACTACTACAAGCTCTGCTGTATGAAAATATTATTGAGTTTGATTATGAGAATGCAGCATCGAGCGATGACGCTGCGCTTCTAAACTTTACTATCAAGACCGATAATCATATCCGTTATCAAGCTCAAGGTTATATCCATTATAGTTTTGACATCATTCGATTTAATGATCACAACGTACAGCGCGTCATTGATGGTAAGAGTCACGATGCCACGCTTGAGAATGTCGTTAACGATATCTTATTAAAGATAGAAGCGGCGACGTTAAAAGACAGTTTTATCAAAGAGCTGCGTCACACTTTAATTAATGAAACCCAAGCACAGCGACTGTCACCTCATTTATCAGTACCAAACATGCCAGCGGCTATTGATAGGCTGACATACGAGCAACTCGAAGGCTATTTGATGGCCGGACATCCCTATCATCCTTGTTTTAAGTCGCGTATCGGTTTTGATTTACAAGACAATTATGACTATGGGCCAGAATTTGCTCAAAATATCGAGGTGGTTTGGTTGGCGGTCAAAAAGGATTTGTTGGTCAGTAATACCGCTGCCAATATAGATGTCGATGAGTGGATTAAAGACTATGTGGATATGGATAAGTTTGCCGCGTTACATGATAAGCTAAACCATATCCTTACGACCACGAGTGAGCAAAGTGAAAATGAAGCCATTGTCGCCAATGCCAATACTGATGTTAAAGCCAATGCTTATGGTTTGATACCAGCGCATCCTTGGCAATGGCAAAACACCTTAATTTTAGCGCTACAACCCCTCATTAAGACACAAGACGTCATCTATTTGGGTAGTACGGGTAACCAATATCGTGCCCAGCAGTCGATCCGCTCCTTGTCTATGTTGCAAGACGACAAGGCTTACCTCAAGCTCAGTATGCATTTGATGAATACCTCAAGTACTCGTATTTTAGCCAAGCACACGGTGATGAACGCGGCGATCGTGACCAAATGGTTGAATCAGTTGATGGCAGAGGATGCGACAGCTCAGGCGCTATCTATTGCCTTTTTGGGTGAGACAGTGGGTGTCAGTCTAGATCATGAGGTGCTACAGCAGCGTGGCTATCAGCACCCTCATATCTATGGTGGACTGGGCGCAATTTGGCGTGAAAACGTGAGCCGGTATTTATCGAGCAATCAAACGGCCTTTCCTTTAAATGGGGTCAGCTATGTCAACATGGACGGCTCTATACTTATTGATCCTTGGATTAAAAAGTACGGCATTGAGGCTTGGACGGCCCAGCTTATCAAGGTGACGGTGGCTCCGATACTGCATCTCTTGTTTGGTCATGGCGTTGCCCTTGAGTGTCATGCGCAAAACATCGTGCTGGTACACGAAGCAGGTTTTCCTGTAAAAGTCCTACTAAAAGACTTGCATGATGGGGTGCGCTATTCCCCAAAACATCTGGCTCGACAAGACTTAATTCCCAATTTTCATAGCCTGCCAGCTGTCCACGCGGCATTGAATCGCGGCTCATTTATTGAAACAGAGGATACTGATGGCATTCGAGACATGACGGTTGCTTGCTTATTTTTTGTGGCATTTGCGGACATTGCTATTTTTATGCAAACCCATTATCACTATTCTGAGACCGAATTTTGGCAACAGGTGGCTGACTGCGTCACAGAGTACCAATCTTGTCACCCAGAGCATGAGGCAAGGTTTGAGTTGTTTGATGTCTTCGCTCCGCAAACGCGTATTGAATCTTTGGCGAAGCGTCGCTTGTTCGGTGATCAGGTATTTCCAATCAAATATATCAACAACCCATTAGCCAAAAGCCGAGCACACGCATCATGTTAAGTACTCATTTAAGTAGCGGTTTAATTACTGAGAAAACAGCCAAGATAAAGACAATGCCAATCTTGCCAACTTTATTTCCGGTTCAGACTGATCATCCAGCTATAAAACCAGATGCGGCAAGAATACAAAGTGCATTAATCACATATCTGATCGAGTGTGTCTTGCTTGAGGAGTGGATAAAAGCGCCTTTGATTGAGGTAACAACGACAACAAATTATCTCGCAAGTCAAAAGTTGCAACCGCATTTGACGTCATTACCAAGTGCTTATCAAACGTTTTTTGCTGAGGTTAATTCGTTATTGGTGATTCAGACAAGCAAAGATGACCGCTTACTATTACCAGTAGAGCCGGGATATACGGCGCCGTGGCGATTGCATAAATCGTGCTTGCCCGTTTTATACCGCCAAAAAAATACGTCTCATTTCAATCCCTCTAACCACAATAGCGACAACTCTAATGACAATTCGTTTCAACCACTAAAGCCAGTAGAAACCGTAGAGACGCTGGTGGATATTTTACTGTTTGCGATGGATCGCGCCTCTTTAAGTGAGAGCGGAATACTAAAGCTAAAAGAGAGCTTACAGGCAGCGATCATTGCTAAGAACCAATCTGCTCGTGCCAGCATTACCACGACAGTTTATGGTCAACCACATTGGTATCAAACCTTAATTGCCGCTGAGCAAAGGGGTTCATTGATGGATCGACCTTTTCATCCATTAGCAAAGGGCAAACTGGGTTTTATGGCCACAGAGTATGAGTGTTACATGGCAGAATTTAATCAGCCTATCGCGTTGGCATGGGTAGCGGTTGCCAAAACCCATCTTATGGTGGCGGAGCAGGTAGAGGACATTGACCAGCAAAATCCAGCGGCCTATTTATTAGACAAAGGGCAGCAGAAAAGACTGGCAAAGGAGATGGCAGAGCGTCATTTAAGCGATACGCATGTGGCACTACCTGTGCATCCTTGGCAACTGACTCAATTAAGTGAAGGTGCTTTCGCTACCGATTCTGTTGGCAATGATGCCATGAATAACAATACGGAGAGCTATGCCAACGATCTGGCAGATGGCACGATTGTCAAACTCACGTTTGATGCCGCAGTGACTTATGCCAGTGCTTCAATGCGCAGTATGTTATTGAGTGCGGATACACCTCACAGTATCAAGCTACCGATCGGTGTGTATGCCTTAAACTCCAAACGGTATTTGCCAGCTCTAAAACTGATTAATGGTGAAAAAAACCAAGCCATTTTGATGCGGGCAAGACAGGTAGACAAAGCATTGGCAGCGACGCTGAGGCTTTGGGATGAGCGTATTTGGTGGGGTTATATGTCACCGATGCATCTACAAGACAAACGCTCGACCAACCCGTATTTCTATCAAGAAAAACCCACGCATCTGGGGGCAATGCTCAGAAGTTTGCCTGCCGATCTGTGCGAGGATCAAGTTCGCCTGATGCCTATGGCAAGCTTAGGTATGTTGGTCTACAAAGATGGCGTCAGTCATCATCTCTTTGATGAGATGATTCAAGCGAAGTATTCAGGTCATCAGTCAGCGTCTGATCAATCAGCCTCCATAAACGCAGAATTCATAAAATCTGCCGCTATCGAGTGCTTCAAAAACTTGTGTAATGTGTTTTTGAGTACGATGCTGCGCTGCTTACGTTTGGGACTTGCACCCGAGATGCATGGGCAGAACGTTGTGATGGTCAGCAAACACCATCGTTTTAACAGTATATTACTGCGCGACCATGATTCGTTACGCATTTACCTGCCGTGGCTTGAGCGTCATCAGATCGCAGACCCTGAGTATTTAAGCCTGCCCAATTTTAAAAACCGATTGTACCGAGACAGCCCGCAAGCATTGATATTTTATTTACAGTCATTGGGTATATTGGTCAATATCCGCGCCATTATTGAAGCCCTGTCTGAACATTATGAGCTTAGTGAAAAGGGGCTGTGGCTTGAGGCAATGAGCAGTCTCGACAATGCGCTGGCAAGTATCGATTTTGATACCGATCAAGCGCAGTTTGTCCGTGAGCAGCTACTGACCAATCCATACTATCCGCATAAAACCTTACTGTTACCAGTCATTGAGCGTGGTGACGATCCCCATGGCAGTATGCCTGCAGGGGAGAGCAGAACCATCAATCCTTTTTTTAGGGCAAAAAATATTGAAGCAAACCTTATGGTGGATTCAATACAAAAGCATAATGGGGCAAAAATTAATGGATCACATCGATATTGAGACGCTAGTAGAGAGCTACAAAGACATCGCCACCTCGACGATTGGACATCTAAATGAGAGAGGATACTTACCAGATATCAAAGCTTTATATCCTTGTACGCACACGGTAGTTGGCAAAATAGTGACAGTGGTTTTGAACTCCGATAACACAGAGGTCATCAATCAAGCCCTGATTCAAGCGCAGCCTAACGACGTCTTATGTATTGATGCCCAAGTATTAGGCAACAAAGCTTGTTGGGGTGCGCTGCGTACTTGCGCTGCTATTTATGAAAAGCTTGCAGGCGTCGTTGTTATTGGACGGGCAACCGATTCGTTACAAATCCAGCAACTGGGTTTTCCTGTTTTTGCTCAAGGCGTGAGTGCGGTCACTACCTTCAAAAGTAATGACACAAAAGGCATGCTGGGAGCTGATATCCGCTATCGTTTTGGCGAGCAAAGTACGGTTATCCGCTCAGGCAACATCGCTATCATGGACAATGATGGGATGTTTGTACTGTCGCCGGAGGTTGCACAGCAATTATTACCTGATTGCCAAGACAAGCATCAGCAAGATGAGACAAAATTCCAGCTATTTTTCGAAGCCTATCAAAACAATCAACTGGACCACTTGTTCAGACAATAGCCATACTATTTTTTAGATGAATGAATGATAAATCAATTGGTTAAGTGGATTATGTGTTTATACATAAACGTATGTCAATCACTTAGCTGCCGAAATAGTGGCTCTGATAGAGCGCAACCAATCGATAGGTTTGTAAACAAGTGTAGAAATGTGAATCATTATCATTTACAATGCGACAGTCACAAACCCAGTACACTTAGTATTATAAGCTAAACATACGTTAACCTGTCTCCACTTATCCAGATCATAAGCGAAATAACAATGAAAAGTCATCATCAAGTTGCTCTCTCTCTTCTTACGCTATGTATCAGTCAGCAGTTATATGCACAAACTGATGTCGATGCTTCTACGGCAGACGCAGTGGAAAATGCGGCTATCAGTGATGTGCCAAGCACGACATTGGATACCATTACGGTAACTGCGCGCGCTAAAACGGGCACGGCACTGGCACAAAAAATTAGTGAGATGCCAGCGGTCACGCAAGTGATTGGTGAAGAAGATATTCAAGCACAGGCTACAGGCAACCGTACCACAGGCGATATATTGGCTCAGCTGATTCCAAGCTTGGGTGCTAGTAGTGGTTCAACCAGTAACTATGGTACGACCATGCGTGGTCGTCCGGTACAGTATTTGCTTAATGGTGTACCGTTATCAGGGTCACGTAGCTTATCACGAGAGCTAAACAGTATTGATCCTGCTCAGCTTGAGCGGGTAGAAGTACTGTCTGGTGCGACAAGTATTTATGGGTCTGGCGCGGCAGGTGGTCTGATCAATCTCGTGACAAAATCCGCAGCAGGTGCTGGTTTTACAGGTCAAACTCGATTGGGTATCGACGGTAGTCGTGAATTTGAATCCGACTCCCTCGGTTATCACGTGGGGCAGAGCTTGGGTTATGGCGGCGAGCGTGTTTATGGCCGTTTGGATGTAGATTACGCCAGCAAAGGTGGTAAATTTGATAGCCACGGTGATCGTATCAGCCCAGATGTCAATCAAACCGACCAACAAGATACCGAATCATTGAGTGTCAATGCCAACTTAGGAATGGACATTGATGACAGCCAAAGCGTAAATCTTGCGGTGACTTACTATAACGATGAGCAAGATACTGACTATGGCCCAGATTATGGTAAAGAGTTAGGAGTATTATTACTTGGTACGCCGCCATCATTAAAAGCGATCGATGGTGCTCGTATCGAAAAACAGCCTTATACAACCAAAACATCCGTGAATCTGAACTATAACAATGACGATGTTTTTGGTTCCAACTTAAGCGTTACGGGTTACTACCGCGATGAACAGGGACGTTTTTATCCTTCGGCCAAAGACGGCAGAAAACAAGCCCGTGAAGTATTGCTAGAAAGCGGCGTCGACAAAGACAGAGCGAAAGAGCTGGCAGCCGATGCAACCTACGTAATGCAATCAGAAGCCGATATCGAAGTGATGGGTCTGCGCGCTGCCATGCAAACTGAGACGGAGCTTGCTGACAAGCCAGTGCTGTTGAGCTATGGCGCGGATTTTGAGCGTGAGAACAGTGAACAAACCTACCATGGGCAAGACTACACTCAGTTCGAGGACAGTAATGGTCTGGTCTCAAAGGCAAATGGTATGACTTATAATGGCGGACCAGACACGACCATCGATAAAATTGGTGCATTTGTCAACTCTGACATAGACATCACTGACAAATGGCATGCAAGCGCAGGTGTCCGTTATCAAAAGCTTAAATCAAAGACAGATACCTTTACCCCCTTTTATGAGCAATTACTAGAAGAGTACTTTAACGGCTCTAGTACTGACTACCAAGCAGGTGACGTCGCAAAGGGTAAGACGGATCATGACAAAACCTTATTTAATCTTGGCAGCAGTTATCAACTGACACCGAACGATCAAATATTTGCCAACTTCTCACAAGGATTTACCACAGCTGACATACAGCGCGCTTTACGTGACGTACGCGCAGGGTTTGTGGTCAACTCAGACAACGTGCAGCCTATCGCGATCAATAATTACGATTTAGGGTGGCAAGGCAAGCGTGGTGACACGTCAGCAAGAGTAACGGGTTTTTATAATACTTCAGATAAAACCGTGCGCTTTACCAATGACTATACGGTAGAAGTGGTGGATACCGATGAGCGCGTCTATGGCGTCGAGGGTTCACTCACTCAAGATATCAGCGATAACTGGCAAGTAGGTGGCAGCGTGGCTTACACGCGTGGTCAGTATAAGAAAGACGGCGATTGGTTAGAGCTAGACGCGGTGCGCTTGACACCGCTCAAAGGTACTGCATTTGCGCAATACAACTTTGATGAAGGCAGCAATATTCGTCTACAAGCACTGGCTATTGGCGGCGATGATAGAGCGTTCAAAGATCAACAAAATGACCCTGATGCTAGTGCGCAGCCAGTCACAGGATACATGACGTTAGATGTATTGGGTCAAGTAAAAATGCCAGTGGGCCGAGTGGGTTATGGGGTTTATAACGTACTCAATAAAGACTATCAAACGGTCTATCATCAAACCACGTTTGGTGATTTAAATCGTCTGCCTGCAACAGGCACGACTTATGGTTTGAGTTATACGGTTGATTATTAAAATATCGACTATGCTGATATCGATTATTAAAGTGTTGAAAATATAGATGACATAAATAAGCCCTACTATTTACTCTTTTAAATAGTAGGGCTTTTTAGGATAATCGATTCACTTAAAAACCAACGCAGCAAGGTTAAAGTGAGCATGCTCCATTATCAAGCAAGATTAGCCAGCATATAATTATTACAGTTTACGCTCTCTTGCTCGTGCAATGTCCAAAATTAATGCTTTTAATAGACTGATTGCCATTAAAATAATGATAAACGAGAAGGGAATTGCTGCCACAATCATGGCTGAGGTAATAGCGTCTAATCCGCCCGCCAGAATCAACGCGCCAACCACAGCAGTAACCGCAATGCTCCAAACGATGATATGTTTTGAGCCATTCTCGACTTGGACTTCACCCGCAGCATTGAGGGTATTAATTACCAGTAATGCAGAATCGGCTGACGTGACCAAATACGTCAATAGCAGCACCACCACCATCGATGATAAGACGCCTGCCATCGCTGGGTTGAGCATGAAACCTATAATTTCGAACAGCTGAGCGGTCAATCCTGAATCAAAAATCTTACCATTTGCAATACCGCTTAATTCTAAATCAATGCCAGTACCACCAATCAAAGAGAACCAAACAAACAACGTCAAACTTGGTGCAACAATCCCAATCAAACCAAACTCGCGAATTGTACGGTTTTTAGAAATACGTGCCAAGAACAGACCAACAAAGGGTGCAAACGCAATCCACCATGCCCAGTAAAAAATAGACCAGCTGGTTTGCCAAGCGCCCAGTTCGGTATTAGGGTCCCAAACTGTTACTGCCATCGCGGGAAGATGTATCACATAGCTAAAAATACCTTTGCCTAGCATCTCTAACGCAAACATCGTTGCGCCAAAAATCAAGAAGAAAGCGAGGAGTAAAAATGACAATGCCATGTTGATGTTACTGAGCCATTTAACGCCGCGTCCAACACCTGATAGGGCTGACATCATAGAAAGACACATGACCACAAGCAACGACATCAATAATGCGCCTGTGGTTGGTTCAGGATTGACTGCATCCGCGACTAGCCACGAGATACCAGTAATACTATACAAGCCTGAGGCAAAAGAGCTGAGTCCAATACCGATGGTTTGCGCCACGCCAAAGATAGTCGCAATGACGGCAGCCACATCGATGATATTGCCAAGTGGTCCTTCTAAATGCTTGCCAAATAAAGGCGCAAGTGCCGAACGCATGGTGAGCGGCAAACCGCGTGTATAAGCAAAAAATGCCAAACAGATACCAACTAAACAATACGTCGCCCAAGCACCGATACCCCAGTGAAAAAACGCATAACGAAAGGCGGTGTCTAATGCTTCATCGCTTTTGGGTATGACGAGATTATCAATAGGAGCCAATGCGTTAGCCGCGACCTGATCTTGATAAAAGGCAAAGACATCAGCGCCTTGCGGCAGTGCGATACCATTGCTGCTCATTGATGACAAAATTATCTCTTTTGACATAATGATGTCAGGGTTATTCATCAAATGCCAAAGGGGTTCTGCCGCACTATAGGTCAAAACACCAATACCAATACCTGCACCAAATATCATCGAGAACCAAGAAAAATTTGAAAATTCTGGTTTTCCATTAGGGTCAGAGCCAAGCTTAATACGGCCGAATGACGGCCATAAAATAACCGTCAGACAGACTAAAATATAAAAGGCGATAGAATAGGTGTAGTAGCCATTTAGATTGGCATACGACCAATTTTTCATGGCATCGAGCATAGCACCAGAACGCTCGATGTCACTTAAAATCCAAATCACCACCAGCGTTACGAAAATCTTCGAGGTCACGGTGACAAAGCGATTGAAACCTTTATAAAAACCTTTGTCATGGGTTTTTATGTTTAACTCTTCTAAAGGAGGACGGATAGCCATAGTTTTTTCCTTAAAACTTAATGTAGCTGACTACACCAGTTGGTTATCTCATGATAAAAGGATTAGCCATCGGCTCCGCCGAGATATTAATCCATGTCGTTTTTGTGCGTGTGTATTGCAGTACAGACTCGCTACCAGCTTCTCGTCCATAACCTGATTGATTGTAACCACCAAACGGTGCGGTTGGAGAGATAGCACGGTATGTATTAATCCAACAAACCCCAGAGTGGATTTGTTTAGAGACACGATGGGCGCGCGCCAAGTTTTGTGTAAACACACCTGAACCCAAGCCATAAACACTGTTATTCGCCATTGCAATGGCTTCTTCTTCGGTATCAAATGCGACCAATGACATAACAGGACCGAACATCTCAATGGTTTGCGTTTCGATGTCCGTATTCGGACATTCTACAAGTGTCGGACAAAAATAGTTGCCGTTTGCCAAATCCGCATCTTCAGGAGCTTGACCACCAAAGCGAATGGTTGCGCCTTGTGCGACTGATTTTGCTAATGTATCTTTGATACGCTCAACCTGTGCTTTGGTACATAAAGGCCCAACGTGTGTCTCGGGATTTAGCGGATTGCCAATGACAATACCTTTGGCTTTTTCTTCTACGCGTTTGATGATTTCAGGCAAGATAGAGCGATGAACGAAGCCGCGAGAGCCTGCCACACAAGACTGTCCAGAAGCGCCAAAGTTGCCAGCGATCAAGCCGTTAGCAGCACTCTCCAAATCCGCATCTTCGAAGACAATGATAGGAGACTTGCCGCCAAGCTCTAAGCTTGTGACCGCAAAACTATTGGCAGAGTTTCTGACCACGTGACGCGCCGCTTCAGGCCCACCTGTAAAGGCAATTTTATCGACATCAGGATGACTGGTCAGCGGAATCGCGCAGTTTTCGGCATCCCCTGTGATGACAGAGACCACCCCTTTTGGGAAGCCTGCTTGCTCAATCAATTCAGCAAACGCAAACATCGGACAAGGCGCGACTTCTGATGCTTTTAAAATAATGGTACAGCCCGCTGCTAGTGCTGGGCCAAGCTTAGTCGATGTTAAGAACATCTGGGCATTCCACGGTACGACAGCGGCGACCACACCGATGGGTTCACGAGTGGTGAAGACATGCATGTCAGGCTTATCAATCGGTAACGTCGCGCCTTCAACTTTATCAGTAAGACCCGCGTAATAACGGTAATAGTCACTGACATAGCGGGTTTGAGCGACCGTTTCGTGAGCCAGTTTTCCGCTGTCTGTCGTCTCGATCTCACCAAGTCTCTCAGCGTTTTCTTCGATCAGTTCAGCTAAGCGGTACAATAACTTGCCACGCTGAGTGGCGGTCATTTTTGCCCATTCAGGATTGTTAAGGGCGGCTTTTGCGCCGCTGACCGCGCGCTCAACATCTTCAGGACTGGCACAAGCAAACGTTGCCCATGCTTCGCCAGTCGCAGGATTATAGCTGTCCAAGCGTTGGTTGTTACTGCCTTCGCACCACTCACCGTTGATATAAAGCTGGTAATGAGGTTTGGTCATGGTGATTCTCCAAATTTTTTAGGTTGTCTGTTTAGCTCGCACTAGAGTAAGAGACTCAAAATATTTATGCAAACGCAGGCATGACATCATCAATAAAACGGCGTAACGAGTCACGTTTTTGCTCAAAGGTCATGCTAGAGTCAATCCAGAATGCAAATTCGTCATAGCCCAATTCTTCATAGACTTTAAGCTTTTCAATGACTTGCTCAGGCGTTCCTATTGGCATGTTTTCTAACATTTTTTCAGGCGCATACATATCGATTGCTGCCATTTCTTCTTCGCTCAATGGCTCAAGTAATCCTTGACGAATGGGACGTTCGTTTTTGAACCATGCACCAAAATAGCAGTAAAAGCGGCTGATAGATTTTGCTGCTGTTGCCACATCATCGGCATTACTACCCACATAAGCGTGCTGTAGTAGCATGATTTTTGGGTTTTTGCCTTCGCCATGTTCGGCTTTGGCATTCTTAAACGCAGTCATAAGGTTTTGAATTTCTGTCATACCTTGCCACAGCGGGGTGACTTGCACATTGCAGCCGTTTTCTACTGCAAAGTTATGGCTATGAGGGTCACGAGCTGCAATCCACATAGGCACGCCGCCACTTTGTACCGGTTTTGGCGCTGAGGTGGTAGAGGGGAATTGGGTGTATTTGCCATCATGAGCGTAGTCGCCTTTCCACAATTTTTGGACGGCAGGGACAAGCTCTCGCATGCGTC
Organism: Psychrobacter sp. 1176_08; assembly: GCF_052850615.1. Taxonomy (NCBI): domain Bacteria; kingdom Pseudomonadati; phylum Pseudomonadota; class Gammaproteobacteria; order Moraxellales; family Moraxellaceae; genus Psychrobacter; species Psychrobacter sp. 1176_08. Next base: position 55,314 of record NZ_VXCU01000001.1, read on the forward strand.
CGCCAGCTTCCATGGCATCCATACCCGGCATCAAGCGCTCATATTCAAAATTATAAGCACCGCGCGCGATACCCAAATCCAATCTGCCGCCTGTGATAATGTCTGTCATGGCAGCTTCGCCAGCCAGTTTGATCGGATGCCAAAAGGGTGCAATCACTGTACCCGTACCTAAGCGCACGTTTTTGGTGTGATGAGATAGATCGATTAGATTTAAGAATGGGTTAGGGGCGATGGTAAAATCCATACCATGGTGTTCGCCTGTCCAGATAGCGTGCATTCCGCCTTGGTCGGCCATTTTTGCCAGCTCAATAAAATCATTATGGAGCTGTTCATAAGATTGTGATTCGTCGAGGCGTTCCATGTGTAGGAATAGTGAGAATTTCATAAGGCATATCCTTTGCTATTTGTTTTTACTGACTGTATTTACAGGTCATGTTTGTTTAAGTGTCGTTTATGTATAAAATTTAGTGGACGCGACCTTGCTCTTCTTGGCCGACATAGACACCATAAAGACCGTTTTCGCTCTCTGCGGCGTAGCGAGTCATCATCGAATTCATGGCTGAGGTCGCAAAATCTTGTTTTTCAATATCATTGATTGCCACGTATTCACCAAGCCCTTTAGTCTCTGGCGAATTTGCAATGGCGCGGTAAAAGATATAGTTGGTATTGGTTTTGGTATTCTCATAGATTGAAAACACAGCGCCCAGTTGCGCATCTATACCGTTATCTGTCAAAAACTGTTTGATGGCGCTGACCGCGTTGGTATTGTCATCGGTTGTCGTATTGGGTAAGACGGCTTTACCTTCGCTTTTGTTGATAATCACTTTACCGTTATGCTCGATAATGACGCCAACACAGACGTGTTTTTCTTGGGTACTGATGTCTGCCGCTTCGCGTTCTAATGCCAAACTAAAATAACCGCCTGATGCATAACCCAAACCATGGCCTTCACGGTTAGAGAAATTCAGTACTTCACCTACCAACAGATTGTGGTCACCTGCGTCGAGGTTACGTTCAGTTTTACAAGAAAAGTGCGTGAGCGCACCATCAATAACAGGGTTGCCTTGCTCATCTTTGTGCCACTCAATCTGACTAAAACGGTCTTCTTTAGAGCTGGCAAATATGTTCGACACGGCCTGTTGGTCTTCACTTAAAATGTTGACAACAAAGCTTTCACAGTTAGCAAATACCTCAAAGGTAGATAAAGATTTTGCTGGGCAAACCAGCAGTAATGGCGGATCAAGCGATACCGAGGTAAAAGAGTTGGCTGTAAAACCGACAGGCGTACCATCTTTACTCACCGCTGTAATCACGGTCACCCCAGTCATATAACTGCCGAAGGCGTTGCGTAGCATTTTAGGATCAAGTTGTTTCATGAGAACCTCTTTTTCAAATTAGGCATATTTTAGATTACACATTGGCCGTATGGTGCGAGTCGCACTGGGCAAAAAACCTTTCCAAGGCACTATTAACGGCATTGGCGTGTGTCATTTGTGTCATATGGCGCGCTTCTGGAACAATAACAGCATTGGCGTTTGGCAAGATATCAGCCATCGTGAGTGACATCTTAGCGCTAGAATTGATGTCCATTTCCCCTGTCAGCAATAATGCAGGAACAGTGATGGTTTTGAGCTCTGCTGCTGGAATACCGCGTAAGTGTGCAAACATTTGATAAGCTTGCGCGTACCCCAAACGGTTACCATTGTTTAGCCATGATCGGCACAGCTCTGCCTCGTTATCATATTGCGGATTACCATCGAACCATCTGGCAATTGGCTTATCAGTCACATTTTGATCAAGATCATTAAGTAGTGATTCAGCGCGAGTTTGTACATCTTGCGCCGCATTGTCAGGACGATTATAGATGGCATTGAACGCGGCAACGCCTCTAACGATTTTTGGGTAACTGACCGCCGTTTGTAATGCAGTCATTGCGCCTAAAGAGTGTCCAATGATAATGGCAGGCTCTCCAACCACGTTTTGGATAAAGTTGTTTAGAGCCGCGGCAAAGTCTTCTAACGTAAGCGTGGGATTGGGCAATAAATCGCTTTCCCCATGTCCTGGCATATCGATCACATAGCAACGATAACGGTCGTTAAAGGCTGATACCTGCTGATACCAGCTTTCTGCTCGCAAACCCACGCCATGAACAAAAACGATGGGAGTGGTTTTGTCGTTTTCATGATTACTGTCTTGATTACCACTAGAGTAATAAGCAATTCCGTTAGAGATTTCGCGTGACCATTTCATCAGTAGATGCTCCTTAAACGGCGGCTGGATTATTCAAATCATGACCGAGATCTTTTAAATCTTGGTAACGATCACCAATGCGATGATGGGGACGACCACCAGTGGCACCGCCTAACACAATCACCACTTCATCGTCGCGAGGCGCATCAGGAATAGCAAATTGAATCGTCAAATAATGAGAGCGGCGACCAGCATCATCTTTGTCCATCAGTGGAACCATGATAGGAGTGCTGGCTGTGCCGCGTGTATTGGTAAAGGCTAAATACGTATTGGCAGACAAGGCTTCACGATAAAAATTACCAAAATGTAGGGTATGAATCAGACCTGATGCGTGTTCGATTTCGCCATTTAAACCCACTACAGCGGCTTTGCCATAAGCTTCAATCTTGTCAGCACCACCTGCTAAGGCAATGATTTTGTCAGTCAGTAGCTTACCTAAGACAGGTGCGAACGCTTTGATTTCAGGTTGCAAATCTTCAGCATAACGACCAGCCCATGGGTTGGTCACAACAGCTGCAACCGCAAACATGCGTAGAGGTGTGTCGGCTGACTTGTAGCCTTCAATCAAGGTCTCTTCTTCAAAAGTGACAATCTTTCTGATTTCTGGTTTTTGCATGATGACTTCCCTTCAATAATAATCTCTAGTAATAAATGGTTTCTAACAATATTGGTATACCATAATACGGTATTAAATAAATTACTAGCTTTTTTTGAAAAAAAATATTATGGTATACCATGATACGAGGTACAAGCTTACTGCTTTTTTGCGCCATACTCGCTATACTTCTTTTTTACATCTAAGAGAGCAGAGACCTTATGTTAGAAAAAGTAGAAAAACCAAAGACCTTGAAAGACACAGCGTTAGAGCAATTGCGTTTGGCTATCATGATTGGACAGCTGGCACCAGGTCAACGATTGGTAGAGCGTACTATTTGCGAGCAGTTGGGCGTCAGTCGCACCGTGGTACGAGAGTGTATAAGGCACTTAGAGAGCGAGCATTTGGTGACTTTTTCTGCAGGTGGCTCTTCAGTGGCTGTGCTCGAGAGCGATGAGATTCGCCAAATCTATCATTTGCGTGCCATGCTCGAGAGTGAAGCGGTTCGTCATTGTGCTGAGCAAGCCAGCCCTGAGTTAGTGGAATTATTGCAAGAAGGGTTGATTCAAATTCGAGACAACTTGCATGCAGGGGATGTGGTCGAAGCACTCGCGCATTCTTATGCCTTTTACGAGCGTCTTTTTGTGACGGCTGGCATGACAGTTGCGTGGGAGTTGACAGAGCGGTTGAATGGTCGTATCGGTCGTTTGCGCTTTATGACCTTGTCGACCAAAGAGCGTTCTGTTAAAGGCCCAAACAATCTACAAGAAATCGTCAACAATATTGCCAAAGGTGACAGTAAAGCTGCTGTCAAAGCCTGCCGCAAACATATCGATGAAGCCTGCCGTATGGGTTTGCATCTCAACCAACAATAAATAATAGGGAAGAGTCATGGATAAAACACGATTTGAACTTGGTCTTACCAAGCGTAAAGCCACGTTAGGTGCTGAATATGTAGAAAAAAACCTACAGGCAGCCGATGATTTTAACCGTCCATTTCAAGAAGCCATGACAGAATGGTGCTGGGGTTTTGGTTGGGGTGATGAGGCCATCGACGCCAAAACCCGTTCACTGATGAACCTAACCATGATTGCGGCACTCGGCAAAATGCATGAGTGGGAGCTGCATCTAAATGGCGCCATTACTAATGGCTGTTCTGTGGAAGAAATTCGCGCCACAATTCATGCCATCGCAATCTATTGCGGTGTACCACAAGGCGTAGAGTGCTTTCGTATTGCCCGTCAAGTATTGACCACACGCGGATTATTAGAATCCTGAAACCTGCTGGAGAGAGAGATGCAATTAAAAAACGATGCGTTGTTTAGACAACAAGCTTTTATCAATGGGGTGTGGTGTGATGCTGATAATAAGCAAACCCATGAAGTACTGAATCCAGCGACAGGAGAGGTCATTGGTACGGTACCAATGATGGGAGCTAATGAAACTCGTCGTGCGATTGAAGCTGCGGACACTGCACAATCAACATGGGCAAAAAAAACGGGTAAAGAGCGCAGTATTGTTTTGCGTCGTTGGCACACGCTGATTGCCGAAAACATCGAAGATTTGGCATTGCTGATGACCCATGAGCAAGGCAAGCCAATCGGCGAAGCCAAAGGAGAGATTCAAAGCGGACTGGATTATCTAGAATGGTTTGCCGAAGAAGCGAAACGGGTTTATGGTGATGTGATTCCTGGCCACATGGCAGATAAGCGTCTGATCGTCATCAAACAACCTGTTGGGGTTACCGCAGCCATCACTCCGTGGAATTTTCCGCACTCAATGATCAGCCGTAAAGCAGGGCCTGCCTTAGCAGCGGGTTGTCCAATGATTGTCAAACCTGCAATGGAGACACCATACTCAGCATTGGCAATGGCGTATTTGGCACAGCAAGCGGGTATTCCTGACGGTATATATAGCGTGGTGACAGGCGATCCGATTGCGATTGGGGAAGAGATGACCACCAACCCGATGGTCAAAAAAATCAGCTTCACCGGTTCAACGCGCGTGGGCAAAATCTTGATGAAACAGTGTGCGGATACGGTCAAAAAAATGTCGATGGAGCTGGGTGGCAATGCGCCTTTCATTGTTTTTGACGATGCAGACATAGACGCTGCCGTTACTGGTGCGATGATGAGTAAATATCGCAACAGTGGGCAAACGTGCGTATGCGCCAATCGCTTATTTGTGCAAGCGGGCGTATATGAAGCGTTTTCACAAAAACTGGCAGAACAAGTACGCGCCATAAAAGTGGGCAATGGCTTAGAGTCAGGTGTAACACAAGGCCCGCTAATTTCAAAAGCCGCTGCTGATAATACCGAAGCGTTGGTTAAAGATGCGAAAAACAAAGGCGCGACGGTACTGTGCGGTGGTCAACGAGTCGATGCGGATAAAAATTTCTTTAATCCAACCATTCTGACCAACGTCAACAATGACATGCGGATTGCCAATGAAGAAATCTTTGCGCCAATCGCGCCGATTTTCAAATTTGACACAGACGAAGAGGCAGTTGCCTTAGCCAATCGTACTGAATATGGCTTGGCGGGTTATTTTTATAGTCGAGACATTGGCCGTGTGTGGCGTATCGCTGAAGCGCTTGAAGTCGGTATGGTCGGCGTCAACACAGGTATGCTGACAACAGAGTTGGCACCGTTTGGCGGGGTTAAAGAATCTGGTATGGGGCGTGAAGGGTCAAAATATGGTATTGAAGAATATGTTGAAACCAAATATATCTGCTTAGATATCAACTGAGATAAATGAAAAATATCATAACGTGCGACTGAGATAAATTTTTCTTGCTTACTGTGCTTTCACTGACAGAGGCTACGTAAAATATATTTCAGCCACGCTGTATTTATTTTATAGTGGATTAAAGATAAGTTTATTATTTTTCGGGTATCGGTTTATCCCAGTAGGGCGGTGAACCGTAATACCCTTCGATAAAATCAATAAAGCATCGTATCTTATGTGGCAGCAGTTTTCTGTGCGCATACACCGCATACAAGCCTAACGTTTCGGGCTCATATTCAGGTAGCAATATCACCAGCTTGCCTTCTACAATGGCTTCGCTTGCAATAAAAGTGGGTTGCAGCGCCAAACCCGCACCTGCTATCGCCGCATTGACCAGCAAATCTCCGTTATTACTGCTCAAACCACCATCACGCTGACTGCTCTCTATACTAAGCCATTGATAAATATCTTCTTTATTGCTTCTTTCCATATAGCTGTAATGTAAATAACGATGGTTCTTCAGATCTTCAGGATTGCGAGGCACGCCGTATTTTTTAAGATAGTCAGGCGAGGCACATAAGATGACTCGAATAGGCGCTACTTGCTTGGCAATCAATGAAGAGCTTTTGAGCTGTCCAATACGAAGTGTCACATCAAAGCCTTCTTCAACAATATCTACCTTACGATCCGTCAGCTGTAAATCGACATTGACTGAAGGGTAGAGGGCCTGAAAATCTGTGATGAGTTGCGCCATGTGTTTTAATGCAAATGATACAGGCGCGCTGATTCTTAGTGTCCCTTTGGGTTTTTGTTGAAACCCGCCCAGTTTGGACTCCATGTCATCGATACTTAATAATATTTGCTGTGCATGCTGAAAATAATGCCTACCAGCCTCTGTTAGACTGACTTTACGCGTAGTGCGATTGAGTAATCGTATCTCAAGACGTTCTTCTAGCTTTGATACATATTTGCTCACTAACTGCGGCGACAGTTGCATCGCGGTTGCGGCATTACTGAAACTGCCTTCAGTGACGACTGACACAAACGCTCGCATGGCATCGATCCTGTCCATTACTGATGGTTTCCTTGAGACATTCATGAAGATATCATTATCAACATTCTGTTGTTAGTTATTTGCTATTAGTTATCTTACTCTTTTGCTTTGTTGATAGTAAAGTGTATTGCCTTATCGAGACAAACAGACGTCTCCACATACATTTTATAGAGTAACCACAAATGACAAATTCAACCTTAAACAAAATCTTCCTATCAGAGGCTGGCATAGCCGCGCTAGTACTGCGTGTGCCAGTTGGTCTCATTCTAGCAGCACATGGTGCGCAAAAGTTATTTGGCTGGTTTGGTGGTAATGGGTTGGCAGGTACTGCTGGATGGATGAGCAGTATTGGTATTGAGCCAGGTTATTTGATGGCCATATTGGCTGGCAGCGCTGAATTTTTTGGTGGTTTAGCATTGGTATTGGGATTATTGACCCGACCAGCAGCAGTGGTTGCCGCATTTACGATGATCGTCGCTATTTTTTCGGTACATATTGGTAATGGTTTATTCGCAAGTAATAACGGTTATGAGTATGCGCTGACGTTATTGGTTGTATTGGTTTCTTTGGCGATACAAGGCGGCGGCTATCTAAGTCTTGACAATCAGTTGGCAAAAAAATAAAACGTCTGTCATTGTTATACTCAATCACGATGATTCAGTCAAAAATTAATCTTATGTACCCAATCAGCCTTTGCACGCGTCTGCACAGATTAGTCGTAGTCGTCTTGCGCCGCGTGTTTTTAGAGCATGATATTATCTAGATAAATCACTTTTCTGATTTTATCCTTTACAAAAATACTCATACTTCTACCACAATTAACCTTCCTCATTCTAAGATGGTTATTTTAGCCATCTCCATAACTGCATGATAATTATATTAAAATATCTTACTATAATTTGTAAATAATAATAATTATCATTATTGTTTGTATTATCCTTACAATGTTGCTAAAGTGTGCATTGTTTATTGCTGAACAGTTAACTGCTGTTCGGTTTTTCTGTTTTAAAATGTGACCTGTATCAATATGTTGACCGTTTAGTGTCTATCAGTTGCAGTCAGAGAAAGACAGTTTTTATTTTTTTGATCAAAATTTTTATTATTTTAGTCAAAATATAAGCGCACTTTAGCCTGACATTATTTATTTTTGCATAATGTGTGCGTGCTATTGCTGAGCTTTCCTTGATGGATGACGCTGAAAGGTATTGATAGAAACAAGTACTTTCAGGATTGTTATTTATGCCGATGTTATCAACACCTTCTTATAAAAAACCTGTTCATACAAAAAAATTACCACGTTTTGGCACCAACCAAGCGCTGTTAAGTATGGCTGTTGCCTCCATTCTTAGCACGACAGCAGTTGCGGCAGAAAATAATGCGCTGACAGCGCAGCAAACCTCTGCACAAAACACAGTGGTACAAGATATTGCTGAACAGCAAGAGATGCCAAGCACTGAGTTAGATACCATTGTCGTCTTAGCGGCTAGGGACGAGTTGGTGCAAGCGCCAGGTCTGTCTATCATTAGTGAAGAAGCCATCGAAAAAGCATCGATCTCTAATGACATCTCAGAAATCGTGCGTAAAATGCCAGGTGTGAATCTGTCAGGCTCGTCTACGTCAGGCCAGCGTGGTAATCAACGTCAGATTGATTTGCGCGGTATGGGCCCGAATAACACGCTTATTTTGATCGATGGTCGGCCAGTCACTTCTCGTAATGCCGTGCGTCCTGGTCGTGGCAGTGAACAAGATACTCGTGGCGATTCACAATGGGTGCCACCAAGCGCCATTGAACGTATCGAAGTATTGCGTGGACCTGCAGCGGCTCGCTATGGTTCTGGTAGTATGGGCGGTGTGGTAAATATCATCACAAAGGCGCCGACCAAAAAAGAATTTTCGGTGTCAGGGCATTATGAGTTGCCAGACAGTGATTTTGAAGGCGACGATTGGCGGACTAACATCAATATGGCAGGCCCGTTGACGGATAAGCTGTCCTTCCGTACCACGCTTGGCTATCATGAGAGTGAAGGAGACGATCCTTATATTAATGCAAAAGATGCAGTCATTGTTGATGGGCGTGGTGGTCCAGAAGCCTCTGTTGCGGCAGGTCGTGAAGGGGTCGAAAATATAGACGCTCGCCAGCTTTTTGAATACGCCATGGATGCGATGAATACCGTTGGTGTTGAGGTTAATTACAGTAATCAAAGTAATCGCTGGGCGGGCGACTCACAATTTCAAACAATAAACGATGACTTGGTCAATGCATTAGCTGGTCAAGAAACCAACAAAATGGAGCGTTATGGCGCTGCATTCACTCATCGTGGTGAATATGACAATAGCAGTAGTAATAGTTACTTAGAATATACGCGTACCGTCAATGAGCGCCTTAACGAAGGCAACGCAGGTCGTAATGAAGGCCAAATTTCAGTTCCTGGTGAAGGAGAAGAGTACACTTGGACAGAAGCAACTTATGACACGCTAAATGCAAAATCAGAGTGGGATATCTACTTTGACCGTCATACATTGACCGCGGGTGCAGAATTCCGTGGTGAAAAACTGGACAATCCAGTGGTTTCTACATTAACGTTTGATGAGGGGTTTGAGTTTGGTGATACAGAAACTGATCCTTCTAAGCGTGATTCAAAGACAGATTCGTATCTAGTAGGTGCTTATTTAGAAGACAATTATCAACTTAATCCTGATTGGTATATCACACCTGGCATCCGTTTTGACTATCATGATCAAGCTGGTAGTAACTGGTCACCCAGTATTAATACCACTTGGAATTTCAGTCCGAACTGGTCGGTAAAAGCAGGTGTTAGTCGCGCATTTAAAGCGCCCTCACTTTATCAGCTTGATCCGAACTATATCTACTATACGGGTGGTAATGGCTGTCCATCTAATGTACCGCTCGATCAACGAGGCTGTTACGTCTTGGGTAACTCTGACCTAGAGCATGAAACTTCTTGGAACAAAGAGTTGACCTTTACTTATAAAGACAATGATGGGCTCAATGCAGGATTAACTTACTATCATAACGCCTATGACAATCGTATCGGTGCGGGTGTAGATCGTGTGGGTGTAATAGGTGTCGTGGCTGATGGTATTGCCGCAAACCGCTCTGTATTTCAGTGGGAAAACCAAGGCGATGCAGTCATTGAAGGTCTCGAAGGATTTGTAAAAGTACCTGTTACAGATACCGTCACATGGTCAACCAACTTAACAGGAAACATTCGCTCAGAGCGTAAAGATACGGGCGAGCCGCTATCATTAATTCCTAAATTCACAGCGAACACAAGCGTCGATTGGGATATTACCCCGCGCTGGAATACAGATTTTGGCGTCAGCTATTACGGAACCATCGAGGCACCTAATATCTCTGTGACGACTGGTGATGAGCTTGGTACTGCAAAACTTGACCGTGAACCTTATGCTCTTGCTAATGTGAGTACCCGCTATAATCTGACGGACGCTATCACCATTGGCGCTGGTGTCAAAAACTTATTTGATAGACAAGTCAAACGAGAAGGCACGACGACCAATGCTGGTGCGCGTACGTTCAATGAACCCGGTCGTTACTACATCTTTGATGTCAGCGTTGATTTTTAATACTGATTCACTTTGATAAATAGGTTTTTTGCGAAGATAAAAGGTTTGAGTATATGCTCAGACCTTTTTTGATTGTGCTTTTTAGATAGATTCTTTGCTATATAAAGCTATTAAGATAGCTTTTGACATACGTATAATGCTCAATCTGCAAATTTAGAAGGCTGGGGTACTGATCAACACGTTGGTAGCCATTATTGTCATAGTACTGATAGGTACACAAGCTATCGGTATGCAGTGAATAAGCGGCTGCGCCTTTCGCGATAAGATAATCCTCAAACGTTTGAATCAATGTAGCACCGATACGATGACGGCGGTAATTTGCATCTACACAAAAAAACTGTAACTCACTATCAAAATCTATGTCACGTCGTCGCGCGCTAATCTCGTCTTTTACTTGTAGATCACTCAATACCTGTCGTCCTTGTACTGATAGTCGTAGCGTCTCTTTTGCTTGAGCAATCAGTGGCTTATTATCAAACGCTAACGCTCTATAAATGTCGTTCTTGGCGACACCAATGATGACACCGCAGAGTGTATCATTGCATCGTGCAACTTGCATAAAGGTGGCACGGTGAATGTCTTTTGCCATAAAAATAGTGGCCAGTTGCCGCAGCGCCTCATCGTCTGTGGCAGTGGTAAACACACTAAGATTCATGTTGCTGACAAACAAGTCAACAATGACGGTAAAGTCTTCAGGCTCAGCATCGCGATATTGTATGGTTGTCATAAGTCGCTCTCTTTTTTTAATTATGTGTACTAACACTAGGCGTTCATACGTCAGTTCTCTTCTCTAACATCAAGTTCGATAGGCAAACAACGAGACAGTTGCGTCAACTTGACGCAACTGTACAAAGTCTAAAATAGACTGAATGAGATAATTGTATTTAGTACAGAACTACCATTCCATCTCGCCAGTATTCACCTGACTGCTCAATTCTAAATCACTCTCACCCGATAACGCAGGATAAGCTGATGTCATAATATCGATCACTTTTTCTGATTGTTTACCATCTTGGTTTTTTGTAGCAGCAAGTGCTTGCTCAAAGGTTTTTAGATAGCTGATGGTAAAGTCGACGGCGTAGTCTTGTTGGAGCGGCGTGCCCATATAATGTCCCGGAATGACTATGTTTGGCTTAAGCAGCTTCATATGCTCCAGCGATTCTACCCAAGCACTACGAGCCTCGGTTGTTTGAGTATCCGCTGTCCAGACATGCATGCCTGAGGTCACAGATACGCCACCAAAGACGGTTTTGGACTCTGGTACCCACATGTAGGCTTGCGGAGTGTTTATTTCTTTAATGTCGATCTCATGACCTTCTAGGGTTAACGTTGACTGATTAAGCACTTGTGGCACGGTAATCTTTGTGGGTGCATGTTTACCTAGAATAGGGCCCCAATGTGCTAATTTTGCTTCCTTAGTGGCTTCGATGTGTTTCACAATTGAGGGACTAGAGACAACTTTGACACTGGGGAAGGCTTTGATTAATGGCTGTAGACCAAAGTAATAATCTGGGTCGCCTGCGGTAATGTAGATCATTTTAAGATCTTTATTGCTTTTTTTGATCATATCTACCAAGGCTTTACCGTCACTGACACTAAACTGCGCATTGAATAAGATAGCGTCCTTTTCACCGCTGGCCAGTACTGACGTTACGGGGAATACAGCGTTTTGATCGGGCTTATATTCTTGTAGTGTTAGGTTGGCAGCGTTTGCTTGCGTGGCAAACAGTAGCGCGCTTACGGTAGCAGCAGTGGCGATAATTTTGTTCATAAGATACCTGTTTTTTTTTGAGTAAATGGGTCACGTGATGTGCGGTATTAATTACTGGTATCTATTCTATTTGATTATATTTCGTTGAAATACCTTATAATTCGATATTAACTGTTTCATATTTCGCGCAAATAAGGACAAAACAATGGACAGACTGACCGCCCTACAGGTATTTGTGACGATCGTGGAGCAAGGCAGCTTGAGCCGAGCGGCAGACAATTTAGACATGTCTAGAGCCAAAGTAACGCGATATTTGACAGAGCTTGAGAGTTGGATGGATGTGCGTTTATTGCATCGCACCACTCGACGTTTGAGCTTGACGGCAGCAGGTGAGGAGACGCTGGAAGTGGCGCATCAGCTACTCGGATTGACGAATACTTTGGATGGTATACGCAACCAAAACGCGCTGGTGCTAAAAGGTCAGTTGCGGATTACTGCCAGCTACTCGCTGATTGATAGTCTGCTGATGGATGTGGTTGGTAGCTTTGTATCGCATTGGCCGCAGACAGCGGTTGATATTCTTGCGACGGACGACTCAGTCAATTTGATTGATGCGCGCATTGACTTGGCCATTCGGATTACCAATGACTTGGAACCAAACGTGGTCGCCAGACGTATTGGCGAGTGTCGCTCTATTGTCTGCGCTGCGCCAGAGTATCTACAAAAGCGTGGTAAACCGATCGATGCACAGTCACTTATGCATCATAACTGTTTGTCGTTTGCTTATTTTGGGCGCTCAGCATGGGTTTTTGATGGCCCAAATGGCCCCGAATCTGTCCATATCTCAGGCAATATCAGCGCCAATATCTCCGAGGTATTGCTCGCGGCCACGCTGCGCGGTCACGGTATCAGTTTGCAGCCATCCAGTACGGTCAAGCCGTTGATTGAGTCCGGTCAACTGATTGAACTACTGCCTGAATGGCAGCCCAAAACGCTGGGCGTGTATGTGGTCTATGCCAATCGGAAACAGGTGACGCCTTTACAAAGGCAGTTTATTGATTTTCTTATAGAAGCGATTAAACGCTCGCCTCATTGGTAATGTCTGACTTCTCTATAAACTTTAAGCACTTAAAACTTTATGCTGTATTTTTTGATGTAAAAATAAGCGTTCAATTTACAAATAAATAAATGAAAAATACTGTCACAACAACATCTTGCATCTAATTGTATCAAAACGGATACAGCGCCAGTATCGATGTTGACACTGGCTGCGACGCTCACGTATATTTTAGAAAGACTTACTTTAAAGTACTCGCTGTAAAGCAGTCGTTTTAAAAGAGTCTATTTTCTAAACGTTATAACTGCCTAAAAATACAATATCCCAGAATAAAAAATGCGCTATTAGCAAGCATTTCATTCTCAAAACAAGCTTATAAATGCAATGCTTATCAGCGCTAGACTTCAATACATATTATAAAAAAGGAAATAAGCTATGAGTACCACAGAATATACCGATATTACCGCCGCCGTTACCCGTGAAAAAGGCAGTGATTTCGTCTTAGAGCAGGCTAAGATCCGCGCACCCAAAGCGGACGAGGTGTTGGTAAAAGTCGTCGCCACAGGCATGTGCCATACCGACATGATCGTCCGTGACCAAGATTATCCTGTGCCATTACCTTTGGTATTGGGTCATGAAGGCGCAGGTATTGTTGAAAAGGTCGGGCCACTGGTCAAAGATATAGCAGTGGGCGACCACGTCGTATTGTCCTATGGCTATTGTTCAAAATGCAGTTCGTGCCATTCAGGTCATGAGGCGTATTGTAAGGAGTTTTATCCACGTAATTTTGGTGGCAGTGACATGGAAGGTAATAACGCGATTCAAGATGCGGATGGCAACCCGCTCAACGATCATTTCTTTGCCCAGTCTTCATTTGCGACCTATGCGCTCAGTTTAGAGAGCAATACCATTAAAGTGTCAAAAGATGCACCGATTGAGCTGCTTGGTCCGTTAGGGTGCGGTATCCAGACAGGGGCAGGCGCGGTAATTAACTCGCTAAAAGTACGACCGGGCACGAGCTTTGTGACCTTTGGTGCAGGCGCTGTGGGACTGTCAGCCGTACTTGCAGCCCAAGTAGCTGGCGCGACCACTATCATTGCAGTGGATGTGGTGCCATCACGACTTGAGCTTGCCAAAGAGCTTGGCGCAACGCACGTCATTAATAGTAAAGAAGAAGATGTGGTCGAAAAGGTACGTGATATTACAGGTGGCGGTGCATTGTTTGCCTTGGAGTCAACGGGCATTCCAGATGTTTTACGTCAAGGTATTGATTCGCTTGGCACGCTTGGGACTATTGGTGTGGTTGGCGCACCTGCCTTGGGTACGGATGCGGGTTTTGATATCAATGATTTGCTGCTTGGCGGTAAATCCATACAAGGTATCGTGGAAGGCGACTCTACGACCAAAATCTTTATTCCTCAGCTGGTCGAGCTTTATTTACAAGGGCGCTTTGCCTTTGACAAATTGGTTAAATACTATGACTTTGAAGATATTAATCAAGCGGCAAAAGACAGTGCTGAGGGTACTACTTTAAAACCCATTATCCGTATCGCGGACAACGCATAAAGGTTGTCTGCTTATAAAATTATAAGCGATATCTCGTCAGGCATGGCATTATTAGTATTTTCACTGCTGATGATGCCATGCCTTAATTTTTGATGATAGAGAGGGTTTTGTCAGTCGAATCGTCCGTAACTTCAGAAAAGTCTGATAAACAGTAATAACAAAATACTGAGAAAATAAGATGCTTAAATATGGCGTGATGTTGGGGGTCTTAGCCTTGCTTTTGACCGCGTATACCATCCATTCGCAAGAGAAGGGAATCATTATCATCAATAACGACAGCGATTATCTGTTATCTGATGTTAAGGCCAAATACACCAGTGCCAAACGAGTAGATGCGCTAGGTAATCTACCTGCACACACGTCCTATACGTATAAAATTCACTATACCGATTCTGAAGACTCTGTCAGTATCCACTATACCGACCACGAGCAGCGTACGCGTTCGGTAACCGCCGTTCCCTACGCAGGCAAATATGATAAGCAGAGCTATGTGGTCAATATTAACTGATTGATAATCATTAAAATTATTTTTGTTTAGGGTAATACATCATAGGCTTCTACCAAAAGGTAGAGGCCTATTTTTTGTTTATGGCTAATGATAATAGGGTTGAATGCTACACAGCTGTTCAAAATAAATAAGAACTATTTTCAATAGCACTGTTTACCTTTTGATACTTTCGTTATAACATAACGATTTTTTTGAAATGTTATACTATAACGGAATAGTTTATGAGAAAAGTTGGCTTAATTGCGGTTTTGGTCGCATTGGCAGGAATGGCATGGTATTTCATCGCTGGGGCGAGCACGGCGACAAATTCATCGGCATCAATGTCTACGCCGCAAGGCAATGGCGATGCTCAACAGGACTTAATCGTGGTCACCCCGTGGGAGTTGACTGCCATGGACCCAAGCAAGTCTGGTTTTATCTTTCAGCGTCTGCAAATTGCCGAGACGTTGGTGGACGCCAAACAAAACGCAGAGTTGCAGCCCATGCTGGCACAAAGCTGGTCGTCTAATGATAAGGGCGATGTATGGACGTTTATGCTGCGTGATGACGTCGTATTTCATGACGGCTCACCATTGACAGCGGATGATGTGGTCAAAAGTTTGCAAGTGGCACTCACTAAACCCACCGCTTTGGAATCGGCTGCAATCTCAAACATCAAAGCCATTGACAGCAAAACGGTTGAGATCACTTTAGACAAGCCGCTCATGTCTTTTCCCGCTTACTTGGCGCATGCCACCAGTATTATTTTGGCAAGCGTATCGTTTGATGAAAATAACGAAGTTACAAAGCTATTGGGTACAGGACCCTATTACGTTACCAAATTTGAGCCACCACAAAAAATCGAGCAAAAAGCCTTTGCTGATTATTGGGGCGAAAAAGCCAAGATTCAGGACATTACTTACCTTGCCAATAGTCGTAGCGAAACGCGCACGCTACTGGCGCAGAGCAAACCCAACTACCTCGTATTTACGCTAGATTCGGCGAGCCTGACACGCTTGCAACAAGACCCAAATCTACAAGTTCAGTCAAAGTCGCTGGCTCGTACTATCGAATACAAAGTCAATGCGGACAATCCTTTATTTCGTGATGTTGCCGTTCGCCAAGCGCTTAGTGATGCCATCGACAGACAGGGTCTCGCTCGCTCTGTGATGCATGCAGAAAATGCCGCCGCCGCGCAAATATTGCCGCCGATTTTTAAAGACTGGCAAATCAAAACCCCCACCCAAACGCCTGATCCAGAAGCCATCAAACAACGTTTGTTAGATGCAGGTTTTACTGTGGATAGTAACGGGATGCTACAAAAAAACGGCAAGCCCTTTAAATTTACCTTACGCACGTTTTCAGATCGTCCAGAGCTACCAATTATTGCGACCGCCTTACAAGCGCAGTGGAAAAAAATCGGGGTGGATGTGGACGTGTCTGTGGGCAATTTTTCAGACATTTCTGCTGGCCATCAAGACGGCACGCTAGAGATGGGACTATATGCCCGTAACTACGGCATGACCCCTGATCCTGTCGGCTCGCTCATAGAAGACTTTGATCCAAACGGTAGCGATTGGGGTGTCATGAATTGGAAAAATGCTGCATTGAGCAAGGATTTATTGACGCTTGAGACAACCAAAGGTAATGATGTAGCGACCAAGAAGCGCGTCTCACAGATTATCTTTGATGAGCGGCCTGTTGTGCCTGTGGTGTATTACCAACAAAACGCTGCGGCCCATAAGTCATTGAAGGGGTTAGAGATTGATGGTTTGGAGCGGAATTTTTATTTAAACAAGCTGTCTTGGTAATTTGAGGTTGCCGTAACTCGTTTTATACATTCAAAAATGGTGACTCATAATTATGTTTAAGTATATTTTGCAGCGTTTGTTACAACTGGTGTTTGTCATTTGGTCAGTTGGTACGTTGACTTTTATTTTGACCCGTAGTTTACCCGGTGATATGGCTTACCGTATCGCGGCTAGTCGCTATGGTTATGATCAAACCGATGCCGCTGCTGCTGCGATTGTGCGTGCAGAGCTGGGTCTGGATCAGCCGTGGTGGCAAAGCTATACCGATTGGCTGCTTGATTTGGTGCAGCTCAATCTTGGGCACTCCTTGGTCAGTGGCGAGGCTATATGGGCTGAGATCTCGCACCAGTTCGGGCATACGCTGGCACTGGCGTTAGTTGCGCTGGTGCTATCGCTACTAATCGGACCGCCTTTGGGGCTGCTTGCCGCGCAAAAACCCAATGGCTTGTTTGATCGGTTTACTTTGGTGATCAGTACCATGCTGCGTTCTGTACCAGTATTTATCATTGGTATTGCGCTCATTACGTTACTCGCGGTGCAGATAAAATGGCTACCAGCGGCAGGATATGGCACGCCGCAACATTATATTCTGCCTGCGTTGACCTTAGCGATTGGACTGGCAGCGGTTTCTATCCGCGTCAGTCGTCATGCCATGGTACAAGTACAAACGTCTGAGTATTATGATTTTGCCAAGCTTAAGGGTTTGAGTAAATGGACGGCGTTTTGTCGTCATGGTCTGCGCAATGTGGCGATTCCGATTTTGGCCTATCACTCAGTGCAGCTGGTGTATTTGGTAGAAGGGGTGGTGATTGTGGAGAGTTTGTTTGCATGGCCGGGCAGTGGTCATGCTTTGGTACACGCGATTGTCGCGCGTGATGTACCCATGATACAGGGCACAGCGCTGATCATGGGCGGTATGTTTGTGGTGCTCAACATGGTAGTGGATTTATTGAGCGGTCTGCTCGATCCACGCATTGACTTGGCACGCTAGGTGTTATCACAAACTTACCTGACAAAAGGAATTTTTATTTTATGACTATTTTTAATCGATTCAATACCCTGCTATTGGGCCAAAAGTTTGGTGGTTTTTTATTGCTATTATTGTTGATCTTTGCGTTTTTGCAGCCAATTTATTATCCCATAGATGCCAATATTCAAGATTTGAGCGGTATGCTGCAATCCTCAAGCGTCAGCCATTGGTTTGGCACGGACCATTTTGGACGCGACATGCTGGCACGCGTGGCATCGGCTATTCGCTTGTCGTTTTCGCTCATTGTATTATCAGTAGGTTTTGCGTTGTTTTTCGGGTTATTACTTGGGGTGCTCAGTGGCTATTTTGGCGGCTGGATTGACTTTGTTTGCCGGTTTTTATGCGACATCGTAATGGCGCTACCGGGATTACTATTTGTATTGTTGTTCGCTGCTATCGCGCCCAATAGCTTTTGGTCCTTATATCTGGGTATCTCGCTGGTATTGTGGGTGGAGTTTTTTCGCATGGTGCGCGCCATGACGCAGACGATTGCCAGTAGTCGCGAGATTGAAGCGTCGCGCTTAATGGGGATGGATTTTTTCTACTGCTTTAAGCGTCATTTTTTACCCAAGCTATTGCCCGTTGTCGCCACACTTAGTGCGTTTGCTGCTGGTAATGCCGTGTTGGCACTTGCCACATTAGGCTTTATTAACGTTGGTTTGCGTCCGCCCACCGCTGAGCTTGGACTGATGATGACGGAGCTGTTTCCTTATTACTATCAAGCGCCTTTTGTATTTTTGCAGCCTATTATTGCCGTCTTCGTTTTGGTCTTAAGCCTACAATTACTTTCAGGAAAAACAAAATGATAGAACCATCATCAATACAAGACGCATCAACAAAAAAAGTCTTGGTAAAAACCAATAACGTAGCGGTGTTTACTAAATCAGGTCTGAGCTTGGTTGAGCCGATCAGTTTGACGTTGCATCAAGGTCAAAACGTCACGATCTTGGGCGAGACAGGGTCGGGGAAAAGCTTGTTGGCACAGGCCATTATGGGTGCGTTGCCTGAGGGGTTGGTCGCTCAAGGTGATATTTTGATCGAAAATCAGTCATTAGACAAAGCGCAGTTACGTGCATATTGGGGACGGCGTATGGCGATGCTGCCACAAGAGCCAAGCCGTTCTTTAAACCCCACCATGACCGTGCTCGATCAAGTGTGGGAAAGCCTGTATTTTGTGGCGAAAAAAGACAATACGCATAGCAAACAATCGGCAAAAGAAAAAATTGAGCATTTAGGATTGACAGCATCTGCAGATTATTACCCACATGAGCTATCAGGCGGTATGGCTCAGCGCGCCTCTTTTGCGATTGCCACCTCGGGCGGTGCCTATATCGTCATCGCCGATGAACCTACTAAAGGCTTGGATGAAGCCAATAAACAAGCAGTCATCATGCTACTGAAAAATGTCGCTAAAGATGGAGGAACATTATTAACGATTACTCATGACATTGATGTGGCAAGATCCTTAAGTCATGGTGCCAACGATCGTATGATGGTCATGAAAAAAGGAAAATTGCTGGAGCAAGGCAGTGGCGAGCAAGTGCTCAATCATCCAATATCCGACTACGCCAAACAGCTAATCGCCGCCGCGCCGCATAACTGGGATCGTAAAGACAAGACGACCGTTCAAGAGCAGCCCTTGCTGAGTGTCCAAGACTTGAGTTTGGCTCGCGGTAAGCGCGTTTTATTTGAAGGGTTAAATTTTAGTCTAAAACAATCTGAGATTTTAGGTGTTATTGGCGGCAGCGGCATTGGTAAAAGCTCACTAGGGGATGCGCTCTGTGGTCTGCTCAAACCTGCCAGCGGTGCCATTACGTGGCAAACCATTCCTAAACGCCATCAGGTACTCAAGCTATATCAAGACCCACCTGCCGCTTTTGCCTCGCACGTGCCACTACAAACCTTGCTAAATGATGTCATCAAAAAACATCGTTTAGATGGCACTCGTGTGCCCTACTTATTAGAACAATTAAAGCTTGATAAACAGATCCTTACTCGCAACGCGCTTAATGTCTCGGGTGGGGAGTTGCAACGGGTAGCTATTTTGCGCGCACTACTTTTCAACCCTGTCTTGCTATTTGCTGATGAGGTCACCTCTAGACTCGATCCCATCACTCAAAAAGAAACGCTTGATCTGCTGGTGGCGCAGTGTCAAGCGCAGCAGTGCACGCTGGTGATGGTCAGTCATGACCACCATATTATGCGCCATTACTGCCATCAAGTGATCGATTTGGAGAATTTTGCTAAACCATTATAATGTCCAAAAACGCATAAAAAAGTCCAAAAACCATTGTTTTTGGACTTTTTTATTTATTAGCATCTTAAAAAAGCTGGATAGCAAAATTCGTTAAACGTAAAGCCAAACAAGCAACTTCTCAAGTAAATGTTATTTATTAAAAATCAGTGAACGATGCGCTCCGACACCAGCCATTGTGCCTGACATAACAGCTAGGGTTCCGCTTTGCATGGCGTTGGATAAATCACCAGCGACGAAGACGCCTTTTACTGAGCTTTCTTTAAAATCATTGACGGTGACCATCGTACCCATTGCCGTGTCTACGGTTTCAAGATTTAGCATTTCGATCAGTGGTGACGTTATTATCGCTCTGGGCGCAACATATAATCCTTTGATGGGGTTTGTGCGACCATCCTCCAGCAAAACATGCTGAATGTGCTCGCCATCTCCAACCACATGAGTAATGGGGCTTTCTTCTATAGCAACGCCGCGACGGATGAGGTGATCGAGTACCTCGCCCTTAGGCTTGAACTGTCCTTGTGTAAAAAGCGTGGTTAAGCCCCAATCAGGAATCATAGCCGCTTGATGAAACGCCATCTCGCTCGTCGCCAATACGCCAAGAGATCGATCTTTCAACTCATAACCGTGACAATAGGGACAGTGAATGACACTCTTGCCCCAATGTTCTTTCACACCAGGAATATCAGGAAGCTGGTATGTAATGCCTGTTGTTAAAATCAGTTTTTTTGCGCTGTATGTCTCGCCATTTTTTAGTGTGACACAAAACCCATCTGGTATTTTAGCAACCTTGATAGCCATCTCTTCTACAATATGGAATGTTGGATAAGCGCTTAATTGAGACAATGCTGTTGAGCGAATCTGGGCAGGGGTTTTGCCATCCAAACCAAAGACTCCATGAGAGGTTTTTGCAAAGCGATTGCGTGGTGAGTTGGCATCTATTAGCACCACATGGCGTCGACCACGAACCAGTTGCATGGCTGCAGACAGACCCGCAAAACTGCCACCCACAATAATCACATCTGTTTTCATATTAAACTCGTTATAGTTAAAGAACTTTTATTGTTACATGAAAATTAAATAATGGCAATCATGTAATAGTAAAAGTTTCATGATATAGTTGATGTTTATTATTTAGGATGTCACATGAGAAAAGACAGTCGACTCTCCCGCGCTTTACATGTACTGGTACATCTCAATGACGCTGATAAACCGGTCACCTCAGAGACGATAGCGGAGATGTTATCAACCAACCCTGTGGTAGTCAGGCGTATGCTGGCGTTGCTGCGCGATCAGGACTATGTTGCCTCAACCAAAGGCCATAATGGCGGCTGGACGCTTGCCAAGCCTTTGGGCAGCATTACGCTGTTAGATATTCATGAAGCGTTTGGCGACAGTTCCATTTTTACGGTTGGTTTGACGGATGAACATACTAACTGCCCGATAGAGATTGCCGTAAATAATGCGCTAAAAGAAGTCATGGACGAAGCTGAGAGCTTAATGTTGAAGCGCTTTGGCGATATTCATTTGAGCGTGCTAGAAGAAGCGTTTAGATAGCGGTATAGTTAACTGAAAGAAAGGAGTTACAAGGTTGCCTCAAGTTTAAGCAACTATTCAACTACCATCAGCCGCGCATAAAAAAAGTCCAAAAATGATGATTTTCGGACTTTTTATTAAGGACATGTTAACGAATAATGAGCTTAATTAATTCAGCGTGCGCTTTGCTTGATAGCGGCTATAATAAAAAATCGCCAAACCAGGTATATATAGCAGCAGGGACAACAGTAGATTTTCAACGCCTGCTGCATAAATCAGCCAAACACCATAGACACTTGCCCCAAGACCGATGGCCTTGATACTCCAGCGCTCTGACTGGGCAAACGAGACTTTGACCAAATACGCCCCTACCAAAAAATAAGGGATAAGAATCATAGAGGTGGAGATAATCACCAAGGTGTTATACCCTTCGCCCGTCCAAAAAATCATCAATAAGCAAAATTGAACGGTCAAACTGGTGAGCATCAGTGAGGCAGTGGGTGTGCCTTGCTCGTTTTGCTTAGTAAAGATACGCGGAAACGCATTGTACTTCGCTGCGGTAAATGGCACTTCAGCTGAGTAGAGAATCC
This sequence comes from Psychrobacter sp. 1176_08, assembly GCF_052850615.1. NCBI lineage: Bacteria > Pseudomonadati > Pseudomonadota > Gammaproteobacteria > Moraxellales > Moraxellaceae > Psychrobacter > Psychrobacter sp. 1176_08. Next base: position 77,588 of record NZ_VXCU01000001.1, read on the forward strand.
AGCTCAAATAAGACGCCAGTACCGAGACAATGAGTCCAATACTAATGACCCATTTACCCACACTGCCCGTCATCTGTGCCATGATGCCAGCCATCGAAGGATTGCTTAGAGCCGCCACATCCATGCGGCTCATTACCCCAAGCGAGAGCAAGGTGATAGCAATATACAACACTAAAGCAAAAATCACGCCGATATAGGTGGCGCGACCGATATCAGAGCGCTTCTTTGCGCGCTGTGATAAGACAATCGCACCTTCTATACCTGTAAACACCCAAAGGGTAATGAGCATCGTCCCTTTGACCTGCTCCATAAAAGGTACATTCAAAGTCTCGCCTGCGCGGTCAGCCGTGAAAGTTTGCATATCAAAAGCATAGTAGGCAAACACAATAAAGGCAATGAGTGGCAAGCTTTTGGCTAAGGTTGCCAGCAGGTTAATAAATGCCGCTTGCTTGACACCGCGCAATACCAAATAGTGTACCAGCCATAATATGGCAGATTCACCTATAAGCGCCCATAGTGTATTGCCTTCACCGAACACAATACTATCGGGTGTATCTACAAAGCTACCCAATGCGGCAAAAGCCACCACCAGATAACCCACCACGCCAATGGTAGCGCACAGCCAATAACCCCATGCTGAGAAGAAGCCGGCCAAATCACCAAACCCTGTTTTGGCATAGGTATAGATGCCGCCGTCCAGCTCAGGCTTGAGACGTGATAAATGTAAAAAGCAGCCTGCGAGGAACAAAATACCCACGCCTGTGATGAGCCACGCAGTGATGATGGCATCTACACCGGCGACTTCCGCCATGTTTTGTGGCAAGCTAAAAATGCCGGCACCAACCATCGAGCTGAACACGATGGCAGTGAGCATGGTTAACCCAATTTTTTGTCCATTTTGCATGGTGCTATCTCTATTTTGTCGAAGTATCTGTGAAATGCTGACTTAATTCCTGAATATGCTCAGGGCCAATACCGCAGCAGCCGCCAATCAGTGATGCGCCTTGGGTTTGCCATTTTTGTGCCCATGCCAGATAGGCGGGTGGCGTTAAGTCATCACGTACTTCATCTAGGCCATCGTTGGCAGTGGCATCTTTTGGCTGCGGCGGGAAGGCATTGGCATAAGCACCAAGTTTAATCTGCGGAGCACCTTTGTCCTGCAAAATGCTTTGCGCCACATCAAGTGCTTGGTCGATTACTTCTGGCTGACAGCAGTTAAACAAGATCGCTTCTACATTGAGATCCGCTAGAGTGGCGACGGCTTCTTCTACCGTTTCGCCTGAGCGCAAGCGTGGTACATCAAGATGCTCACTGTCCTCCAGCGTAAATGACACCCAAAGTGGCTTATTGTTTGTATCTAACGTGGTGAGTAACTCTCGAATAGCCACCGCTTCAGCAATCAAGCTTTGGGTTTCGGCCAGCCAAAAGTCTACATGAGGAGCCAGACCTTTGATAAGCGGGGTTGCGATATCTTCTACGTGCTCCGCATCAAACAAGTCGGCACGGTATGAGCCGAATAGTGGGGGGATAGAGCCAGCTACCTTAGTGTCTGTGCCTTCAAGTTCGACTGCCGCACGCGCCATCTCGCCTGCTGAGGTGGCCAGATCCTGAGCTTGATTGGCAAAACGTTCATCGCCAATATGAAACGGTACGAGCGCATAGCTATTGGTGGTGATGACTCCGGCGCCACTTTGGATAAATGCACGGTGTACATCACGGACGACGTCGGGTGCTTCTATCATAGCGAGCGCTGACCATTCTGGTTGACGGAATGGTGCACCGCGTTTTGCCAATTCTCGCCCCATACCACCGTCAAGAATTGTGATTGAATTGGTTGACATAATAAGTCCTTATTTGTTGTAAATAGAAGTCTTTACTAAGGCTCTATTTTGAGAAGTAGAATTATTTCAGGGGCGAAATACTAGGCGTAATAAAGAAGATATGCAACCAAAAGTTTGGCAACATTGAAAACTTATCACCTTTACTGTTTGATTGTTTTGACAGTGATTTATCTTTTACCGTCTCTCTCGGATTGCTCATGATTGTTTTATACATTACAAATGGTTAGTAGATGATTCAACACAGCCATGTAACAGCAGATAGTGACTGATATTAGTAGTAGGGCCAAGCGTCTTTATTAGCGTTACTTTTGACCAGCAACGGCGTATAGTTGTAGAGTTAACAGCCCAACTTTCATCTGGGCATTACGTTATCGATCAACCCTCGTTGTGTACACTCATCAAAGGAGTATGATATGAAAGCGGCACGTTTTTATGACAAAGGTGACATCCGTATCGAAGATATCCCAGAACCTACCGTTGAGGCGGGTACTGTGGGTATCGACGTGGCATGGTGCGGTATTTGCGGCACGGATTTGCATGAGTTTATGGAAGGCCCTATCTTTATTCCGCCGTGTGGTCATCCGCATCCTATCTCGGGAGAGTCTGCGCCCATCACAATGGGGCACGAGTTCTCAGGAGTAGTATATGAAGTCGGTGAGGGCGTTGATGATATTGAAGTTGGGCAACATGTGGTAGTTGAGCCATATATCATTGCTGATGATGTTTCTACCGCCGAAGGAGAGAACTATCATTTATCAAAAAACATGAATTTTATTGGTTTGGGTGGACGCGGCGGCGGCTTGTCTGAAAAAATCGCGGTCAAACGTCGCTGGGTACATCCTATCTCAAATGATATTCCCTTGGACCAAGCAGCTCTTATTGAGCCATTATCTGTCGGCTATCATGCCTTTGTCCGTAGTGGTGCGCAGGCGGGTGATGTGGCACTGGTCGGCGGCGGTGGCCCCATTGGTCTGTTATTGGCTTCGGTATTAAAAGCCAAAGGTTTGATCGTCATCTTGACTGAGCTGAGCGCCAAGCGTAAAGACAAAGCCCGCGAAAGTGGGGTTGCCGATTATATCTTAGACCCTACCGAAGTCGATTTAAAAGAAGAGGTGATGAAAATCACGGACAATCGCGGCGCGGACGTGGCGTTTGAATGTACCAGTGTCAACGCGGTGCTCGACTCATTGGTTGAGCTGACCAAACCTGCTGGCGTGGTAGTGATTGTCTCTATTTGGAGTCATCCAGCCTCCATCAACGTCCATAGCGTAGTGATGAAAGAGCTAGATATTCGCGGCACCATCGGCTATGTGAACAACCACAAAGACACCATCAAGCTGGTCGAAGATGGTTTGGTTGATCTTGAGCCATTTATTACTCAGCGCATCAAGCTGGATGATTTGATTTCAGAAGGCTTTGAAACACTGATTCACAACAATGAGTCTGCGGTAAAAATCATCGTGAATCCAAATCTATAACCGATATATTATGTTCAAAACTGGTTTATTAGATTAGAATCAGGGAAGAAAACCAAAAAGCGCCATCTATTCGGATGGCGCTTTTTTTGTGGTGTTTTTACTGAATGTGACAGGATTACTTAGTAGGAAAGTATTGAGCATACTATACGCTTTAATATCGCGCAGTCGACTGATACGCGCATCTTTGATGTATTGGCTCAAGTGCTTGCTGTGTTGAGATTAAATGAGCCAAAATATTATGATGCTTAGTACCTATACTTAGTGCCTATGGTTAAATCTGTTAATTGCTATATGTAGATATCGGTTGTGATCATTTTTAATAAAATTATTAGATGATAAGCTTTAATCATCTTAGTCCCTACCACTACCCAAGCAGCGGAAACTGATACATATTGGCATAAATAAATGTAGCGACAAGCACAGCAACAAAACTGAACCATACCGTATATCGCTGCGGTGCTGACCATATGATGCGCCAGTTGATTTTACCTCGGGCGGTCAGCCACTCTGTCATACTAATGGCAATCGTCAACCATAATGTCCCTACCAAAAATCCACCCATGATATCGCTGAGATAATGCTCATTTAATACAATTCGGCTCAGTCCAATAAGCAAACACAATAAAATAGTGAGCGATAATATTCGCACTTGGCGGACGAAGTGAGTGCTAAAGCGAATCGCCATATAAGCCAAAAACCCATACAGCGCAATACTGATGGTCGCATGACCGCTGGGAAAAGAGTAGGTATGTTCCATCAGCAAAATATCGATCGGTCGCGACCGCTGAAAAGCCATCTTGCTCAAAAACGTAAAAGTGGTACTGCCAGTGGTTGAGATTAGCAGACCGACCAAAATATAAGGCTGGCGTATCGCCGTGCAGAGGATTGCGGTCAGTAGGATGATTAAGCAAGTGATTGGCGTAGAGCCTAAGCTCGTGACAAAAATAAATGCAGGCACGATGCTTGAGTCTTGTAGCACGCTCATATGCTGCGACACAAACAGATCGGTGGTCACAATAGAGTCCGCCTCCACGATATCTTCGACCAAGCCTGCAAACAGCGCCAAAATATATATATTTAAAAGTGTCAAAACGGTGAGTATCAAGCCCGAAAAGTGACCACGGGCAAAGCGCTCTGCGATAAATCCAGACGTTGCTGGGTATTTGTCCTGTAGACGTACCATCAATGGCAGGCGCACGATATGTCTGCGCAACCAAAGCTCACTGCGCGATATGAATCCTAATAGGCGCTTACCATAGCGAATCATGAGATGCTGTATCAGCCATAACAATGCCATCGTTAAAATAAGCACAATACCCAAGCTGATTAGCTGAGGGTATTGTTCAATAAGAGCAATCATGGATAGCCTATTCCTTTATTGGGGCTGATAGAGCACTAAATCATGTGCTTATCATTGTGCTTATTATGACGGTTGAATGCGGTGATCGGCGCTCAAGGCACATTCCTAGCACCCAGTCCAAATTATCGGCTGATACTGTAGCAAACCATATACGCATTGCTGTCTGATTTTCTTTACAGTGTGTCGTTATTTGAAAGTTTGAGGCCATTCATTACTATTTTTGCATTAGCGCTAAGCAGATACTTGTTTAAAAATATAAATTGCAAAAAATAGGGTGATAAATGAGTGTCAAAGCTGCTACCTTTAACTCTCATTTTCCTTTTGTTATTCATAGAGAGTGTCGGTAAATATCCAATGAAAATATCATCTCAAAAACCTCTAACCAGTCTAGGATTTAGTCTGCTGGCTGCAACATTATTCATCTCTGAAACGGCTCAAGCAGCATGCTCTGATGCGTGTTTAAAGAGTAAGGTTGATGAGCAAGCCAAACAGTTGATGATGTCGCATAATATCCCAGGCATGGCGTTTGGCGTAATCATTGATGGCAAATCACACTTTTATAACTATGGGTTGGCCGATACACAGCGCAATAAGCCTGTATCAGAGGACACTATCTTTGAGTTGGGTTCGGTGAGTAAAACCTTTACTGCTACACTTGCCAATTATGCTGAGTTAAACGGTACATTGGCGCTAAATGACACGGCAGACAAATATATTCCTTACCTAAAAAACAGCGCGATTGGCAACACAAAACTCATCAATTTAGGAACCTATAGTGCCGGTGGGTTACCGTTACAAGTACCTGAGAGTATCGAAGACCATAAAACACTAATGCGATACTACAAGTCTTGGCAACCTGAGTTTCCTGTCAATTCCACCCGTTTGTATTCTAATGCCAGTATCGGATTGTTTGGGTATATAGCTGCGCTGAGTATGGACACGGACTACACTGAACTAATGGAAAACAAAGTATTGCCTTCACTAAGTATGAGCAATACTTTTGTGAATGTGCCTGCTGATAAGATGGGCAATTACGCGTTTGGCTATAATAAGTCAGATGAGCCAATCAGGGTCAATCCCGGTATGCTGGATGCAGAAGCGTACGGTATCAAATCGACCAGTGCCGATATGACACGTTATCTGGCTATGAATATGGGGCTACTGCCTCTGGACAATCAGATACAGCAAGCACTAGATAACAACAAAAAGGGTTACTATCGTAACAGCTCGTTCACACAAGGGCTTGCGTGGGAGATGTATCCTCTACCGACCACATTGGCAACGCTTTTGGAAGGCAATTCAACAGACACTATTTTAAAACCTCAGCCCATCCAAGTGAATGAGCCACCAGCGCCTGTACGCGATGATGTATGGGTCAATAAAACAGGATCGACAAATGGATTTGGCGCTTATATTGCATATGTACCTGCGAAAAAAACAGGCATCGTCATTTTAGCCAACAAGAACTATCCGAATACAGAACGAGTCAAAGCAGCGTATACGATTTTAGAAAGTGTCATTGGTCAATGATAGGATGAGTCATTGATATGATTGATAAGGCATAACCATGATGCCAAGAAGCAGTGATTCTAAAACATCATAGCAGCAGACAAAGAATCCGGTGTTTATCTGGGTTCTTTGTCGTTTATGTCCGAAACGCTTAAAAGTAATTAAGAACAGCCCTCGACCAAATAAATGGCCTCTGGAATACCGATATCGATACTCTCTACCTCACCTTTTAACGCACGCTTATTGTCTACCGTCCACTCAGTCTCACTAATGATGTTATTACTGAGCTTCTGACCACCCTTAATATGATACTCAATTTGAATAGGCAAGGTATCATTTGCATCGTTCAGCTTGATATCTTCTTGCTTTAAAAGTGCGCCCACATCGTTGTTATTGGTTACAACAAAGTTGACGTTCGCAGTCAAATTGTAATAATCACCTTCAACCGCGTATTTATCAACGGCATAGGTGAGACTGTCATCATGAGCACTCATGACCGATGTTGCCGTATCACCGACATGTACGCCCGTATAGAACGGTGTTTTGGGATCTCGAATCGTAATCAGCGCTACTTTGCCATCTATTACTTGATATAGGACAGAGGCGCGTTTGCCGTAAGCTTGATCCATATAGTATTGTTTTGAATCGCTCACATAATAGCACTGCTCGTTGTCACTCTCTTGTTTGGTCAATCCTAAGTCTACCAAAAGCGCAGGGGTCACGACTTGTCCAAAGCCCAGCTTTTGATAGCCAGATGGACTTACCACTTGGTCATCGGCAGGACTTGTTTCAGCACCAATCGGCTCTTGTTCTGCGACAGTTTCATCATTACTCTCAGCAACAAGGACTGGCGTATCCGTTTGCGCTGATGTTGTGTTTTCATCAGCTTGGGCTTCGCTATCATCAGCAGGTGAGGATTGTGACTCGCAGCCTGTAAGCAGTTGTACGCTGCCCACAAGGCAAGCTGAGAATAATAGTGACGTCACTTTTTTGGATAATAGTCGGTTATGAGAATCAAACATGGTCATACTCCTAAAGACAAACTTCATATCGCTTACCTAAATAGCATAATAGCGTAATAGCATATTGTTGCGATATCAATCCTATTAATACAAAACAACATACGCAGATTTGCCGTTCTATCTGGCAATTTATTATTGACTTATAACATATTAATGTTAACCTAACCACTCTTTGGGGAGTAGCCTGCTTTCGTCCTACGAAAGCGTTCACATCAACATACTTGGCCACATGCCATGGTGTGAACACCTCTCGGTTGGCGAGACCATCGATATATACACACTGCAGGTCGAGAGTGTGGGTATGTCGTGGACTCTATACTCGACCGAGAAAATCAAAATGAATCCTATCGCTCTTCTTTTACTTGCTTTTTCTATGTCTACTGATGCCTTTTCTGTGGCAATTAGTAAAGGAGCAAGTCTCAAAAACCCACGTTTTACCGAAGCTTTGAGAATGGGCCTTATTTTTGGCTCCATTGAAGCTGTCACGCCTATTATTGGCTGGTTGATTGGTCGTTCTGCTACTACTTTTATAGATGCGTCTTTTATTGAGGCGTGGGATCATTGGGTAGCTTTCGTCATTCTGGCAGGTTTGGGATTGCATATGTTGTATGCAGGACTGAAACCTAGTGATGAAGAACAAGAAGCACCAACACAGCATTCTTTTTTTAAACTGGCGCTCACAGCCTTTGGCACTAGTATTGATGCAATGGCCATTGGTGTCAGCTTGGCATTCATAGAAGTCAATATTTTCTTGGCAGCGGGTTTGATCGGTTTGGCGACTGCCATCATGGTCACATTAGGTGTGATGCTAGGTCGTGCGCTTGGTTCACTGATTGGTCATAAAGCCGAAGCATTTGGCGGTGTCATGTTGGTTGTCATCGGGGCATGGATACTGATAAGCCATCTTTAAGGTCGCGACATTTATTTAAAATCCGTGCACTTGAAAAATTGTACAATACAAAGAGGCTAGTATCATTTTTTGCGTGCTCGGCATCAGTAGCGTACAGAGACAGAGGCATTTAAAGTGTTGAAGGTAAGTGCGCAATCACTACGGATGATGCCAGTGTGTATCATGGCATCATTCGTAATAGAGCGAGCGTTAAACTCGGGCTTGCTTTAAGTGCTTTTTGAGTACGTAGTCAAATATAAATGGTCCAAATGGCAAGAACGAGCCAATAACGCCTGCAGGTATGGCCCAAATAGGCATTTTTATTCTCATTGCAGTCGCAATTAGTACAACGATATAAGCCACAAATAACATACCGTGTGCCATACCGACATATGTCACAGCCTCTGGAATGTCCATCATGTATTTCAAAGGCATGGCGATGCCTAGCAGTAATAAAAAAGAAGTCCCTTCTAGATAGCCCATAATCATAAGGCTTTTTAAAGCAAGGTTTTGTGCCTTATTGAGGTGGGGTATGGGTTCAACGATTGACTGAGAGGGCAACACGGTATTTTCCTTTTGTGACTATTAATAAATAACAGAAAGTAAGACGACGACTAAAAGCGATATGACGGCGACTTTATGTCATGCCGTTTTTTAGTATTGAGCTTTGCTATTCTATAGCGAGATATCCTGCGTTAGAAAAGTACTTCTGTCCAGCACTTGAGCGTAAATAATTTGAGAAATCGATCGCTATAGATGAATCACTGATAACTATACCGTCTTGCAGAATAGGTGGGTAAGAATCGGCTGCTAAGGTATAGAACTGGTCGGGCGTGGCCTTGATTGCGGTCAGCTGTGACTGGGCAACAAACCCATAATCGACACTGCCTGTATGAGCGTACTGAAATGCCTGCCCAATATTTTCAGCTTGGATAAGGCGTTTTTGTTCAGTGAGCGTGTCGTAGAGGTTTTGCGATTGCAAATAAGATTTTGCCGATTCGCCATAAGGTGCAAGTGCTGGATTGGCAATAGTGACTTTTGTGTTTGCTCTAGTCGTCAGTAAGTCGTTTAGGCTTGTCGGATCAAACCCATCTAAAGACTTATTAACGCTATAAAGTGCCAGCTGACCTTGGGTATAAGTGAAGGGTTGTGACATAGCCTTGTCACTAGACAACGCGCTATTCGATTTTTCTTTGACAATTTTAGCAGGAAACGCTTGGTTTGCTGCCAAAAATATATCATAAGGGGCGCCAGAGGTAATCTGAGTATATAGCTTACCTGAAGAAGCGTAGGTAACTTCAATCTCCTGATTGGTCAGGTTTTTGTCGGCTTTATATCCTGCAATGATCTCGGGCAATACATCTGACAGATTGGCTGCCGCTGCAATGCGGATTGTCTCTTGCTGTTCGATAGCATTATTGGTATCCGATACTACAGAATTGGTGTTTTGTTCTTTGGTGCATGCCGTTAGTATGAATGCTACACAGGCTGTTGTGACAACTAGGGGTTTGATCATTATTGAACCTTGGTATTTACTCTTATTATTCAGCTTTTACTGTTTCAATAAGATAAATAGGCTTTATAGCAGTATCTCCTCAAATTCTCAACTGTGCCAGTCATATTTCATACAAGTCTTCTGCCTAATAAGATGTTTGCTGAGCACTGTTTATTGAGAAAAAGTAAAGCTAATATATGATACGGTAGAAAACCGTTGTCACTACTTGATTTATATACCAAAGGCTTGATAGCTTGTTTTCAACATGCAATAATAAATAAACCCTTGTCAGCACTAGGCTACAAGGGTTTTTTGATGCCTTAATCTGTAAGGCGTTATAGCCATTAACCTGTATTGCGTAAACCTGCTGCTAGTGCATTGATGCTGCGGATTAATGGGTCTTCAACGTCAATATTGCTCTTGTTACTTTCATGGCTTTGCTCATCGCCTTTTTGTCTGGCACGTTTTAACAGCTCAATCTGTATATAATTAATGGGATCTAAATACGCATTTCGCCATTGCAGGGAAGCGGCAAGATTGTGCTGATTTGATAATAAAGACTTTTGCTCAAGTAAAGAATTCAAGCCCGAATAAGTCAGCTCGTGCTCCTCGATGACTGCTTGCATAATCTTATCACGCAAGGCCTCATCGTCGCACAATTGGCTGTAAGCTTGCGCGATACTCATCTCAGACTTGGTAAATGCCATCTCGATATTGCTGATAAACACGCTAAAAAACGGCCAATGAGCGTTCATCTCTTTCATCAAGTCTTCATCTGCTTTCACACTATGCAGCGCACTACCGACCCCATACCAAGCAGGCAACGTAAAGCGGGCTAATGACCAACCGAATACCCAAGGTATCGCTCGTAAAGTGGTTTTGCTTGGTACGCCTTTTTTGCGATGCGAGGGACGTGAGCCAATGTTTAATAAAGAGATCTCTTGTACTGGGGTAACCTGTGAGTAAAATTGATAAAACCCTTCTGTATGGTCGGTAAGCTTGCGATAACGCTGCTCGCCTGCATCTGCCAACCGCGCAAAAAGCGATTCATAATTGGGCAGCTCAGCGGGTTGTACCACAAACCTTGACGAGCAGGCTTTTAGCGTGCCTGTGATGCCCATGGTCAGCTCAAACACCGCAGTATCGGTGTTGGCGTATTTGGCATAAAGCACTTCGCCTTGCTCCGTTACTTTGATTTGACCATGCAGCGTACCAGCTGGCTGAGCGGCAATGGCATTGTGTGTTGAGCCACCGCCGCGACTGACAGAGCCGCCGCGCCCATGGAACAATCGCGTTTTGATGCCATATGTTTTGGCAATACGATCAATGGTTTGTTGTGCACTATAAAGCTGCCATGCCGAGGTAATGATGCCGCCATCTTTTGAGGAGTCTGAATATCCCAGCATGATTTCTTGCGTGTTATCTGAATGCTTCAGTAACCCTCGATACAGAGGGTTGTCTAAAACAGCAGGTAAAATCTGATCGATGTTTTTAAGATCTTCAATTGTCTCAAACAAAGGCGCGACTGGTAAATCAGCGGATAACTGCCCCTCGGCATCAACTCTGCATAAGCCTGCAAAGCGCATGAGCAGCAGCACTTCTAGTATTTGGCTGGCATTGTTGGTCATCGAAATCACATAGCTGCCAAAGGTGTCTTGTCCTACTAGCTTGCGCAATGTCGCCACAGAGTTCATCAAGGCCAATTGTTCGCGGGTTTTATCCGTCAAGTTATCTGTATAAATTAACGGGGTACCAGGTTTCTCAAGCAAGCGCGTCAGCCATTCTTGACGCTCTGTTTCAGTGAGCGTGTGATAGTCGGGCAAGTTCGAGGCGCTAGCAAAAATATCAGCAATGACTTCACCATGATAGGATGATTCTTGGCGAATATCGAGGGCTGCCAAATGGAAGCCACAGGTTTTGACCAGACGAATCATATCAAGTAATAAGCCTTCGCCATGTGCGGTGTCATGAGTATTGACGCTTTGACGAATGATGCGCAGATCTTCTAGCAGTTCTTGCGGGTTGGTATAAGCGTCTTTTTTGGCGTTGCTGTCATCCCCTTTGCTTTGAATCAGTTGATTGGTGGCTTTGACTTTGTTCAGAATCAAAGAGAGTAATCGGCGGTAAGGCTCGTTGCCATAATCATCAAGATTGTAATCAAACACGCGCTGATCAAGTTCGGCATAGCTGCTAATTTTGTCATAGACTTCGGGCGCAACCGTCACGATTGTGTCGCTATGAATCAGCTGGCGGCGCAGTTTCTTTAGCAGCACTTGGTAGTGGCGTAGTACGGTATCGGCATGCATGAGAATGGCAAGTTCTGTGGTCTCAAACGTCACAAACGGATTGCCATCTCTATCGCCACCGATCCAAGAGCCAAAGCTCATAAAGGCAGGTAACGGGTAGTCGATTAATTCTGGATAGATATCGACAATGGCGGCTTTCATATTGTGATAAACCTTGGGAATGGCATTAAATAAGCTGGCATTAAAATAATGCAGACCGTTATTTATCTCATCATAAACCAATGGCTTACGGGTACGTACCTCATCAGACGACCAGAGTAGATCGATCGTTTGCGCGGTTTGCGCTTTGGCTTGCTCGTACGAGAAGCTGTTTTCAGCAAAATTATTTAACGCATCACTATGGGTAAACAGACTCTGCAATATATTCATCGTCGTGCGGCGGCGTGCCTCAGTAGGATGCGCGGTAAAGACAGGAATGAATGTTAATTGCTCAATGAGTTCCTGCATTTGCTCAGGTTCAATATTTCTTTCACGGCACTCAAGTAAAGTGCGACGAAACGACCCCTCCCAGCTTTGCTCAGATTGCGCCCGCAGTGCCTGACGTTGCTCTCGTAAGTAGTTTTCTTCACTGAGATTGGCTAAGAAAAAATAAATAGAAAAACTGCGGATGACGTTTTTTAATGTTTGATTGTCTAAAGAGGCGATAAAGTCGATAAGTTGCTGCTTATGGGTGTCATTAGGTGCGCGTCGCTGCTGGATAAATCCTTTTCGCAGTGTCTCAATGGTATTGATGGTTTGCTCTCCAGTCTGGCGAGCAATCGCGTCACCGAGGAACGAAGCCAGTAAGCTGATGCGTTCTCGTAATACGTCGTTATCTATAATCATCCTTAGCCCTTTTATCAAATTGGTTAGCAAAATAGCCGTACTGTTATAACGGCAGTTTTTTCAAAGTGTGGTTGTTATATATGCTGATAGGTATTGTATAAAGCCAATCTTAATGGAGCGTGATACTGATTTTAATGGAGCATGACACCTATAAAATAGAGCGTTTATCAGGTGTCGTCAAGATACTCTCACATGAGCACGTTATTTAATCATAATGATTGAACTCTTTGATGGACCTACCATACAACTGACAGCGATGGCAAAAAATCTTAAGCTTTTTTATTCAATATTATTTAGAGCAGATTCATACACTTAAACTTCATGAATCAAATATGCTTGGTTGTATGAAAGAGAGTAAGAGTCGATGGCGCATTGTAATCTAAAAACCATTCTGTTAACTTCAAATAACGATAATGCGTTTATCAAGACATAAAACACTGCCATGTCAGAGACCTTAATCTGATTTAAAAAGATTTTCGTCTGATAAAAATGATAAAAAAGAAGAGGCTATCATCATGCTGGATTTAGCGAATATGACTCCAGAGCAGGTAAGAGGATTAATCGGAAAAAACCAAATCGACCAGCCCACATCTGGTATGTGTACAGGTCACATTCAAGCAAATGTCGTCATCGTTCCTAAAAGTCTGGCATATGATTTTTTATTATTTGCCCAAAGAAATCCAAAATCTTGTCCCGTACTAGACGTGACAGATATTGGCAGCTCGGAGCCACGTCTCATGGCAAAAGGCGCAGACTTAAAGTCTGAAGTGCCAAAATATCGTATATATAAATATGGTGAGTTAGTAGACGAGGTATTAGACTTAAAAGAGTACTGGAGAGATGATCTGGTTTGTTTTCTTTTAGGGTGTAGCTTTTCTTTTGAGTCTGCATTATTAAACGCCTCCATTCCTATTAGGCACATAGAAGACAATCATAATGTGCCGATGTATCTCACCAATATAGACACTGAGCCTGCAGGTCAGTTCCATGGAAAGATGGTGGTAAGCATGCGTCCAATACCTTATCAGCTGATCACAAGGGCGGTGCAAGCCACTTCTCGGTTTCCTCAAGTGCATGGCGCACCCATCCATATAGGCGATCCAAGCTTAATCGGTATAAAAGACATTCATTCTCCCGACTTTGGTGATCCATCGATAATAAAAGAAGGTGAAGTCCCTGTATTTTGGGCGTGCGGTGTCACGCCGCAAAGTATCGCCATGACCAGTAAGCCCGAGCTTATGATCACGCACGCGCCAGGCTATATGTTTATCTGCGATCCCAAAGATGAGGATTTGGCAGTTCTATAATTTGCTTACGGTATTCGCTACAGACCGTTATATATAACGTCTTAATCAATAATTACTTCAAACTAAATCAGTCATTTCAAAAAATAATTGCCCATTTTTACTTTAACGGAATAATCAATCGTATGAATATTAACTTCACGGATTTAGAAAAGCTCATAAAACTGGCAGAAGGCTCAGACATAAAGTCTTTAGAAATAACTGATGGCGATACGCTTATCTCTATCGTTTGTCAGGCCGATGACAATCACAATGACAACAGCAGCACGCGCAATTCTACTAGTAAAGTGTCCACATCAGAGCAGCAGACAGCAAGCATATCTGCTCAGAAAACCATTACCAATAATGAAACAATAAGCTCTGATACAACTGACGAAACAGTAGCCACTGAGAACGCAGAGAATAACGTAACCGCCCCAATGCTCGGCACTTTTTATCTGCGCCCAGAACCGACAGCCGAGCCTTTTTTTAAAGTCGGTGATCCAATAGAGGTGGGGCAGACACTATGCATCATTGAAGCCATGAAAATGATGTATGAGGTCAAAGCAGAAACGAGTGGTACGCTTCAAGAGATTTTGGTAGAAGAAGGTGATGTCGTAGAGTATGAGCAGCCTTTATTTATGATAGCGCCAAACAGTTAAGGTCAAGCAATACCGTGTCCATAACACCGCATAAATACTGTATTTGACATCATACTTTTTAGGAAAACAGACATGTTCTCAAAAATCTTAATTGCCAATCGTGGCGAGATTGCTCTACGTATTATCCGAGCTTGCAAACAGCTAGGTATTCAAACCGTCATTGCTCATTCTGAAGCTGACCAAGACTCACTGCCAGTACGATTAGCCGACGAAAAAGTATGTATCGGCCCTGCCAATGCAACAAACAGCTACCTCAATCAAAGAGCGATCGTCTCTGCCGCCAAAATAACAGGTGCACAAGCCATTCATCCAGGCTATGGTTTTTTATCTGAAAATGCCGATTTTGCGGCTTTGATTGAAGAGTCAGGGCTGATATTTATTGGTCCAACCGCAGATAATATTAGAAAAATGGGTGATAAAGTCGCTGCAAAAGAGCAAATGACAATCGCTGGCGTGCCCTGTGTACCAGGCTCCGAGGGTGCATTGCCTACCGACTCGGATCAAGTCATCAAGATTGCCAAAGACGTCGGCTATCCAGTAATCATCAAGGCAGCTAGCGGTGGTGGCGGTCGCGGTATGCGAGTGGTCGAAAAAGAATCCGATCTGCTGTCTGCTATTGCTATGACGCAAACAGAAGCCAAAGCCAATTTTGGTAGTGCCATTGTTTATCTTGAAAAATACTTGCAAGCGCCTCGCCATATTGAAATCCAAGTACTGTCTGACACGCATGGTAATGCCATCTATTTAGGTGAGCGCGACTGCTCCATGCAACGTCGCCATCAAAAAGTCATCGAAGAAGCGCCGGCACCTGGCATTACGGACGAGCAGCGCCAGCAGATTGGGCAGGCTTGTGCGACGGCGTGCCAAAAAATGCAGTATAGAGGGGCAGGTACGTTCGAATTTTTATACGAAAATGGCGAATTCTTTTTTATTGAGATGAACACCCGAGTTCAGGTAGAGCACACCATTACTGAAATGATAACGGGTGTGGATATTGTTCGAGAGCAAATAAGAGTAGCGGCAGGATTGGCGCTTACGCACAAGCAAAGCGATATCAAAATCACTGGACACGCTTTTGAGTGCCGTATCAATGCTGAAAATGCCAACACGTTTTTGCCCAATGCAGGACGTATAGACTATTGTCATATGCCCGCAGGATTTGGGATTAGAGTAGACAGTCATATCGAGTCAAACTATACCGTGCCGCCCTCTTATGACAGTTTGATCGCCAAAATATGCGTACACGACCATTCAAGAGAACAGGCGATAACAAAAATGCAAGCCGCCTTATCAGAGGCGCAAATCACAGGTATCGATACCAATATTGATCTGCATCAACGATTGTTTGAAGACAAGGTATTTTGTGACGGTCAAATGAGCATTCACTATCTCGCTGAGTGGATACAAGACAATATAAGTTAAGAATAAAAACGAGCGCTAAAGCTGACGTTGAAATAAAGATCATGGAGCGCGTACAAATGGAACTACAGTGGCAACTATGCAGTGAAACCAATCTGGCTTTGTTCTTTCCAAAGCCAGTGACACTAGATAAGCAACGACAATGCTGGGCATTAGCGGACATTATAAAAAAAATGCCTGAAGTCATAGAAGTCGTAATTGGCATGAATACGCTCAGCATATTTACGATTTCATTGGCTCTGACTGAGCTCAGAAATGTAGAACAGGCGTTATCTGAGCTACTGAATGACATGCCTTCAAAAACCATAGAGGGCAAGCATGTTGAAATCCCTGTGCATTACGGTGGCAAGTACGGCCCTGATCTTGCTGCCATGGCGAATGATTTAAACCTCTCAGTTGAAGACGTTGTCAATCTGCATACGGAGGCGACTTATACCGTGTATTTCATTGGTTTTCAGCCAGGATTTCCTTATCTTGGCGGCTTATCTGAATCGCTGTATTTCCCAAGACACGCCATTCCCCGTACGCAAGTACCAGCAGGCTCAGTCGGTATAGGCGGCGAGCAAACGGGGGTTTATCCTTTTGAATCGCCAGGCGGTTGGCAACTATTGGGACAAACCGATACCTCATTATTTGATTTGACCCAAGACTCTCCGACGCTGCTTAACGCAGGCGATACCTTGAAGTTTACAGCGATTGATATTCATGAGTAAATTTAATCCAAAATAGAAATGGCAAATACAGTCATCAGGTTCTACTGGAATAAATTTTCCTTACTGGCTGTGCCTACGCCGACAGAGGTGACAAAAAATTAGTTCCATTCTCGCTATGCCTTTTTTATATTGGACTGACTCTAGCTATAAAGATAGTACGAATAAAAAATATAAACAAATAGGTGGTATCAATGAAAATTTTAGCCGCAAGCGCCCTTGCTAGTATCCAAGATTCGGGACGATTGGGCTACCGAAGCATGGGCGTGGGTAGAAACGGAGCGATGGATAGCTGGTCTTTGCAGGCTGGCAACGCGTTGATGAAAAACAAGCTGAATGAGCCAGCGATTGAGATTGCTTTGGGTAATTTGACTATAGAATTTGAAGAAGACGTCAGTTTTTGCTTAACAGGCGCATTATATGAAGCATATTTAGATGACAAACGCATTCCTTGCTATTGGCGTATCAATGCAAAAGCCAATCAAACGCTCAAACTGGTACGTCCGCTACAAGGTATGTATACCTATCTATGTGTACATGGTGGCTTTGATATTGAACCAGTCTTAGAGTCGACCAGTACCAATACCAAAGCGGGTTTTGGTGGATTTGAAGGTAGGTATCTTAAAGCCGATGACACTTTAAATGTAAAAGTCGCTTCACACTTACCCGTCATTGGCGTGACTCGCCTGACACCAACTCAAATGATTAGAGTCATAAAAAGTAGCGAGTATGAGTGTTTTACCGCTGCTTCCCAAGAAGCGTTTGAGACACAAGCGTGGAAGCTGCAAACTAACAGCAATCGTATGGGCTATCGCTTGGCCGGAAAAGCAGCGCTTGAATTTGCTGAGCCTGTAGAGATGAGTTCGCACGGCGTAGATATTGGTATGATTCAAGTACCACCGCAAGGGCAACCTATTGTTCTGATGGCAGATGGGCAGACGACAGGCGGCTATCCCAAAGTTGCTACCATCATCAATGCAGACATAGGACTGATGGCACAAATTCGGTTCGGTAAAGCGTGTCAGTTTACGCTCGTAGATTTAGAACAAGCATTGCATGAGCAACAAAAAAGACACCACTATATTAAGCAAATTAAGGAATATGCTGATGAAAATTGATTTAAATGCCGATGTCGCTGAAGGCTGCGGGCAAGATGATAAATTATTAACCATCGTCAGCTCGGCGAATGTCTGCTGCGGTCTTCACGCGGGTTCTTATGATGAGATGCTGGCGACCTTGCAATTGGCTAAAGCAAACAATGTAAGAGTAGGCGCGCATCCGGGACTGAACGATAGAGAAAACTTTGGCCGTACCAATCAGAGCTTGAATGAAGCCAGTTACCGTGCTTTGTTATCCTATCAACTGGGGGCAACCAAAGCACTCTGTGATTTGGTTGGTGTGCCTTTGGAGTATGTCAAACCCCATGGTGCGCTGTATAACCAAGCAGCGGTTGATGAGGCTTTGTCAGATATCTTGGTGAGTGAAATCAAACGCTTCGACCCAAACTTAAAAGTGATGGGTTTGTCGGGTGGTCATCTTGTCAAATCAGCAAAAAATCATGGTTTAGTGTCAATATCAGAAGTGTTCGCCGATCGCAACTATGAGGAAGATGGCTCATTGGTCTCCCGTAGTAAAGACAATGCATTGATCACTGATACTAATGAAGCAATCAATCATGTATTACAGATGATTACGGAGGGGACTGTTACCAGTGTAAGCGGCAAAAAAATCCCAGTAGAGGCGCAAAGTATCTGTTTACATGGTGATGGGGAACATGCCATTTTATTTGCTCAAGAGATTAAAAAACAACTAGAGATCAAAGGTATTAAGATATCCGCTCAATAGTAATTTGAATCGACTTATTTTGTATAACACAAGGATGTTCATGAGTACCTTAAAAAAACATAATACCGCCATTTTGGGCGCGGCCTTTTTGATGGCCACATCAGCTGTCGGACCAGGGTTTTTGACCCAAACGGCTACCTTTACCGAAAGTCTGATGGCAAGTTTTGGTTTTGTTATTCTAATATCTATTATCATGGATATTGGCGTACAGCTTAATGTTTGGCGCATTGTCGCTGTCTCTAGAAAACGGGCACAGGAAATTGCCAACTTAGTATTCCCAGGCGTCGGTTACTTGCTTGCATTTTTAATTATTGCAGGCGGGCTTGCTTTTAACATTGGTAACATTGGCGGTGCAGGTCTTGGCATGCAGTCTATGTTCAATATCTCGCCAATCACTGGGGCATTGATCAGTGGTGTCGTCGCAGTAGCCATATTCTTAGGCAAAGAAGCTGGTCCCATGATGGATAAATTTGCTCAGCTGATGGGCTTTATTCTTATTGTATTGATCATTTATGTGGTGTTCAAATCTGACCCACCATTGGCTGAAGCCGTTACTAAAACCATCATGCCTGACAAGATTGATGCAGTGGCTATCGTGACTTTGGTCGGCGGTACGGTTGGCGGCTATATTACGTTTTCAGGTGCACACCGCTTATTAGAAGCAGGCGTGAGTGGAGAGGAAAATCTGGGTGCAGTGACGCGAAGTTCAGTGTCTGGTATTTTGATTGCTTCTGTTATTCGTGTGTTCTTGTTTCTTGCCGTTTTAGGTGTGGTGTCTCAAGGTTTTACCTTGAATCCGGCAAACCCAGCCATGTCACCTTTTGAATATATATTAGGCAATGCAGGCAAGGTGATTTTTGGTATGGTCATTTGGGCCGCCTCCGTGACTTCTGTCATTGGTGCTGCTTATACTTCTGTGTCTTTTATGACCAATTTTCATCCGTTTATTGAAACGTACAAACGCTATTTTATTATTGGCTTTATCGTCATCTCAACGCTGGTGTTTGCCACTATCGGTAAGCCTGCCCAAGTACTGGTATTGGTCGGTACGTTAAATGGTTTGGTACTGCCTATTGCCATGGTCATTATTCTTATCGCTGCTTATAGAAAAAACATCGTTGGTAACTACAAGCATCCTATTTGGATTGCCGCATTTGGTTGGTTGATTGCCATTGTCATGAGTATTCTAAGCGTGATGACGATCGCTAAATATCTTGGTATGAGTTGATAATTAATTAAGGGATTTATGATGGATATAGAGCAAATAGCGCGTGTGGTTAAGCTGGTTGAGCGCAGTCAGTTGAACGAAATAACAATTGCGAATAACGGGCAATCTATTAAAGTGGTCAATAATGTAGACTCACAGAACAGTGCTAATCCGGTAGAAGCTTTGACGACTCAAGAGCTTGAACAGAAAGACAGTAAACCATTACAAGTATGTGCAACTCATGTGGGAAAAGTTTACTTAAGTGAAGATGATACAACTGACCAGCTGGTAAATGAAGGAGATAGTATCGAAAAAGGCCAAACAATTTGCTTCATTGAGGAGTTGACTCGTTTGCTTCCTATTATCAGTGATAAAACAGGTATTGTTGACACCATCTTAGTTAAAAATGGACAAAACATCGAATATGGTCAGCCTATTTTAAAATTGATAAGCAGCAAATAAACTGCTGGTTAACTTAGGGTTCATTAGAAGTCTATTAATTTATTACTTGACGGTATCTTGTCTTTATATGGGCTTGGTACCGTCATTTTTATGGGCAATGACTAAAAGTACAATTATTAAGAGGTGCAAAGAGAGTTGACAAGTGACTTCTGTATGAATCAAAACATTTCCATTACAATAACTGCTATGACGATAGATAAAATAGAACATGTATCCAAAACTGAAATCATAATTCAAATAATAAGGACGGTTTATGACTATGTATAAAACTATTTTAATCACTGGTAGCACGGATGGCATTGGCAAATTAGCTGCTTTAAAATTGGCAGAAGCGGGGCATCAAGTGTACCTGCATGGCCGTGATGCGGACAAACTGGCCGGTGTCATTGCAGAAGTAAAAGCCGTGGCAATAGGCGACGCGGTAGATCATATTGATGGATTTGTCGCTGATTTCTCTGATTTAACGGCTGTGCTCAAGATGGCCGCAGACGTCAATGAAAAATTGCCAAAGCTGGATGTCTTGATAAACAATGCAGGAATTTATACCACATCAGCTGCAATGACCAAAGATGATTTGGACATACGCTTTGTGGTCAATTATCTAGCACCTTATGAGCTGACCAATGCGCTATTACCGTTACTCAAGCAGTCTGACAAAGCACGCATCATCAATCTAAGTTCAGCCGCTCAGACACCGATATCATACGAAGCGTTTGCAGGACAAACCACCTTGGATGATAAAGCTGCCTATGCGCAAAGTAAGCTGGCACTCACTATGTGGAGTATGGCCTTAGCTGAAAAGATTGCCAGCGATGATATCAATGTAATTGCTGTGAATCCAGGTTCCCTTCTCAATACAAAGATGGTTGATGAAGCGTATGGTCAGTACTGGTCATCAGCAGATAAAGGCGCAAATATATTAGCGGAACTGGCGATCTCAAATGAATTCACTGACGATACGGGTAAATACTTTGATAACGATATCAAAGATGGCATACAAGGTGATGTAAGAGGCGAGTTTGGAAAACCGCATGCCGATGCTTTGAATAAAGAAGCCATTGCAAAGCTTGAGAAGCATACAGAGCAGGTTTTGGAGTCGTTGTATTAATCATAGTTCATTTCATACAAAGACTCATGTGTTTTAATTACCGCCCAAACAAGGACGCTATTTACTCCATTTATTATTAGGAATAAAAACAATGCAAAATCAGACAGTAAAAGCCATTGGTTATAAAGACAATTTCGCTATCGATAATGAACAAGCACTACAAGACATTACCCTTGAGAAACCGACTGCTACAGGCCATGATATTTTGGTAGAGGTCAAAGCGATATCTGTAAACCCCGTCGATTATAAAATCCGTCAGTCACGTCCTGCACTAGACGGTGAGTATGCGGTGATTGGCTGGGACGCGGCGGGTATCGTGACGGCTGTCGGCGATGAGGTCAGCTTGTTCTCAGTAGGAGATAAGGTGTATTACGCGGGTGATTTGACCCGTTCAGGTAGCAACGCTGAATATCAACTGGTTGATGAGCGTATCGTCGGGC
Organism: Psychrobacter sp. 1176_08; assembly: GCF_052850615.1. Taxonomy (NCBI): domain Bacteria; kingdom Pseudomonadati; phylum Pseudomonadota; class Gammaproteobacteria; order Moraxellales; family Moraxellaceae; genus Psychrobacter; species Psychrobacter sp. 1176_08. The sequence continues at coordinate 99,449 of NZ_VXCU01000001.1, forward strand.
ACATGCCATCATCGCTATCTTTTGCAGAAGCTGCGGCATTGCCACTCACGACGATTACCGCGTGGGAGATGTTATTTGAGCGTTTACAAATACCGGTTTCTGATAGCTCATCAGGTGAGAGCGCAAATGACGTCTCAGTATTGGTCATTGGTGCGGCAGGCGGAGTCGGCTCCATATTAACGCAGTTATTAAAGACACGAACGTCTGCGACGATTATTGGCACCGCGTCAAGAGATGAGAGCGTACAGTGGTTAAAGGATTTGGGCGCAGATCATGTGATTAATCACCGCAACCCTTTATTTGATGAACTACAACAGACAGGCATTAATGAAGTAGATTATGTCATCAGTCTAAATAACACTGACGAGCATTATGAAGAAATCATCAAATGCTTAAAGCCACAAGGTAAATTGGGACTGATTGATGATCCAAAATCATTGGATGCCAATGCGCTTAAAACTAAGTGTTTAAGCTTACACTGGGAGTTCATGTTTACGCGCTCAATGTTCCATACGCCAGATATGCTTGAACAGCATCGTTTACTAAATGACGTGGCAAAATTAATTGATGCAGGCGATATCAAAACCACGGTTGCTCATAATCTTGGCACTATCACGGCTGAGCATGTACGCCATGCACACCAAATGCTAGAAAACCAACAAGCACATGGCAAGATTGTATTAGAAGGTTGGCCTGCTTAGAATCGACATCTTGGTAGGCTTGATACGTGGCCTACCAAGATAGCGCGTAGTGCAAAAAATAGCATAAACTATCCGATAAAATGCATCACTCTATAGATTTTTCAGTTCCATTCCTTGAGTCTGACTTTCTATTTGTTGGCGTTTTTTTGCATCATATCAACTACTGGTAAGAGTTTCTTATTCTTTAAGCTGTGCTCCTTAACACCTTCTAAAATAATTTCGTAACCATTATAAAAATGAATGTCACCACCTTTATCGAGCATCAACTGTAACAAGTCAAGTTCCTCTGGCTGTCCGTTGATGTAAGCTAAAGGAATAATATTTTTTAGATTCGCCGCATTTGGGTTAGCGCCAGCTTCGAGTAAAGCCATAGCAGCACCCACGTTCTCTTTTCGCATTGCATAATGTAGAGGCGTCATGCAATAGCAGTCCTGAGCATTGACATCAACACCTTTCCCAATAAGGTATTCAATGCTTTCACGCGGTGGCGTTTCTTTATTGAAATCCATTAAAGCAGTATGTAACCAATTCCAGTTCTCTACTGGGGTTACTCTACTAAAACTACCTGCACCAGAGTCAACCAGATTCTCAATACACTCAAAATTAGCTTCATAAATTCCTGTTAAAAACTGAAGTTCCAACTCTGTTTTTTTATCTATACCCATGGTTCAACACTCACTTAGATCTTAATTCTGAGGACAAGGTGATATTAGAGCGCAATAATTTTATCAGTAAAGATAATTATGAAGCTTCAAAGATCGAAAATATAAACAACTATAATGATAGTTATATTCTACAAAGAACACACGTCAGCCATCACTGCCATATCTTATCAAGTACAGCAAACCAGTTTTTTGACGTGATTTTTTCAATAAGCGCATCAGAGAAGTGACGTTGTTGCATCTGCTCAATCAGCTTGGAGATTTGACTGATATCCGACAACTCATCAGGCAATAGACAACCATCGAAATCAGAGCCAAAGCCAACATGATCTTCGCCTAGATGGTCAATCAGATAAGCAAGATGATCGACAATCACATCAAGCGAGGTATGCGTATTGCGCTGCCCATCCGCACGCAAAAATGCCACATCGAAGTTCACTCCAACTAGACCGCCATTTTGTTTAATGGCAGTCAGCTGGCGATCGGTTAGGTTTCTTGCTTGCGCACACAAAGCATGGGCGTTCGAGTGGGTTGCGACAATGGGTTGATCGATAATTTCTAGCGTATCCCAAAACGCACGCTCATTCATGTGTGACACATCGATGAGCATGTGTTTATCACGACACGCCAAAATAAGGTCTTTGCCTTGAGTGGTGAGACCAGATCCTGTATCTGGAGAGTGCGGAAAGGACGCATTTAAGCCATCACCAAAGGGGCTTTTTCTATTCCACAGTGGGCCGATACTTCTGAGTCCTGCTTCATAAAATACATCCAGCAACTCAGGCTCAATAGCCAAAAACTCAGCACCTTCAAGATGAAGAACAATGGCCAATTGCTGATTCTGCTGGCAGGTTCTGATTTGTGCAACAGATGTACAGATCCGAATCTGACCGTCTGATCGCGCCTCTAATTGCTGGGCAAGTTCTAATTGTGCGCAACAAATATCAACGATTTCTTGCGGAGTGAAGTCTGAGTTTGACGGATTGGATAACTTATCGGGATGGTTGTTTTTTACATAAGCATAGGGCGGTAAGAAAATAGAGAATAATCCGCCCATCCAACCTGTTTGTCGGCAACGCTTTAAATCTAAATGTCCCGGTAGCGTGCCATAAATAAAATCATGCACCGGATCGTCAGCCGAGCTTAGCCACAGGCGAGTTAACAGATCGTTATGGCCATCAAAGATGATAGGCTTGGCATTCATATTTAATCCATCAGGGTACGAGTAGGAATCAATTGCTCTTGACCTACTTGTACTTTATTGGCTTGTGTTTCATTGACTTGTTTATCACTTAACCGCTTGGAGTTTTTAGGGTTGCGAAAGCGCAATTCCTCAAAAGGTACGGGCGTCTCGCTGTTGACACGCGCCTCTTCGATCAGATAGTGATAAGGCGATTTACCACATACTGGATCGGCGTTTTTGGCATCGCCCGTCAGCATAAACGCTTGGCAACGACAACCGCCATAATCACGTTCTTTATCAGGGCAGCTTTGGCACATATCAGGCATCCACTCATCACCGCGAAAGTGATTGAAGCTGTCTGAGTCATACCAGATGTCTTTTAATGGTGTCTGCCTGACATTAGGAAACTGCATGGGTAGCTGTCTGGCAGCATGACACGGTAGGGCAGTGCCATCAGGCGCGACGGTCAAAAAAATCTTGCCCCAACCATCCATACAAGGTTTTGGGCGTTCTTCGTAGTAATCAGGCACCACAAATATCAGTTTACATTTGATACCACGTTCTTCAATTTTTTTGCGGTATTCATTGGTAATGCGTTCGGCTCTGACCACTTGCTCTTTGGTCGGAAGTAAACCTTCAATGTTTTCAAACGCCCAACCATAAAACTGGCAAATAGCCAGCTCGACCGTGTCTGCTTCAAGCTCTAAGCATAGATCAATAATCTGATCGATCTGATCGATGTTTTGGCGATGAATCACAAAGTTGAGCACCATCGGATAGTCATATTGCTTGACCAAACGTGACATCTCATACTTTTGTTCAAAGGCATGCTTTGAACCCGCCAATGCATTGTTTACCGATGGATCACTGGCCTGAAAACTGATTTGAATATGTTGTAGGCCTGCTTCTTTTAGACTCGCGATTCTGGCCTCAGTGAGTCCCATACCTGAGGTGATAAGGTTGGTATAAAAGCCTTGTTTGTGTGCATAAGCGACCAGCTCCTCCAAATCTTGGCGAACCAGCGGCTCACCACCCGAAAACCCAAGCTGTACCGCGCCCATTTGCCGCGCTTGATCAAACACATCAAACCACTCCCCAGTCGTCAGCTCTTCTTTATACTGAGCATAATCAATGGGGTTGGAGCAATATGGACACTGTAATGGGCAGCGATAAGTCAGCTCCGTCAGCAGCCATAATGGTAGTCCTACTGGCGCAGTCATACTAAATCGATCCAATGTTCGCGCTGGGCCACTAGCATATACTCAACGATGTCTTGCTCGATTTCAGGTACATCACCAAACATGGCTTTTACCTTTTGGATAATATCCGCAATGGAGGCTTCACCATCAATATGCTGACCAATGATGCTGGCGCTGTCATTAAGTTTGATCATACCTTCAGGGTAGAGTAACACATAAGCATTTTGGGCTGGCTCAAACTGAAAGCGATAGCCATGACGCCATACAGGTACGATAGAATGATCTAACTCAGGTATACTCATTTGAACAATCCTTTATGCCAGACATTATCTGTTGTGACGCTCTGGTAAGGGGCTTGATTATGAACATAAGCCAAGCTCAACGCATCCAAAATCGTCCATAAAATATCAAGCTTGAACTGTAAGATTTCAAGCATACGCTCTTGTTGTTCAACCGTTTTGAATGAGTCGAGTGTGATGGTCAGACCATGCTCAACATCACGGCGAGCTTGACTCAAGCGTGAGCGGAAGTAGATATAGCCTTCTTCTTTGATCCAAGGATAATGTTTGGGCCAAGACTCTAAGCGAGACTGGTGAATTTGCGGAGCAAACAGCTCAGTCAGTGAGCTACTGGCGGCTTCTCGCCATGAGGTGCGACGCGCAAAATTCACATAAGCGTCAACAGCAAAACGCACACCCGGTAAAACCAACTCTTCAGAAATAACTTGCTCACGCGTCAGACCAACCGCTTCAGCCAGACTGAGCCATGCTTCGCGGCCACCGCCATCAGGATACACGCCATCTTGATCAATCATACGTTGAATCCACTCTTGGCGCACCCGCTGGTCGGGGCAGTTTGCCATAATAGCTGCGTCTTTCAATGGAATATTGATTTGATAGTAAAATCGATTGGCGACCCACGCTTGAATTTGCTGCTGCGTCGCCTGTCCTTCATGCATCATGATATGAAAGGGATGGTAGATATGATAATACTGACCTTTTGCCAAAATCGCTTGTTCAAACGCTTCTGTGCTAAGTGCTGTTTTTTCTTCTTGCATTGCTTTTACCTTAATATTTCGGTCTTCACCTTACAACTCAATCTGCATGCCATCAAAAGCCACTTCAACCCCATGCTGCTTTAATTGGGCTTTCTGTTCAGACTTTTCGTTCAGTATTGGATTGGTGTTGTTGATATGGATCAATATCTTGCGTGAATTGGTGAGTTGGTCTAAATAATGGAGTGAGCCATCTTCGCCACTGATATGCAAATGCCCCATGTCTTGGCCGGTTTTTGTACCGACGCCGCACTCTTGCATCTCATTATCAGTCCATAAGGTGCCATCAATCATCACGCAATCAGACGCTTTCATGATTTGCATGACTTCATCGTCAATTTTGCCCAAACCTGGCGCATAGAACAGCTGCTTTTGTGTTTTCAAATCTTTCACAATCAAAGCAATATTGTCGCCATCATGCGGATCATTGCGATGCGGAGAATAAGGAGGTGCTGAACTTTTGATAACCAATGGGGTTAGCTCTAAATTGCTGTAGCCGTCAATTTGAAAGCTCTTTTTTGGATCGATTTGATTGTATTGTAGGCCGCCGTTCCAATGCTTTAGCATATTGAAAAGAGGAAAACCTGTGCTGAGGTCTTGATGCACCATGTCTGTACACCATATCCGAATGGGGCAGCCTTCACGTAGGGTCAACAGGCCTGTGGTATGGTCAAGTTGACTGTCCATCAAAACCACATCGGTAATTCCTGTGTCTCTCAAGTGACGAGCTGGCTGAGCCGCCTTAAAGTCAAATAACTGCTGGCGAATATCAGGTGAGGCGTTGAATAGTATCCAATCTACGCCATTTTCTGATATGGCGATTGACGATTGGGTACGCGTTTGTGCTTCAATCGTGCCCTGACGCACGCCATGACAGTTATCGCAATTGCAATTCCATTGCGGAAAGCCGCCACCAGCTGCTGAGCCTAAAACATGAATATACATAGATCAATTTTTCCAAATTTCTAAAAAAATAAAAGCCCTAATCATCTAGGGCTTTTAATGTACTGATTTCTAGTAAATCTTAACGTGCTTCAAAATACATAGTGATTTCGAAACCGATACGAATGTCTTGAAAAGCGGGTTTAGTCCACTGCATGGGATGTCTCCGAGAAGTTATTATGGGATCATCGTTGAGATGAATGAAAGTAACCATCTATAAAGTAACTATATATCAATGGTATTATAAGCCGACCCTCAATGTCAATTTGTTAAGAATTATGTTTGGAGGGTTTTGGTAACAAAGCCTGACGGTAGTGAAAGCTCTGACTCTAATGCTTAGGTTCTATAAAGTACTTTGACCACATGCCAGCCAAATTTGGTTTTCACTAAGTGCGGGGTGAGCAGCTCACTATTGAAGCAGACTTTATCAAATGCCGGTACCATTTGACCTTTTGTAAACTCCCCTAAGTTGCCGCCTTGTTTACCTGATGGGCAGGTGGAATGTTTTTTAGCCAGTACATCGAACTGAGCGCCTTTTTTGAGCTTGGCGAGGATGTCATCAGCCTGTTCTTTGTGTTTTACTAAAATGTGTAATGCGCTAGCGGTACGAGCCATAGTGTAAACCTTTCATAAAATATCGATTATCAAGGCATTATATCATGGCTTATCTTGGTTGCTAACCTCGCTTGGATAAGCTAACAAATAGTAAGTGAGAATATAACCCTAATTAACCTATAGAAAAGTAGCTTTTAAATAGATTAAAAAGTCTCAGTATGAATAGTCGTCTAGACTGAAACCAAAGGTTAGATTTTTTGGTTAGAAACAGCCGATAATGGCGCAGCTTGAAAAAATGCATCATCAAGCGCATGAGCAATATTTTATTGCTAGCTCGGTAAAAACTAAAAATAATACGGAAGTCGTAGTATAACGAGCCATGATTCTTAGCTATTTTAATTACTTGTTTACAAAGGTAATCGTTGATGGAATTATTGGGTTGTGTAATATACGCCGTTTTGGGATGTTATAAGCAACAAAAATGGGAAAGAATAAGCTGTTAAATTTCTTTATCGAGATCAAGTATGGATGAAAAAATTAAAGCCTCATGGGAGAGAGTACTTCATCCTGAGACGCTTAAAACAAATATCATTACCGCCTCTATATTTTCGATGGCTTTCGAAATGCTCAAGAGTAGTATTATCGAAAAGATCGAAGGTTTCTTTATAAATGGATTCGATGAAAATGGGATGATTGTTAGTTCTGAATATAAAGAAAAGGTGCTTAGCCTAAACAGAAGCCAACTCTACGCATCGTTGAAATGGTTACAAGATATGGATGCTATTGATGATGAAGATTTAAATAAATTTGAGCATATCAAAAGGTGTCGCAACACCTTAGCTCACGAGATGCTCACGTTTGCCTCGTCAGGTGTAGAATTTGATGTCGCCGAAGTATTAGAAGAAATGATTGGCCTATTGAGAAAAATAGAAATTTGGTGGTTTGAAAACTTAGAAATGGCAATAGACCCAGAAGCTTACCCCGAAGATCTAGACTTAGAACAGGTAATTCCCGGCCCCGTATGGAGTCTTCAAATGCTTATTGACGTTGCTTTAGGGCCAGAAGATGAGGCGCGAAAATATTATGATCATTTTATTGCTAATTCAGACAAAACTTAATAAGCACATGTTTCGGACTAGTTTTCCGCTGTGATCCAAACTAGCTGCAAGTGCATGCGTTACCAGCTTCTCCTCATGTGCCTGAGCTGACCCTCAACACTTAAACGATATAAAGCTTTACTTCTCTCCTAATTATACAAAACAGCATAACCTAGCGTTTTAACCACTTCTAAGCTGGACGACTCTATTTATAACAAAAAGGCTCAATCGGTCATAACCAATTGAGCCAGTACTGCTTATATGCTTACTCTATCGGAGACGGCTTGCCATGTGGGCTTGAGCGCAGATATTGTTTAGGCGCCTTTACTTTTGCGCCAAGCTTTGCAGCAGCGTGCCAAGGCCAGTGCGGGTCATAAAGCATGCCTCGTGCCAATGCAACTGCATCCGCTTGCTGCTTGGTGATGATGCTTTGCGCTTGCTCGGCTTCGGTGATTAAGCCTACTGCGATGACGGGTATATTGACCGCTTCTTTTATCGCGGCGGCAAAAGGCACTTGATAGCTCGCTTCCACAGGGATTTGCTGCTCTGGGCTCAGTCCTGCGGTACTCACATGGATATAATCACAGCCTAATGCTTCTAATGCTTTAGCCAGCTCGATCGTTTGGGTAAGGTCCCAGCCGCCTTCGACCCAATCGGTTGCAGACACTCGCACACCCACTGGCTTGTCACTTGAAAACGCAGCGCGCACCGCTGTAAATACGTCAAGTAACAAGCGCATTCTGTTCTCAAGACTGCCGCCGTATTGATCATCACGTTTGTTAGAAAGCGGCGACAAAAATTGATGTAATAGATAACCGTGCGCACCATGAATTTCAATCAAATCAAGACCCAGCGCATCGGCGCGTTTTGCTGCATTAACAAAATCGCTTATTAATTCGTCAATATCATTTTGAGTCATTGCTGTAGGCACGGTAGAATTTTCGTCATATGCGAGCGCCGACGGTGCCACCGTTTGCCAGCCATTTACCTTATCAGGGGCAATCGAACCGCCGCCGTCCCAAGGTTTTTCGGTTGACGCTTTACGCCCAGCATGCGCAAGTTGTACGCCTATCGGCATAGGGCTGTACTGTCTGATAGCGGTGAGTGTTTTATCCAATGCAGCTTGCGTCCTGTCATCCCATAATCCCAAATCAGCATAGCTGATACGTCCTTGTGGGTTGACGGCAGTGGCTTCTAAAATAAGTAGCCCTGCGCCGCTCAAACTCATTTGGCCCAAATGAATCGTATGCCAATCGCTTGCCGCGCCATCATTGGCGGAGTACTGGCACATAGGGGCGATTATAATACGGTTGTCTAATGTGAGTTGCCCAAGTGTCAAAGGCGAAAAAAGTTGGCTCATGGTGAATCCTTAAAAACGTACCTAAAGGCACGGAAAATAATATGCGAAAGCGATATAAATAATTTATGGTCGATTCTCTTTAAAAGAGACGTAAAACTGGGACGGATTTTGCGCAGTTTTTGTATTAACAGCATGCAACAAGAATATATACCAGTCTCATCTTATTAATGGTTCTACTTCATTGAGAACTGACTATATGTAATTACTGCTTGAATAGTTGATGGGGATGACTTGTTGTTTTTATAGGGCACATCTAACGGCAGGTTGTTACGGTTATGCCTAAGTCATTTAAAAATTGTTAGTAGGTATGTCTTCGTATGATGTTTCACTACTTGGTTTTTGCTGTAATGCTTTTGCAAGGTATAGGACAGCTATAGAGGCACAATTTGACTTAAGTGGATTGTCGGTTAACCACTATCGATTTGCTATGAATAAAGTATAGGTGAACAAGGCGAAGACAACCTTATAAATTAGCTAATGTACAGATTGTCTTCAATGCTATTTTTCATATGTAGCAGGCGAGGGGCGATGTCTTCTTCTAATTTATCACGACTAAGAACGAAGCTTGGTGCGCCGCAGTTAAAGGTCAATAGGCCTTCGGTCGGATGCATCAATGCTGTGGCAACTGCGTTGACGTCTTTTTGCCATTCACTGATAGAAAAACAATAGCCGTAATCGTCATAATCTTTAAAAGCCTTATCCAGCCCGCGTCTGATTTTTAACCAATCGTCTTTATGCTTCGTACGAATGGCATCCAGTATGAATTCTTGCTCAGCTTGCGGCATGCTGGCTAGGCAGGCTCTTCCCATTGAGCTTAAATGAATCGGTAAATATGAGCCCACATTGCGTCGCATGGTCGTGGTGCTGGATCCTTGCACGACATTGAGATACACCATCGTCAGGCGATCACGAGTGGCCATAGCCACCGCACTGTTAGCATAGTCTGCCAACTCTTCCATAAAGGGGGTGACCAAATTATTGATAGAGATATTGGCCATCATGGTATAGCCGAACCCCAACACGCCTACAGAAAGTTGATACTTGCTACTATTTGGAGATTGTTTTAAATAACCCAACTTGACTAAGGTATAAGTGAGACGCGTGATGGTTCCTTTAGGTAGCCCTGTTAATTGACTTAACTCTTGGTTTCCTAAAAAAGGGCGTTGCGGGGTAAAACAACGCAGTAGCTCAAGTCCTCGAGCCAAAGCAGTGATGAACTGTCTATCGTTTTGATCTCTCATCTCTGCAATGGGCTCTAACAACTCAATATGTGTCGTATTATTAGCGCCTTCGTCTGTAGGATTTTTAGTGGTCATATAGTATTTTTATCTCAATTAAGTTCATATAAATGTGATAGTAAACGCACAATACGCGGTAATAATATTATATTAAAGACACGACTAAGATATTCACACAGGTATTATAATCTATTTCGCTATGCGGTACATACATGGATGACTATTAGGCTTTTTGTGGATCGTACTGCTGTTCTTTGATAAACAAGGTGGGAATAAGGCCACATAAGAAGTACGCACCTGCCATGAGCAATAAGCCTGCGCCGATAGAGTTGTGCATGGCCATATAACCAATGGCGACAGGAGCAATCACTGAACCGAGTCGTCCAATATTAAAAGCCCCGCCAATTGCCGTTCCGCGAATAGCGGTGGGGAAGCTTTCGGTTAAATAGGTGGCATTGATGGCATAAGGAATACCATATAAGAAACCAAAGGTAATCATCAGCCAGCCGATGTTTTCTGGCGTGTGCATATAAACCAAAATAGGAATAAATAAGGCGGTGCCCATCGTGCCAAAGGCAAACACGATTTTTCGACCGATTTTATCAGCGACAAGGCCTGCGACGACTTTAGCAAACATCATGGTCAAATAAGTACCCGCCATGTAGAGCGCCATCTCTTTAAATTTTATGCCAAGCTCGGTTTCTAAATAAGAAGGTAGCCAGTTACTGACCCCAAAATAACCAAAGAGTAGTAATCCTGAGCTCATCGACCATAAGATAAACATCAAGCGATGCTTTGGATTTTCAAAGATGGCTTTATAAGGGTTTGCAGGTTTTTGCAGAGGGTCTTTTGCGCCACTGAGTTTGAGCGCGCGCGCCGCTTTCCAAGACTGCGGCTCAGGAATCAAAAAATACATAGAGATTGAGAGAAGAATAGGAATAAAGGTTAAGAGGTATAAGGTGCGCCAGCCATAACTTGGAATAATCCAAGCGGAGATGCTTGTGATTACTAACGACCCCAAGGTAAAACCTGTCATCAATGCAGCAAGTACGGTCGTTCGATGTTTAGTCGGCACCATCTCAGACATCAAGGTATTGGTTGCGATATACAAACTACCAAGACCCAAGCAGGCGACAAATCGTAAGCCCACAAATTGCTCATAGCTCTGCACAAATCCGCTAAAACCAGACAAGATAGAAAACATTGCCGTTGCAATCACAATAACCCGTACTCGCCCAAAACGATCACAGGCCCAGCCGCCAAAAACCCCGCCGATGGCCATACCAAATAATGACCAACTGCCAAGCGCGCCAGCTTGAACATTGGTCAATCCAAATTCTTGCTTCAAACTTGAGAGAGTAAAGGCGAGAATACCAATATCGGCACCGTCACATAACAAGACTAAAAAACAAAAAAAGAACGCCAGTTTCCAAGGTTGCTTTTGTGCAGCACCCAAGTCTGGATCCGAAGTTATAGCAGCACTTTTCACAATATATATCCTTATTGTTGTGAGAGTAAAACACTATAGTGACGTGACTAACATGAATGAGGTATCTGCGTCCTAGCAAATACCTCAATACGCTTTGATAAAGTTAATGCCTGCTGATACTCAAACCAATGGCATTGAAAGAAGTGCGCATTACTCGCTCACTTCTTTGATCATATTGCGTGCAATGATGATTTGCTGAATCTGAGTCGTCCCTTCATATAAGCGGTATAAACGCACATCACGATAAAAACGCTCAATACCATAATCAGCGATATAGCCTGCGCCGCCATGAATCTGAACGGCTCTATCCGCGACGCGGCCACACATTTCGGTAGCAAACATCTTGGCGCATGAGGACTCTGTTATGACATCTTTGCCTTCATCACGTAAACGCGCTGCATCTAACACCATAGATTTGGCCGCATAAATCTCTGCCTTTGAATCAGCAAGCATCGCTTGAATGAGCTGAAAATTGGCAATGGGCTGTCCAAACTGTTTGCGATCTACCGCGTAATGTAGCGCGTCATTTAACATACGTATGGCAGCGCCTGTACTGGCAGCTGCAATATGTAAGCGACCTTTATCAAGTACCTTCATGGCCGTTTTGAAACCCACACCCTCAATACCGCCGATCAATGCACTGGCAGGAACGACGCAGTTATCAAAGATCACATCACAAGTGTGCGCGCCTTTTTGTCCCATTTTTTTATCAATTTTGCCAAGTGTGATACCCGGCGTATCACTCTCAACGATAAATGCTGAGATGCCGCCGGATCTTTTGTTTTGCGGATCCGTACGTGCCATCACGGTAAACACGCCCGCTTGAGGCGCATTGGTTATATAGCGCTTGGTGCCGTTGAGTACATAGTTGTCATCATCTTTAATGGCGGTGGTTCGAAGGGAAGCAGCATCCGAGCCTGACTCTGGTTCAGTCAAGCAAAAAGAGCCGATAATTTCACCGCTGGCAAGTTTTGGCAGATATTTTTGTTTTTGTTCTTCGGTACCGTCAATTACAAGACCGGACGAGCCAATACCATTGTTCGTGCCTATTAATGAGCGAAAGGCAGGTGAGGTGCGCCCTAACTCAAAAGCCACAATGACTTCCTCTTCCATTGTTAGGCCAAGCCCACCGTAGGCTTCTGGAATAGTCAGTCCAAACAAACCCAATTCACGCATTTGCTCGATGATATCTTCTGGCAGACGATCGTTTTCTGCTACCCAATCTTCTTTTGGTATCAGTTGGTCGGTGACGAACTGACGGACGGTTTGGACGATATGGTCGAGTACTTCCTTATCTCTAATCATGGGTTTCTTCCTTGTTGAAACAATGGCTAAGCTTGCCTAATGAGGGTGTTAAGATTCATTCGAATAAACAGCATAATAGATAGTTTATTAAATTACAATGATTTTGGTTTAAAAAACCGCAATGCGGTATTTATTAATACATGAATATATGAAAGCCATAGTTCAATTCTAACAATATCTGTGTTTATCGCTTCACAAATCAAAATAAACAGTATATATTGGAATTAAATATCGCTATGCGGTATTTATTATTTTAAAGGGATTTGTTTAAAAAGGTTTAAAAGGAATGATGTCATGGAAGAGCAAATAATTTTGACTGAGCAGCAAACTAATGGTGTTTGCGTGATAACGCTCAATCGACCCAAAGTTCGTAATGCGTTGAATACTGAATTGCGTCAGAAACTGGCGGACATGTTTATCCAACTCAATGACGACCCACAGACTAAAGCCATTGTGTTGACTGGTGGTGATAAGGTATTCGCAGCTGGTGCTGATGTTAATGATTTTTTGACGGCAAAAACCGTCGATGTATATCTACGTCATAGTGAGCGTTATTGGGATGCGATTACCAACTGTCGCAAGCCAATCATTGCTGCGGTCAATGGTTATGCGCTTGGCGGTGGCTGTGAGCTGGCTATGCATGCTGACATCATTGTGGCTGGCAAGTCCGCTAAATTTGGTCAACCAGAAATCAAAATTGGGCTGATGCCAGGAGCTGGAGGCACGCAGCGATTGTTTCGCGTGATTGGCAAGCATAAAGCCATGAAGCTGATACTGACAGGCGATATGATCAGCGCTGAGGCCGCGGATCAAATGGGACTGGTCTCTGAAGTGGTTGACGATGAAACCACCATCAAGCGTGCCATTGAGATTGCTGAAAAATTGGCAGGTTACTCGCCCATAGCGTTGATGCAAATCAAAGAAGTGGCCAATCTTGGGGTCGATATGCCGCTACAGGCTGCGTTGGCTTTGGAGCGTAAAGCCTTTCAGATTTTGTTTGATACCGAAGATCAAAAAGAGGGCGTGAAGGCCTTTTTGGAAAAACGCGACGCCAATTATAAAGGTCAGTAGCGTATGGTTTGCTAAGGATAAGCAGACTCGTTTTTGAAAATAAAATTATTCAACAAGATCATATAAAGGACTACTATGACCGCCAATACAACAAACATCAAATCATTGGCCATCATCGGCACAGGTGTCATGGGTATGGGTATCGCCCAAATTGCTGCCCAAGCAGGTATTCAGGTGCTTTTGTTCGATGCCAAAACGGGCGCTGCTGCACAAGGGCGTCAATCTCTTCAAACCATGCTCGAAAAACTAACGGCGAAAGGTAAGTTCACTGACGCGCAGCTTCAATCTACTTTGGCAAATCTGATAGTAATTGACGATATAGCCAAAATATCTATAGTAGATGTCATTGTTGAAGCCATTGTTGAAAACCTAGAAATCAAGCAACAGCTTTTTAAACAGTTAGAAAGCATTGTGTCTACCAAGACAATTTTGGCAACCAATACTTCCTCATTAGCCGTGACCGCGATTGCCGCCGATTGTGCGCACCCAGAACGTGTGGCTGGATTTCACTTCTTTAATCCAGTGCCATTAATGAAAATCGTTGAAGTAATTCCGGGGCTTTCTACTCATCCATCCGTCGTCGAGACATTGACTGCATTAGCGACACACATGGGACATTTGGGTGTGGTAGCAAAAGACACGCCAGGCTTTATCGTCAATCATGGTGGCCGCGCTTATGGCACGGAGGCCTTAAAAATATTAGGGGAAGGGGTTGCTAGTTTTGAGAATATTGATCGCATTTTGCGTGAAGGGGCTGGTTTTCGGATGGGACCGTTCGAACTACTTGATCTTACGGGTATCGACGTATCGCATCCAGTGATGGAATCTGTTTATAACCAATTTTACTCTGAGGCACGTTATCGTCCCCATCCTTTAACGCGTCAAATGCTAATAGGGAAAAAGCTCGGTCGCAAAGTTGGTGAAGGCTTTTATCAGTATGAAGAGGATCAAAAAGTCACAGCAAATACACCTCAACAGCCATCGTTTGAGGTGTCAGTATCTGATGCACCCATTACCTCAGTTTGGATTGGCGCAGATTTAGTAGAGGATAGGCAGCAGCTGGTTGATTATTTATATTCTAACAATATCAATATTGATAATAACGACAAGCCACATTCTGACAGCCTAGTATTACTGGCCATGTATGGCGAGGACACAACCAACGCTGCTATGCGCCATCAAGTGAATCCCAAACAAGCGGTTGCCATCGATATGCTGACTGACTTGTCAATGCATTGTACTTTGATGCCAAGTATCGTCACCCAAGATAAGTTTGTGGCACAAGCTTATGCTTTGTTCGGTAAGAGTCCAGACAAAACTATCAATGAAAATAAAGAATTAATACAGTCTACTGCTGGTGCCACGCTTATAAATGAAAGCACGGGCTTTGTGACGCAGCGAGTCATTGCGATGGTGGTTAATTTAGGGTGTGATATTGCACTACAGGGCATCGCGTCTCCTGAAGATATTGATAAGGCGGTTAAGCTTGGATTGGGTTATCCGTATGGCCCTATCTCATGGGGAGATGAGCTTGGTGCTGAGCGAATACTACTTATTTTAACGCGTATCTATGCGTTAACGGGTGATCCGCGTTATCGTCCAAGTCCATGGTTACAGCGCCGCGCTACTCTTGGCATCTCGCTGTTTACTCAGCAAACCCAATATTCGTAATAATAGACGCGTCACTTTATTCAACCATACATTTTATGGCTGCTTATTTTAGGCAGACAGCTTTTTTAAAAACCATACTTTCTTTAGAAGACAACGGTTTAAAAGACAAATATCAAAAATACGACAAGGAACAGTTATGTTAGATGCCTATATTTATGATGGATTAAGAAGCCCTTTTGGTCGGCATGGCGGTGCATTAGCAACGGCTCGTCCTGACGACTTGATTGCCACGGTGATAAAGAACTTGGTGGAAAAGCACCAATTGCCTAACGATATCTTTGATGAAGTATTGATCGGTAATACCAACCAAGCCGGTGAAGACTCACGCAACATCGCTCGTAATGCTGCGCTGTTAGCAGGGTTAGATGTAAAAACACCGGGTCAAACGGTCAATCGCCTATGTGCTTCAGGATTATCAACCGTCATTGATGCTGCTCACAGTATTACTTGCAATGAGGGAGATATCATTTTAGCGGGCGGTGTTGAATCCATGACCCGTGCACCTTTCGTCTTTGCTAAGACCGAGCAGCCTTTTAGTCGTGAATGTAAAGTATTTGATACCACCATTGGCAGTCGCTTCCCCAATCCTATAATCGAAAAACAGTTTGGTAGCGATAGTATGCCGCAAACGGGCGATAATGTTGCTCGTAAATATGGTATCAGTCGTGAAGCTGCGGATAAGTTCGCAGCAGCTTCGCAAGCTAAATACCAAGCCGCCAAACAAGCTGGGTTCTTCGACGATGAAATAACACCAATTATGGTATCACAAGGCAAAAAGCTCTCTGAAAAAGCGATAGTGGAAGATGAGCATCCGCGCGCCAGCTCTACGGTTGAAGCATTACGAAAATTGAAACCTTTAAATGACGAAGGTGTCGTTACAGCAGGGAATGCATCAGGTATCAATGATGGTGCCGCTGCATTGATTATTGGTTCAAAACAGGCGGAAGAAAAGTTAGGCTTCAAGCCTATCGCCAAGATTCTCTCATCTGGTGCCATGGGGGTTGAGCCAAATATTATGGGCGTAGGTCCTGTTGAGGCCATTAAGCTGGCGTTGAAGCGTGCTGATTTAACCCTTGATGACATGGCAATCATTGAGATTAACGAAGCATTTGCCTCACAAGTACTGGGCTGTCTCAAAGGTTTAGACATTGATTTTGATGACAAGCGCGTCAACCCCAATGGCGGAGCAATTGCTGTTGGACATCCGCTTGGCGCCTCAGGGGCAAGAATTGCATTAAGCACAGCGCGTGAGCTACAGCGTACTGGTGGCAAGTATGCAGTAGTCAGCTTATGTATTGGTATTGGGCAAGGGCTTGCTATGGTGATAGAACGGGTGTAAATCTTCTACGCTATCTTTATTACTATGATTCTCGCTACATTATTTTATGATCAAGGACGACAATAATGACTTCTATACTTAACCAACATGAGGATTATCAGCAAGCCCAAGACGCTTATGGTTTTCCTTTAATCATTAAACAACTGCTCAATCGTGCAAAGATTGCCTCTACGAATCAAACTATTAGTTACGCCGATAAGGTTACTTATACGTATGCTGAGTTTTTCAAGCGCGTTAACCGTTTGGCAAACGTGCTTAAAAACATGGGTTTACAAGCAGGTGATGTGGTTGCCGTTATGGATTGGGACAGTCATCGTTACCTTGAAGCCTATTTTGCTGTACCCATGTCTGGCATGATTTTGCAAACGGTCAATGTACGTCTGGCTGAAGACAAAGTGCTCTATACCATTAATCATGCCAAGCCGAAAGCGTTGTTGTTAAATGCTGAATTTGAGCCAATGGCGAAAAACTACCGTCATGACGCACCTTCTATCGAGAAAATTATTTGGCTCGATGACACAGAGCTTGATGACACAAAGCTCGATAACAAAAAGTATGGCGAATATGAGCCACAAACTGAGCGATCCAGCATGCCGGATTATATCGAAGGTGAGTATGAAGCCCTGTTAGCTGCGACCAGTGACGCGTTTGATTTTCCAGATTTCGATGAAAACACCATTGCCACGACATTTTATACCAGTGGCACTACGGGCGACCCAAAAGGTGTCTTTTTTACCCATCGGCAAATCGTATTACAGACGCTGGCAAGTACGCTAGCATCCGCACTAAATGCTGAAGGCCAAGGCGCTCGCTACAATGATGTCTACATGCCAATGACACCGTTATTCCATGTGCACGCTTGGTGTTGGCCGTATGGAGCAACCATGATAGGACTTAAACAAGTGTACCCAGGGCGCTACCTCGCCCCAAGGCTGGTAGACTTAATTGAACAGCATAAAGTGACACTTTCACACGGCGTTCCAGCAATCTTACAGATGTTATTAAAGGAGATGGCAGCACGAGGACGTAAGTTTGATGGTCTCAAATTATTGTTAGGTGGCTCCAAGTTAAATGAAGGCTTAGCCAAAGCGGCCATTGAAAGCGGTATCGAGTTTATGTCTGGATTTGGTATGTCAGAATCCTGTCCTGTGCTATCCAGGGCGGTATTTGATGATAAAACTGACTCGATGGAAATGAAAGAGCAGCTTAACTATCGTTGTCTTTCTGGCTCACCAATTATGCTCGTCTCCATGGAGATATGGGACGAAAATGGTAAGCCTCAACCCATGGATGGTAAATCTACAGGAGAGTTGGTTATTCGAGCGCCTTGGCTGACCCAAAGCTATTTTAAAAACTCAGATGCTGGAAATGAGCTATGGGAAGGCGGCTGGATGCATACCCAAGATATTGCCAGTATTTCTTCTAGTGGTACTTTAAGCATTACGGATCGGCTAAAAGATGTGATTAAGTCTGGTGGTGAATGGATATCCTCGCTTGAAGTTGAAACTATTTTCTCTTTTCACCCAAGTGTCGCTGATGTTGCGGTGATTGGGGTGCCCGATGAAAGGTGGGGCGAGAGACCGTTAGCGTTGGTCGTCTTAAAACCTGACTATGCGGATACCAAAGCGGCTGATATTTTAGCATTAGGCCATCAAGCAGTTGAAAAAGGATATCTACCAAAGTATGGCGTACCAAATGAAATCAAATTTTTATTAGAGATGCCAAAGACTAGTGTGGGCAAGCTTGATAAGAAAAGAATGCGGATGATGTGCGCAGAAAAACTGATTTGATTCAAAGAATACTTTTTAAGGATTATACAACCATTATTTAAGCTGAATGCTTATTTTAGTAGGTGTATTCATAGGCTGGTTTCTACATAGATTTATAAATAGATAGGTACATTCATCGGTATGACGAGACGGGAATAATATGAAGGCTTTAGGTATATTACCGGAAATACAAGAAACGCTTGATAAAGACAAGCATCACCCTATGCATGGTTTCGCTGCGATTTACTCTCAACAAGTAGAGTGGGGCGATATGGATTCTTTTGGCCATGTCAATAATGTGGTCTATTACACTTACGCTCAAAATGCCCGTATCTACTATAACAGTCAATTGAATTTATTCAATGAAAAGACTTTTTCTGTCATGGCAGCATCGTCCTGTCAATATTTCAAACCTGTGACTCATCCTGATACCTTATGGATTGGCGTTCGAGTCAAAAAAATTGGCAATGCTAGCTTGATTCATGAATATACTTATTATAGTACGGCTACGAATACTATCGTCGCTAGTGGTGAGTCAGTATTGGTATATCTTGATAAAGATAGTGGGCAAAAGAAAAATATTGATGAGACTAAAAAAACGGCGATTATGGCTTTTGATAATTTTAAAATGATTTGATAGACATTGTCATAACCTCACCGTACTACAAAATTTAACTCGTATTTGGGCACTATATTTTTATAGTGTTTTACCTCCACTCAATCACTGCCAAACTAGACCGAGTGGCAATTGTCGGATAAAAAACTATGACCACTGGTTAGTCGCACGCGGATATCACTACCTTCGATATTGGTCGAGATGTCAATATCAAAGGCGATTCCATTACCTGTCTTGGCGATTTATAGCCTAAACTCTTTTGATTGTAGTAGAGCTTAATATAGCTAATAATATCGTTGATCGCTACAATCCTTATTTTATAGTCTTGTTGATATACTAATTCATTCTTCGATTGTCAGAGTGCACAATTAGTCTTTGGCTTGGGCCTCTATTCTTGACAGCCATGTTCAATGCTTTGCCTACTAGATTTGCGGTCATTCGCTTATTGATAGCATAGCCAACCAACTCTTTGATAAACTCCGCTTAATATGCTTAGTTTACCAAGTTTGGTTTTACATTTTTTCAGCATAGCTCAGTTTTGCAGAAAGTTTCGGCTTTAGTTAAGAATTCTAAAGGCGTGTGTGGGAAGGTGTAGTTATCGATATTAAGTAGGCGTATCTAGATTTTTTGTAAATGTTGGCATAAAATGAATGACTGCTACACAGAATTCAGGATAAAGTCGGTATTTTTTGCAAAAGAACTAATAAACCGTAACGCTTAAATCTGTAATGTAGTTTGTCTAATTATCTTCTGGATTTAGACCAGCATTATCACTGAAACCACTGTTACTTTTTAGCAATAGCTGTATTGTTCTCTTAATCCCTTTCAATAAAGAGTATCAAATTAAATGATAGAACTTCTAAGCGATCCTTCGATATGGCTTGGTTTTCTTGCGTTAGTTAGTCTTGAGATTATCCTAGGTATTGATAATCTAGTTTTTATTGCCATTCTTGCTAACAAACTTCCCCCGCATCAACGTAGTAAAGCTCGCAATCTAGGGCTTGGTCTAGCGCTAGTTATGCGCTTAGGGCTACTGTTTGTCATGTCATGGCTTGTGACACTGACTGAACCTGTGGTTAGTTATGGTACATTCAATTTATCAATCAGAGACTTGATCTTGGTTGTCGGTGGTTTCTTTCTATTATTCAAAGCAACATTTGAGCTGCATGAACGATTAGAAGGCAAACCTGATACTAATAATAATAGTAAAGTATATGCAGGCTTTGCGGCTGTTGTTGCGCAAATCGTTATCTTGGATGCCGTCTTCTCCTTTGATGCAGTGATAACCGCGGTCGGCATGGTAAAGCATGTAGAAGTAATGATGGCTGCGGTTATTGTAGCCATGGCAGTAATGATTTTAGCGGCCAAAGCTTTAACTGATTTTGTGGGTAAGCATCCTACTGTCGTTATCCTATGCTTGGGCTTTTTGCTTATGATTGGATTTAGTTTGATCGTTGAAGGATTAGGCTTTCACATACCAAAAGGCTATTTATATGCAGCTATTGGCTTTTCTATTGTTATTGAAGCCTTTAATCAATTCATGCAACGTAACCGTAATAAGCATGAGAGCGTTATTCCTCTACGAGATAGAGCCGCAGACAGTATTCTAAAACTGATGGGTGGTAAAACTTCTAACGATAATGAAGATCTGCTAACGGAAGACAAAAGCTCCATACCAGTCATTCCTTTTGAAGAAGAGGAGCGTTATATGATCAGCGGTGTGCTCGCGTTAGGCGAACGAGATGTTGAAACCATCATGACGCCACGCTCAGATATCTCTTGGATTAATATAGAAGATAGTATAGACGAGATATATAAGAAAGTACTATCAACACCACACAGTTTATTACCTGTTTGCTAAGGACAGTTAAACAAGATATTGAGCGTAGTACGAGCCAAAGATATCTTATCGGTATTAAACAAACAGCCTGACAATATTTACTCGGCTTTAGAACCTTTATTTACTAAGCAAAAGCCTGTTTTCGTTTCTAATAGCATTGGTAATTTGCGTCTTATTAATTTGCTAAAAAATGCCAAGGGTAACTTGGCCATAGTGGTTGATGAGTATGGTCAAGTCGCAGGACTAGTGACGCCTTTAGATCTGTTTGAAGCCATTGCTGGCGAGTTTCCTGATGAAGATGAAACGTTAGAGTTTTTTAAACAAGATGATCATTGGATAGCTGAAGGTACTATTAGCCTAGATCAATTGCGTCTTGAGTTAAATGAGCCAAGTTTATTAGAAGAAGTCGAGCAGCTGACCTTAGGTGGCTATATCAATTTTAGGCTAGGCGGTATTGGTCAAGTCAATGAGCAAGTCAGCAGTGATGGGTATGTTTTTACAATTTTAGAAGCTTTGTCTACAAGAATTCTTCTAGTAAAAATTGAGAGAGATGACACTTAATGAAACTCATGGCTTCTATAGCTATACTATAAACCGTCCCAAATTTGTCTGATTCTTTAAGGACAGGAAGTCTTCGACAATCTCTGGGCGGTTCAACTTTTGGAGTTAAGTTATTTATGTAAGAAAGCTCCTTAAATATTAATATTACTGTGCTGAGCAGAAATTCGACGTTTGATAAGCCAAGCGATAATAATAGCTATGGCAAGCAGTAAGAAAAGCTTAGAGTATGGTGCTAGCATGGTCGCGATGACTTCGTAGTTTTTACCGAGATAAAACCCTGCTAGAGTCAACGCTGTCGTCCAAATACTAGACCCTAAAGCCGTTAATGTTAAAAAAGAGATCAGCGACATTTTATTCATTCCTGCAGGGATAGAAATCAGTGAACGAATACCAGGTACCATACGGCCAAAAAAGACCGCTTTCTTACCATGTTTATCGAACCAAGCATTGGAAGATAAAATATCCTCAGCCTTAATAAATACGTATTTACCGTACTTTTCAGTAAATAATATTAGGCGTTCTTTATTAAACAAAGTTCCTAAATAGTATAGAGGCAAGGCACCAATAACGCTGCCAAACGTACCCGTTAGTATAACTAGAAATATATTTAAATCACCTCTAGCTGCCGCAAAACCTGCTGCTGGCATAATAAGCTCAGACGGTATAGGCGGGAAAACATTTTCGGCAAACATAGCAAATATAATGCCGAGATACCCAAACTTTACCATGATAGCCAGCACCCACTCACTCATTTGATGCATTAAATTACCTTATCCTATTGGTGACTTATTTATTATTGTAATGGAATAGAACGGGTTCAAATCAAAGGTAATTTGTAACAGTAGTTTCTATTCATCGTTTTATCGATGGCCGTTGCCATATTATAATAATGAATGTATCCATGGATCTGTTGCTCTAATTACGATCCTTCCAACTATAAGATACCTAATAAATATAATTAAACTGCCTGATTTAATTTCTGTGTCAGCGTAGAGCTGCTACTATGCATATTAAGTCGTGCGTTATTGTAATGATGCAACCAATCCTTTGTTTGTTTACGGACTCGATCTAAATCCGTAAACAACTCTTGGTTTAACCAATCATAGCGTATCGTTCTTTTATAGCGCTTAACATAAGCATTTTGTTGTAGATAGCCTTAATATAATTGATCAGGATGCTTTGTTCTATCACTCAGTCTTTGAGTGTATTACTGAGGTATTCAGGTCTGTTATCACATCTTACTTGAACCGGTTTACCTCGGTATTCAATTTCAATCAGCTGATTCAGCCTATGTATGATTGAGCATGCAGTGAGAAGTCAATCCCAATGGTTAAGGCTTCACAGTTGTACTCATCAATAATATTAAATAGTCTAAAAGCACGACCATTCGTCAAAGTGTATTAGTCAACTATACCTAAGTTTTTAGTGTTAGATAAGGAGATTAAACAGGAGCTTGACGCAGTTAAACCAGTTCCTGCAGAAACTTGCAGTGCACGTTTCATACCAAGGTTTTGATAGATATGTTTAGTCCCATATTTGCTTATATCTGCGCCTGCGGATTATTTTTAGCATAACGCCATGACATCAACCCAGTAATAATGAGCACTACTGCAATAAAGCCTAAAGAGATGGCAATTGGAACATGATAAAGATCAAGTAGCAGCATTTTTATACCAATAAAGGTCATGATTACGCCTAGCCCATATGGTAAGTAGTGCATTGTGGCTGCTGCGCCTGCTAACAGGAAGAACATAGCACGTAGACCTAAAATAGCGAATAAATTAGCACTCAATACAATGAATGGGTCGGTGGTAATGGCAAAAATGGCAGGAATAGAGTCAACCGCAAAAATAACATCAGAGATTTCGACTAAAATTAACACTACCAACATGGGTGTCGCCCACAATAGACCATTTTCACGCACTAAAAATTTTTCGCCTCGCAGCGTGGGCGTAATGCGCATATGTCTACGCAGCCATTTTAATAGCTTCATTTCTTCAAGGTCGACAGGTTCGTCGTGACCACCTTTTAGAAACTTATAACCGGTATAAACCAAAAACGCACCAAAGATATAAAGTACCCATGAAAACTCTTGAATTAGCCATGCGCCTGCAAGAATAAAAATAGTGCGTAAAACAATAGCGCCTATTACACCATATAATAGTATACGACGCTGCAAAGCAGGTGGGACAGCAAACGCGCCAAAAATCATGAGCCAGACAAACACGTTATCAATCGCTAGTGATTTTTCGATTAAATAACCAGTCACAAACTCCAAGGTTTTTTGGTTAGCAACTGCCGTGCCTAAATTTGTATTTAGATACCACCATAATCCGCCTGCGAATAAAGCAGATACACTGACTCAAGCAATACTCCATAGCGCAGCCAATTTAATAGATACAGGTTGATGCTCATTTTGTACTGCGTTTACGTCGGAATTCTCTAGCGGATCTTTATGCTTAAAGCCCAAAAAGTCGGTCAGTAGCATGACTGCGACTATTGCAAAAAAAATGGCATATAGCCAAGGTGTGCCGATGGTTTCCACAATATTCCTTAAGTATAGACAACTGGGGTCAATATTCTATTCAGATTCTTATTAGAATATTACCTTAAAAATACTGTTTTTACATATTACTTTCAGTCATATAAATTGACCCAAACGTTCAACTTAACCTCTACATGTCAAAGTAGGTCGACGAAAATACCTAGGATTATTTTATCCTACATATACTGACTTCATTGATCTTATGTATTGTCTCTATTGCTTAATCTCCGCATAATATAAGGAGATTAATGGCTTTATCTCTGCACATCTCTGAGGAAAATATGAAGCATATGATTTATATTCATGAGCATTCAAACAGGACTGAGTGGTAATGGTCGGACAAAAAACTATTGCCACTCGTCAGTTGTGTACGAATACTATAAGGACGTTTATTAGGAAAACTGCTCACGCTAGGATTTGATCTGAATGTCGAGACACGGTTAGATACAGTGACTCTAGAGATTATTAAAAACCTCTTAGATTGAAGGTAAGACTCTAAATAACGAGCAAGTGCGTCCCTCAGTTGTGCAGTATTTAGGTATAGATAACGCCAGCATATCAGCATACTTTTTAGACCACCATCGGGTTTTTTATAAGTAATGCTAAGTTGACCGTAACTTATATTGCCTAATTAACCACTGAATCAAAGTAGCTAACGTTAATGCTGCTAATAGTGCACAGATAGCCAATAGATCAATACGGATAGGGGCGATCATATCCTCTGTTAATCGCTGGCTAATAAAGTAATAAGGTATAGACAGTAACCATATCCCTAAGGTAACCATTTGTAGTTTAGTCATATGCTTAACCCTCTATTAAAATTATGGTAGTGTATCAAAAATACTCTGAGGGATGAAAAGAGTAGTAACAGCCAAAGGTTCAAGCTCTCACTAGCGAACCGAACCAGTGAAAGCACCTGATTGGTTCGCCTTAGATATACCTAAAAAATATAGCTTAAACTGGAGCCCTTTTTCCAGTTTGGATCAATAGAACGCCACCAAGAATCAATACTAAAGCTACGATCTCTAGACTGGTAATATCCTCTCCAATTATGATACCAATAATAACAGCAACGATTGGCGCAATATAAGTAGCACCAGCAGCCTTCACAGAACCTAATTTTTCAATAATAAAATAATAGATGAGATAAGCTGCACCTGTTCCTAATACGCCAAGTCCAAGTACTGTTCCCCACATTGCCTTCGTGTTTGTTGCTATCTTAGTAATACCCTCAAAATCAATCAGTACTGACAGCGTTATAACGGCTATACCCGTCTGCCAAGTTGCCAACGCAAGTGGTGGTAGTTTCAAAGGAGATAAAAAACGACGTGCATATACAAATGATGCACCGACGCTCAGAGATCCTGCTAACATCCATAATACGCCTATGAGAGAAGCACCCATTGCCCCTTGCCAAGGTCGGGCGCTTAATGCAATACCAGCAAACCCTAACAAAACGCCTAGAGCCATTTGCTTAGTTGGTCGCTCTTCAGGCAAGAATAACGCAGCACCTAAAAAAGTAAAAATGGGAATTGAACCGCTCAATAATCCTGCAATACTACTGGGTAATAGCGCAGTGCCTGCAACAAACCCATAGTAATAAAAAGAAGTTGCGAGTACTGACATCACTATAAAGTGTGGTATATGAGGCAACTGTTTACGAGTAATGACCTTACTACGCCATGCGATTAGTACCAACGGCAAAAAACCAAATAGTACTCGTAAAAATACAGTTTGAGCGGGCGAAATTAAGTCTGTAGCCCATTTCATAAAAATGAAATTTGACCCCCAAATCACACCCAGTAAAATGAGCGCTGTATATACTCTAAACATAAAAGCCACCTTAAAAACTCGAAAGCCATCTAAGTAGCTAGACGGCGATTTGCCTCGCTTGTGAGGTAGAACAAACTCCCATCAATAGGTATCTACTTGATAAGCGTAGAGCCAATGAAATCTATGCTTTATATAACTTATAGATGAGAGTATGGCTTTATGACAGATTAAAGAAGTTTAAGAGCTGAAGTAGGCTCTCTGTTTGATTTACTGCTGTAAAAGGAATGAGTTTTTCTACAGTCACTCTCTACTTCATTAGCTATCATTTATTCATTATAGCCAGTGAATGTAAATAACTTGCATGATATTAAAAGGTGTTAGACTGTAGATAATCTATTGTTTGGAAGGGTGTTATGCCAAACCATCGTTCTCTGCCGCCGCTAAATGCCTTACGTGCATTTGAAGCTGCTGGTCGCAAGCTAAGTTTCCGTGCAGCCGCTGATGAGCTTTTTGTGACACAAGGGGCCGTTGCTCAGCAAGTTCGTATATTAGAAGAATATATTGGTTTTTCTTTATTTCAGAGGCTACCCAGAGGCGTTGCACTTACCAGTAAAGGAAGCGTATATTTTGCAGAAATCACACAGGCTCTTGACACTATAAATAAGGCAACAGTACAACTACTTAAGGAGCCTGAAACTGTTACTATTAGCGTGACACCTGCTTTTGCAACTAAAATCTTGTTGCCTCAACTATCTGTCTTAACGGCCGCAGTGCCTGGTATTGATTTGCGCACGGTAGCGACCGAATCCATTGCAGACTTTGATCGTGATCAAGTAGATATTGCTGTGCGTCTCACTGATCCACCATTCCTTACATCGTTTGAGACGCGGCTACTGTTTAAACAAAAACTTGTGCCAGTTGCCAGCCCTCATCTTATCGGTGACAGAACACTTCCTATATTACTTAAGTACTTGCGTGATATGCCATTGCTGCACGACTCGCACAATCATTGGCCACGTTTCTTTGGGATTACAGGTAAATTACCGGGTGCAGTATTTAATCAAACTGCGCTCGCTTTAGATGCTGCTTTGGCTGGTCAGGGAGTTGCGATTGCCTGTCAGGCTTTTGTACAAGCGGACTTATCGGCGGGTCGCTTGATTCAAGTGAGTGAGTCGGATCTAATCGTAGAACCAAATTATTATCTTGTCCGAAAACGAGTGACTGCATCGAGAAAGAATGTGGATGCAGTATGGAATTGGTGTATTGAAAACTTAGTAACTATTTAAATTCCTTAGCCCTACTTAAAACTAAAATTACTATGAGCTATGCTTACTATCCTATAGGAACCAACTTGGGATATTTCAATCAAACAGCTTAATGATAATTAACCATGCTACCGACTTCGCAGCCATTAGAGTTATATTTAACATTAGTAGTTTGATGCTTGTATAGGGAACGATCTATATTGAATCAGTTCAGCAATTACTAGCTCATTAAATTGGTTCAGTAAGATATAGAGCCATTGAGCTATCAATGTCGGTATTTGCAGGTTTGACAGCATAGATCAAAAAGCGCTATACACATATTAAAGGTTAGTTGGCTAGCATTAATAATAGGTATATGTGGTTGGACTGAGTTGTTGTTCTAAACGTTTCTGCTAACTTTTTTCGTTAAGCTCTGAATTAAGCACACTAATAATTAATTGCCTCAGCCAATTATGCGCGGCATCGCCCTCACGGCGTTGATGCCATAGCAATTTAAAATCGAATGATTCAATTGGAAAAGGCGGTTCGAATATTTGAACCTGTGAGTTGCTATCAGTCATATCGAAGCTACGCCGCGCCGCTGTCAAGATCAGGTCAGTACCGGCCACTAATTGATTGGCAATTCCCCAGTGCGGCAGAGTCATTACAACATGACGACTTAATCCTGTGCCACTAAGTGCACGTTCAATTTCATTGTTGGCACCTGACTGCATGGCTACGAGGATATGCGGTCGAGCCAACCAACTACTCTTGTCGAGAGTACCACTATTTGGCAAAGTGTTTTTGTCTGCTAAACAAGCAAAAGACTCAACAAACAGGGTGTACATACGAAGCGCTTCTGGCACTTTATCTGGAAAGACACCGAAAGCCATGTCAGTTTCACCATCGAACACATCCGCCATCATCGCTTCTCGACTTCCTTGACTCACCTCAAGCTCAATACCAGGCGCAAGCATTCTTAATGAGCGCACCAAACTCGGCATAAATACACGCGCGCCATAGTCAGACATAGCCAGACGAAATACTCGCTTCGCACTGAGAGGATTGAATTCTGGGGTATCAATCAACGCACCAAGCTGCTCTAAGACATCAGTCAAGGGCAGAATTAACTCGCTCGCTCGCGAAGTCAGTTCCAACTTTCCCGAACGTCGAACCAATAGAGGATCATCAAATATGGTACGTAAATGAGCCAGCGCATGGCTAACTGCCGGCTGACTTTTATGTAACCGGAGAGCAGCTCGTGATACGTGCTTTTCAATTAATAATGCGTGCAACGTCACGAGCAAATTAAGGTCGATACGTCTTAAGTTATTCATATGACGAATAGTGAAGTAAAAAAACAATAATTTCAATTCAAATTTTTAATATGAAATAATTATTCCAGAAAATTAAATACATCTGGAGCAAACTTATGAATTTCCCACTGACTGGCATCTTTTTTGCCATTATCGCCCTAGTTGCCGGCGCTTTAGTCCCTCTCCAAGCTGCAAGTAATGCTGAGCTAGGCCGTGCTCTTGGACATCCTCTTTGGGCGACAGTAGTGTCGCTATTAGTGAGTGTGCTTATAGCAATACCTGTCATTCTCGCTATGCGTGTCCCTGCGCCAATATTGAATCAAATGGGACAATTACCGATGTGGGTGTGGCTTGGTGGTATAGCTGGCGTCATTTATATTACATCCGCATTAATTTTAGTTCCTCGTTTAGGAGCAACTCGCTTTATCGTGTGCGTGATAGCGGGGCAAATGCTTATTTCATTAATATTAGATCAATACGGTTTTATGAATTTACCAATGAAAGAAATAAATGCTGGCCGTTTAGTAGGTGTTACTTTCGTTCTACTAGGCATGATTATGGTGCTGTGGCTCACTCCTTCATCTCCCAATCTAGGCGATGTTAAAGCAAGCATGACTGGCAATTTGAATGACATAGAAAGTACGCCGACAAGCAATGCTAAGCCTGTGTCTCATTTTGAAAGTTAGTGATGCCTGTTTCAATGCGTAAGCAATAGGGATTAAGTGCTATTTAGTGATCTTATCGAGCTTGTTTTTGAAATTTGAAAAAAGCTATTAGCCAGTTAGTAAGTGTGTAGAAGGATTTGGATTGTAGTTTAGATTGAGGTAGGACCACCTATATTCTAAATGTATAGCAATGTAGGTGGCAAAAAACTCACGTAAGAGATAGTAGGTCTATAGCGACTTCAATATATAAAATACTCATATCTAAATCGTGGATTAAATAGCCCGTAAATAAATATCATTGTGAAAAAAAACCACGTGATTATAGTAAAAAACTTTATGAATCCATTACCACACAGTCCGAAAATAAGATTTATGTAATGTATGGTTTTGAACACTTTAAAGGAACTTATCAGCTTTTAAAAGCAGAGGATCCACGTTGGCAAATTATGTCGGTTAAATGGATGCGTACGATTGATGGACCACAAGAGTATCAAGGAAATTTAAGTCTTTGAATGAAATATAAGACTGACAACAAAATACCAAGACAATGTAAATATTAGTCATAAAACTTACAGTTTAATGGCTATGTAGCGAGCCAAGTAATCTAAAAGAAGTCAATGCACGTAAAGACACATTATTTGGTTATCTACGGTCATCAATTGAAAATTTGGTAATCTATTTATTTTTGTCTACTATACTTTGTAAGCCCGGCTGAGACCATCCGGAAGCTGATTTTTAGCCACTGAGAGACCAACGTAATTAGCGGCTATCTTTTCGACCGTTTTAACTTTAAAATCGGTCTTATATATAGCGATTTTCTATTCACATTGTTTAGGTTCGATAATATAAAGCCTATTGGTATCTTCGATTGTTTTATTAATATCTAAATATTTTTGTTCTATATTTTCATCTTCATCAGTGATGCCAAAATCATCATCATTTAAGAGTCCAATAGACCCATCCTCTCTCAACCAAATGCCTTCAAGCTTATCATGCGGATAATCAATCTCTGACATTACATCGACGGCTAACTGCTTTTTCATAGGTAGAATTGCAAGCTCAAATAAACGCTCCCATCCCAAATTTTTTGAGGCAACAATCTGTTCAAGGGTTTTGCCATCAATAAGTAATCCCAAATCCTCATCCTGTACTAAGTCGAATTCGCGGTAAGGGTTATCGGTTATGCTGGAATCACCATTAGCTTTTACAATGCTCTCAATATCAGTAGCCTGTGAGACATCTATTTTGTAAATATGTTTTTGAGGATGTCCAGTCTGTAATGGGAATTTCCTGTCATGTTCAATCACATAAAACTCATGATGATTTATGGCGACAATACCGGATGTAAATTGCTGTGCATTGTTTAATCGATATAAGTATTGAGAAATCTGTCCTGTTTTGAGGTTAATGGTCACTATTCGGGTGAGATCACATGATGCACCAGACCCTGAAGGGTTATTCAAAGAGGCTTCAATTATGGCAACCAAAGTTGTTTGATCTGGAGTAATGGTCAAAGACTCCATACCTTTATTTGCATTACGTTTGCACAGCTCATAGGGTAGTAGAAGGATTTTACCGTTCACGATGACATTATTACGCTTATCATTATTAAAAGGGTTGATTCGCTCAATCTCTACACCTTCAGCATTAAAATGCACAATGTGCGGACCATATTCATCACTAACCCAAAAGCTACCATCCATCAAAGCGACTAAGCCTTCAGGGTCAAGGCCCCATACATCTGTTTTAATTGGATTGATTACTACATCAAATGGTCGTGTAGAATCACAAGTTATTAGTTGACCATTGACATCATAGGGCACTTCATTTGTGCCCCCTAATGCCTTGGGATTTGGCAGTCCACTTATTGGGTTTTTCGAGGTATCTTTTAGTAGGATTTCTTTTATTTTGATAATAGTGCCATCACTTTGGATCTCAAAAAGCCCAATACGGGGTGTGTAATCTGCTATTAAAAATTTCTTACCTGCACCTTCTGAGCCTTCAAAGTCCGCATTAGGGCCTCTATCAGTTAGAGCGTAAAACTGATTGGGATTAGTAGGATGGGATGCTAAATCCGATCCAAACCCTCCATTACGCACTTCAACAACTTTGTCAGAGTTGTTTGTACTACCTTGTAAGCTCAGTATGGTCTTATGAGGTAGTGCGCCCCCTTGAATTATCTTTTTGGGTGGCATCATAGAATTGTTTTCATGCTTGTTGCTCATATTAAGAAACTCACTGTTGGTATGTGTGATTATATTCAATGTTGATGACACGCCCTATATATAAAACAAGTAACCTCTATAGCGCGAATAATAAGAACCTCTTATTAGCTTTTCGATTCCATTCATCTTATATACATCAAAAATAGGCTTATTACTTAACAGTAGTAAGCCTGTTTTTGATGTAATGATTCTCGCAAATGGGCAACGAGCAGTTTTAATTTTTGATCTGGTTGCTTTGCCTTAGGGTAAACAGCGTACATCCCCATTCTTTTTCGGGTAAAACGTTGCAAAATCTGCGTAAGCGTATTTTGCTGAAGCTCATTATAAACAAGTGCTTGTGGTAAAAATGCAATGCCTAAATCGCTAAGAGTGGCTTGTTTAATGGCACTAAGATGATTGCTATGAAACCGACCATGTACAGGGAGTAGTTGTTCTGTGCCGTCTATATATAGTGGCCATATGTCGTTAGAAGTGTTATCAAACTTATAGATCAAGCACTCATGGTTTTGTAATTGTTCAGGCGTTTGAGGAGTGCCATGCTGCTTTAAGTAGTTTGATGTCGCACATATGACCCATTGGCTATCTATAAGGCGTCTTGCAATGAGTGATGAGTCTTCAAGTTCGGCAGTTCTTATCGCAAGATCATAGCCTTCTTCAATTAAATCAACGATTCGATTGGTAATTTGTAATTCTACCGATATTTCAGGATGGATTTTACAAAATTCGGCAATTGACGCGCTCAATATCAAATTAGCGGACACCACAGGCACAGTAATACGTATATGGCCTTTCATATTATCACCATAACCGTTTACCGCGTTTTCTGCTTCTTGAAAGGCAAATTTAGCTATTTTAGCTTTGTTATACAGTGTTCTTCCGGCATCGGTTAGGCTGAGCTTTCGAGTGGTTCTGTACAAAAGCTGTGCATTTAAGTTTTCCTCCAGCCGTGCAATACGTTTGCTGACCACAGAATTGGTTAGTGCCAGTTTTTCAGCAACCTTAGAAAATGAGCCTTCATCAACGACCAGAACGAATAGAATTATATCGTCAGCTTTAGCCATATCTGTTCTCTAACTGGTGTAATGTGTTTCATATTATAGCAAAAAAGGAAAATAACATTGTCTTTTGATGCCATTTATCTCTTCATTAGCAAAGAGTAGAGTGTGTTAGTCCTATATTAAGTGCGATTGAATCATAACGATAAGCGCTTAAGGAATTTTGTACAAGGAAGCACACACAATACAAAGGAGTTGTGATTTTGAATCAAACAATATATGGGCTGCTGGCATTATTACCCATTGTACTGAGCGGTATCCTGCTTATTGGCTTGCAATGGTCAGCAAAAAGGACGATGCCGATTGTTCTGGCTGTAACCGCTGCTATTGCTCTTTTTATCTGGGATATGACATTCAACCGCGTGTTCTCCTCTATTCTTGAGGGGAGCGTGATAACCGTATCGGTATTATGGATCGTCTTTGGTGCTATTTTTTTACTGAATACGCTAAAACATACAGGCGCTATCGCCGTAATTCGTGCTGGGTTCATAAACGTATCGCCTGATCGGCGCGTGCAGGCGATTATTATTGCATGGTGTTTTGGTACTTTTCTTGAAGGTGCATCTGGCTTTGGGACACCAGCCGCGATTGCCGCACCTTTGATGATGGCTATTGGCTTTCCGGCACTGGGTGCTGTTTTAATGGGTATGATGATACAAAGTACGCCCGTATCGTTTGGTGCGGTCGGTACCCCTATCGTCATTGGTGTCAATAAAGGGTTGGATACAACTGCCATTAGTGTGCAACTGGCACAACAAGGCTTGGCGTGGGAGGATTTTCTACAATTAATCACCAGCCAAGTTGCTATGATTCATGGTGTGATTGGGACATTTATGCCCCTGCTTATGGTGATGATGCTCACGCGCTTTTTTGGCAAAAACAAAAGCTGGAAAGAAGGTCTTGCGATTTGGCCATTTGCCATATTTGCGGGTTTGGCCTTTACGATTCCTTATACATTAACTGGTGTTTTTTTAGGACCTGAATTTCCAGCCCTAATCGGTGGATTAGTCAGTATTGCGATTGTAATTAACGCGGCAAAAAGAGGTTTTTTGGTACCAAAAACAATATGGGACTTTGAACCGCAAAAAAACTGGCCAAGCGAGTGGATGGGTAAATTGGTCATCAGTAAGGAAGATATTACTGTCCCGTTGGAAAATAAAACAATGTCCGCTGTTATGGCATGGTTTCCTTATTTGCTGGTGGCGCTGCTGCTGGTTTGTTCAAGAGTGTTTGTTGAGTTTAAAACCTTACTCACCAGTGCGACGTTAGACTTTACCTCTATTTTAGGTGAGGCTGACATAAGTGCCAGCTTTAGCCCCTTATACTTGCCTGGTGGACTATTATTGATCAGTGCATTGGTTGCTGCTTTTGCGCAAACCAACAAGCCAACCAAAGCCTTGAGCGATGCTTTTGGGGAATCCAGTAAAACTGTCTTGAGTGCAGGGTTTGTGCTAATTTTTACCATTCCTATGGTCAGAATCTTTATCAACTCTGGCGTCAATCTAACAGATGTAGCCAGTATGCCAGTCGCTAGTGCTGAGCTGTTTGCGGGTACGTTTGGTAATGCTTTTCCCTTAGTAAGTGCAACCATTGGTGCCTTAGGTGCCTTTATTGCAGGCTCTAATACCGTATCTAATATGATGTTCAGCCAGTTCCAATATGAAGCTGCCATGAGCTTACATATTTCACCTTCTCTAATCATCGCAGCTCAAGCGGTTGGTGCAGCCGCTGGTAATATGATTGCTATACATAATGTAGTGGCTGCATCAGCAACAGTGGGTTTGCTTGGTATGGAGGGCGCCACACTTAGGCGTACTATTTTACCCACCCTATATTATGTGTTGTTTTGTGGAATAATCGTCATGGCCGCCATTTATATTTTTGGTTTTCAAGGGCCTTTGGCCTCATGAGTGACATGCAATTACAATACAAGGAGCGTCATATTTCTTCATTCAATAGAGATTCTCAAGACTTACTCAGTCCTGAGCACGTGTTAGATAAACTAACCAGCTTATTAGGAGCCAGTAATGTACAGGCAGACCCAGAGAAAAACGAGCACTATAGAATGGGGTGGCGTTCTGGTGGCGGCAACGCCTTGGCGGTTTTATTCCCGCAAACGTTATTAGATATTTGGCGTAGCTTAGAAGTGTGCGTTAAAGGCGACTGCATCATTATTATGCAAGCAGCAAAAACAGGCCTGACTGAAGGCTCAACACCCAGTGGTAATGACTATGATAGACCAGTTGTTGTTATCAATACGCTTGCAATGAACCAGTTGTATCTGGTGAATGATAATGAGCAAGTGATTAGCTTACCTGGGGCTACATTGCATCAGTTGCAAAGCCAACTGAATGCCGTAAATAGAGCGCCGCATTCAGTCATTGGTTCCTCGACATTGGGTGCATCTATTATTGGTGGTATATCTAATAACTCAGGTGGTGCTCTTGTTAAAAGAGGCCCTGCTTATACTGAGCTGGCGCTGTTTGCCCAAATAAACGAACACGGTCAGCTGGTACTAGTCAATCACCTAGATGTAGAGTTAGGAAATACCCCTGAAGAAATACTCACTAACTTACAAACAGGTAATTTTGATAAAAGAGAATTACCTGACACTGGCAAGCTGGCATCGGATAAAGAGTATATCGCCAGAGTGACAGATGTTGAGGCAAGCACGCCCAGTCGTTTTAATGCTGACAAGCGAAGACTGTATGAAGCAAGTGGTTGTGCAGGCAAGCTTGCTGTATTTGCCGTACGCCTTGATACCTATCCAACCGCTGCAAGAGAGAAAACCTTTTATATAGGCAGTAATAGCGTGGATGAGCTTGCACAGTTGCGACGACAGATATTATCAAGCTTTAAAAATCTTCCTGAAATTGGCGAGTATATGCACCGTGATATATTTGACGTATCTGCTAAATACGGCAAAGACACTTTCTTGAGTATTAAGCACCTAGGTACGAATGCATTGCCAAGACTGTTCTCTATCAAAGGCGCTATTGACGCCAAGTTGAATAAGTGGCCGTGGATGCCTAAACATTTTACTGATAAAGTCATGCAATTTATTGGCAATATATTTCCAAAGCATTTGCCCAAGCGAATGATAGAATATCGGGATAAGTACGAGCATCATCTCATCGTAAAAATGAGTGATGACGGTATAAAAGAGGCACAAGATTTCTTGAAATCTTTTTTTGAAACTTCGGAAACGGGTACTTATTTTGAATGTAATAAAGAAGAATCAGAAAGCGCCTTTTTAAATCGTTTTGCAGCAGCAGGCGCTGCATTACGGTATGAAGTCATACATGAAAAAGAGGTAGGTGAGATATTAGCGCTTGATATCGCCATCCCACGTAATGAATTAGACTGGCTGGAAACCCTACCTGAAGAAATAGCACAACATCTAGAAAAAAAGCTCTATTACGGCCATTTCTTTTGTTATGTGTTTCATCAAGACTACATCTTGAAAAAGGGTAGTGATGCTCATAAGGTCAAGAAAATGATGTTAGAGCTGTTGAATAAACGCGGCGCAAAATATCCTGCTGAACATAATGTCGGACATTTATACGAAGCGGAACCTGATTTACAGAACTTTTATAAAAGCCTAGACCCAACGAATACGTTTAATCCTGGCATTGGTAAAATGTCAAAAACTAAACGCAACTGCTCGTGCTGTGTGTAGTAGCGAGTAGAGGCTGAGCTTGCTGCTTCAAAAATAAGTCAGTTGTATCCCTCGATTATTACTGAGTTATGCACAAGTAGATGTCCGAAAATATTACCTAATTATCTGACAGAATAAAAAGGGCAAACGTATGATTATTTCATCTGCAAATGACTACAGAGCCGCTGCCAAGCGCCGACTGCCTCCATTTTTGTTTCATTATATAGATGGCGGTGCTTATGATGAATATACCTTAAAACGTAATGTTGAAGATTTATCACAAATTGCCCTTAGGCAACGTGTACTCAATGATATGTCAGAACTGAGCTTAGAGACGCAGTTGTTTAATGAAACCCTGTCTATGCCTGTCGCCCTGTCCCCCGTCGGTCTGACAGGCATGTATGCCCGCCGCGGAGAAGTACAGGCCGCTATGGCAGCCGATCAAAAAGGTATTCCGTTTACAATGTCGACGGTTTCTGTTTGCCCGATTGAGGAAGTGGCACCTAAAATCAACCGTCCGATGTGGTTTCAGCTTTATGTATTAAAGGATAGAGGCTTTATGAAAAATGCTCTGGAGCGTGCAAAAGCTGCGGGGTGTTCGACATTGGTCTTTACGGTAGATATGCCAGTACCAGGGGCACGCTACCGCGATGCGCACTCTGGTATGAGTGGTAAAAATGCCGCTATGCGACGTTACTTACAGTCTGTGACGCATCCACAATGGGCGTGGGACGTAGGACTGAATGGCCGTCCGCATGATTTAGGTAATATTTCTACTTATTTAGGTAAGCCTACAGGGCTAGAGGACTATATAGGCTGGTTGGGTAATAATTTTGACCCTTCTATCTCTTGGAAAGATTTGGATTGGATTCGTGAATACTGGGATGGGCCTATGGTTATCAAAGGTATTTTGGACCCAGAAGATGCCAAAGACGCGGTGCGTTTTGGGGCAGATGGCATAGTCGTGTCTAATCATGGTGGACGACAGTTAGATGGTGTTTTATCAAGCGCGCGTGCTCTACCTCCTATTGTCGATGCGGTGAAAGGAGAGATTAAAATTTTAGCAGACTCTGGCATACGCAATGGCTTAGACATTGTGCGCATGTTAGCTTTAGGGGCTGATGTTTGTATGCTAGGGCGTGCATTTATATATGCTTTAGCTTCAGGTGGCGGTGCAGGGGTAAGCAATTTGCTAGAGCTAATGGATAAAGAGATGCGTGTCGCGATGACTTTAACTGGCGCCAAAACGATTGCTGATATTAATTCTGACTGTTTGGCAAAACTGAATCATTAAACTGAGTCTGTTAAAATTATAAGTATAAGTGATGATGAGCGATTATTTATAGAAAGCAGTGCAGGTCAGAATAAAAGTTCCGAATTGTATACGCACTTAAATAAAGGTCATAAAGTAATTTCATCTAAACGTTATATTAAACGAGGCTAAACTTGTCTGGTCACGGATACCGATTGGTTGACCAATTCCATAGATCCGAACGCAGTTAAGAACGCGACGCTAGACGCGTCGGATCCAACACCAATACGGGCCATCGTGTCGGCATCTGCCATGCCAGTGGGATCAATGAGGTGCCAGCTCCCCCCGATATAGACTTCGGCCACGGCATGAAAGTCCTGTGGCGTCACATCGGGCGCATAAACGCTCACGAACCTAGCTGGTATCGACGACGCGCGCGCTAGTGCTACAAGAACATGCGCGAAGTCGCGGCATACGCCCTGACGTTGAACAAAACTGTCGAGCGCGGTGGTTTGAGCGTGGCTCGATCCGGGCACATAGCTAAACGCTGACTCGATCCAATCGCGCATTGCGGTAATCCGTGCGCCGCCAGCGAGATCGCCAAACTCGGCGTCCACGAAGGCTTGGAACTGGTCTGACGGGCAATAGCGAGACGGCATCAAATGCTTTATTGTCTCTCCGGGCAAAAGATGGAGGGGCACTTGGGGCAGTGTCGATATATCCAAGGCAGGACGGTCAACGGCAATTTCTGCGATGTAAGTGCAGCTAAAATCCCCGTCGGCGCGGATCCAAGTCCGCTCTCCTATGCCATCATCGGCGACGACCCGTGAAAAATGCGCAACGTCTGATGTCCAAATCTCGGCCGAACGCACCCGTTGATCCGCAAGATCGGCAGCTTCGATTTGAAGCAAAAGGTCCATTGGGGCGGGGAGCCGATAATGGAGTTTGACGTTAAGTTTCAGGATCATGTTCGAGCTCCTTAAGGGTATTGATCTGGCGGGCTAACGAGCGCGTGGGAGTTTCTGATCGGTGTAAGGCGAATCCTAAGCCGCTCAGGTCTATCAAGTCAATGAACTGATCCGACTATATCAAAGACTGGTTCACCTGAGTCAGTCAGAAATGCCTGACAGGCTTAGATTATTATAATACCGCTTTTTAAACTCAAAGGGTGACAAGGGTCCCCATTTCAACATCTTTCACCCCATGCCACTGCTTTTTTAGGTAACTCAGTCACCGCATTTAGAAATGGAATATTTTACTTTGAACTCATGTTTTATGCTTTCAAGTAATCAGTATTATAAAAGAATACCCCAAGGGGTCCAGCTATTTTACCCTTCAAAAACGTTATTGTTAATAATTTATTAAAAGCTATTAAAAGTTAACAAAAACGTCTTAGTAGGTATATATATTAATATGAGAATTCGTTTAAAGTGACGGTTAGGTTGCAATATTTAACACCATAATCAATGTTTTATCTTAGCGCTACTATTTATCTTAACCTTATTAAGGATATTAAAATGAAGAAAATTACCTCTAACCATTCACTTCAAAGTAAATTATGGATTGCGTTATTGGTCAGCGCTGTGGGACTTAGTGCTTGCAGTAACGAAGTGGAAGAGAAGCCAGCTAGTACGAACACTACTGAAGCTTCATCTGTTGAAACAGGACCGACTGATACTGAAGTAGGTACAGACACTGCTATGGGTGAAACAACGAACGATACGGGCATGGCAGATGCAGATAGCCCCATGGATCCAGCTGACACAACTACGACTGGTACAGAAGGTACTGGTACGATGACGGATAATACCGTAACCGATGAAATGACTGATGGCTCAGTAATCGGTGACTCAACAATGGTAGACGAAGAAAATACGAGTTTCAATCAAACACCACCAGAAAGTGCTCAATAGATTGTATATGTCATAGCTTTGATAATGCGCCGATAGAGAGTTTCTAGTGTATTCAGCCGTTTAAGCTGTCTATAATTATTTTTAGGAGTCAGAGAAGGCTTATAAGTTTTCTCTGACTCCTTGGCCTGTTTGATCTATGTATTAATGAGAGGTTTGCTAACTTTTGGCACTTTACGGTATCCTAATTTAGGTTTCGATCAATACCGTAAGGAATGCCTTAAAAAGTATCGTTTGTAATCAGTGGATACCGTGAGCTAACGTAGTTTATCGGTAAATAAAAAATAAAAAACCCTTGTAGCACTTGGCTTACAAGGGTTTATCAATACATACCGTTATATTTGATGGTGCGCCCACCACGCAACGACTAACTTAGCGTAATCCTTTATTATTAGGGGTTAAGGATGTTAAGTATTTATTTTTAACAACCAATTTAACAACTTCCCAAGGTCTATTGATTTGCCATCCGATTGATATTGGCTTTTATATCAAGAGTGACCTGATTTGATAATTCTTTCTCGATGTTGTGGTCCCTAATAACAGTCAAAAAATCTCCAGCAACTGATGCTACCTGATCAAGAATAGCTTGTGCCTTGTTTTGCTTAATATCAGCTTGCTTCGCCAATTTTAGTAAGTGAGATCGTGTAGGGTATTGAGCTTCACCAGCCACATCCATTTGGTGATAACCATTCATACCTGAGTTATAGGCGAGATCATAGACGGGCGATAACGACCACCTGCCGGCCTTGTCCATCATAAAAGAGAAGTTTTTGCTATGATCGTCTTTATTATTAAAGATGACATTAAATACAGCATGTCTAAAACCCTCTTCTACAGCAACTTGTGATTGGGTCAACATACGCACGCAGCGCAAATACTGCAAATAATCTATCGAAGGAATTCGAAAGTCAATATCTAACAAACCCGCCAGTGTATGAGTATGAACGCGTTGATTGCCCATGCGGTCAAAACGCTCAACCCCAAAAGCAGCATGTTGTTCACCGATATCAAAATAATGATGCGCAGGCATGTTTAAGCCTGCTTGCTTAGCCATATCAGCATAAAGTGACTCTAATAGACAAACGCTTTTATGCTCAGATTGGGCAGGGAACTTAATCAGCCACGGCGTTGCGGATGGCTGTTCGCTTGTTAAGTCCGTAGCAATAAAATCGGTTGCTTCATCATATAGGACAAGTGCTTTTGGCCTTGCGCCTTGTGGTGAGCCACCGATGACGATAAGCTCAGTTAATATATCACTATCTTGACCTGATAAAATCAATTGATTGGCAGCCGCCAGTTTGGCTAAAGTCAGCTTACCTGTATCAATAGTGTCAGATAAGTCATGCTCAGGCTCAAAGCTAAGCGCGCCCATTGCAGAATCACCAATATAAGCCAAACGATCCAAAACACTCACTTGTTGTGCAGAGCTGTCCATAAATTTGCGAAAAAACCTATCCATTAGTAGCATTCCCCAACCATCGGGTAAGCTGTCTGATAATAATCCGCATAAGTAATGGCTCGACGCATGAGTACCATAATACGGTGCTGCTCGTAATGGCATCTCAATGGGTGATAGCTCCAGTCCATCAGCCAGCCACGCTGCATCATAGCCAAAGGTAGGGCGTCGTCCATCCATTGTTAATTTACCGATAAGACGTTTGTCCCCGAATCCCTGGTAGTAAATATTGACAATTGATATCGGTTGATACACTGAAGTGGTTACCTTATGTCAGCTTTTATTTGAAGCACGCAAGCGCGAATTTTTCTTAGCGATAACATCTTCTATGTTGGTAGGTGCCATATCAAACAATTCAGCAAAGTGATGGACCATACCAAGCCCCATAGCGAGCCTGATTATATTATCTAATGTACCGCCTTGACCTGATTCAATGCGAGCCACAGTGCTGACGCCAATACATGCCTTCTCTGCTAAGGCGGCTTGTGTTAAGTTTAATGCCAATCGCTGCGTTTTTAAGCGTTCACCTAAAATCTCGGAAATCTCACTTGGCGTGTAAAAATCAAACCTTACATTCATAATTTAATCAATCATATAAGAGTGTTAAACCATCATTTTAGCACTTAGTCGTTCAAATATGAACGCTTATTTTTCTGAAATAAATAATTAGCAAAAAATATTTGTAATCAAACCCCGATATTAATAGCGTCACCTAAGAAAATTCAATTTCATACCCCCGCCCTCTACACTATATAAATAATAGCATATAGAGCTTTTCCAGTTTGTCAGAGTAAGATTGTTCCATGGCATATGCAAATATTGATGCTATTTTAAAAACTATAATCTAGTATCGATTTGAATGTTGAGCATAGCTCGACTATAAAACTGACTACATCAGTGTATTTATACGGACTCTAATGCTTGCTGGCAAGCTTCAGCTAAATAAGGGTCAACCGCATCTTGTTTTAGTAGCCACTTCAGATATTCAG
Organism: Psychrobacter sp. 1176_08; assembly: GCF_052850615.1. Classification (NCBI taxonomy): domain Bacteria; kingdom Pseudomonadati; phylum Pseudomonadota; class Gammaproteobacteria; order Moraxellales; family Moraxellaceae; genus Psychrobacter; species Psychrobacter sp. 1176_08. Next base: position 141,189 of record NZ_VXCU01000001.1, read on the forward strand.
CCCCATCTGAATGGGTAGCCAAATCTGCAATAGCCTCACTTTTATGCTTGCCAAAACTTAAATGCGTGGGTACACGTGCCATCTGGCTAAATCCATATAAGCTCTTCACATCACTTATTTCATGACCCTGACTATTAGCCAAGTCAATCAAACTACCAAGCAGCAGCTCAGCAAAGTAAATATCGGCAATGGCAGCATGAGCATCTCTTGCTTGAGCACGCGCTATATCTCGGTGAAAATGATAGAGGAGGGGTACTAGCTTATGACTTTTCAGCGTAGGAAGAAGGAAGTTTGCCATTGCGTTGGTGCATATCAGATTAGGTGTATGAGTCACACCCGCATTTTAAGAACTGAACCGTCCCGGGATTGTCGGAAACTTAACGAATAAATATTAATATTTTTAGTTATTTCGTCCCCTGCGTAAGAGAGCCCATCCCAGATTCTGTGTAACTGCCATTTAGATTAAATGCCTGCAAGCACTTGAGTTTACGCTTTCAGTACTTTCGCGTCAAATAGCAATATCTTCTCAAAGTCATACCATTTAAGGCGTACATCACTCTAAAAATTTATACCTACGCCGTATCATATATATATATTAAGGCATGGATAAGACCGCTCAGGGCTTCGTTTTTCGTAAGCGCTGATCTAACAATAGCATCAATAACAGCCTAGTACTCAGCACTCTATTTTTGACTTAATATTCGATAATTATTACAGCCTCTTTGAACTCCATTGTCACAAGATTTACCATACCACTCCTTAGCTGTAATCATGTTTTGACGCACGCCCTCACCAGTAGCATACAATATTGCAAGATTAAATTGAGCTTCAGCATTGTTTTGGTTAGCAGCTTTTAAATACCAATTAAATGCTTGAGTATTATTTTTGCGAGTACCTTCGCCATTGGCGTACATTACTGCAAGATTATATTGAGCTGGTGCATATTCTTGGTTAGCGGCTTTTGTATACCACTCAATGGCTTTAGCATTATCTTCACGAACACCTTCGCCATCGTCATACATTACTGCAAGATTATATTGAGCTGGCGCATATTCTTGATTAGCGGCTTTTGTATACCACTCAATGGCTTTAGCATTATCTTCACGAACACCTTCGCCATCGTCATACATCACTGCAAGATTATATTGAGCCTTAGCACTGCCTTGATTGGCAGCTTTTTTATACCACTCAATGGCTTTAGCATCATCCTGACCTTCGTCATACATTACTGCAAGATTATATTGAGCTTCAGCATCGCCTTGGTTAGCTAATGCTTTAGTTTGGCTTAAATCCAATGCCATTGCAGACACAGATAACATAGCTGCGACTAAAAATAAGGTTATTTTACTGATTAACGAGGTATTCAGGAGGGTCATAGCGAATCTCTAATGGGTTGTCTTTTAGGTATATATTTGTGCGTTAATGCCATGATAGCAGAAATATTTTCGAGCACTTGTGCCGGTGATTTTCTTAGTCAAAACCCATTTACCATAATGTACTTTTATAGGAACAGTCGGAGTAAATTTGCTACTAACTATTCAAAATATGTTTCAGTACTGGCAACCCAGTAAAGGTTTATACTTTATTCTTTTAAAGACGCTAGTAATAAGCAGAATTTTGGTAAGATATTCCATTAATAAAGGCTCGGCTCGACTTCATTCAGGTTATATGAAAAGAGACTATTTAGATTTTTTTTGCTTTAATTTCTTACCCCGAACTAAGGTTAATTATGAAAATATTAAAACTATCTAATTTTCCAGCATACCTAGAAAGAGCTGCTGTTTGGTTTTCAGATAAATGGGGTATCCCTACTGAAATATATAAAGAGAGCATGCAAATCTCTATTGATCATAAAGAAAGTATTCCTCAATGGTATATAACTTTAGATGAAAGCCATAGTATTATTGCTGGATTTGGCGTGATTGAAAATGATTTCCATGAAAGAAAAGATTTATCTCCAAATCTATGTGCTTTATATGTAGAAGAAGATTATAGGAACCTGAGTATTGCAAGGAAATTGTTAGATTTTGCTAAAGAAGATATGAGTAAAATGCATTTTAAGAAATTATATCTTATTACTGATCATGAGATATTTTATGAAAAATGTGGATGGGACTTTCTAACTATGGTTCAAGAGGATGATGGTGGGTTAATGAGAATGTATGTAACAGACACTCTAGGGTATCCATAACAAGATTTGAAAGTTGCACTAATGCAAAATTTCTCATTTTTACTTAACCTCTTGCCTGCAGTAATCGAATATTTTAGGGTATACCCTAGTGGAACCAGTTACTTCGCCCCCTCAAACCTATTAACAGACCACTTAAAACAGACTGCTATAATGGAACCACTTATAACAGATTAATTCAATTCAGAAATGAAATAATAAATTATTTTTTCTTTGTTATAGTAATGACTATTAATCAGTGGCTACTTTCAACTCATCTAAATAATCAGCCCATGCCTGCATCATCACTTTACGCTCAGGTAGAAACACAGTACGATTGTAGGCTCTGCCGTGCATATCTCTTACTCGATGAGCAAGCTGTTGCTTAACCAATGCTTCAGGAAAACCTAGCTTCTCTACAATCAAAGTCCTTGCTGTAGCTCGAAACCCATGTACTGTTTGTTTTGATCCACTGTAGCCAAGTCGCTTTAAAGCTTGGTTCATGGTGTTTTCCGACATTGGTTCTACAGTCGTATGAATGGCTGGGAATAGGTGTTTGCTACGAGCATGTAAGTATAATTCACGGATTAAAGCAATGGCTTGCGTCGGTAGTGGGACTATGAGAGATAAGCCCGTTCTGCGCTGTGCTTTTCTTGGCGTAAAAGTCCAGGTACCAACATCAAGATCGAAGTCATCCCAGAGAGCGTAACGTAACTAGCCAGCCCTTACAAACAATATAGGCATTAGCTTGATAGCGATTTTAACTTCAAATGACTCTTGATAATCATCAATATCATTAAGTAATCTACCAAGCTCATCAGTATCTAAAATAGTAGCATGATGCTGTACGACTGGTGTCTTTAATGCACCCAATAAATCTTGCGTAATATCACGCTCACAGCGCTCAGTTTGCACAGCACATCTAAATACTTGTCCTGCCATCGTACGCATCTCTACCGCTGTCTTAATAAGCCCTTGTGCTTCAGCCGATCTACAGGCTTCTAATACATCCATTGACTTGATGTCTGTTATAGGCATATTACCAAGATGCGTATTCAGCCGTTCAAGCTGTCTATAGTTATTTTTAGTAGTAGAGGGGGCGACATGAGTCTTACGGCTCATATACTCTTCACCAATTGCAGCAAACGTATTATTTGATTGTAGAAGTTGCTCACGTTCATCAGCCTTTCGCTTTGCAAAAGGATCAACTCCTACTGCTAAATCAGCTTTTAGGTTAGCTCTAAGGCTACATGCTTATGCCAGCGTTATATCAGGATAAAGACCAAGCGTTATGGTCGCATACTTCTTAGTAATTGGTTTTATATAGTTTATTCGCCACGATTTGGCACCTAGTTTAGTAACATATAAGTACAGACCACCACCGTCAGCAAGCTTGTAAGCCTTGTCTTTCGACTTGGTATTCTTAATTTGGAAGTCTGTGAGTGGTTTGATAGGTATTGCCATAATGAGGGTATCCTGTTTAAGGATATTAGCGGATACCCTCTAGAATACCCTCAAAATAAGGGTATAGAAAGGTTTGTTAAGATAGTATACGGTAAGTATAAGTATTAAAAAACCCCCACAGCATATAGACTATGAGGGTTTTTGTTATGCTAAGATACTATTTGATGGTGCGCCCACCAAGACTCGAACTCGGATCGGTCGCTTAGGAGGCAACTGCTCTATCCTGTTGAGCTATAGGCGCACTATGGAGTGACATTGTAGGAAAAAGTTGTTACAAAAGCAATCCGCAAAGTCCAAATAGAGACAATTTATTATGACTCGCTATTGCTGAGGGCATCCGAGACGTCTACTGAAGTACTGTTTGATGGTTTTTCTGATGAGGTGGTTGGACTAAATAAATCATTGACACTGTTTTTATAACCTTCAATATTATTATAGTCATGTTTTTTTAATATATCTTGCCCCACGCTAGAAAGTAAAAAATTGCGAAAATTAATCGCGGCAGTGTTATCCGTCAAAATAACGCCTTCAAGCATCTGATCGTCTTTGAGCGCATAGCTATAAGAATTCAGTATGCGAGTATCTGTATGAGTGGTCTGAGCTGTTTCCGTTTCCGCATTATCTTCATTAATTGAGTCTTTATTATTTTCAGCAGTTTGACTGGTATCGGCTTCATTTTGATTGATTTTATCTTGAGCTGCTTTTAGCTCTGCTTGTAATGGTGCAAGTCGTTTTTTTGGTAGGCTGCTGTTTGAAATAATCATGTCTGTACTGACAATGAAATCTGAGTTTTCTTCATTGTTAGAAGAGTTATCAGGTAGTGTTAGCAGAGTACGAGAGGGTACATAGCTTGTCTCAACCTTTATGCTTGGATAACGAGATTCAAAACGGACAATAACCTCGTCTAGAGCCACCTGTAAGCTTTTTTCTGCTTGTATATGTAACGTACTATCGGAAGTAGGCATTTCGCTATCGTTTCCAGCGATCACTTTAGGTTCGTTTTCACCAGCTATGATAGGTAATGGGTTGGTGTTTTTGCGGTTATTAACCCATAACCAAGTAAAGAGAACAGTACAGAGTATCAACAGTAAAATTAGTCCAGCTATCAGTAGCTTGTAGTCTTTCATATATGACCGATCTTCTGTTTGTGAGTGATTCAAAGGTTACGTAAGACACGTAATCTATTGTTTGGTTTAAAGCGATTGGTGCAGCACTTCCTCTGTCAACTCTGCCAACATCTCTGCAAAAACGTCTTTCTTTAGAGAAAGAGCTGTACCTTGATTAACACTGTTACGAGCCGTACTGTGGCTCTCAGCGGGAGAATAGTTTGAAGCGGAAGTAGGGTGGTTGTCAATCGCTTTTGTAGAGGCTTGATGGCCTGCTAGTGGCGACTGTCCCTTCATTAGCTTATCTTTAAGCCATTTAAAACCATGGGTCTCCCACCATGCCTCAAAGCGTGGTAACGTGCTGCCATGCACTGCTACAGGCAAATTCAACGTTCGCAGTTTCTGTGATAATACGGGGTCATTAATGGTTTGATGAGTACTGAGGTAAAGCCCACTGCTATCATCAGTATAAAGTCGCTTATTTTGCCATGATCTGTCATCGATTTTCATACGTGGTAGTTGCCATAACTCACCACGATAATACACCACGTATACGCGTTGTTTTGGATGTACAAAAATAGCATCGATTGGGCGTAAGAGCATAATATTAATTCATTCCGTGAATAATAAAGGTTAAGTTTATGTAATGCATGGAAATCAATTTAACAGATATCAGTTTACTCTCTTTTTTAGTAACCACGAATGGCATAATAAGACGACACTCGCTGTCGCAAGTTATTATAATACTGACATCTACACTAGTAAACGATAACCATCAATGGCACACTGAGGCTGCCATTATTTTGTATTCGTAAATATCATGCTAGCAGAAATGCAGTACGGTAACGACTACCAAACATGTATTGATGAGTACCGTTTGTTGCTTGATTTTTAGTCCCCTCAAGGCCTTTGGTCTTAGGTTTTTTTGTCTTTTTTGCTTTAATTTGTGTTCGTCGATCTTATTATTCTACTACTCCAATCAGATTATCCGCTATGTTTACCATCATTCAGTCGCACCGTACCGAAAAACTCGTTGATCAATTGCTTGTGCAATATCAGTCAAAGAACCAATCTGTGTTCGAGCCTTTTATTGTCATTGTACCCTCAATGGTATTGGGTGACTGGTTGGATAAGACGATTGCCAGTCGTGCTGGCATCAGTACGTTGGTGCGTACCAAGTTTTGGGGTCAGTATCAGTGGACGCTGATGCAGGACGTTCTAACGCGTCACAATGCCTATTTGTTAGAAAATAATCCTGAGGCGGCCGTTTTAAATGTGCCTGAAGTGGCTGTATTATCGCCGACAGTCATGCAGTGGCGACTGTTTGGATATCTCACCTACTATCAAGCGTCGATTGTCAAAAGTGAGACACATCCCGTTCACCCATTACTGGCGTCTTTGATTGATGAGCCACAAGAAAGCGTGAAGCAAGACGCTGTACAACAAGACAAAGCACAACAAGATGCGCGTATTTGGCAGCTGGCAAGTGATTTGGCCAGAGTATTTAACCGCTACTTAACCCATCGTGAGGATTGGCTGGCATTATGGTCACACAACAAGCCACTCAACGTAGATGCACTGATAGCAGATAAAGACGCGTTGTCATTGCGCTTTGATAAGTATGCACGCGGTACGCCTGAATGGTTGGTGGAACATTATGTGGAGCTGGAAGTTGCGCAACGATTCTTATGGTCGCAGTTGTTTGCCGATGTTCATCAGCACCGTGTGACCATTGAGGACAATTTTTGGTCAGCTTTGAAGCACAATCAGGCAAATGAGCGGGGTCAATTGCCCAAGGTATTGCGTATCTTTACCATTCAGCAATTGCCTCAGACTGAGCTTGATTTTTTGCAGCGCTTATCGCAATACATGGACATCACATTACTGCACTACAATCCCTCAAAGCTGTTTTGGGCAGATATTGTCGATAAGTCATGGCTACAGCGTCAACAGATCATTAATCCTGAAAGCGTGTTTTTGCGTGATTATGGTCACAGTTTGCTGTCGCGTTTGGGAAAACAATCTCGCGATACTTTTGCTATGCTTGCCAACCTATCAGGTAATGAGCAGTACCAAGAGGCGCTTGTAGAGTGGCAAGACAATTTTGATGAGTGGTTTAGTGATGAGACTGGTCAAGGTGTTGATGATAATACCTATAATAATGATGATACCTATCAGCGGGCGCAAAATAGTCTAAGCTTATTGCGACGTTTGCAAAACGATGTGTTAATGCTGGATGAGCAATCGACACAACAAGCAACAGCGGCAAAAGTGTCAGAAGCGGTCAGTCAACAAATCGAGTTAGGTTTTGAGCAAGAAGCGTCAGATACGCCTTGGTACGACGATGAAGTGCTAGAAAATAAGCGCTTTGAAAAAGAGCGTTTTTGGGCGATATCGTCACAAGATAATAGCCTAAGCATTCATTCGTGTCACAATTTACAACGTCAACTTGAAGTACTGCGTATCATGATTGGGCGCTGGCTCAATGAACCTGTTAAACCTAATCAGAAAAAACGCCATATATCCGATATTGTGGTTTTGTTACCTGATGTTGAGCGTCATCATGCACTCATTGGTTCTATTTTTGTCAATGGTAAAGGCCAAGATGGTTTGACCCTGCCTGCAAAAGTAACAGGGGTGGTCGATACTGATATTCGTCAGCTATGGGAAGCCATCATTGGGTTTTACAAATTATTAGGCAGTCATAGCGCCCGTTTTGAAGCAGCCGAGGTCTTAGACTGGCTAATGTTGCCTCCTTTGTTTGAAAGCTTTGGCCTGACTCATGAACAAATGAGCCGTGGTTGCGATTTATTGGTAGAGGCGGGTTTTATCCGCGGGTTTGATGAGCAACATCTCAAGCAAACCTTAGACGTTAATGACTACGATTATCGCTTTAGTTTTGCCCAAGCGTTAGACAGATTAGCCTTAGGATTAGTGATGCCAGAGGCCAGTTTGAGTGATTGTTTGTATCCTTTGCATGAGGATGACTGGGCAAGCACTGCAATGCCTGAGATGAGTTTGCCATTACCACAGGTGAGCCTAGATGATGCGATGATTGTTGAAGCGCTCAGCCGTATTTATGTAGGTTTGGTTGAACGACGTGATGATCATACCCAAAGAATGAAAGCGGAAGATTGGCTGGATCAGATCGAGACGCAAGTGATCCATCGTTACTTTGGCGATGTCGATCAAACTCGTACAATGCGCGCCATATACAATGCCATGAACGGCTTTAAATCAAGTTTGCGCGCCAACCGTCATTATAGACAGTACTCTAGCGGTGATAGCGCCAACAAAGAAGTTGAACACAGGCTGGCAGGCGTTGAGCAGTTACCATTAAAACTGAGCTTTATGCTAGATAGTATCGAAGACGAGCTAGAAAGTCAGCAAGTCAGTGCTGAGCCAACGGGTGTGATTACTTTTGGTCGATTTGGTGCCCTGAGAAATGTGCCTTTTGAATTGGTGGTGATGCTTAACATGGATCTCTCTGAGTTTCCGGCGCGTGACCGTGATAACCGATATGATTTAATCAAAGCCACCAATGCCCGTCGCGGTGATAGAGTCAGCGAAGATGATGACAATGGCGCATTTTTGGATGCGTTGCTGTGTGCACGTAGCGCGTGCTGGATATTCTACAATGGTCAAAGCCTGACGGATACGCATGAGCACTTGCCAGCCAATCCCGTCAGTGAGTTGCTACAATTCTTACAAGGTGAGGTACAGTGGCAGGTAAACTCGCTTGAAACCTTGCCTGAAAATATTGATCCGAATACTGAGAGTCTTAAACGTTATTTACCCAAGCTAATTAAACAATGGCTGGTAACTGAGCATCCAGCACTGCCTTTTCATCACAGTCTGTTTGAGACAGACGTGGAAAATGCTCTCTTTGAGCAGGAAAAACAGACCAAGGTATCCGTTAATGATAGTCAGTCCACTGTTGATGCTCAGAGTAATAACGCCGTCACAGTGTCTGATGAACTAGATGCTTTATTAAATAAAGCCATGCGTAAAACCAAATTGGCACAGAAAAAACAATTTCCCCCCGCGCCCTTATGGCAAGCTGTGTTTGATACCTTAAGCGGTAGAACCACTAGCAAACATGCGCCACTGGTTGGCTTACCCAATAACGCACAATACGGCGCAATCGCGACGATGCTTGGTCAAGGCTTGGGTCAATTGGGAAAAATAGACAATCACACATTGTCTGCATTGGCTGATATGTTGGCGCTAGATGGTACTCCTGATATCAATGACACAACCAAAGCGCCTGACTTAACGGTGTTTGATAGCATATTTAACATTGGTGAGATAGACATAGAAGGCGGATTGGTCTATCAAGTACGTCATCCTGCCAAAGCATTTTTACGCACTCAAAAGGTCCATGTGGTGCAAGGTGAAGCAGCGATGGCGCACCAAGAGCCGTTATTTTTGGATAACCTGACGACTTATCAGATCAAAGAGCATTTGATTCAGTCATTGGTTGCCGATGCAACCGCCTCAAGTGATGGCAATGCAGTTATTGAAAATGCCAACGCCACTATGATGTATCAAAAAATGATACCAGCAGGGGTGGCTCGCCAAACCACCATACCCAACCAAAAGCAAAAGCTACAACAGCAATGTATGGAGTTCAAAGAGCAATTGATTGCTAATGGTTTCGATGATATCGACATGGATAGTAGCTATAGTGAGGTATCAGATAGCTCAGATAGCAATGGTTTGCAACTGCTTACCCCAACGATAGAAAAACCTATTGAAATCAGAGATGTGGCAACGGTTTTAAATGCCAGCAATCATCAATCAGACAGCGACTCAGACCGTCAGGTAAAAACAGAAGCATGGCGTAAATTGCTGCCTGCCTCTATTAAAATAAAAGGCTCAGTACCGATATTAGTGCCAATATCAGCACCGTTATCAGTGTCGCCAGATACCCGTAATATAAACGCTCATCAGCAATCAAGTCTGTCTTATGCTGAGCAATCACCCAAGCAATGGTTAAATATCTTACCTAACTCTGCGAGTCCCAGACACTTACTCAAGTTTTGGTTGTTACATTTGTATTGGCAAGTTGCCAGACGCACCACCGCTCAGCAGGTGGTATTAAATGATGGCGTCAGCATTTGGCGTTTTAATAAAGCCAGCTCGCAAGTGGATGCTTATAAAAACTCGATGACATTTAAACTAAGCCCGATTGTGTATGAAGATGCTGTCATTGAGCTGATTAAGTGGGCGATTTTTGGCAATCTATCAGGTCAAGTACCGATGACGTTACTGCCGGAGTATGCACTCAGTTACCTTGGTAAATGCGCAAAAGCTGAAGAAAGCGAGAGTACAACTGAACGCTATTGGCCAAAACGATCAGATTTTTCCGACTGGTTAAGACCCAGTTATTATTCAGACGCGGTATACGATACTTGCGCGCAACATGCCATTTGGCAATACATATTGCGTGATCAAGATGCTTTTAGAGCGCTATCAAGGGCGTTGACCACCTTGGCGCAACCACTGTATGAGCCGATGTTTACGGCACTAAGCGGGCTAGATAATTAGTAGGATGGCTAACGCCTAGTTTCTTTCACTTAGTTCTTTGACCTCATAGATTTTGACCTTGTAGATAATAATGAAAAGTATCCGCCTATATGACAGACTTTAGTGACACAACTGATATCTCTACGCAACCGCATTTATTTGATGAGTATTCAAGTGAATGTGATGATTTGACTGCGATGGCTGAGCCTAAAGCAGATGTGACACCAGCAGTGGCCGTTGAGTTAACGGGTAAGCATCTTATCGAAGCCTCAGCAGGGACTGGCAAGACGTGGACGCTAACTGGTATTGTGCTGCGTCTCCTGATTGAAGCACGGCGTGCACCAGAGCAAATCATTGCCACGACCTTTACGCGCGCTGCTGCGGCGGAGATGCGTCAGCGTATTCATGATCGTTTGGTAGATTTTTATCAATTATTGCAGTGGGTTAATAATTTAAGTGCCGATGCTAATAACATAACTATGTTATATCCCGCTATATTGCAGATAATGCCTGACAGTAATGAGAATAAACCAGCAGATAATGACACAAGTATCGATTCAAACGCTCAGACAGACATTGATGCGTTCAATCAAGATATTGAGCAAGATCAGCAGGCGGCTAAAGAGAAGCGCACACAGGCAAAAAAAGCGCGTGACAATTGGTTGATAGAGCAAGCCAAATACGTGCGCTTAGATGACATCATGCAAGATCCTATCAACTTACATTTAGTGAGTTATTTATTAGATCATGTATACAGCTATCCGATGGCTGAGGCGCTGCGCCGTACCGCGCTGGTATTAACGACATTGGATAAGCTGTTTGTGGGCACACTGGATAGTTTGGCGCAAAAATGGTTGACCGAATACAGCAGCGAGACGGGTCATCAGCAAGGCATGGCGATTATTGAAGACAGCAGTATTGAGCAAGTAACCGACAGCATCATTCATGATGAGCTGCGCCAGTTTCAAAGCCGTTTGTATCATGAGCAGCCTAAGCTATATGCATTAATGGATCAGCAAGGCAATTTGACAGCAGTGAGCGACCATAAAAAGTTTGTGTCTCGTTCGCTTAATTTTATTTCTGCGCCGATTGATGAGATTGTGGTAAGTGATTTTTCGTTTGAGGGTTACGAGCGGCTTATAAATACTATTCTTGAGCACAGCGATGAGCTTGATATTTTCTTTAAGCCTGACGGTGAATATTATGAAGTTCCGAAAGGACAGCTACTCAATAACCGAGATTTTTGGTCAAAAATCGTTCAAAACTTGCAGGAGTTTGGTCCAGCTGCTTATAAGTTTATATCTGATAAAAATAAGAAAACCAGTAAATTAGTTGAAGCTTTTCAGAAAACGGACGATATAGGTAAGCAATTCTATAAGCCAAAAGATGGCGAAAGAGTGAACTTAATATTTAACGAGTTGCAAGTCGTTCGTGATTTCAAACGATACATTGAACAAAGTAAAAAGCTGGATGAATACATAAACACTGTTTTGGCCAACCTCAACCGTCATATTGTGCTTGCCGTACGTGATAGGCTGCCAGTGATTTTAGAAGAGCGAGGGGAAACAACGTTCAGTCTACAAATGGTACGTCTAAACCAAGCACTGACAGGACGACAAGGAAATAAGCTGGCACGTTACATTCGTCATCATTATCCAGTGGCGTTAATTGACGAGTCGCAAGACATTAATGGTGAGCAAGCCATTATGATTGAAAGCATTTACTTGCCAAAAAACAAGCGAACACAAGAGGGAAAAGACAAACCGTCAGGTTCTAATAAAACTAATCGTGAGTTTTTGTTATTGGTGGGTGACCCAAAACAGGCTATTTATGGGTTTCGTGGTGGTGATGTGGCCAACTACAACTATATGAAAGCCCAGTTTGGTACCAGCAGTCGTTGGACACTCGATACCAATCGCCGCTCAAATGCTGGTGTGATTCACGCACTAAACTGCTGGTTTGGTATGCCAACCGAAACAACTGATAATAATAAATTGTCGCAGCTGGGTGGCGGTATTTATTACCAATATATCAAAGCATCACGACCTGAAAATCAGCTGTCTTGGTTTAGTCATCAAGACATGATAAACAGCGATTTGGTGACTGAGGTACTCTCTGCTCAGCCAGTGAGCGTATTGCATTTGCCTAGTGGTAAAGACGTCGAGCTTGAATACGATGAGCATGAAATCACTGCGCGTCATATTGCTACTTTGCTCAGTAGCGGCCAAACACTAAAAGGCAAGGCCATTCAGCCTAGTGATATTGGCGTGCTGGCACGTGCCAAAAAAGATTTAAAACGGGTTGAGGACGAATTGGTAAAGCTGGGCGTGCCAACTTTGACCACCAGTGATGTCAGTATTTTTGAGACTATCATGGTGGAAGACGTGGCAGCACTGCTTAGCGCCATGCTGTATCCGTATCGACATGACATGATCAATCGGGTGTTGACCAGTCATCTTTATGATCTAAGCATCAAAGACGTTAAAGCGATGATGACAGACCATGAGTCAGGTATGGTTGAGGCCGATAGTACAACACGTGCTCATTCAAAAAATACGCCAACGACTGAGAACAAAAAAAGCTATCAAGACTTTATTACCTACCTAAAAGAAGGGGCGCAGCGTTGGCAGCATTTTGGCATATTGTCGGCGCTACATTACTTATTGGACAAAAGCCCCGTGCAGCCACAAGGCGTTTGGCAATCTTTGGCGGCCCACGCTGATGGGGATCGGCATATCATGGATTTGCGCCATTTAATGGATGTGTTGGCGCAGTACGGTACAGGCATGGGCGAGCATGAATTATTGGCTTGGTTTAGGCAGCACATAGATGCCGCGCCCAATAGTGATTGGGCCAAGCAGTATCCACTACCGACAGAGTCTGGCGTGCAGCTTATGACCATTCATAAGTCAAAAGGACTTGAGTTCCCTATTGTCTATGTACTGGGTATGGGTGATGCCAGCAGAAAGTCAGGTAATAAAGAAAATTATGGATTGTATTTATATAATGCCGAGCAAGCCCCATCCGCGTTAGTCCAGCAATCTCTACAAAACCAATTAATAGGTAATCAGCGGCGCTTCTCACCACTACAAGGCTCTGCCACCACCGACAATTACTACACTGACATCGAGACAAATGAAGGTTTTGATGAGCTGCGTAGGCTTGGTTATGTGGCATTTACTCGCGCTAGCGAACAGCTTTATGTGGTATTGCAAGACCCTAGTAATAAAACAGGGTTTGATTTAAAACCTGTGTTTTATTGGTTTGCTTCTCCAGAAGCAAAATTTGAATTGCCTGATAGGCTAAAAGGCACGATAGGCATGATCAGGGGTCACAAAGTCAATGAGTTCCATAATGGTAATAGTGCTAACTCAGCAAGTTTGAATTATGCAGCTCAGCTTACTACGACCAAACCCATGACAGAGACTATTGAGTACGATGCTTTTTCAGACATCATGAAAACCAACTACTTTTATGGCTGGGCTAAGACGAGTTTTACAGCATTGGCCCGTCAATTGGATGAATCTACACAAGCAATGGCGGTGGTCGATGAGCGCATTGATGATGCGATAGATATTGATATGACAAACGACTCGATTGAGCCATCACTTGATAGTAATGCGGCTCTTAACAAAGCTGACGAGTTAGGTCTTAAGTTAGAGGACGATATCCGTTTTACCTTTGTGAAAGGCGCTAATGCGGGTACATTTTTGCATGAGATATTTGAAAAAATTGATTTCATCAATAAACCGCAGTGGTCTGGGGTGATTGATAGAGCCGTTAGTAGCTATCAGTTGCCGCTGGTTTATAGCAGTGCCGACCAGCAAAGTCGCAAGCTACAAGGCCAAGAGGGCGGAGCAGGTGGCCTCATTGAACCTGACTCGATAGATACGACAAAGCATGACGCATTGATTGATTGGATTGAAGAAGTGATACAAGCACCGCTATTGGCATCCAATCAACCCTTATGTTCTCTTAGCGCCAATCAGCGGTTTGCTGAATTGTCGTTTAATATGGGTTTGTCAGAGCGGTTTAAAGCACAGGATATCAACAAGCTGTTTCAACAATATCTGCCTGATGACACAGACAAACACGTCAATCTGGTTCCACAAAATAAAATGCATTTATATCGTTATCTGCGCGGTGAAATTGACCTAGTGTACGAGCATGCAGGCAAGTATTACGTAGTGGATTATAAGAGTAACTTTTTAGGAAATAGCCTAAGCAGTTATGATGAAAATACGCTCAAGCACGCCATGTCCAAAGCAGGGTACTGGCTGCAAGCAGCCATTTATCAAGTAGCATTGCATCGGTTTCTTTCCATAAGAATTCAGGACTATGCAGGTAATGAAGAGAAATATCTGGGCCCTGTGGAGTATGTATTTTTACGTGGCGTATACAGCTCACATTCCGATGCGGTCGATAATGCGTTCCCTCATACTGATGAGTCTGATACTAGCGCGTCACACCATAACAGCTATGGGCTAGTGACTTGGGATATTCCAATCGATTTTATTAAAGAATTAGACACATTGTTTGGCATGCCTGATTCGTGAGTTCTAAATACAAATTAGCTATACAAGTCAGCCATCAAAAAGGTTATACCGATTAAACAGATCAACATAGAGATAAATAGACAATGAGTAATAACAATAATAGCAAGGCCACGATTGGGGTACAAGAAAGCTGGGCCAGTAACCTCAGTGACTACATTCTATTACGCCGTCAGCAAACGCATTTAGCGTATAGTGCAACAGATTCAAAAGCAAATACTGATAGCAATCAATTCGATAAAACAGAAGACTGTATGCTATTCACTGCTTTTTTTGTGATGTTAGCGACCCATTTAGAAGAGGGGCACACAGTACTAACTATTGAGGAAGCTGAGGATGAAGTACCGTTGCAAGGCCAGATCAATCACGAAGTCGTTGCGCTATATGGGTGGCAAAAAGCGTTGTTAGCAATGCTCGCAACGCCAATCTTTGCCCTGATAGACACCCAAATCAGTACACAAATGGAAGAGGATTCGACAGCTGAAATATCACTATTTACCTTGCTAGATACTTTATTTACCAAGGAAAGTCAGCTTTGGGTGCAGCTTGCCCTAAGTAATCCTGAAAAAAAGATGCTAAACAAGCGCTTTACTACGATTGCCAGCTTATATCGACTACTAAAAAATACAGATTTAGATTTTTTCATGGACTTGGTCACTCAGCATACTTTATTCGCAGACGTGGGCGCTGACATCACAAAACAAAATAGCCTAAGCAAAAATAAACCCATTATTTATAAAAAAATTGAGCATGAAAAAACATCAGCAGTATCCATCACTTTTTGGCTGCATCGCTCTTGGCAAGCGGAGTTCAACTTAGCAAAACACATCAGTACTATTTTAGAACAACCCATAACACCTCTAGCGTTATCCATACCCAAAAACCTGAACGAGCAACAAATAAAAGCCATCAATGTGGCCAATAATAACGCATTCAGTATTATTACTGGAGGTCCAGGTACAGGAAAAACCTATACGGTCGCCCAGCTAGTGATTGCGTTACAACAAGCCACAGAGAGTAGGGATGAACAACAAGAGAGCATTAAATTCAGTACTGATAGCGCAAGCTTGGCGCTCGCAGCGCCGACAGGTAAAGCAGCACAGCGAATGCAAGAGTCTTTGCAAGCGGCTCTAGATGCATCAGAAGTGAAAATGCAATTACAAGAGGCCAAAACCATCCATCGTTTGCTAGGAATCGGTCGAACGGGTAGACCACGTTATGATGCTACCAATCCACTGGGTGAGGATATTATCATTGTCGATGAAGCATCCATGCTTGGTGTTGAATTGGCCAATTATCTTGTCAGTGCCGTAAAGCCGGGTGCAAGACTGATATTGCTAGGAGATGCCAACCAGTTGGCGGCGGTGGATGCAGGCGCAGTACTGGCTGATTTGTGTCGTATTCCAATATTACAATCCATTCATGCTGAGCTACTCGAAAGCCGCCGTTTTAGCGCAGAATCAGGTATTGGTAAACTTTCACATCAAATCAATCAAGCAGAGGTAGACACTCAAAAAATTTGGCAGTTATTAAAACAAGATGACGCATTGAGCTTCCAATACGTAAACACCCTGCAAATAGATGAGAGTAATGACGATAAGATAAAAAATAGCCTAAGCAAAAATAAGATCATTTCAAAAATAACAGAAAATTACCATCCTTACATAGCCAAGATTAAAAATCTACTAAAAAATCCAATAAGAAAATCCATACCAGAATCAGTAAATACTACAGTTACAGAACTGATAGAGGTATTTAATCAATTTAGAGTTTTGAGCGCGGGTCATAATGGCGAATGGGGTGATCACTATATCAATAATTACCTTACACAATGGCACCTTACAGAGCTAAAGCTACCACTGGGTCAGAATACATGGTTCCATGGTCGCCCTGTTATGGTTTTACAAAATAACTATGAGTTAGGATTGTTTAATGGCGATATTGGTTTTTGTTTGCAGACAGGAGATGAGAGAAGTCGATTAGAAGTATTTTTTGAGAATAAAGCACAAGGTATCGCTGTTAATCTACTGAATGAAGAAGTGATTGCGACCGCATATGGGATGACCATTCATAAGTCACAGGGATCTGAGTTTGATCATGTTGCTATTACTTTTGACAATAGTCATGCCAGACTGCTCAGCAAAGAGCTTATTTATACAGCGGTGACACGAGCTAAAAAACAAGTGACCATCTATAGTACAAAATACGCGTTTGAAAAAGCAATTCAGACACCTACTGAACGTCATACTGGTTTAGGATTACAGTTTTCTAAAACTGAATAGGGTTTTTTAAAGTGCAAAGATAAAAGTAGGTCCTAAAATGAATAACTTTCATACGACACTAGAGTATGTCAATGAACTAATTTATAAAGCTAATAAGTGGACTATAGCCTCAATTGAAGAAGAAAAGCAGAATTCAGAATATGCCGCTGGCAAATTTGAGTTATTCAATAAATTAGATGTTAAAACTGTTAGGTTTAGAATGGCCAAACAAACACCAAGAAAAATAGGGCAGTTTGTTACTTTTTGGCAAAAAGATTCTAAAGGTATCAACCAACCTTTTCATTATAATGGTTCACCAGATTTACTGGTAGTCACTACATTCAAAGATAATTATACATTTGGGCAGTTCGTTTTTCCAAAAAGCGTTTTATTGAAAAATAACATTTTTCAGACTTATTCTACAAATGGCAGAATGGGCATAAGAGTATATCCTAGCTGGGATACGCCAACCAGTAGTACGGCTATCAAGACTCAAAAATGGCAGTTAGAATATTTTTTCATAGTCACTGATACAACTGCATTGCCTATAGAAAAAATAAGAGCACTGTATAAGTAAGTTTATAAATCACTCTCAAAGATAAAAAACAAAAAAAGCATCCAAGTTGGATGCTTTTTTAGAATTCAGATATAAGCGTTACACTTTATCTTCTTTAATTGCATAGATGCCAGGCAAATGGCGCAAGTAACCATGAAAATCCATACCACAGCCATAAACATAGCGGTCTGCAACATTGATACCCACAAAATCTACCTCAAAATCTGCGACTTTACGATCGTGTTCTTTATTTAGTAAGACACAAGATTCAATCGATAAAGGTTTTTCTTTGCTCAGCTCTTCAACGACTGCTTTTAAAGTAATACCTTCATCAAAAATATCATCAATCAGCAATACGTGCTCGTTTTCGATACTGACATCAGGTTTGAATTTCCAATCGAGTTCACTAGTGCCTTCGTTGTCGCGATAGCGCGATGCATGAATATAATGCATACGATGGTAGAACGTTAGATGAGTCAATAATTGACCAGCTGGGATAAGTCCACCATTCATTACAACCATTACAATTGGGTTTAAGCCCGCATAATGTAGGTTGAGTTGAGCAGCAAGACGCTCATAAGCAGCAGCAACTTCGATACTACTAATAAGGCACTCTGAATTACGCAGGGTTTTTTCTATTTCTTGATTACTAATTTGGGTCATGATTTGCGCCTTGGATAAAAGTGCCGCCTATTTTAGCAAATTTTAGTAAATTTGCCCAACATTACAGTCCTAATAAAAACGACCTATCGGTTATTCTGATTTTTCTATGATAAAAGGACGGTAGTAGTCTGCCAAACGATTCAAAGAGCGATCTGGTAAGTCAGGTAGAAGTTTATTAAGTGCCATGTTCATACCTTTATCAATAGCCGCTTTCGCAACGGGCACGGACTTACGCTTAATCATACCCAGTTTCAAAGTCTCAGCATAACGGCTGATAAAGTGCGTGAGCGTTTCTTCATTCATCGTTTCAAGCGCAGTCTTAAATGCTTTCACGTCTACGTGTTCAGGTGTGATAGCGGCGAAACCTGTATTAACAGTTTTGGCATCTACATCAGACAACTTAAATCCCACACGTTTTATGCCGTCATTATCGATAAATGTTGCTCTGTCTCTTAAGAAGTGAAAACTTGGCATCACTTCTTCATTGCTTTCTTTACCCAGTAAAATGTTGAGTAGGGTATCGGTTGAGCGTTCAATCATAGTGACAATTTTGCGCATAGCAGCTTGACGCTCAGGATTGGGAATAATCTCAACCAAACCTACCAATAAATTGTCAATCAAATCACGCGCGGTTTGATGAGTAAGGGCATCACGATAGGGGTAGTAATCTACTTGTTCATTTGAAGCAACGACTTGTTCGGCCTCACTGATTAATGCTTTTAATTTATCTGAAGGTACGAATCCAAAATAATATGCCATCATGCTTCCCTTATTTGTTGTTTTTAATGCCTTACCAACGTTACATTCTTGGTCAAATCAGTTACTATTTAAAAAGAATACCAAACAAAGGCTCATCGTAATACATGCTAATTACTTGTGTGCCTTAATTATAAAATGCAGGGCTTGGTTGAATATAGCCAGTATTGCGGTATTTTTACGATTTATCTAATAACCGATGAGCCGAACCATTCACCGCACACTAATTTAGCATATTTTTTATATTCTAATTTAAAAAGCTTGAACTTATAAGGCTAACTAATACTTATCTAGGGAGAGATAAATGAATAGTGCTATTGTACTGTTATTTGGCGTTGCCGCTATGCTATGCGGCTACTTGTTTTATTCAAAGTTTATCGCCACTAAAATTTTGGCATTAGACAACAGTCGTCCCACGCCAGCTCATACGATGAAAGATGGCGTAGATTACGTTCCCACCAATAAATACGTATTATGGGGTCACCATTTTACCTCAGTAGCAGGGGCAGCACCAATCATCGGTCCTGCTATTGCTGTGATCTGGGGCTGGGTGCCAGCCATCATTTGGGTAGTACTGGGCACCATTTTTATGGCTGGTGTCCACGATATGTCAGCCATTTGGGCAAGTATGCGTAATAAAGGCCAATCGATTGGTTCTATCGCTGGTACTGTAATGGGTACACGTGTGCGCAGTTTGATGATGATTGTCATTTTTTTACTGCTACTGATGGTAAATGCCGTATTTGGTGTTGCTATCGCTAATATGATGATAAAAACGCCTTCAGCGGTATTGCCTGTGTGGGGCGCACTCGTTGTTGCCTTCATCATTGGTCAGTGCATCTATCGCTATAAGATGAATCTGCTTTGGGTATCAATCATTGGTGTTACGGCTCTATACGGACTTATTTATCTTGGTCCAATGTTCCCGATTGTGTTACCTGAGACTGTTTTCGGTTTGCCTGATAATGCCGTATGGATTCTGATTCTATTTGGTTATGCAGCAGTTGCGTCTTTATTGCCAGTATGGATGCTGCTGCAACCACGCGATTACATCAATGGCTTGCAGTTATTTGTTGGTTTGATTTTATTATATGCAGCCATCTTTATTGCAACGCCAGACATTGTCGCGCCAGCCATCAACACAGCATTACCCGTTGGGACACCGTCACTGATGCCATTATTGTTTGTGACGATTGCCTGCGGTGCTATTTCAGGCTTCCATGGCTTGGTGGCAACAGGTACTACATCCAAGCAGATTGATAAAGAAGAAGATGCTCGGTTCGTTGGTTACTTTGGTGCATTTGGTGAGGGTATGCTTGCGCTGGGTGCCATACTTGCTGCCACGGCAGGTTTTGCCACACTGGCTGATTGGCAAGCGGTTTATCAAAAATTCGGCGATGGTTCTATCGGTGCCTTTATTGATGGTGGTGCTACCATCCTAAATGCCGGGGTTGGCATTGACTTGGTGTTATCGCAAACGATGCTGACAGTCATGGCAGCACTATTTGCCGGTACTACTATGGACACTGGGGTACGTTTGCAGCGTTATATTTTCCAAGAATTTGGAGAATTTTATAACTTGCCAGCATTGAACAAAGGGGTTGTCGCAACGTTACTTGCAGTCGGAAGCTGTCTGTTATTGGCGTTTGGCGCAGGTGGTATCGATGGTGCAGGCGGTATGATTATTTGGCCACTATTTGGTACAACCAATCAATTAATGGCCGCATTGACCCTAATGATTGTCACCGTGATTTTATTACGTAAGGGCAAGCCTGTCTGGTATACCTTGGCACCATTGACGTTCTTACTGGTCATGACGGTCTTCGCACTACTCATTCAGCTCAAAACTTTCTTCACTGATGGTAATTGGCTGCTCATCATTATGGATATCATTATTTTGATAGCAACCATCTTGGTGACGTTTGAGAGTCTGTCGGTATTGCGCAAAGAATGGACAATACACAAAGGTAAAAGCGATACCTAAACTCTATAAATAGTAAATGAAGCAAAAGAACGCTAGCAGCAATTGCTGGCGTTTTTTATATCGTGTAGGCATGATAGATTAAAGATAAGTCAATGTAAAAAACATGCAAGAGAACAGATAATTATGGAAAATACAAATACACCAAAGGATTATGCAGATATAGAACCATGGTGGCAGCGCTTTGTGGCTGGGCTCAATGAGTTTTATCATGCCCCTTATCGCCAAACGATGGCGCGCGCTGTCCGTGATGAAGAAGATTTTTTTATGCTGCTGCTGTTTGCCGAGAGTTTGGGGATTGATAATCCTGCCAGCTTTTATACTTTGGAGCTGCAACCACTATTTTTAGAGAATTTCCACGAATGGCATACACGCATGGGTATGGACAGATGTCCTTTTGATCATGTTGGTTGCTGTTAATTGCATCAACAACTGTTGTAAATTGATAAAAATGAGAAATGAGTATGGCGTTACAACCTCTACCGACTCTAGTCGAACAATTAAAAACGAAGCCTATTATATTTATCGGTGGAAAGGGCGGTGTGGGAAAAACCACCACCGCTGCGGCACTTGCCAGCTATTATGCCAGCCAACAACAAAAGACACTAATTGTCTCAACCGATCCTGCCCACAGTTTAGGTGATGTACTGAACGTACAATTAACCAATGAAAAAACTGCGATCAATCCTTATCTGGATGCCATTGAGCTCAATCCTGATGTCATCGTTGACGCGCATTTCGCTCAAGTTGAGCGTACGATAAAATCTTATGCCAATCCTGATATGATGCCAAAAATTCGTGAACATTTGCGTTTGTCAAAGTCAGCACCTGGCGCGCAAGAAGCGGCTATGCTTGAATCTATGTGTCAGCATTTGGTCACGGCAGCTGATGAACATTATGAGCATATTATCTTTGACACAGCACCGACCGGACATACGCTGCGGTTACTGGTATTACCAGAGATGATGGGCGCGTGGACGGATGGACTGCTTGCCCAGCAGCGCAGGCAATCCAAGTTGCGCTCAGTATCACTACATTTGGATAATAGTGGTCAAAAGAGCCTCCAGCAAAAAAACGAGATTGCCAATCCATTTGCACCAAAAAAACAAGACCGCTGGGAGCAAGCCGTCTCTGTGCTAGAAAAGCGCAAACAGCTGTTTCGACAGGCAGGGGTACTGCTACATGATCGTACGCAGACCGCTATTGTACTGGTTATGACCGCTGATGTGCTGCCACTGGCTGAAACCACGCGAGCCATAGAACAGCTGGAAGAGAGTAAGCTCACGCCAGCTGCAATCGTCGTCAATCAGCTCATAGCACCAGCCCAATCTGATGCGTTTTGGCGTCATCGGGCTGATCGTCAGCAGCAATTGATGCAAGATATCGAAAATAATTTTTCTAAATATCCCTTGTATCCAATCTATCTACAACAAACCGATGTACGCGGTACGGACGCCTTGAGCAACTTATTAACCACTAGTTTGCGCGCTCATTAGATTGTAACTTTGCAGACAATGACCATGCCATATCTGATCGCAGTAGCTGTGCTTGTTCTGATTTACCACTACTAAGCGAGGACCATTGCGGTTTGCCACGCGCTTTTTTTAACTCACTTGGCAATTTATGCGTGGGCCATGGCGTGATTGAGCGACTTGTTTCATCTGTACTATCATCGTTAGCTGATGCCTCAAAGGTTGTCTCGCCTTTATATAAAAGCTGTGTCGCGTCGGTTGCGGCATGTCCGCGATGGCGTAGGGCAGTGAGCAAGTCTATCGCACGCGTGGCGAGCAATGTCAGTGTTGCAGGATCGATGTATAAGCGTTTTACGCCCGTAATCTTGTCGGCAATACTGCTGGTGTTAGACAATAACCCGCCTGCGATACCGCCGATTGCCGCGCCCAGTCCTAGCGTTGTGCCCAATGCAGCAGCATCAATCCCCAATCCCAATAATGCACCAGCAGCAGCACCTGATGTGGTGCGAATGCCGTAGCTTTTTAGAAGTTCAGGATCAAACGGATCTTGCTGATACGCTTGCAATTCAAGTGGGGTCGCTGCTACTGCATTGTCATAAAACTTGTATAAATTGAGCAGGCTATGCTGCATGGTACGCTCGCTTTGTCTCACCGCTTCCTGCATTTGCTGCAACACAGGCATCGGATCGTCATCTTCGCCAATCTCACGTACAAAGGCGGCCACATTCAACAAAAAATCTGCAATGATAATATTGGCCTCATCATACAGTTGCGCCCAATTTTCAGCACGTCGCGCCATCAGTTGCTCAAGTCGCTCAGAGTGAGTGAGCATGGTGGCGAGGTTTTGCCATAAGCGCATTTCATCCTCAAACTCAAACGCCACCGAATCAAAGCGTGTTGAGATGTGCAGATTGCGTCTTGCCAGCATGGTTTGCCAGTCATCAATATTGGCATCTTGGCTGTCAGTGAAGTTAAATACAGGCATAACAGGAATGGCGGCCCAAGATAAAATCGCCAGCTCGTCTTTGTATTTACCCAGCACTGGCTCACGGGCATCGACGACATAAATCGCCATATCACTTGCCAGCAATTGCCGAACCACTTTGGCTTCTTGACTATAATCACAACCTTGCGCGTCGTAACCATAAGCCGCACCATCATCTGACGCTTGGGCGATATCTGCTGCCAAAAACTGCTGTAAGCGCTCGATACCATCGCGGCGACTGGCAGTATTTTCTTCCAGCCAGTCCATCAGCCCTGAGGCATCCTCTAAACCAGGCGTATCGTATAAGGTTACCAGCACTTCACCGGTTTGACTGTCGGTTAGCTGGGCACGCTCAACATGCCGCGTGGTTGCCGCTTCATTTTTCACTTCACCAAAATAAACGTCTCGTAATAGGGTACGCAGGATGGAGGTTTTACCTGTGTTGGTGTGACCAACGACCGCCAGCTTTAGTGACTCACCGCTCGCGATGGTTTTCTTAAGAGGCACAGTACTCGGGTCAGGCTCTTCACTTAATTTCTGTGGGTTTTGTGGGTGCGGTGCTGACTCAGCATTGATGATAGGCGCTGTTTCATAAGCCTTGTCGGCAAAGAGACCCGCAGGTTTATTATTCTCACGATTGTCATAGCTATCATCGCGATTTTGTTTATTGTCATGGTTCATACTAGCGTCTTATATCAGTGAGTAACGTTCAAAAAGCATAAAAAACATAGTAGCTGTTTATGGTAAATAAATCAGGTTCGGTATCGGTATTCATACACAATCGTCAATGGGTCTTAGACGCGGCAGCACTGGGCGGATAAAACAGCACTTTGAGTTTTTTCTTAATGCCTTTGACTCGAAAAAACCGTTGCCACATCCGGTAAAACACACCAAAAATTAGGCCGATAATATGATCATGACTGTCTTCACCAACGGCACCATATTTTACCGGATTATTGACCGCGTCTTCCTCTACATACGTCCCAAACCATCGATCAAAAATAATGAGTACCCCACCATAATTTTGATCAATGTACGCACCATTGGTACCATGATGAGCGCGATGATTGGATGGCGTGTCAAAAACATATTCAACCCATTTTGGGAATTTGCCCACTGTTTCGGTATGAATAAAAAACTGGTAAATCAGATCTAACGCATAAAAGAAAAATACCCATACTGGATGTACGCCAAGTATCATCAGCGGTACAAAGAATACCCACCAACCGGTGACTGAATACAAAAGGCTTTGGCGCATGGCGGTAGAGAGGTTCATATGGTCATCAGAATGATGCACGACATGGGCTGACCAAAACCAATTGACTCGATGTGAAGCGCGGTGAAACCAGTAATAGCTAAATTCAACCGCGATGAATATCGGAATGGCGGTCAGCAAGGTCACCTCAATAGTAAACAAGCGATATTGATATAACCACAAGCAAATAGGTAAGACGATGAGCGCTTGCATAATCAGCTCAAAACCCAAGTAAGAACCGCCTAAACTAAAATTGGTCATCGCACGGCGCCAGCTAAAGCTTTTGCCATTGCCACGCTTGGACTGATAAAACCACTCGGCTAAAAACAGCAGAAAAAAGGGCCCGCCAGCGAGCGGCAGTAACCATTCTTGCCAGTGCGCAGGTAAAATACTGCTCAACATTGGCTGCCAAGATTCAGGAGAGATGGCCACTATATGCTGGTTCAACGTATTTTTATAGTCATCCAATATCTGACCGTACTGACCTAGGGTCATAAGATTGTTATCTGCTGCCATGCTGGACTCCTATCCACTATATCGTCAATGCACTATAAACATTCCTTGTTATGTCAGTATGATACTAAACTTATGAATCAGCATGGATAAAAATGGTGTTCTGTCAGTTCTTATCGGTGATATCAAAAAATTGTCTACAGGTTACGATCAACAACGGTACCACCAACGTGACTGTCAGGATTGACAAGGCCTATTTTTCGAGCAGAAAGGGCGGTTTGCCACTGCTGATAACGCACGTTGTTAGGATCGTCTGGTGATATGGATATGTCAGCACCAATAGGACTACTTCCTAGTAATTGTACAATCAACCCCTCTGTCGCATGACTGGCGATTTGATCGAGCTTGCGAAGGGTACCACGGTCGGGCAGCGCGCTTTCATGAATGCCCAATAACACCTGTACCGGATGCCTGTCCAAATAAGACGTGAGCCTTGCCATATCATCACGGTCATCGATAATGCCAAAATTTTCGACCTCAAATTTATCATTGAAATGAGTATCCAAACCCAATTGCCACCAATCATCCTGATCTGATGGGTATTCAAGCAAGGCAACCAGTTTTTTGCCCGCACTGATCGTTGCTGTTGGCGCGATGGGCGCTGGTGCTTCTTTAAAATCATCGGCATCCACCACCTGACGCTGCCAAAAGTTCAAAATCTTTTGATAATAGGGCAGTTTGATATCCAAGCGCATTTTTTTGCGGCGGAACATGAGCGCACAAAATGACCATGCAATCGCGCGCGGCACGATACCGTACATCAGCAAGCTACCGACAAGCAAACTTGCCCATTGACGCGCAACAGACAACGGCATAGCCTCTGTTACCAAGCGGCTTTGGACAATAGCGGTACTGTCTGGAACCTCAAATCCCACCATACTTGGCAACCAGCCAAGCACTCGCGTTAAGGTAATCAGCGCCTGATCAGAGAGTAAGGTGGACTCCCAGCTAAAGCTATATTGACGTACCACCAGCAAAAATATAATCGCAAAAAGCATGCCGGTTAACGTGGCGAGCCATAACTGGTGGCTGAACTTGCCCAAATACCAGCGCATACCGCTGTGATGCAATTGGCGCTCATAAAGATCAACAGCGGCGATAGTAACATCATCCTTGCCGCGTATAAGATAACTGGGACTCACAAAATTGGCGAACCAATTTGAGGATTGTTTGCCTTGATTGATGAGTGCCATTACCAGCCAGCCGACCAGCATCAGGGTATGAAAACCCAGCAAGCAGACCAACACATAAAAGAAATTCACCACATTGCTCTGTAATAAGGTGAATAGTCCTAAAAAGCCTGAAACACACCACAAGATGCTCATGACAATCATGATACCTTTGATACGACCGTCAATCTTACCGAGCACCCGTGCCAATGCACCATTGCTATCAATACGCGCGGCGCGGCGATGCAACTTTTGGAGGGGCTTGCCGTCTTCATTTTTTAGCTTTTCCGTGATGAGTAGCGGATCAGTGGCAAAGACGTGTTGCTCAGTCTCAAGCGTGCGTACCAGCTCAGTCAATTGGTCTTGGGGGGATAGCATAGGTCGATAACATCCGTATAAAAGCGGTTATTTGGTAGGCAGTTTTTGAATATTGTAGCCTATATATAATTGCGGTTTTATACCTTTTTGTCATGGTAAATCCAATAAAAATGCGCCAAAATTGATCATGATAAGACGATATGAATGACCAGTTTTATAAGACGCCATGAACAGGCATCACAAAAATAATCAAAAAAAGGAATTGTTATGACAGATACAACGACGGACAAAACCTATCTCATCATTGGTGGTACGGGCGGCATTGGCAGAGCCATGGTTGAGCAGCTCATCAACAGTGAAAAAAGCAGCGAAACGGATGGGCCTCGCGTTTTTGCAACGTATCATAGAAACGTCCCTGATTTTGCCGCAGACAATCTGTACTGGATACCCATGAACATCTGTGACGAGCAAAGTATCCAGCAAGCCGCTGACGTCCTCAAGCAGCAAACCGCGCATATTGATTGGGTGGTGAATTGTGCTGGTCTATTACACACGGACGCGCAGCAACCAGAAAAAGCGCTACGGCAGATCGAGACGGCGTTTTTTGTACAAAATATGCAGGTGAATGCCTTGGCAAGTTTACTGATTGCCAAACATCTCAAGCCCTTCTTAGCCAACGCTCAGCGTACTACGGACAAACCAGCCGTATTTGCAACGATATCGGCCCGCGTCGGCAGCATCAGTGACAATCAATTAGGCGGTTGGTACAGCTACCGGATGAGCAAGGCGGCGCTCAATATGGGCATGAAAAACCTGAGTATTGAGTGGGCAAGATCACTCAAAGATGTGTGCGTCGTTGTCATGCAGCCGGGTACGGTCAACACACAGCTGTCTGCGCCTTTTCAAGGAAACGTGGCTGACGGACACTTGTTCTCGCCAGCCTATAGTGCCGAGTGCTTATTAGAGGTACTAAATGGCATGACCGCCACGCAATCAGGAAGTTTTGTCGATTGGGCCGGTGAGTCCATACCTTGGTAAAGGTAGTATGCATGAAAATGAGATGAGAGGCGTGGCATACAGATCTATTGAGTTGTATGCCTAATCAGCAGTTTAAATCATCAGATACAGCAGACCCAAAATAAACAACGCTGCCATAATAAACAGCAAGCCGCTCAACACTTTGGTCGTGGTATTCGAATCACTTGGTGCGCGCTCTTTTCTTACTTTGGTTTTTTTGGCAACACGCAGCACCATTTTTACGTGTTCAATATTTTCTTCAAGATACGTATCGCCTTCAGGTACAAAACCTAAGGATTCATAAAAGCTGAGCAAATAGGTTTGAGCAGAGAGAATAATGGGCGTTTTTTTACCATATTTTTTGCGGCAGCAAGCGATGGCTTGAATCATCATTTGGCGTGCCAGACCCTCTCCTCGTTGCTCTGCCAATACCAGCACTCGACCAATCGCAGGCATAGGGGTAGGAGGGTGCGCAGTTTTTATACCAGCAGCATCGACGCTGGCGCTGAGGTTGGATTTAAGCTTGTTAAATTCAGGCGGAATGATACGGCAATACCCCGCCAACGCTTGATTTTGATGGGCAATCAGATGCAGACAATCAAAATCGGTATCATCCATGTCTTGATAGACACAGTTTTGTTCGACCACAAACACTTGTGAGCGCGCTTTTAAAATATGGTACAGATCAACTGAGGTCAGCTCATCAAAGGTTTTAATCGAGAATTCATAGGTCATAATTAATTGGCTTTTGGCAAATCGGTTATTAGATATAAAGTGAGGTGAAACGTGGGCGCAAATATCGTCAAAATACCGCGCGGTTTCTAACAAAATGGCATTATAACGATATATGTGCTTATCAACCATGGATAGTTTGGCTGATCTTGTCCAAATTCAAGCTGTCAGACATGGCGCTAAAGATCTCAAAGTACTTACCGCCCTTGCTATACAGCGCTTCGTGTGTGCCTGTTTCTACCACTTGGCCGTTTTCTATCACCACAAGATCGTCGGCGTCGATGATTTGTGCGATGTTGTGCGAGACCATAATTACCGTGCGGTCTTTTTTGATCAAATCCAAGCTTTTTTTAACTTGTTGACTGGCAATGGCATCAAGACTGGCGGTTGGTTCATCCAAAAACACAATCGGCGGATCTTTTAGGAACATTCTTGCCAGCGCGATACGCTGCTGTTGACCGCCCGATAGAGATTTTGCCGTACTCTCATAACCCTCTGGCAATTTGACAATCTGTTCATGAATAGACGCTTTTTTAGCCGCTACAATGATATCTTCCTCGCTCGCCTCAATATTACCATAGCGAATATTTTCACTGATCGTACCTGAAAAAATATGATTGCTTTGGAGTACCAGCCCAATATTTTGACGCAGCTCATGAGTATCACACTCAGCCAAATCGCGCCCATCTAACAGTATTTTACCCGAATCTGGCTCATAGAACTTCACAAGCAGACTAATAATGGTGCTTTTACCAGCACCGCTCAACCCAACCAAAGCTGTAATACGATTGGGCTTGATGGTAAAGCTGACATTTTTCAACGCTTGCGTGCCATTTGGATAAGTAAAATCGACGTTTTGCAGCTCGATATGACCCTTTAGTTCTCGACTTTTTACGCCATCGACGTTTTCAACTTGCGCGTCATCTTCCAAAATATCAAAAAACCCTTCGGCATAGGTCAATGCATTATTAATCTGATCATAAATCCGGTGCAGCTGACGAATCGGAGCCGCGACATTTTGAAACAGCAGGACATGAAACAAAATCATACCAATGGTCATCTCACCTTTTAAAACAAAATAAGAGGTGAGTAAAATAATAGCCACTACACCAATTTGTTCGATAAAGGTCTTTATGGCATCGTAAATAAAGCCAATACTACGGATACGCAGCTGATTGTCCGTCATGTCTTTTTGAATATTAAAATGCTTTTCAGCTTCTATGGACTCACGGACAAAAGACTTGACCACACTGATCGAGTTGATGAGTGAGATCACCAAACCACTTTTGGCTTCTCGAAACCCGCGCATCTGCCGACGAAACCCTTGTAGGCGTTTTGCTTGTTTTTGACTGATAAAAAAGTAAATGGGAATAATGAATAGGCCGACCAAACCGATCCAAAAATTGGTCGAGAACATAATGATCAGCGAGACAATGGCGCTGGCAAACAGCGGCAGCATATCAATAAAAAAGTTCTGTACCAAAGTGGTCAGGCTACTGACCCCATAATCAATACGGGTTTGCAGCTTACCGCTGTCGTTTTCGCTACTGGTATAGAACGACATGCGATACGTCAAAATACGCTCGATGATTTTTTGTGACAAGTCACGCGACAGATTGATACGAATTTTTTCGCCAAAAAAGCGCTGACCAAACGAGACGAATATCGACAATATCTCTTTGGTCAATAACACCGCGCTGATAATGCCCAGCATTCGCACGCCAGCGGCCCAAGGGTCAGACAAGGTAATGATTTCGGTCAAGGTATCGACCGCATAACGCAGTACAAAGGCATTGACCTGCGCGGTAAACGAACCAAGCACCGTCAATATCAAAGTTGCGATGATAAGCATCTTATAAGGCGCGGCAAAGACAGCCAGTTTTTTGAGGATATCCCACAGTAAGGCTCGCCGTTCTTTTTTCTCGGCGGGGGGCTTTTTATCTAATTGCACACGGCGTGCTTGAGGAGGGGTTGGCATAAATGCGTAGCTCATTGGTTTTGATAGGTTGCTTATCATAGCTATGTTAAGCTATTCAAATAAAGTTTGATGTCACATAAAGGTGTATCTCTTTTATCTTAGCGAGGATTGTTTGAAAATTCTTCCTTATGTTCTGATTAGCCTATTGGGCGGTGCCATTGTTCCGCTACAACTGGCGATTGTCAATGCGTTTCGAGAAAGCACGCAAGCCTCTCAAATACAATCTACTTTTTATTTGTATGTCGGCGGCGCAATCGCTTCCTTTTTATTATCCTATCTAATGAGTGGTGGTATTAAGCCACCCACGATTCAGGATGCAACGTGGTGGATGTGGTTACCAGGATTTTTGGGCAGTTTTTATATCTTATTCATGTTCATTGCTGCCCCAAAAATAGGCGCTGGTAATACACTGCTTTGGGTTTTTCTTGGCCAAATGTATTTTTCTCTCATCCTAAGCCAAACGGGGCTTTTCGGTTTGGCTGTAAAAACAATAGATGTTTACAAGATTACAGGTCTGGCACTCATCACTATCGGCGGCATGATCATGATATATGGTGAGACTAAAGCAGCAGGTCAATAATTAAGTCTAAAACGCATCTGCTGGCACAAAGACTTCACCCACCATGATACGGCGTGCTGAGCGGCTCATCGACACCTTTTTAGCCTGCCAGCGACCGTCAACTTGTTCCGTCTTACCACCGACGAGTAAGGTTCCTGATGGGTGACCAAAGCGCACCTCAGACAACTCGCCAGCACCCGCTGCCTGATTGACGAGCGTCCCTTGCGTGGTGGCCGCAGCTGCAATCGCCACGGCGGCTGTGCCCATCATGGCATGATGCAATTGACCCATACTCATCGCTCGCACCACCAAATCAATCTCGCTTGCATCGACCGATTTGCCACTTGACGCACGATAGCTTTGTGCTGCGCCCACCCAAGCAATCTTAGGAATGTGTTGGCTGGACTGTGCTTCAGAGACGTCTTTAAACAGTCCCATCGCAACCCCACCTTTAGCACGAATTTTCTCAAGTTTGGCAAGTAAGTCACCATCGCTATTGATATTGCCTTGTAATTCTTTACCGGTAAATCCCAAGTCTTCCGCGTTTATAAAGATGGTTGGAATGCCCGCGCTAATGAATGTCGCTTTAACGCTATCTGTCTTTAGGCCACAACCTGACACATCAAAGTCATCGACCAAATTACCTGTCGGGAACATGTCGCTTGAGAAATCGACCGGATCAATGAATTCGATTTTGATCTCAGCGGCTGGAAAGGTCACCCCGTCCAATTCAAAGTCGCCCGTTTCTTGAACCTGTACTTGGCCAGCTGCGTCTTTATAGACTGGCACATGGGCAATAATGGTTTTGCCGATGTTTTCTTGCCAAATGCTTACTTCACAAATACCACTCTCTGCATTGTCAGCAATGCTGTTTGCTACTTTATCGACATCGATCAGCCCCATATTAATAGCGCAAGCACCGACGGCCGCGGTTAAATTGCCACAGTTACCCGCCCAGTCAATCATGGGCTTGGCGATATTGACTTGCCCGAACAGATAATTCACATCGTGATCGGGTTTATCAGAAGCCGATAAAATGACTGTTTTTGAGGTGCTAGAGCTGCCATTACCCAAACCATCGATCTGCTTGCCATAAGGATCTGGGCTACCAACGACGCGCAACAAAAACTTATCCCGCGCCTCGCCAGCGACTTGGCAACGTTCAGGTAAATCAGACAACTTAAAGAATGTCCCTTTTGAGGTACCGCCGCGCATATAGGTGGCGGGGATAGAGAGTTGCGGGGCGAAAGCGGGTTTTGATTTAGAATTGGTTTGGGCCACTGTATTAAGTCCTTTTTATATAGTTATAAGAATGGGGATGGTGCCATCAGCAAGTAAACATGAACGACTAAGAACCCTCGTTAATAATGATAGCGACAAGAGATAATCATCAGATACTTATCGTCGATGGCATATACCAATCGATTGGCGTCATCGATACGTCTTGACCAAAATCCAGATAGATTTTCTTTTAGAGGTTCAGGTTTGCCAATGCCTTCAAACGGATTACGCTTACATTCAGTGATGAGTTTGTTAATACGTTTGAGTGTTTTTTTGTCTTGGGTTTGCCAGTACAGATAATCCTTCCACGCAGCATCTGTCCATGCTAGTTGTTCACTCATTAGTAGACCTTTTGGATTGATTATTAAAGCCTTTGAGTTCAAGCACTCTCAATATCGCTATCCGTATGCTTATTGTCATCACTTTTATCACTGTCTTCTACTGTATCAATTAGCTCACGTGTCACAGTCTTGCCAGCTTTGTATTGGGCAATAGATTCCGCTAAATGCGCCGCATTGGCAGGAGATTTCAATAAATAAACGGTTTCCATCAGGCTATTGTAATAATCAAGTGACATAACAACCGCATCATCAGCGTCACGGCGGGTCACAATGGTGGCGTTTGCATCATCGTTTACCGTATCTAGGACGGACTTTAAATGCTTTCTGGCTTCTGAAAAACTAACGACTCTCATGACTTACTCCTTTTATGACATTCTGTATAACTTGTACAATATATAGTACATATTACACCATTAATTAAGTAAACTCAATATTTAGCTAATACCTAACACTTAGGTATAAGTCGTAAATAAAAGCCGATGTCATATAAGACTATATAACATCGGCTCTTTGGCTAATCAGGGCACACGAGACTTATGCAATATCTAGCGTACCTTCGATAAACTCTTTGGCAAAGCGCTGTAACATGCCACCCGCGTTATACATTTTGACTTCATCAGCCGTATCTAAGCGGCAGATAATAGGCGTCTCAGTGGTACTACCATCGGTACGATGAATGACCAGTGTCATCAGCCCGCCAGCAGAGACGTCACCTTTGACATCAAATACTTCTGTACCATCGATCTGTAACGTATCACGTGTCGTCCCTTTTTCGAACTGTAGCGGCAGCGCGCCCATACCCACTAAGTTTTGACGGTGAATACGCTCAAAGTCCTCAGCGACGACGGCTTCTACGCCAGCCAGACGGACGCCTTTTGCTGCCCAATCCCGGCTTGAACCTTGACCATAGCCATCACCTGCGATGATGATAAGCGGCTGCTCACGGTTCATGTAAGTCTCAATCGCCTCCCACATGCGCATGACTTGACCTTCTGGCTCAACACGGGCTAGCGAGCCTTGAATCACTTTACCATCCTCATCACGTACCATCTCGTTGAGCAGCTTAGGATTGGCAAAGGTAGCGCGCTGAGCAGTTAAATGATCGCCGCGATGGGTAGCGTAAGAGTTATAGTCCTCGGCAGGCAAGCCCATGGTGTCCAAATACTCGCCAGCAGCAGAATCGCCCAAAATGGCATTGGAAGGGGACATATGATCGGTGGTGATGTTATCACCCAGTACGGCGAGTGGGCGCAGACCTGTCAGTTTGTTTTTCTTCGCCATTTTGCCTTCCCAATACGGTGGGCGGCGAATATACGTGGTCTGATCACGCCAGTCATATAGTGGACTTAAGGCTTTGCCTGTGTCTTTTTTGGCTTCGTCAAACATGGGGATATAAACCGCATTGAATTGCTCAGGCTTCACGGCATCCGCGACAATGGCGTCAACTTCATCATCATCGAACCAGATGTCTTTTAGATAGACGTCATTGCCGTCTTGGTCTTTACCCAATACGTCTTTTTCGATATCAAAACGGATGTTACCGGCGATGGCATACGCGATAACAAGCGGCGGCGATGCCAAAAAGGCTTGCTTGGCATACGGATGGATACGGCCGTCAAAGTTGCGATTGCCAGATAATACTGCTGTGGTGAATAAATCACGATCGATAATTTCTTGTTCAATATCAGGGTCGAGCGCGCCGCTCATACCATTACACGTCGTACAAGCAAAGCCAACCACATCAAAGCCGATTTCTTGTAGCTCAGGCATCAGACCTGCTTCTTCTAGGTACATTTTGACGGTTTTTGAGCCGGGTGCTAAGGATGACTTCACCCAAGGTTTACGCAATAAGCCTTTAGCATTGGCATTACGAGCGACGAGGCCTGCTGCCACCATGTTGCGTGGGTTTGATGTGTTGGTACAGCTGGTAATGGCAGCAATAATCACCGCGCCATCTGGCATGAGACCATTTTTTGGTTCAGGCAATTTTTCGTCAGCGCCATGTGCGATACCTTTAGCAACCAAGTCCGTGGTCGATACACGTGCATGGGGACGCGAAGGACCTGCCATATTACGTACGACTGATGACAAATCAAACTCAAGCACACGGGCATATTCGGCCTTTTCCATACCGTCAGCCCACAGGCCAGTTTGTTTGGCATACTGCTCAACCAATTTGATCTGCGCCTCAGAACGACCCGTCAGGCGTAGATAGTCGATGGTTTGCTCATCGATATAAAACATGGCAGCCGTTGCGCCATATTCAGGCGTCATATTGGAGATAGAAGCACGGTCGCCGACACTCAGTTGGCGTGCGCCGTCACCGAAGAATTCGATATAGGTAGAGACCACGCCTGCATCACGCAAAAACTCAGTCATCGCAAGCACCAAGTCCGTACCAGTAATGCCTTTTTGCAATTTGCCTGTTAATTTGACACCGACATAATCAGGCAGACGCATATAGGATGGGTTACCTAGCATGACACTTTCGGCTTCAAGCCCGCCAACACCGATTGAGATAACGCCTAGCGCATCAACCATCGGCGTGTGGCTGTCCGTACCGACTAAGGTATCGGCAAACGCCACTTCTTCACCCGCTTTATTATGCACGACCTGTACGACAGGTGACATCTTCTCTAGGTTAATCTGATGCATGATGCCATTGCCCGGTGGCACGACGTTGACATTGTCAAAGGCATACTGGCACCAGTTGATAAAGTGGAAACGGTCGTCGTTACGGCGCTCTTCAATCGCACGGTTTTTTTCAAAGGCATCTTCTTCAAAGCCTGCGTGCTCAACCGCCAATGAATGGTCAACGATCAGCTGAGTGGGTACGATAGGGTTTACTTTGGACGGATCACCGCCTTGCTCAGCGATGGCATCACGTAGACCCGCCAAATCAACAAACGCGGTCTGACCCAAGATATCATGACACACTACGCGGGCAGGGTACCAAGGAAAATCAAGGTCTTGCTTGCCTTCGATGTGTTGTTTCAAAGCAGCGGTCAAATCCTCAGGTGGGCAACGGCGTACGAGGTTTTCACACAATACTTTTGAGCAGAACGGCAGCTTGTCATACGCGCCAACTTCTATACGCTCAACAGCTTCGCGGGTGTCAAAGTAATAAAGGTCTGTATCAGGAAGTGGTTTTTTGAATTCATCGTTCATGGGTTGTACGAGGGCGTTGTCCATAAGTCACCTTTGGCGGTTGGCTGGTTGGAATAGGAATGTTGTTATTAAAAAATAAGATAGATATTCAGTTTATAGTTACTTGTTGAATCTTTTGTTCATCTCTAACAAATCATATCTGGCATCGTTGAAATTTTTTCTAAACCACTTATTAAAAGCTATCAATACTTCAAACCTATTATCAAAATTTAAGGAAATAAAACTGAGATACTCATCGTCTGTCAACAAACACTCTTTACTGTCTAAAGTGTAGAGGTAGCTTTCAAAATCCAAGCTCGTAATAAAACCGATGGCGTAACCAATAACATTTTGCTCAAAAAAGCTCAAATTGCTTGGAATGCCTAATATTTCAAAAAAATCAGGTATGTAATCTGCTTCATACCAATCATCTAAGCTTTCATATATTTGTGTTAAAGGATAAGGGGGAATTTCAGTAGCATGTTTGCGAGTTAGATGCACAACACAGACTTGGTTTGACTGTTTTATTTTAAATAAATAATCGTCCCCTTGACCGTTTGCAAGAACTTCGACTTCCAGCCCATAAAGTGGGTGACCTATATAAAGCTCTCTTTCAAGTTCGTCTGTAAAAGTCCTCTTGGAATCTTTACCTTCTTTAGCGAAAGACCACCAAGTATGTAAAAAGGGTGCATTTTTTAATGCCGATTTAATATCGAAAGTGCTGTTGAATATCATAGTTTTTCAAATGTTTTAAAAGTAATGATAGAGTGCATCAAATCGGTACACTCTACATAGTTTCTATCTCAACAAAAATCAACGCGCACTCATATCTGGTACAGAACGCAGCTCTTCACCGATATATTCCGCACTTGGGCGAATAATGCGGTTGTTGGCACGTTGCTCAAACACGTGAGCCGCCCAGCCAGTTAAGCGCGAACAGACAAATATTGGTGTGAACAGCTTGGTTGGAATGCCCATAAAGTGATAGGCTGAGGCATGGAAAAAATCGGCATTGGCGAACAGTTTTTTCTCGCGCCACATCACGTCTTCAACGCGTACTGATACTGGATATAACACGTTATCATTCACGTCAGCGGCCAGTTTTTCAGACCATTGTTTGATGACGACGTTACGCGGATCTGATTCGCTATAGATAGCATGACCAAAGCCCATAATTTTGTCTTTACGTGCCAGCATTGCCATCATCTCTGCTTCCGCTTCATCCGCTGAACTAAAGCCCTCAATCATATCCATTGCCGCTTCATTCGCACCGCCATGCAAATGACCGCGTAGCGAGCCAATCGCGCCAGTGATACAAGAATGGATGTCAGATAAGGTAGAGGCACACACACGAGCGGTAAAGGTCGAGGCATTAAACTCATGCTCAGCGTACAAGATAAGTGAGACGTTCATCACCTTAGTGTGCAGCTCGTTTGGCTTTTCACCTTTTAGTAGGTGTAAGAAATGACCGCCAATGGTGTCATCGTCTGTTTCGGTCTCGATACGCACATTGTCATGGCTAAAGCGATACCAGTAATTAATGATGGCTGGAAATAGCGCTAACATACGATCGGTCTTATCGTTTTGCTGTGTAAAATCGGTTTCGGTCTCAAGGTTACCCAGCATAGAGCAACCAGTACGCAATACATCCATCGGATGCGCGCTGGCAGGAATACGCTCAAGCACGTCTTTTAGTGCTTGCGGTAGACCGCGCAGGCTTTTGAGCTTGGTTTGATAAGCATCTAATTCACTTTGAGTAGGTAAGTTGCCATAAAGTAGTAAATACGCCACTTCTTCAAAAATACATTTATTCGCCAGCTCGGACACGTCATAACCGCGATAGGTCAGACCAGAGCCCGATTTGCCAACGGTCGATAATGCCGTCTTACCAGCGACTTGTCCGCGAAGTCCTGCGCCCGAGAGTTCTTTTTGTGCTGCCATGTTTACATTCCTTTTGTGGGTAGCTTTTTATATTATTAAGTGAAAAATGCTGATTCTTATGATTATTTATTGTCCGCAAACAGCTTATCTAAGGTCTGCTCAAACTCGTGATAGTTTAGGAAATCATAAAGCTCCATACGGGTTTGCATGGTGTCAACGACTTTGTTTTGTGTGCCGTCATCTAACAAATGCTGATAGACATTGAGTGCCGCTTTGTTCATCGCACGAAAAGCAGATAGCGGATATAGCACCATATCGACGCCCACGCCATATAGCTGGTCTGTGGTATACAGATCGGTCTGACCAAATTCAGTCATATTGGCAAGTACAGGAATGTCGAGTACGTCGGTGAACTTACGGTACATCTCGATGTCAGTTAATGCTTCAGCGAATATCATGTCGGCGCCCGCTTCTTGAAAAGCAACGGCACGTTCAACAGCAGCGTCTAAGCCTTCAACGGACAGCGCATCCGTACGTGCCATCACCACAAAATCAGGATCCGTTTTGGCGTCTAATGCGGCTTTTAAACGATCAACCATCTCTGAGATGCTCACGATTTCTTTGTTTGGGCGATGACCACAACGCTTTTGCGCCACTTGATCTTCGATATGGACAGCTGCCACACCTGCTTTTTCCATTTTTCTGATGGTTTGGGCAATGTTGAACGCGCCACCAAAGCCTGTATCGATATCGACCAGTAAGGGTGTATCAACCGCATCGGTGATACGGCGAGCATCTTCTAAGACATTATCAAGACTGGTCATGCCCAAATCAGGCAAACCAAACGAGGCATTGGCAACACCAGCACCAGAAAGATATAACGCTTGATGCCCGACTTGGGTTGCCATCATTGCGGTGTAGGCATTGATCGCACCAGTGATTTGTAGCGGTTGATGATTATCGTTTTTTTGTTTCAGTGCACTGCGAAAACGTGCGCCAGCGGAGGCTAAAGTCATGTCGTGATCCTTAAAAGGAGAGTGAATATATCCGTTATTGTTATCGATTATACTCAATTTTTCCTGTCGGCAAAGTCTGATTTAATCATTTTTAGTTAATAATAATTCAAAGTATTTTTAATATATTTAATATTATTCAATTATTAAATAGCATTATCCAAAAATAAGTTATTTAAGCAAATCAGTATTCATATTCATAAAACCAGGCTTTTTACTAATGCTAGATTTTTACATTTAATTACAATTAGAAAAGAGATGTTTAAATTGCTATGCCAATTTTGAGTACAAAAAAAGCCCTCATAGCAAGGCTAAAAGGGCTTTAATCATAAAATCTAAAAGACTGTTTAACCAAATACACCAGCAAAATTGACCAAGAATAAGAGCGTAAAACCTGCCAAGAATATTAAGCCTGCAATAGACAACGCATTCATGCCAGCCGACAGCTTTTTATGGCTTTTGACCAGTGAGTAGTTTAACCAACCAAAGATAGGCGCAGAAATAAACGCTGATACCATGGCAAATTTAAGCATCGCGCCTAATTGACCTGTGAAAAAAGTGATAATAACCAGACCGCCACCGATGGCATAAGTCGTCCAAAAAGCGATTTGCTTTTTATTAATCTCATTCTCACCTTTGATCAAACGCCAGCATTCGGCATTGGCACGACCGTAACCATCTGCACAGGTGATGGTTGTGCCAAACATACACATGAAGGCGACAAAGGCGACCAGCAGTCTTGACCAATCACCAATGGTTGCCGTATACATATTAATCAGCTGATTGATATACGCGCCGCCAACCAACTCAATCTCTTGACCTGAGCCATACTGGACAAACACACCCAGCGCCAAGAAAAATAATGCCAGAATCGCTGAGACTAAATACCCAACATTAAAATCCAGTAAGCCTTGACGATGAGTCGTATGATCGGTTTTAACTTTGGCTGAGGTCCACATAGAAGTAATTGCGGCAAACTCCAATGGCGCTGGCATCCAGCCCATGAGTGCAACAATAAATCCTAAGGTTGCAAGGTTCCAAGGCGAGGCGGCGACAAAGTCAGCAGCCATGACTGTGGGTTTGCCAGCAGCAATAACGACGGCGGCAACGGTGGCTGCCGTTAAGGCAATCATGATCCATTTGGTGACACCATCGAGTAATTTATAATGACCAGCAATGAGAAAAAACCAAGAGACGGCCACGATAATTATCGATAGGGTGATGGTAGAAAACTCGAGAGACGCCGGTAGCATAAACCCTAAGATCACTGCAGCAAGCAGCGATACCGCCCCCGTACTAATAACGGCTGATAGTATAGAGAGAATAAAATATACCCACAGGTATACCTTTGAGCGTTTGGCATAGCCCGCAATCAGACTCTCACCCGTATCATAGACATAGTCAGTGGCAAAGCGAAAAAACGGATACTTAAACACGTTGGCCAAAATGATCATAATGGCCAACTGCCAACCATATAGGGCACCTGCTTGTGTTGATGAAATCAGATGAGAACCACCAATAGCGGCAGTTGCCATCAAAATACCTGGACCGAAGATGCGCCAACTAAAGCCTTCCTGGCTGGCAGCGCTATCAACAGTGTTGATCTGTTGTGTAGTCATAAATACCTCAAATTATATCAAGCAAAACCCTATCACCACTAGATGACAGGGGATCTGCAACGAGAGCACTGAGTTAAAAAACGGAAAGAAAAAAAACAAAAAATAGACGTTTAGTAGCGACTTTAGCATACCTATAATGATACGAGATAATATTTATTTGCCTCATTTATATCCATAAATTGATATAAACTGGTTCAAATAGTTAATTTAACTTAATAAAATTCATAATAAAAACAGTAATGCTTAATGATAAGCGCCTATTTACGTAATTATGCGAGCTACTAGGTGAATTGTTGACGTCGGTAAGTGATGCCGCGTTGCTCATAGACATGGTAGATGGCAGTCAGCAAAGCAGGAATCTTAGGATGCACAAAATCTTTGAGAGTATGCAAATAAACAGGGGAGGTAACATTTTCATGCACCAAACGCTGATAGCTGATTTGCTCGGTACGCACGGTCTGTAAGCTGGCAGGTACCAGCGTAATTCCTTCACCAGCCGCCACCAGTCCTAAAGCAACTTGTAAATCGCTCACGGTCGTGGTGGTAAAGGGGGAAATGCCATATTGGGCAAACAAATGTAGCAACGGTTCGGTGATAGGCTCACTCAAAGATGTCTGTGCACGGGTTGAACGATCTTTTGTATTAATAGCTGCATGAGCGGTCAGTTTGGTGTTTTTTGACTTTGATTTTGAGATCGCTGTAGATATAGGCAGATGGGTTTGGTGATATAAGATTAAGCGGTTGTTGGCCAAATCTATCAAACGCTGCTCACGCAGCTGTGCTAAAGGATGCGATTTGGGCAGTGCGACAACATAACGTTCATGACGCAGGAGTATTTGCTGAATCCAAGGGTCTTGGTGGGCAAAGCGGCCAAAACCGATGTCTATTTCACCCGATTTGAGCGCATCCATTTGTTGATACGAGCTGATATCTTTGAGTGTGACCTCGATATCGGGGCTTGACTGCTTTAGTTCAGCGATGATTTCGGGGAGCAATCCGTACAGCACAGAGGGAACAAAGCCAATATTTAAGATACTGCTGGGTGCTGATAGGCGCTGGGTCATACTGGTGACCGTATCAATCTCTGTCAAAACGGTGCTGATTTTGTCGTAAAAAAAAGCGCCCGCTTCCGTCAGATTTAATGGCCTATGGTAGCGGTCAATCAATTCCACCCCCATGTCCGTCTCAAGCTGTTTAAGCAGGCGACTCAGACTGGGCTGTGACAATCCTGTTTGGCTCGCAGCCGCGCTAAAGCTACGCAGATCTGCGACGGCAATAAATGCATTAAGCTGTTTTAAATCCATGGCCTCAACTCTTTGATTCAGACGTTATTTTCATATCTTTGATTTCGTGATTTTTGATTTGATGGGCAGCGTATTTTAAAAATGTTATCACCAGTAAATAAATTGTGCTTGAAGATAACGAGGGGAGCAACTATATTGTTCGTTAACGACAACGTTACATTTTGGTAAGAAATATCATCACTTCATTCTAGCAGTCATTTAATGCCAGTAGAATAAACTGGTTTGGTATTATTCTATGAGCGACGAAAAAAACGACATCGATACGGGTTTTGAAGAGAAACTGGCTGAAATTGTCGGTAAAAAATCGCGTAATCGTAGCAATCATAATATTTATGAGCGCTTCATCAGTCGTGTTCAGGGTGATGAG
The DNA here is from genome assembly GCF_052850615.1 of Psychrobacter sp. 1176_08. NCBI lineage: Bacteria > Pseudomonadati > Pseudomonadota > Gammaproteobacteria > Moraxellales > Moraxellaceae > Psychrobacter > Psychrobacter sp. 1176_08. The sequence goes on from NZ_VXCU01000001.1 coordinate 183,176, forward strand.
GATGGCGATGATAGTGAAAATAAAACTTTAAGACCGTTAGATGATACCGATCAGTCTTTTGCTTATGAGTCATTAAGCACGCATACGTTTGAGCGATTTACCAATCAAGAGGATAAAAAGCCATTTGAAGCCACCAGCACCACCGATGCAACTTTTGATTTTTCAGATCAAGAGATACCGACCAATAGTAATGCAAACATTGCAAATAAAGCGTTTGGCAGTGAGGTAGACGATGATGCACTCACTTTTGATTTTTATGATGATACCGATAGTAGCAGTCAAGCCGTAGATTCTTCTTTAACAAACGCTTCTCCAACAGGGTATGCTGAGACTGACGACAGCGCTTATACACGCAATGACAGTCAGGCTGTTATTCCAGAGCCATCCATACCATCGGCCATTCAAGCAGCGCCAGCACAAGATAGGCTGGCGAGTAGCAAAAAACCCCTTATTATCGGTATGATCTTTGGCTCATTATTGATTGTTATGATCGTGCTAGCGCTTATTTATACAGGAATTTTATCAACGCCCATGCAGACTGCGGCGCCCGATAGCACAGAGATAAATAGTGCTAGTGAATCAGACAAAGCAGCACCAGATAACTCGCCAGCGGTAGCCGTCAATACGACACCAACATCGTCCAATCCTGTCGAACAACCAGTCGCTAAGACTCAAGACACAGCGGTTGGTGAGAATCCAGAGGCAACTGATACCTCTAAAACAGCCGAAGCACTGCCTGCTGAATCTAGTGATAACGAGGCTACAGAGACTAAAACTAAAGACTTAGGTGCGGAAGCCGAAATTACTTATGAAGACTTTAGAGAAGAGTCTCAAAATACGCTATACCGTGAGTCCAATGACTAGCGCGATTGCGCATTTAACCATTTTAGTGTTTATCACGTAAATTCAGACTCTACACCTCACCCTTAGCCATACGCTCTTCAAAGGACAGTCGCATGTGCGCGCCAACGCTACGCAGCGGATCGGGCGGCATCCAGCTTGGTGTTGCATGTTTTAAGATAAAATCCAGCTCTGGACTGTCTTTACCGCAAATATATTCTGCCATATAGTGACCCAAGTAAGTGCCTTTTGCCACGCCAACGCCGTTCATGGCAGCGATGACATACACACCAGCAGTATGCTCTTTAAAAATAGGCTCATGGTTCATCGTCACACAAATCATACCACCCCACGTGTACTCAAAAGGAACTTCGGGCAGTTGCGGGAAACGTGCCAGATACGATTTACGGTGTTTGGCTTTTGCTTTATCAATTACCGCTTGAGGGCTGGATAGATTGGGCTGATAGTTCAATGTATTACGAATAAAAATTCGCTTATCATCAGTCAGGCGTACTGTGGTGCCGGCAGGGTGGGCAGAGGTGAGTCCCCAAGGTTCTATATTTTTCAATGAAAAACCTTTGCACCGACTCATTTCCTCATCGGTCAAGGGGCGCGTCAAACTGGCATAAGTAAATATTGGGGTTATCCTATTATTGGATACACCAAATTGTTCCGTAAAAGCATTTGTCGCTAGTACGATAATGTCAGCACTGAGGCGCGCTTTTGGAGTTTGGATGACTTTGTTGGCAAAATCTATCTCGCGTACAGGGGTGTTTTCTAACAAAGTGACATTGTCAGGTAGGGCGCTGGCTACCGAAATGGCCAACGCTGCTGGGTTCACTAAAATATTGTCTGGCGTATAAATGGCGCGCTTGTAGTAATGGGTTCCCAATCTTTTCGCTAGCTCATCATCACTTAATATCTCGTACGGTTCTCCTATGGCCTCTAGTGTATCTATAAAATCAGTCAGGCCAGAGAAATGCTTTTCTTCATGAGCGGCTAAATATTTGCCAGCCTGATGCCAGCATACGTCAAGACCTTGCTGCTTTTGAATAAGATCTAGACGTTGAATCGCAAACTTATTTAAATCACGGACTTGTGTTGTTGCCAGTGTATCAGTTTCTGTTGGATCTACATTGTGAGGCAAATCAATGATAAATCCTGCATTACGACCGGAGGAACCTTGACCAACTTCCATTGCATCAATAATGGCAATACGCGCCTCTGGGCGTAGCTGCGCCAATCGGTCAGCTGTGGCGAGACCTGAAAAGCCTGCACCAACGACGATGATATCAAAATGTTCATCTTTTTCAGCTTGTTGTACGGGCATGGGTCGCGTAAAAGACACGGACTCAAACCAGCCAAGCTGACCATCTATGGCGGGCAATCTTTTGATCTGTTGCATGTAAAAGTTCTCTATCATTCGCTAGGTTATTTTTATTGGTTAAATAATAAAGAGATAATCTATCATAAAGTATTGATGTAATCGTGCACTGATACCAATGTTTTGTATTTAACTTATGCTGGCTAGACACAAATATATGGCTATTTATATTCAGATAGAGTTCTTCTTAAATGCAGAAATCATTGAGCAAAGTTCAATGTGGCGTTTTTTTAAACGTATTCGTGATGGTCAAAATACCGAGTATGACCAAGCCTGCGCCAAGCCAAAATCGCATCGTTGCTGACTCATGCAGTATTAGCCACACAAAAAACATCGCAAACAATGGCTCTGATAACTCAATCACTTGTACCTTGGATGCAGGCAAATACGTTAAAGCACTGGTGGTACAGTAAAAGCCTAAAATGGTTGGAAAAATAGCCAAACCTAGCAACCCAAGAATGGATTTATATCCTATATGCACAGGCTCAAAGGTAATAATAAAGGGGATGAATAACAATAGGCTGCCAAATAGTAATAAGTATTTGGTCAAATAAATACCGCCTTGTAAGCCAAAGCGTTGCATCAATACCGAAAATAGCCCATAGCCAATACCAGCCAGCGCTGCAAAAAACACCAACGTTAAATCAACGCTGCTTGTCCAAGAAATCACAAAAATACCAGCGATTGCTAATAACACGCCCAAAATAGTATTAAGTAATAGTTTTTCTTTAAGGAGTAGTGCGCCAAATAGCGTTGCTGATATGGTTGCTGCTGCCATCAAAATCACCACAACATTGGCGGGATTGCCATACTGATAAGCTTGGGTCTCAAACACAAACAGCGTAAAAATACCAAAAAAGGCACAAACAGCAATGGCGGCCATGATACGCTTATCGCTAGCATGATGATCAAGAGTAACACGTGCAGGCATGATGAGATGTTGATACTGAACGTGCCTCGGCGTCTTTCTCAGTATAAGAGACAGCAAGACAAAAGCAGCAAGCGTTTTTAAAAAGGCAACATCGTTACTTTTTAGCCCTGTATTCATAAGTAGCACGCTGAATATGCCTATCGTGGCATTGAGCGCTGCCGCTACCAAGGCAAATAAAGCACCCTTTATGCTAACGATATTTGCTCTACTAAGGTGCTGATTTAGCACTGGCATCTCCATGATCTGACGCTTAAATAAAAATTGACGATCAAAAGCTCAGTTAATATCAATCCTGACCCGATAAACTCAATACTCAAGAGCATTTCGCCTTAGAGTCAAAGCTAAAGAAAGTCAGATACTTGGTATTATTTATAAGCAAGTCTTCTTCCTAGCCCTAATTTCACATTTGCCAGTAGTAACCCCGATAATATCAATATCATTGCCAGTATCTTCCACCATGTCACAACTTCCTCTGTGAGCACTACGGACGTTGTCATACCGAATATGGGTATTAGTAGCGCAAATGGCATCATCTTAGATGCGGTGTTCTTGCTGAGCAAATGCGACCACAGTCCAAAGCCTACTAGGGTTGAGATGTATATGATAAACCCTAGTGACAGCCACGATCTCATCGACGCCTCGGTAAAGGTTGCCAGTTGCCATGCATCGGTCTCAAACAGGAGAGAGCATGGGATCAAAATTACGCAAGCGATAAGACCGCTCCATGCCACCAGTGCGAGAGCAGACAAAGCAGATGCCTTATTTTCTTTAGTATTGGAAGAAACAGTCCCAGAGGAAACAACAGGCACGCTTGTTTTTTGCTGCGCTGCTCTTAGAGTTGCCTGTGCCGAGGCCTGCTTGGAGGCAATATTACCAAAGCTCCAGCCCATTGCGGCAATCAAGATGCAGACAAATCCAGCCACAGGCATATCACCGCCGAGATTAAGTGCAATCACGCTAAGTCCCAATACTCCGACCAGCATACCAATGATTTGCATGCGACTGACTGCTTCGCCTAGGATAAAGTACGCTAGTAACACGGTGATAAAAATCTGGATTTGCAGCAACAGTGCTGTCAACCCTGGCGACGCGCCTAGATGCATGGCGGTAAATATAAAGGCGTACTGAATCACAAAGGTACCGATGGCATAAATCAGTAAGGTGCGGTTAAAGGTAGGGGGTTTAAGAAAAAACACCAACGGCACCGCGGTAAAGAAAAAACGTAGGGCAGTGAGCATCAGTGGTGGGAAGCTCTCGAGCCCCCATGCAATAAAGGTGAAATTTACACCCCAAATAAAGGTAACCAGTACAGCCAGTGCAGTGTATATAGGGGTCATATGATTATCCTAGGTAATTATCTTGCGTTTTTCGTTTGTGATTTAATCGTCACCTTGCTTGCTTTTTAGCGCCATAGCATGACGGCACAATACAGCGTCATAAATACAATCAGTGTATGGATAACCCGCATCACACGCGGTAAATGTACCAGTTTGCGCAGCCAGTGCCCGCCTGCCGCCCAGCAGCTGATCGACAAGATATTGATGATGGCACACATGATCAGTAATAGCTGGTTGTCCAGCCACGAGCTATTGGTATGAAACATGGCCAGACTGGGTGCCACCATTGTCATGGTCCATGCTTTTGGATTAAGCCATTGAAATAGTAATGCCTGTCCAAAGCTTAGTGGTAAATCGCCCACGCGGTTTTTTGCGATGGTTGCGCCACTTGTTTCACTTGCCAGCTCATGTTGCAGTGCTTTATTGACAACCGCGGTGAAGTCCGTTTTTGCCATATGATAAGTAAGCCATAACAGATAGAGCGTACCCAGTGCTTTTATCGTCAACATAATCGCCGGAAAGCCAACCACCAAAGTTGCCATACCCCAATAGCTCAGTCCAAGCATGACAGCAACGCCTGTCGTAATACCGAGCATATGCCAGCGACATGCCCAAAATCCGCACTTGATACTGCCATGTAGTAGCATTAAGTTATTGGGTCCGGGTGTGATGGAGTTAATGAATAAGAAAATAGCCAACGCGGTGATGCTACCTTCCAAGCCTGCCGTTATGCCCATTTATCTATTCTCCTCAAAACTTCAATGTGATTGAAGAGATCAACTATAGTCTAGATGACCATGACAGACCCGATACAGTTCCACTGATGGTGAACAAAGTGTATAGTCATACTTAACATGACAGTTTTTTATATTTAGATTTTTATAATCAAAGATAAGTGCGCTCATTATGGTCGAAAATTACAAACTCAATCCTAATTTGACGAAGACTGCTGCCGTCGCTGAATGGCTACAGCAGCGTATTGCTTGGCAAATTTACTTGCCCAATCAGCGTGTGCCATCGGTGCGCAAATTAGCAAAATTAATGGGTATCTCGAGCTTTACGGTGGTGCAAGCCTATGAGCAACTGGTGGCGACCAATGTATTGGTGGCTAAGCCAAGTTCAGGCTACTATGTAAATGTACAAGCAACACTGGCTCAACCTAATAGTGATAAAAAAGTTGGTACCAAGTACCCCGTTATAGACACACGCTGGCTGGTACAGCAGGTGTTTAGTGACATTCCGCATCACCGATCACCAGGGGTGGGAACCTTACCCAGAGACTGGGTGCGTAATGACAAGATGGAATGGGCTATACGGCAGGTCACTCAGCAAGCGGATAGCTTCATCTACGACTATGGCGAGGTGCAAGGCTATCTGCCGCTGCGTCAGCAGCTGGTTCAGCAATTGAATGTGCTTGGTATGCAGACCTATGCAGACAATGTCATTACCACCGCAGGCATATCGCAAGCCATCACCATGATCGTACAGCTATTAACCGAAGTGGGTGACACGGTGGTGGTTGATGGGCCGGGCTGGTTTTGGCTATCGAGTTGCCTACAGCAACAAGGACTCAATGTTGTCGCTGTCGAGCGCGACCATCAAGGCCCCAACATTGAGCAGATGCAAAAGCTGTTTGAGACATATCATCCTAAGCTGTATTTGACCAACAGCGTGCTACACAATCCCACCTCTTATAATCTACATCCTGCTCGGGCGCACCAAGTGCTCAATCTTATCCATAAATACGATGCGTATATTTTTGAGGATGATTTATACGCCGCGTTTGTACCGGACAGTCAAGTCTTGCGTTATGCCAGTCTTGATCAGTTCGAGCGCGTGTTTTATGCGACGGGATTTTCAAAGTCGATGGCATCAGGTTGGCGCGTCGGCCTATTGGTATGCCCAGATAATTTCATTGATGACGTGCTGCGTATCAAAACCTTGAGTAATATGAATACGCCAGAATTTGGTGAGCGTGTCATTCACCATCTATGGACGCACGGCGAGTACCGTCGGCAGATTAAAAAAGTCCATCAACACTTATATGATGCGCATGAGAGGATGCGTAAAGCATTACCAAAGATTGGACTTGCCTATCCTGAGCATACACAGGCAGGCATTTTTGTGTGGGTAGATACACAGCAAGATACCAGCCAGTTGGCACTAGATGCCTATAGCGATGGCTGGCTGGTGGCACCCGGGCAATTGTTTCATCCAGATGCCAGCGCCTCAACCTATCTGCGCTTAAACGTATCGACGACTAGCGATGCATTTTTAGCATGGTTGGGGAAGTATTTAGACAATTAAATATAAGTCTCTATTTTGTTCAGGTGTTTAAAGTCAGTTTTTTTGGACTGACTTCTTTTTAAATATGTTCAGAATAGCTTCGCAGAGTATCTATATAGTCTGCCCAATCCTGCATCATCTGTATCCTCGTATCAATCTCATCGAGTCTGTTATAAGCGCCGCCATGAGTATCTTTGATTCTATGGCCCAACTGCAGTTCTGTGACGATATCTGAGTAACGCAGATCAGGCTGTTCCATGAGCAAGGTTTTGGCGGAGGCCCGAAACCCATGCGCGCATTGCACGTCTTTGTAGCCCATGCGGTGGAAAACCTGTACGAGCGCAGCCTTACTAATATAAGCATTGTTTGAAGCGCGCGTCGACGCAAAGACATAGTCGTTATGACCGCTGATAGATTGAATGTGTCGTAAACGTGCGATGACTTGGGTTGCCAATGGCACCACTAAATGTGAGACCATATCATCACGACCTTCACCTTTAGTAGGGGAGAATGCCCATATATTGTTCTCCCAATCGATGTCCTGCCAGCGCATAGAGCGCAAATCGATACTACGGACAAATATATAGGGTAGTAGATTCATGGCCTCAAGGGTGATCTTGCTTGCCCCTTTAAAATTGGCCATATCTTGTAAAAGCGTTGCAAACTCATCGGGTTTGGTAATGGCTGGCAAGTGATTACCTGAGCCAGCTGGTGCTAGCTCGCCACGCGTGTCAATTGCCACATTTCTATCGCATAATCCGCGCGCGACGGCAAAAGAAAATACTTTTTCGGTATACAGCCGTGTGCTTGCACCAACGAAGGTGGCTTGATTGTCGTTGTTTTGAATGGCCTCACACACACTGAGTATCATCTCACTGGTGATATCGTTCATTCTCAACTCACCAATCTCATGACACATATAGCCCAGACATAAGTCCCAAAATTTGAGCGTCGATTCACTAAACGCAGGCTTTTTAGATTTGCTGTGTTGGCGACCTGCTGTTTTGTGCGCGCGCCATGCTTGTGCAATCTCAGCGAAAGTGGCGTTCTTTAGATGAGTGTACTTATTGACTTGTTCTTTTTGCTGTATGGCTTTGGGATCAGAGCCGTTTGCGACCATGTTAAGTATGGTTTCCGCTTTATACTTAACCTCGTATAGATTAATGTCCTCGACCTTACCCAGCATCATTCTGGGCCGCTTGCCTGTGATGTGGGGATGAGCGTAGCGTAGGTAGTATTCTTTTTTGCCATTTGGATAGACACGGATACTTAGACCCGCGACACCTGAAACGCTGACCGAGTAGTCCTTATCTCGGTATTCAAGTTTATTAATATCATTTGCATTATCGACAGCCATAAAAGTTATCCGTAGTTTTTATAAAGGGACAAGTGACCGTAGGCAACAGTTATATCATAAGACATTATTGAACACTGATTGCTGGACACCATTATGGACACTGGTATTTATTATATCAATCTTACAATCCTTTTAAATAAAAGGTTTTTTCTATTAATCATTCCCAAGGTTCACTTGGGGATGATTAATGGTAAAAAGAACTATATTAAGTGAAAAATGGGCTAATCAGGAGAGGTCTTGAGAGAAATAAGTGAGTTAAAGTGAGTAGTGGTTACTTTTACGGTCAGATAATTGGATTAAATATCGTCTGAACGCTTTATAATTCAATAGATTAAGAGATATTTTTATAAAAAGTATGCTCGCGTACGCGCATATAATTGACTTATCAGGGTGATGGTAGGGTTCTGTGCAAAAAATAAGATGGTTAAATAAAGCATTATTCAAGACTACTTATAATCAATTGTTTACTTTAGAATTATTTAGTGGAATTATGAGACAACACGATAATTTATAAACTAATAATTTTTTATAATCGGAGTTAGCTTATGTCAGTTTTTACAGATTTTCGAGCAGTATACTTTCTTTACTGTATAGAAAAATAGTCAGATAGATCGAGGGTTGTACTGAATCGATAATACAAGCCTGTGGGATTCAATACTGATAACTATATCTAGTATAAAGACTATCCTGTTTCTGAAAAACTATGCGAAATCTTATATCTTTTGCAAAAAAGTTAGTCCTGTATATTATCAATCCCCTTTATACTCTCGAAAACTATCAATTTGAGGTGTTAATGCAATTACAGATAAGAAATAAATTTAATAAGTTAAAATATTCATAAGCTCCAAAATTTACATTGTGAGGAAATTTTGAAATTTAAAGAATTAATAAATCTTTCGGGTGACCAAGTAGGACGTATAGATATTGATGAGCTGATCTTGAATTTGCCTAATACACCAGTAGATGTTTTAGAACAATTTTATCAAGATCATGGACGTAACTTTCAGTTTCAAGAGCAATATGCTGAATTAGATATTTATAATCTAAACTGGGAGATTGTGAATCTCACATTTGAAAACATGTCACATGCTTCAATTTTTCCTTACTTCCAAAAGTGGGTAGATACCTGTTGTAAGAAGTCTCATCGAGTTTCGACAGATTTAAACTGGAAGCTAATTGGTCATACAGATCAAACTGTAGCGCACTGGGAACATAATCATACTTGGAAAAGACCACCTATATTTCTTGAGTTAGATTGTAAATTGCATTTAGTTGAAGGCCATTCAAGGTTCGGCTGTTTAACAGGACTTGTAAGTAATGGGCTGATTTCTCATAATAAGACTCATAAAGTATGGTTAGCAAAGAACGTATATTAAGCCCTATAACAATTAAGCACAAAAAAGCAGACATCATCGATATCTGCTTTTCTATTGTTACAAAGTGACTTCTAGATTATGCTTCAAACAACTATTAGCCTTGAGGCTTAATCAAGTACTTCTCACCAGTCGCTTGTTTGCCATAAGCGGCGATTGATTTTAATTGCAGCGCTTCTTCTAGCGTGACTTCATGCGTATAGCTGCTCGCAAAGGTCGTGGTGATTTCTTCTGCCACGCGCTTACGCATCGACTTGACTGTTTCACTACCTAGTTTGCCAAGTGCATTAAATAATAAGAATCCGTTAACGCCCCACGCAAAACCAAAGTTACGGTTTAAGGTGATTGGGCCACGATCTAAGGCACCATAAATATAGGCTTGTTTAAAGGTGTCTGAGCCATAGACGCTGTATTCTTCCACATCATGGGTGATGGCCGCTTCCATACAGTTTAGAATATCGCTAGATAGCTTGCCGCCACCAATAGGGTCGAATGAAATCGTTGCGCCTGTTTCGATAATCGCTGCGGTTAAGTCATTGGTAAAGGTCTCACTGCTTGAGTTGACCACGTATTTTGCGCCCATATCGCGCAGTAGCTTTTCTTGTGATTCTTTACGTACGATATTGATCAGATCAATGCCATCAGCCATACAAATTCGGTTGAGCATTTGCCCGAGGCTAGACGCCGCTGCCGCATGAATAATAGCTTTGTGACCTTCAGCGCGCATGGTTTCGACCATTGCCAGTGAGGTGAGTGGATTGACAAAAGATGATGCCGCCTCGGTGGCTGTGGTGCCATCTTTCATCTCTATACAGCTTCTCACATTCACACAGTGATATTGACGGTACGTACCGCCGCCAATCACAGCGACCATTTTACCCATGAGTGCTTGCGCGGCTTCTGATGAGCCTGCTGCAACGACGGTACCGGCGCCTTCATTACCGACAGGCGTGTCTTTATTTACCCGCGTTTTGAGTGCTGGCATGACTTTCTCAGGCACATCAGCAGTAATTACAGGGCTGTCATTGGTGCCTGACTGTACGGCAGTTGACATGTCAGCGGCGCTGAACATCACCCCAAAGTCAGAGGGGTTCAATGGCATGGCTTCCATGCGCACGACAATTTCATCAGCACCGGGCTGCGGCATGTCGATGTCTTTTAAAGACAGGGTTAACTTGTTGTCATCACTGATGGTAGATACCAGTTGCTTATTTTTATCGGTCATAATGTTTTCTCCTCTGAATGATGCGCGGCATCACTCATTATTGTTATCGTAAGGGTGTTATTTTATGCTAAAAACCATTATTTAGGCTGCGCTGCCTGTATTTGAGCTTTTATATGTGTCATAAACTCAGGCATATTGGCGATGCGATCGGCCTCTATTTTTTGGGCAATATCAGATTGACTCATGGTCTTGTTCCATTCTTTCATACCGGGTATCTCTGCTAGCACGTCCCAGTCAAGTTGGGTTGAGGCGCAACCAATGACGACAACGTTTACATAGTGCATATAGATGTCAGCCATCGTAAGCGCTTTACCTGCAATCCAAGGTGAAAACTGGCACAACTGGTTTAAGGCAGGAATCCCGCGGGCGAGCACTTGACGTACTTCTTGTTTGAGAGTGTCAGGAGCTTGTGTACCTGAAAACACATAAGGAATGAGGCGGCGGCTCGGTAATTCAAAATACAGCTCTGCTATTTTCATAATTTGACGCACGATTGCGCGCTCAGTAGCAGATTCAGGATATAACGGGATGTCAGGGTAAGCCTCTTCGATAAAATCACAAATAACACTCGACTCTGATAGCGTCACGCCTTCATCTGTTGTGATAGCGGGCACTTTACCCACAGGACTAACGGCCAACAACTTGTCGTTGTCAGTGAATATAAGATGTTCTTGAAAAGGTATTTCTTTGTATAACAGCGCATGTTTGACGATGTTGTAATAGTTGCTTGTGGGAAAACCATGCAAAGTAATCATAAATTATTATTCCATTATGGATGTGAGTATTGTTTTTAGTTGTCATGTTCAAGCTGCACCTATTATTACTGTTTTTAATGAGGTGATATATAGGGCAAAACGCGAATCACTATTGCCTTTAAGACAATAATAAGGTCAAATTACGTAATAATTGATACAGATATGTTGGAAAATTGACTGTTTATTGAATGGAGATAGGTTTTGGATCAGCTACGGGCGATACGATATTTTAGTAAAGTGGTCGAGACAGGCAGTTTTAGCAAAGCGGCGAAGGTATTTGGTGTGCCGCCATCCTCATTATCAAGACGAGTTTCTGATTTAGAAAAGAGTTTGGGCGCGACACTACTAAAGCGTTCCACTCGAATCGTGAAGCTGACGGAGGTAGGGCAGGTTTATTATAATGATATGCAGCACATATTGAACCAGCTAGAGCAAAGCAAAGAAACGGTACGCAGTTATCAAACCACACCGATCGGACGTCTACGCATAAGCTCGATGGTGGGTTTTGGTGAAAAAATACTACTGCCGTTACTCGATGAGTTTAGTGCATTGTATCCGCAAATCGTGCTCGATGTCAGTTTGAGTGATGAGCTGTCAACACTAGGACGTGATGATGTCGATATTGCGATTCGTGGTGGCTACGCACCGAACGAGCGGGTGCTTGCAATAAGGCTCATGGATAATGAATTTATTCCAGTGGCGTCCCTCAGCTATCTGGAAAAATATGGCGTACCTGACCATGTCATGACGTTAAAGGAACATCGGGGACTTTATTTTAAAGCGCCATCAGGGCGAACCCCTTGGTTATGCTATGTGGATGAGCAATGGCATGATGTCTCAGGGTCCGTGGTCGCGATCTCAAACAACGGGCCGTGGTTGGCACAAAGAGCCTGTGCGGGCGACGGTATTTTAATGTCTACGCGCTGGGCGTTGGCATCCCACCTTGATTCGGGTGCGCTACAAGAGCTGACGTTTGAGCATGAGCTGGCAGTCACTCAGCATGCGGACATGGCGATTTATCTGCTGTATCAAAAACAGCGATATTTGGTACCCAAGGTAAAGGCGGCGGTCGATTTTTTGGTAGAAAGGATAAAAGTTGGTGGTGAGGTCTAGGGAGTAAAGCAATACCATAGACCTCTGCACCTTACCGTTAATAAAAAATGTCTTAACTATCATTAAACGCTTCCATAATGATGTTTGCACATTGTTCAGGCGCTTCCATTGGTAGCAGATGCCCATTATCCGACAGCTCAATGATTCGTTCGCTAGGTACAAGGTTTTGCCAAACTTTACGAACTTTATCACTAATAAATATAGAAGGTTTGCCAACGATAATAGTGTAAGGCAAACCAATAGTATTAAGGTCTTTTAAAGCGCCATTGACAAAGGGGGTATCGAAGTAGCTTGCCAACTCTTGCTCAGGGGTAAACAGCAAGTTGTATTGTCCTTGCTCATTTTGGATGAGACTATTTTTTGCAAAAACATAGAGATTGTTGTCATCAATACGCTTAAAGGCACGATGTGCCCGTAGATAGTTATAGTACGATTCAACGCTTTCCCACTGTGCTTGCTTGGCTTGTGTGCTTTTAAAAGGTTCTTGAGTTATCTTTAAATCGTCAGGTGCTGAGTTCATGATGAGCATCTGCGATTTGGTAAAAGTAACGGGCTCTATTAAGTATAGCTGTGAAAATAGCTCTGGACGCTTAGCAGCTGCAATAGCAGTAGCAGTGGCGCCTTGAGAATGGCCAATACCTACGACAGGCTGATCCTGTGTCTTCTCTAAAAAATCAATCAATATATCAGCATCTTGCTCGCGAGTGAGCTTCTTGACGGATGGTAGATCGTACCAATAACCACGCATGGCAAGACTGTTGATAGTAAATTGCTCACTGAGCTCGGTTAATAGCGGCAGATAGACACCAGCAGTAAAACCATTACCGCCATAAAAATGTGCAGGAGATAACAGGGCGTTTTCATTATTATTAACCAAAGCGGATAAGTCATAATAGCGGGCTTTCTTATCATCTAGAGTCATTGCTCGTTCGAATGCTTGCATAGTATTGCCCCTATTATTCGTTAACTATCAAAATTTTCATCAATTATCAAAAGCATATTAAGTAAAAATTTATCATTATGCTCATGGCTGCATATCAAATACCAAACAGGTTGTGGTGGCATGGGCATATAGTTTGCCATCAGGCCCAACGATACGACCTTCAGCCGTTGCGGTTTGTCTCCCGACATGGATAATATTAGCCTCAGCACGTACTAGCGGAATGGCTTTGGTCAAAGCTCGAATCATATTTACTTTAATCTCGAGCGTGGTATAGCCTTTGCCGGCGGGCAAGGTAGAATGAATAGCGCAGCCGACAGCAGAGTCAAGAATGGTACAAAACCAACCGCCATGTACGCTACCTAATGGATTGTAATGTTGCTGACTGGGTCGACCTTGAAAGATGGCTTTACCGCCTTGTATGTGGATAGGAATAAAATCGAGCGTTTCACCAATCGGTGGTGAGGGCAACTCTCCTGCAAACATAGCATCAAAAAATGATTGACCACTCATGCTGGCTAGTTGATTAGGCGAGGTTATCCCTACAGAGCCTAATGTGGCGCGTATACGCGAATCATCAACTTGCCAATTAGCCAGCGTATTATTAACATCTTTTTTTGTAACATCCATTTTACAATCCTTGTGTATGGGTTGTTTATACATTCTATTTGGTGGGCGCAGCTTATAAAGGCCGAGCAGATTTTTGGCAGAGAATTAGTATAAGATAATATAGTTACTACTAAAAAGATAGTAACTCTTAAAAAGATAGTTACTATGTATATTTATTATCGTACTTTCATTATTTCTAATAGAAGTGCTGGCAGGTAGCATAAAATTTTAGGCTATCTATGCCAATATGCATGCATGAGGATGGTAGCTGTTGGTGAGTATGTATCGCTAAAAGAATTCTTTAAAGCAACAAAACGTGTGGATGATTTAAAGGCGAGTTAAGCAAGATTTTTTTTGCTGAATAACACGAACACAGGCAGTAGCTTATGAAAAAGAGTTGATTGTGCAAAATAAGGGTTGAAAAAGCATCAAGAAATATTAACTCTTAAAATCTATATAAAAAGCTTATTTAAACTTTTTCTGGATGGCACGTTTACCAATCTCAACACCAGTCACTTTGTCAATGACGACAGGTTGAATCTCTTCACTTGTCTCAGAATCTACAAAAATAGCCCTCTGATCGTATTCTGAACAAGGCCTATGAGTAAGACCCCATTCCCTTAACATGAATAGTATCGGTAGTATATCTTGACCTGCATCCGTTAGTAGATACTCTTCGCGCGGTGGCTGTTTTGAGTAGCGGTGTTTTGTCAATACACCTTCCTCGACTAGAGTGATTAAACGTTTGGTCAATACCGACGGTGCAATGCCTAGACTGTTATGAAATTCATCAAATCGCGTCAGTCCCATATGAGCATCGCGTAAGATCAGCAAGCACCAAGGATCACCAAACACCGAAAGGTTGTGAGCGATAGGGCAAGCAATAAGGCTGGGGCGATCTAAAGACACTTTGGCCATAAATATCAACATTAATTTTTGATTTATAGATGATTATACCTTAAACGGTCGTAACTTTAGAGACCGTCTTTCAGTCGAGAGTATCGCCGTTTTTTTAGTGAGTCACCATTAAAAGACATCAAAATATTGCGCGAAACTGAATAGGGTTAGAAGGCGAAAATGTCTTCATAAATTATTTTTTTAGGAAAATTTTTGATGCTTTGCTACCTAAGTAAATATTATTTGAGCTTCAAAGCATCAATAACGGCTCGTAGCGCAGGTGACACATTGTGATGCGGATAATATAAATGAAAGCCGCTAAAGGTATGACTGAACTCTCTCAATATATGAATAAGCTTGCCGTTTTTTAGCTCATCTTTAATCATATCGGTAGGGACATAACCTATACCCAGTCCTCGTTTTGCAGCATCAATCACTGAATAATCAGTCGAGAATACCCATTGTCCTTGCGTCTTTAATTTATATGGTTGACCATCAATCATAAAATCCCAGTGATACATACCGCCACCCATAAATCGATAGCCCAAGCAGTTGTGTTCGTTCAACTCTACAGGTGTTTTGGGAAAGCCAAACTCATGGAAATAGTCTGGTGAACCGACCACAGCAATCTCCTCATCGTAGTCGATACGCACCGATATCATACCTTCAGTAACCAAACTACCAAAGCGAACCCCTGCATCAAATTGTGTGCTGATAATATCTGACAAAGCAGTATCGCTGATCAACTCGAGTTCAATATCAGGATATAGCTGTTTGAATTTGGCCAGCTTTGGTAATAGCACTTTATCAATAGCATACTGACCAGCACTAATGCGTACCAAACCCGCAGGCGTTTCGCGCAGATGCTTGAGTCCATCTAACTTCTCATCTAATAAACTAAAACTCTGCTCAGCGGTCACAAACAATGCTTTGCCTGCATGTGTCAAAGACAAGCTACGTGTGGTTCTTGTGAATAACTGTAGACCTAAGCGCTGCTCTAATAACTTAATAGAGCGGCTCAGTGCGGATTGTGATATCCCAAGTTTGACAGCGGCCTTAGTAAAACTACTCTCTTGAGCAACCAATAAAAAAGCATGCAGCTCATTATAATTCTCTTGTTGTCGCATATTCATAACCTGAGTGAATAAATAAAAGTTAAAAAATGGGTATTATCACTAGAATCGTAGAAGTATAAGATTATCTCATGACTTTAGAGAATATATTATAAACAATCTTGTCTTGTTTATAACACGGCTATTTCTACTCACACGTTATGAATAATCATCAGATAAGTGATGATTTACTATCAAAAAGGAAGACCAATGGCCTTACCATTAATGATCAAAAAGCTTAGCTTGGGAATACTGGTTAGCTCAACTATCCTTGGGGCGAATCATATGGCACAAGCAGCCACATCTACCGTCCCACTTGTACAAAAATGGGATAAAACTTTTGCTAAAAGTGACAGCGTCACACATCAAAAAGTAACATTCAAAAACCGTTATGGCATTACGCTTGCCGCAGATCTTTATATACCAAAAGCTTATAACGGCAAAAAGCTAGCAGCATTGGCTGTTGGCGGGCCTTTTGGCGCTGTGAAAGAACAATCATCAGGCTTATATGCGCAAAAGATGGCAGAACAGGGCTTTGTTGCTATTGCTTTTGATCCTTCGTATACGGGTGAAAGCAGCGGTACGCCTAGAAATGTAGCATCACCAGATATCAATACGGAAGACTTTAGTGCAGCGATAGATTACTTAGGGTTGCGTCCTGAGGTCGATAGAAATCGTATTGGCGCTATTGGTATCTGTGGTTGGGGCGGTATGGGTTTGAATGCCGCTGCGATGGATACGCGAATCAAAGCAGTCGCCACGACCAGTATGTACGATATGAGTCGTGCGATGGGACATGGGGTAGGTGACGGTGATGATCGATATGATGCGAGCGATCGTCAAGCAGTATTGAAACATCTCAATCAACAACGCTGGGTAGACGCAGAGAAAGGACAACCTGCGACAGCCAATCATGACCTCTATGTAGACGATAACGGCAAAGTGACCACGGCAGATCGTATTTTGCCCGAAGCTTTAGATAGCAATCCAAACCCTGTACAAAAAGAGTTTTTCGATTACTACCGCACGGATCGGGGTTTTCATAAAAATGCGGTGAACTCAAATGGCGCATGGACGGCGACGACGCCTTTATCATTTATGAATATGCCACTGCTGAGCTATATTGACGAGATATCTCCGCGTCCTATCTTAATCATTGCTGGCGAGGATGCCCACTCGCTTTATTTTAGTAAAGATGCTTATCAAAAAGCCAAACAACCAAAAGAGTTGGTCATTTTACCAAATACGAACCATGTCGATTTATACGATCGTATGGATAAAATCCCTTTTGATAAATTAACAGACTTTTTTAATAAAAACTTGAAATAAAAAAAGAGGGTAGTGAGTTATAAAAACAACCGGCTACGTGATGGCCGGTTTTTCGTTTAGTTTCAAACCCATTTTTTAATAGATTCTCAATACAATAACGAGAGTGTGTATGTTGAACACCAAAGAAAAAGAAAAAAATGTAGAACAGCCCGCCTATTGGAGTGGGGTTTTTGCCATGACATTGTGCGTTTTTGCATTAATTGCATCAGAGTTCATGCCTGTGAGTCTCCTCACGCCGATTGCAGTAGATCTCAGCATCAGTGAGGGGATGGTAGGTCAAGGCATTGCTATTTCAGGTGCTTTTGCGGTTATCACAAGTTTGACGATTTCTCGTGTAGCAGGCAATATGAATCGTAAAACACTATTGTTACTTTTAACCGCCATTATGGCCATGTCAGGCGTCATTGTTGCACTGGCGCAAAACTATATGGTTTACATGATTGGCCGCGCTTTGCTTGGGGTGGTCATAGGCGGGTTTTGGTCAATGTCGGTAGCTATGGCCATGAGATTAGTGCCTCCCTCAGATGTACCGCGCGCCATGGCTATTTTTAACAGTGGCAATGCATTAGCAATGGTCATTGCAGCACCTTTAGGCAGTTATCTTGGCTCTATTATTGGTTGGCGCGGTGCTTTTTTCTGTCTCGTTCCTGTTGCCATTGTAACCTTTATTTGGCAATGGATTAGTTTACCTTCCATGCAGATTGACACAGATCAAACAGATAAACATCCCACTATTTTAGGGTTGCTCCGTAATCCTATCGTCATGATTGGTATGTTGGCAGTCAGTTTGTTTTTTATGGGTCAATTCTCACTTTATACTTACGTTAGACCTTTTCTAGAAACCATTACCCAAGTTGATATTTCCACCTTGTCACTGATTTTGCTTGGTATTGGCGTCATGGGCTTTATTGGTACGTGTATTATCAATATATTTTTGGATCGTCGTTTTTATACGACGCTAATTATGAGTCCTATTTTAATGGCAATTATTGCATTGACTCTGATATTTTTTGGTACATCGACCATAGTTGTGGCCATATTACTTGGAATTTGGGGTCTTTTAGGGACAGGGCTACCTGTTGGTTGGTGGCGCTGGCTTGCTCAGACGTTGCCAGAAGATGCTGAAGCAGGCGGCGGCTTGATGGTCGCTGTGGTTCAGCTGGCCATTGCTTTGGGTTCTACACTGGGTGGTATTTTATTGGATCATAGCGGTTTTCAGGCAACGTTTATATTTAGCGCTGTTGTTTTAGTGATTTCTGCGTTCTTAACATCGCGTTTGACCGCGCGGTAACTACTTTAGGGGAGTTTGACAGATGAATATGAACAACCGCATGATCATTATGATGGCTGTTGGTATCTTGCCAGCATTGAGTGCTTGTGCTGACGATCAAAATGCCACATCAAACTCGTCCATTGTGCATGAAAGTTTGACGCAAAAAACAAGCCCCAATAATGCAAAACAAACAATATCAGAAAAGGAGCAGGTGAATATGTGGATAATAATTAATGGAAATCGTTTTGAAGTGATGGCTGAAGACAACGCGACTGCGCATGCTTTTGCAGCACAATTACCCTTAACGTTAAATATGGAAGATTTGCACAGTAATGAGAAGCACGCTCAGCTACCAAATCCACTGCCAACGAATGCCAGTAGTGCAAATACCATTCATAATGGTGATGTCATGTTGTATGGCTCATCAACGTTAGTAGTATTTTATAAGAGTTTTCTTTCATCATATTCTTATACGCGTATTGGTAGAGTGAGCCAGCCTGATAAGTTAGCTGATGTACTGGGACAAGGTAATGTGCAAATTGAATTTAGTCGTGATGAACGCTAATCAATATCAATGTCCCACAACAAAAATTTAAACGTCCACTAGGTTAGTGCTCCGTATTCCCATGAGAAACTCTAAGGAGCACATGATATATGATTGGTTTACTAGGCAGCGGTTATGGCTATTGAGAATGACACGTAGAACAAACCTTCAATTACCGTCTATTTAACTTATGCGTACCTAAAGTTAAGTTCACGAGTTAAAAGAGGTAATTGTGTAGTAAAAACAATACCCTATAGTGCAGAGAAAAATAAATGGTTCATGAACCTTAATGTGTAACATATCCTAAGTACAACAACCCTCATTTAAACTGTTGGGATTCTTAACGGAGACACCTATAAGCTTTAGTATTAAAAGTAAAATCATCAAGCTACTACGAATGGACAAATCGTCACATTAGTGAGCAGTAGTCCCATCGCAATTAGGCTGAATTAATGATTAGGGTAGCTCATGATGAGACAAGTCAGTGCTATGGGGAATATTCATAGTTAGTCCGATATTTTTACATGTTAGAGATATTAACGATATTCGGCACCTTCGATATAGTCGATATTCTGTAAATAAGGTATGGACTAAAACTTTTTACCCTACTATTTATAGGGACTTCATTCAGTTTTCTTGTATACAAGCTATATTGAGCCAAATATATAATGAACTGTACCATCAATGAGAAGATTTAGACTCTATACATGATTGATCGTAGAGTTCCTATACTTTTCAAGTCTTAGATTCTACAATATGTAAAGCATCCATATACATTACATATTAAATCGAATGAGTCCGTTATTCTTACATGTTACATATATTAATTTCAATAAATTCAATCGCTTAGAAAATAACCCGTAATTATTTTAGGAATTTTAGTACAAGCTATTAGTTAGCTTTGTAATAAAGTTCTATGATCCGTAACGCAATAGATAAGCTAGTTCAGCAGTTTGTTATAAGTAGTTCCATTATATCAGTCTGTTTTAAGTGGTCTATTAATAGGTTTAAGGGCTAAAATAGCTGGTTCCGTTGGGGGTATACCTTTATTAGTCCATTAGTGAAAATGAGGTAAGCATAATCTTTAATAAAAATATTTTAATAGGGTTGATGAGTATGCTTGTAATATCCTGCTCATATTTCGAGAAGGATAAAGGCAAAATTATCATAAGTAATGAAACTCCTTATCCTATCTCTGATGTACGCGTTAAATATACAAGCTCCAAGAGAGTAGACTTGATAGGAGATTTGCCGCCTAACTCTTCTTATAGTTATGCTATTCAGTACACAAGTTATGAAGATTCAATATCTATTAACTATACTGATAAGAACCAAAAGACCTATTCTAGAAGTGCAGTGCCATATGCAGCTTCATACGATAAAGAACGATATACATTTGATATAAGATAAAGACTGCACACATATCCTGTAGTTCGACGCCTGTATAGCGCCTCGAACGTATTCTCATAATATATTATGTCTAACCTTACATGAATCATGAACCTTGGTCAGTCAAGCATTTGAATCAAATTTAAGGTACTGATCAAGCTGGGCTGATTGCCATAATGCTTGGTTTTCCTTAATGACAGAATCAATTAACTCTTCTGTAAGGCCAAGGTAGTTGGTTGGTTCGATTAGTTTATCAAGGTCAGCTTTACTTAAATGTTGACTGACAATACTATTGTTCAGTAGCATGTCTTTGAAAGGTTGTTGCTGGTCAAGAGATTCCATGGCTGCATCAAAGATGATTTCATGGGCTTCTGCTTTACCAACATGCTCACTCAGCTTCATCATGACGGCTTCAGACAGTACGACACCATTTAGTAAGTTTAGATTTTTTACCATGTTACTCTCGTTAACACCGAGAGTGTTTACCAGATGAATAGTGCTTTCTAATGTGTAATCGGTCAGTCGAAAAAGCTTGGGTAAGTAGTCACTCTCAATATTTAGACTTCTTGGGTCTCGTTCATGTTCCGTTTCTAAAGACTCAAATGCTTCGCCAACGACGCCTTTCAATATGCGATAAGCTGAGACGACTTCTAAGGAGAGAAATGGATTTTTCTTATGAGGCATGGTTGAGCTGCCAGCCGTATGCGGGGCAACATATTCTTCTAGCTCAGCAATTTCTTGCTTTTGTAGTGCGTATATTTCCTGTCCTATTTTACCCAAGGTAGACGCCATTATCCCAATCACTGATGCCAGCTCAACAAAATTATCGCGTGACGTGTTCCATGTGATGGCAGTTTCTTTGAGATCCAAAATAGTGAATATTTTTTCTCTTAAGACAAAACCATGTTCCTCTAATGAGGCTAGAGTGCCAACTGCGCCAGAAAACTGTCCAACAAATAAACGCTCCTTACATGATAACAAACGCTCGATATGGCGCTGGCTTTCTGCTGCCCATACCGCAAATTTGAACCCCAACGTAATAGGTAAGGCTTGCTGTCCATTGGTGCGTCCCATCATTAGAGTTTTTTTATGGTATTGGGCATTATTGCAAAGCGCCTGATTCAACGTTATCAGTTTAGCAAATAATGCTTGGAAAGCATCCCTAACCTGTAGGACGGTTGCTGTGTCTAGAATATCTTGTGTGGTCACGCCCCAGTGAACATATTTTCCAGCGTCGCCACAAAGAGCTGTAAATACCTTTAAAATGGGAATTAAAGGGTGATGAGTATGCTGAGAGGCCGCATATAATTGCTCCATATCTATCAATTCTACGTTTGCTTTGCTAATAATGATTTTGGCCGCATCAGTAGGGATTATGCCTATCTCTGCCTGGCTCTGAGCTAAAGCTGCCTCCACATCGAGTAATTTTTGGATGTAGTATTTGTCATTAAAGATAGCATTCATTGTATCGGTACAATATTTATTAACAAAAAGACCTTTCACGCCAGCAGTATTATTGTTCATGATGATACCTATTTATATTCAGAAAAACGGGAAGACTAAAGGGAGGATAATTAAGCTGAGTACCAATCCAATAATGACCAGTGGTGAGCCTACCTTTACCCAGTCCATAAAAGTTAATTGTCCAGGTCCTGTGACAATGATGTTAGAGGGAGTTGCAATTGGCGTAGCAAAAGACGCGGCACAACCCAATGCGATTGCCATTACGACTGCCCGTGGGTCTGCATCCATCGACTGCGCAATTGATAAGCCAATTGGCATGAGTACACCAGCGGTTCCAGTATTAGATAGAAATTGTGTAAGGATGGCAGAAATAGCAAATAGCAGCCCTGTAAAGACATAAGCACTCGATGTATCACCAATTAGGCTTATCGCTAGTCCAGCTAAGATATCGTTCGAACCAGTGCTAGACAATGCTGCCGCCAGCGTTAAAATACCAGCAATAAATATAGTGGTGGACCAGTCAATAGAATTGAATATCTGGCGTTCATTAAGAATGCGCAAACCGCCCAGGATCATGACACCGATAATACCGATATATTGATTAGGTATTCCTGTAGCTTTTTCAAAAATAATTGAGAGGACGAATGCAATAAAAACTAAAGCAACAGTCCACTGTTTGAACTTCGTCGCTTTATTATCATTTCTACTATTTTCTTGCTCCTTTTTAATAGAACTCTGCTTTGCTTCTACGTAATGATCTGGAAGGGATTTAAAGCCTATGGTTAATAAGTAAAGCGTGCCTAACAAAGTGAGCGGTATGCCAATCCAAGCAAAGTCAAAGAATCCAAAGCTGCTAATTCCAGCGGCATCTAATGTCGCTTTGGCTAAAAAATTGGGTGGCGTGCCAATGAGTGTAATGGTCCCGCCCATGCTTGTTCCTAATGCTAAGGTAATTAAAAGCTTGCTGCGACTGATACCACTATAAGAGCTGACTGCAATAACGATGGGGACGAGTGCAGCTGTTGTAGCTATATTAGGAAGTACGGTTGACATGATAGCGCCAAATCCAATAACCAGCATAATGGTTATTTTCTCATTGTTTTGTCCTATCTTGCGCGTGAACGTTGAGAAAGACTCACCAATTTGATACGCCAGCCCCACCTCGAAAATAGCTTTTGACTGAATAAAGATGCAAATGAGCATAATCAAAATGGGATGAGTGAGATTGCTAAATGCAGCTTCATTATCTATGACGCCTGAAAGGTATAAAATAATGGGTATTAATACACCGATAAACGTCAAAGAAAATCGTTTTGTGATAAGTAGTATCACGATAGTGAAAAGCAAGATGAGTGTTACTGATGCATTAAATGGCATGCTATCATTCCTTGTAAATGGTTATTATTAATCCTCCTTGAGTATACGTTTACCTAAATAAATCAGCCAATAGCGCCTGATTATTCGGTTATAGTTATGATTTATACTAGCCAAAATAAAAACATCTCCCCATTGGGAGTGAATTCATGAAGAGATAGCAGCATGGAAATTCGTCAACTAGAGTATTTTGAAGCGGTTAGTCGATTAAATAGTTTTACGAAAGCGGCAAAAGAGCATCATGTTGCCCAGCCTTCTATCACGGTATCTGTTCGAAAATTAGAAGAAGAGCTTGGCATTTCCTTGTTTGAACGTAGCAATAATCGAATCAAACTTACGCTACAAGGACAGCTATTTTTAGAGCGAGCGCAGGCTATTTTGGTAGAGGTAAAAGAAGCGCAGCAGCTCGTTAAAGATATTCGCCAAAATAAAAAACAGCACTTAAGATTGGGGATTCCTCCATTTTTGGGGTCATGGATATTGCCGATCATTTTTACTCATTATGTTAAGCAGCATCCAGATGTTGAACTGGTTGTTCAGGATCTTGGTACTCATGAGATTATCGATGAGTTGTTTAAAGACAATATAGATCTTGGACTTGTGGTATTAGATAATTCATTAAATAGGCTAGAGAGTGTCGTGGTGTCCGAGGGAGAGTTGCTATTATTACTTCCTAAAGGCCATCCATTTGAAGCGGTGAGCGAAGTTCCCTTTGAGTGGTTGGCGCAAGAAAAATTGATTATGTATAAACCTAGCACATTTATCAGTACTAGAATTTTACAAGAGTTTGCCAAGTATTCAATTACGCCCAATATTATTCACTCCGCTAATCAGATTGCGACGATTCTTAACTTAGTCGTATGCGGTGCTGGTATCTCCTTTGTACTTGATGACTCCAACCCGCTTATTAAGGATTCCTCCAATTTGGTGACTCGACCGCTTAAATCACCTATTGCCTATCGGGCAGGTCTGGTATGGAAGGAAGATAAATATTTAATGGATTCTGTGCGTGATTTTTTGAGGTTTTTTAAGTCTTAGTGATGATTGTTGATGGTTTAATCAGGGTACTGGATTAGGTATGTAATGTGGTATAGATATATAAAAGAGTTACTACAAGGGGTTTATGAGATAGATGCAAAGAGGTTATTAGCGACTTGATCTAATACTAATACATTAAGCTCAATTATAATTTCGCGTATTAAGCCTTCAAGACATATCAGTTAGTAGTTACGTTAGGGATGATTACATCATTTATTTGATAGGTAGTACATATTCTGGTCAAGCAGTTATCAACCAAATTATCTAATAGCTTACTGTTAATCATAATCCCATGAACTTATTGTACGGTAGCCTTAGTTTAACATAATATACATTATGCGAAAACAAACCAACGGTTCTAGGGGTGAGACATATAGGAACTTATGCCGTGCTTCTTATCCATAATTTTCTGATCCTATAATAACTAAGATAAGATTTTTTATCTTATCAGTTACCAGTATTTTTCTAACGGCAATTTTCAATAAAATGCTGTCGCAATGATTTTCCACTTTCATCCAAGATTACATCAGCCACTCGGCACTCAGCTTCATCACATGATAATTCGTAATAAATGTCGCTACCTTGCGCCAAGCTGACTCGAACCAGTCCTTTATCAGTCATCGAAAACTTTTTGTCTTGAGTATAATCAGGATCTTGAGAATCCCACAGCACATCATAATCAACATTGCAAGACATCTGATTTTTGTCAAAATAAGATCGCTCAAGCTGCATGGCTGATTTTAGATCTTGATTGGCATATTGCTCCAATACGACTGGATTATCCATACCTTCGTTATCAACATCTTGCTGATACATCTTAGTAACAGTAGCAACTTTCATGACATCGAGCGCTCGAGATGACTCCGTTGCATTAGCAGCGACAGGATTAGTCGCAAACAACCCTATGGTCAATAATGGCAACAATGAATGATATGTTTGCATGGCGTTCTCTATAAGATTTGGTCATCTAAGATGTGTCATTCTCATTACATCATACTCATATTATGACTGTGCTGTAATATCGTATTATTCAGGTTGATATACTAAAACCCTATCTATTAGCTCACTTGAGAGCTGCTTATTTATATTAATAATAATACTTGTTTCGCTAACAACCACAGTGAGGATATTTTATGATCAAGCCATGTGCTTCTAAAACCCATTCTTTTAAATTAGCTACTGGTGGCCTTTTGGCGTTCTTACTATTGGCAACTGGATGCCATTCTATTGAATCTGATGTGACGGCGCCTAATCAATCAAACGCCTACTCGTCAACATCGGCTGCTTCAGATATGAGCCAACAAACCCTTAGACAACAAGCTTTACGTATACAACGCGCCCTTGCCAACAAAGACTTTGCTAGAATCACCAATGACATTCATCCGACACGTGGCGTTCGCTTTTCGATGTATGCTTATGTCCGCCCTGAAGTGGACAAAATTTTCAGTCGTGAGCAATATGCACAATATTTGCAACAGTCAAAAATACGGTTTACTTGGGGTGAAAAAGACGGTACGGGCGACCTATTGATCATGCCATTGCCGACGTATTTGGATACTTGGGTGAAAGGCGCAACGTTTAATGATGCCAGTATCAGTCTCAATGAGCTAAAAAATAATGGTAACTCTATCAATAACTTAAAAGAAATATACCAAAACTCAGATGTGGTTGAGTTTTATCACAAAGGCAGCGATGAATATGCGGGTATGGATTGGCGAGTGCTGCGTCTGGTGTTTGATGAATATCAAGGGAAACGATATTTGGTCGCTATCATTAGCGATCAATGGACTGTTTAGTTTTCATCACAACCATATGATTTAGCAAATTATTTATAAAAAAAGGGCAACGCATTGATTAAGGTGTACTGCCCTTTTCTTATGAAGAATATACCATATATTCAATATTTGATATATTTAAGAATTTCCCTTAAGAGTGTCTTGTCGAAAAAACTTGACCATAATGTCGTAAATATCAGGATAAGCGTCCACCAGCTTTTGGGGGGTTTCAAAAAACACTTCACTGAGTACCGCAAAAAACTCTGCTGGATTGGTTGCACCATAACGGTCAAGTCCTGATTTTCGGTGGGTCTGAAAATCTTCAAAATCACGACTCATGATTTCTGTCCACCGAGTAGGATCCATATCAGGTTGCAGCGGCGGAAAACCATTGGCGCGACCATTCATCATATCGAGTTTATGGACAAACTCATGAATGACGACATTGTGACCATCGCGCTCACCTGAGTGTTTGGCATCCTTCCATGACAAAACCACAGGACCCCGCTGCCATGCTTCACCGCTACGGTGCTGACTGCCCTCGTGAACAATGCCAAATTCATCGACAGTGGTGCTGTCGCTTTTATATGAACCTTGATAAATAATGATTGACGACCAACCATCGTACCACTCGAGACTGAGGTTTAAGATAGGTAGACAAGCTTGTAAAGCAATAGACTGTCTAACCGTATCTGTGATCTCAAAGCCTTGCGCACCAGTAATGGATTTGTCCGCCAAAAACAGGGTCGCCAAATCAAACAAGCGGCTTAGCTCGTCCTCGTTTAACCTATCTAATATCACGATACGCTCAGCTGCTCGTGCCCAATCCTCATGAGTAAACTCACTACTATCCAGTATACGCTGCTCACGCCAGTCTTTTATGATGTTGAACATACACTTTATCCCTATTATTCTTAGTATATAGGCCATCCTTTTTACACATAGTATAGCGATAACCAGTAGTACACTATTATAATTACTATATTAAAATGTATAAAAAACGCCGCTCATAAATGAATTATTGAGCGGCGCAGACTTGAGTCCATATATTACGTTTTAAAATTGATATTGTAAGCCTAACTGCACTGAGCTGTCTTTATCATCACGTGCAAAGGTGGTATCGCCATTCAGATAAGCATAGACATTGTTATGCACCTTATTGCTAACACTCAGCTCAAAACGTCCATAGTCATCATCTTTGTCTGCTTGGTTGATACTAATGTCTCTTTTTTGCCCGTCAGCGAAAGAGGTTGTCGATAAACGGTCCACCAAACCATCTTTGATAACATGCACGTAAGCGAGTTTGCTTTGAAGTTTGGCAGGCGTGCCCATCAAATCAAAACCATACTGCAGCTGGTAACCAAGCTCTGAGTCCCATGCTTCACTAGATGTGCTGTCAACTTTAAGGGCTGTGCGAGAGTTGGCATTGCCACTCGTGTAGCCGTCTATATCGGCATCGCTATAATTTAAACCTAAAAAAGCACCATGCGCGATGTTTTCCTTAATAAGAAAATTGTAGCCAAGCTCATTGTAAGCACTAAATACGTCGGCATCAGCATTACCGCGTTCGCTATTATTAATAATGTTGATACCATTATTGCCATCTAGTCTGACGGTTCTATTCACATCTAAATCATGTTTAGATAAGCTCAAAGAAGTGGTATTCCACCAAGCGGTGTCTTTTCCGCCCAGTAACGAGTAGGCTTGAATACCATAGCTCGTATCTTTTTTAATACCGTTTTCTATGGTTTTATTATTCTGATTAGCCGCTTTGAGACCTGCACCAACACGCCAGCGAGGCTGCACAACGTATTCGCCATATACGCCAATATTGGCGCGAGTGCCTTCTTGTAGGTTATCAGAATCGACATAGCTTTGAGAACCGTCCACCCAAAGCTGAGTACGTGAAGCGTCAAAGGTGTCATTGTTATCAGTGGCAGGTAAAGCCAAGGCATTGGCACGCTCAAGAGCCGCTGAGTGTGAATCGGTGGCACTGTCCTTTAAAGCGGCGCCCATTTTATTTTGAAGATTCAGCGCGCTTTTGTTTGCGGCAATGATGTCAGCGTTGGTTTGCTCAACAATCAATCTACTAATGATACGCGAATAGTCACGCATTCTTTGTGCGATGCGCTCTTCTCCGAATGCCGCCGTCAGCACATCCTCATTATCTAATTCGGGATTGTGCCACGTATAGCCACCTGGGATATTCGGGTTTTCTGTTTGCGTGTAACCATCATAATCAGGTCCAAGGGCCCAGTTGGTTGCCTCAAATCCTACTACAGGCATCACGTTATCAAAAGACTCCTGATCGCTACAACAGCCGACGCCATAAGGCTCGTAGGGTTCTGTCGCACCAGGTGCAATGATGGCCGGATTGACGTCGAGTGTGATACCAAGCTCTTTTGCAATACGAAGTGCGTTTTCACGCAACCCTACATTGGCAGCTACTTCGTTACCATTATTATCGTAAGCATTGCGACCTGCATTGGCATACATCTTATCGCCTGTAATCAGGCTGTCTAAGTTGATCATACCTAATGCTGTTGATTTTTCTGTGTCAGTGAGCTGATCAACAAACGCCTTTGAACCATTTAGGCCGCCCTCTTCTGCACCAAATGCGACAAACTGAATATCATGTTCTGTATCAATACCAGTCAGGTTATTGGTCAACTCAGTCAAAACGCCAGACCCAGAAGCATTATCGTCCAATGCCTCTAGATTTTCATAGTTTGGATAGGCTACTGCAGAATCATAATGTGAGCCGACAAATAGTGTTTTATTGGTATCAACAATACCTTTTTGGGTCACGATAATGTTATTACTCGTTAGTGTTTGACCTCTAAATAAACCGCGAGGTGCGACGAAATAAAAAGCCTGACGATCGACTTTATTGTTACTACCATCGATGGTCATACGCTGCTGCATATAATTAGCAGCTTGAACTTCCTTTTCAGATCCTGTATAGCGACCAGCATAGTCGCGCGCAAGCGTTAACGCCGTTTCTTTACCATAATCACCGTATTGGGCTCCTGCAAATGTTTGTGAGCCTGTAAGTAGTGTCAGCGCAGTGACAACTGAAATCGTGAGCGGTGATAATTTATTATGCAAACTGTTTCTCCTTGGTTAAAGAAATGTAATCGACACTAAAAAATAACTCAATTAAATGTGGTTTACAAGAAAAAGAAACAACGCATCTTTTAAAATCAAACCTCCAGCGACAACATATTCATAATCAACTTAATCAAGGTCTCTTTTTGATTCGGGTCAGACTCAGCGACCAATAAGGTCAAAGCAGCAAGACCTGTGTTATTGATCACCATCTCACCCTGATCATTGAGTAAGCGTCCGTTACGGTGTAAAAAATCTACAAATAAGAAGGCTCCGCTGCGTTTATTGCCATCAGTAAAAGGATGGTTTTTCACCATAAAATACAATAAATGCGCCGCTTTACTCTCAATAGTCGGATAAGCAGGTTCGCCAAACACCGTTTGCTCTAAATTACCAAGTACACTACTTAAACCATCACCACGAGGCTTAGCAAACAACTCCGTTGCCTCACCTCTATTGATTAGCTGTGATTTTAAGTTATTGAGCGCGTCCATTGCTTCAGTTGGACTGGGTAGTACGCCGCCTTTTTGTCCTACTGGATTATTTAATAGACCTTCATCATAGCGTTGTAACCACAAAAACGTCTGTGTATAGCGACTGACAATCTCAATTAAGCCACGTCCTTCATCAGTATTTAGCTCGGGACTCTGGGCAGTCTTTTTAATGAGGTTTAATGCTTGCTGCAATTCGATAGAATTTTTATCAAAGCGCTGTTGATTGAACGTATACCCTTGTACCAAATACTCATGCAAGCGCTGGGTTGCCCAGCGTCTAAACTGTATACCTTTTTTGGATTTAACGCGATAACTTACTGAAATTGCTACATCTAAGTCATAAAAAGTCACGGGACGATCTGCATTTGCGACCCGCATTTTTTGCATATTGTTTTTTTCAGAGATTTCTTCGTCACTTAACGCGTTGGTAATATGACGTGAAATCACGGATTGATCGCGACCAAATAGCGCTGCCATTTGTGCCTGTGAGAGCCAAACCGTCTCTTGTTCAAAACGCACATTGACCTGCGCTTTTCCATCCGCACTCTCATATATCTCAATGGTTGAGATATCATTATTTTCAATCGCTTTCATTTGGGTGGCCTCTACGCATACATTAAATATATGAATCAATGATTACTAATAACATGAATTACTGAGCAATGGGTGCTCAATGCGATATCAATACTGCCTGTTTTTTAAGTGCGTTTGAAATAATGAAGGCAATAAAAAACCCAAGTCAGCATATATTACCAACTTGGGTTTAATATTTTTGAATGGCATCAGAACAATGTTTCATTCGGTGTTGTGTAATCTACCTCATAACCTGGTACATGGAAGACTCACTGGACTGCACCTAGATAACACCTCTAGTGCATTAGCTCAACCACGATTGCGTGGTTGCGCCAGCGAGCTAATGACACTAGAGGTGTTATCTAGGTATTAGCAGGACTGAAACAGTCTTCCTTGGGTAAAATGTAATGGCTTGACTCGTGGGCGACGCAGCATCGTCCTTCACCGAAAACGGCGAAACGCTAAATCTCACAACGTCCCTATTCTGCCTTAACCTCAATCAAACTGTCAATCAATCTTTGTTCATTAGTGACAGTTTTTTATACATATGCGTCATCTAGTGTCGCACAAATTTATCTAATTATCTACGCGTCATCTAATGTCGTGTTCCCATTTTTTGATTAACAAAAGTTCTTGATATTTATTCTCAAATAGGCTTTTATATGCTTACAAAATATCATTCGCTGGTCACATTATAATTAAGGCAAACCATCATGAGTCTGTCGTTCGAACAAATTCAACACGCTTGGCAAGTACAAGATCCAAGCTTGGTCGAAAAGCTCTGTTTACTTGCTAAGCAACCTGATCCATTGCCTGAGTCACCGATACCAGATGACGAGCTAACATTTGAGCGATTTTTAAATAAGATATGGCATTACTCATTTCGTGAGCAGCCCCCTGAGGTACAGTTTGCAGAACGCGTGGCAATGATGAACACGTTAGAGTCGGAGGAAGGCACATATCCTCTTCCTGATCGCTACAAAATCTACTTAGTTTTAATCGCGCTTTGGGAAGACAAAGGCGCCTATTCAAGAGCTATTCTAAAGCAAGCTATTGATGAGTTGCCGTTAAGTTACGGCGTTTGGCGCGGTCTAAAATATATTTATAAGGTGGCAGAATATGAGCAAGATTATGAGGTTTTTGCGCCTATCACTGCCAAAATAGATTTACATCGTTTTGATCAAAGCATGAGAGACTCGGTCAGTCTTGCTACCAAAACCTATATGAGTCTTAGAGCGTGGCGCTACCTGCGCAGGCTTGGTCAGCAAATGCCAGTTGGCTACATTGAGGCGGCGGTTTTTGTACTTGCCAGCTATAAAGAGACCATGAGTGTCGGTCAGTTGCCACAAATCAATAGCTGGGTGCTTAATCATATCTGTTTTCATAATTCAGCTGATTATGGCGTCAATCGCTTTCATGCTCATGCACCGCGCAAATTGTTTGATGCAAAAGGTCGCGCGTTTAAGGAAGCGTGGCAACGCGATGCTGAACCGCTCATTAGATTGCTGGCAACAGCAAAGAATGAAGCTATACGGCAATTTGCGACGGACAGCTTAAAGCATGACTTCAAAATCCAGCTACGCGATGTCAGCTACAAAACCATTCAATACCTGTCCGCAGGCTATGCACACAGTCAGGCACGCGATGAGATGATCGTATGGCTGATTGAGCAATCCCCGCACTTTGAGAAGTCCAAATTTGTAGCGCTTGGATTACATGAAGTCGTCCTTAAACTATTACATTCGAACTACCCTGCCGCTTATCAGTATGCCATCGGCTATGCCAAAAGTTATGCCCAAGCATTACCGCTGCCGGAGCTTATGATGCTGGCATTGTCAGATCATGAGCCTGTGCGCAGCTTTGCCATCAGTATGATTTTAAGCCGTAATCCCGTCACTGATATTGGGGTGACAGGTTGGGGTCAACTGTTAGATACGTCGTATCACCATCGTATTGCAGCTGAACAACTCAGCAAGCACTTCACACGCCGTGACTTAACAGCTGAATGGTTTTTTGAGCGCTTGATCAGTGACCAGCCTTATAGCACGCGTTTTGCAATACGCAGACTGCCTGAGCTATATAGCGCACAAGAACTTGGCAGTGATTATTTCATCCGCCTGGCAGTACAACTGGATACTTCTACAAATAGTGACAATAGCAACAGCAGCGATCTGTGCATGGATTTTGCGCTACAAGAACTCAAGCGCCTCGATCTGAGCGCGGTAGATGTCAAAGTATGGCAGTATCTATTGCTGCATCCATTGGCACAGCAGACAATCATTGATTGGATTGATGAAGATGTTTTATCGGCAGGTAAAATTGAGATGCCCTATTGGCATGCGCTCGCGTATGAGCCTGATTGGCATAACAGTCGTGAAATCGTACAGATAAAAACTTCTCCCTACCTTATGCGTTATAGCCTTGATCATGCTGGGCCTGAGATAAATAGTCCTTTAAACACCAATACGGTCAAACAGTGGCAAAAAGAATTAACCTTTGATGAATATCTGGCAGATACCGTGCGCGGCTGGTTGGCTGACGTTCGTAGGTTTGCCCCAACTCAGCTGGGGTTTGACTGGCTAATGACACTCGCTCGCAGCGAGCAGTCGGAGTACCGCGAATTTGCGATTGAGCGCATTAATAAAGGTTTTCTGCCAGCAGATTTTGCGACTAGTCAAAACATGTCTTCAGAAGAAAGTTCGCCTGAAGATACAAATACTGCTCATACGACTCACCCGACAGAAGTCACTGTTGATTTGGACAATCAGCGCTATTTATTCACTGGCAAAATGCAAAGCATGAGCCGAGGCGATGCCGAAAAGTTAGTCAAAGCAGCAAATGGTGCTATTAGTAGTGCCGTGAATAATAAGTTGGATTATTTAGTCATTGGTGATGACGGCTCACCTCTATACGGCGATGGTCGCAAAGGCAGTAAACAGCTCAAAGCAGAAGCATTGATCGCTGCAGGAGCACCGCTTAAAATCATATCAGAAACCGCATTTTTGCAGATGTTGACAGGACAGTCACGTGCCGCCTCCGAAGACGATACGATGGCAGGTGCTGAGGTCTTATGGTCAATGGCGATTGATGATCCTACCGCGCCTATCAGTGAGCTTGCGATCAGCTATTTAAGTCATCACCACGAGCAGATCTGTATGGCATTAACAGACCGACCTGTCGATCCTGATGCCATCATTCCTGCTTTATTTTTCAGTGCCGAGCGTGTCATACCTTTATTGAAAAGCAGTCAGCAAGCGCTCCGCAACTTTGGGCTATTGCTTACACAGTATGAGCTGGCCAAGTGGTCGCCAACACCTGCACTGTGGCTGATAATGGCAGAATCGCCTTATTTTGAGGTCACGCAGTTATTACAGCAGGCATTGCTGGCAGCACCTTCTGTAAGCAATCGCGCCTACCATGTGCCTGTAGAGCAGTTTAATGAATCCATGCTCAATGCCTTTATTGGCAGTAAAAAACGACTGGCGCGACAACTTGGCATGGCACTATTACAGCGCCATCGCCAATTTCAAAACCCGCAGTCTCTTTATGTATTGAGTCAAAGTGCTGACCGTGAAGTACGCTATGACGCAGTGACCATGCTTTGGCAGCAGTACAAAGCGCGCCATGTCTCACCGCAATGGCAGCCAGCAAGCCAGTATGATAAAACCAATAAGACCTCAGGAAATACCCTAAATAACAGCGTAGTAAATACCGAGCCAAGTGACTGGTCAACCAATCCCCCTGCCGATTTGAATCAGTTATTGATGCTTTTAAGGCGCGGGCTGTTTGAGTTGCCACCAGGACGATTAAGTCCTTCTAAAAGCGCTGAGCGATCAAATCCGCAGAAAAACGAGCAAGGTCGTCATTCAAAGCACGCGCAGCGCATGGATAAGACACAAGCAGCAACAGACCAAGAGAAAATCCTCTCACCCAAACCCATACCTGCCAGCCAAGCAAAGCTGGCCTTGATTGAGACGTTCCGTGATGTGGGATTGGCAGACGAGGATTTTGCCAAGCTGATCATGCCTTTTTTATACACCTTTACCCATTCTGCAGGCAAGATGGAGCGTCATGCGTGTTTGGTCGCAGTCACACGCTTATTACATCGTTACCCCCAGCTGTCCGAGCATTTACAGCCCAGTGCTGTCAGCTCAAATGAGTCAGCAGCAAGCAAATAATAAAGATGATCACACCATACGACGCCATTTCAACTGAGATTAGATCATGAAAACAACCACATTGCCCTACTGGGGTCAAATTATAGGCTTGGTTAGCAGACAGCCTGATACTGACAATACGACAAAAAAAACCACAAAATCAGTAGCGTTGTCAGTTGCGCAGGGTCGCAGTTTGTTTATCACTCGAAAACCGATAGGCGCGCATGAAAGCACTGCTACCTTATATCGACTTGATAATACGGGTGAGCAAGTAAGCTTAGCCGCCGCTCCATTACTCTGTGCAATGGAGGCCATTGCCACGGTAACTGATGACGTTATTATGCTGCTTGGCTGTGATGGCCACTTGTATCAGACCGACTGGCAAGGAGAAAAAATTCATAAAATCAGTGATATGTCGTTATTCACAAGTATTATTGAAGCTCACAATAGCACTGAAACTGAAACCGCAGACACGGATATAAACGTTGAGGGTTTTAATAAATCCTTATCGAAGAATAACAACCCAAAAGCGATTGCTATGACTACGCTGCATCAAGCAATCGTCGTACTGTACCCCCATCACATTGTCATCTGTACGCTTACTGATGATAACGCTTCAAGATCAATCGCAACAAAGGTTGTCGTACAACCTTATGCGGATAGCAAGACTCAAAAAGCCACCTCCCTTGCCGCATCAAGTGACGGTAAATGGCTGGTAATAGGCGATGATCTTGGTAACGTTAGTAGTTATCAATGGCTAAGTAATGATGACGATAGTAGTGGTCAGCTGATACAAAGCAGCCGTAAACTGCTGCATCAAGGCCGTGTGAGCGCTTTGTGCTTTGAGCCTATTGGTCATTACTTTTTTTCAGCAGGCGCAGACAAGCACCTTTATCGCACCCATGTACAAGGTGAGCTACAGGCGATAGACAGAGCCAAATCAAGCCAGCATGATCAAATGATTACTGCACTTTGTGTCTCGGCCACGCGCCTATTTAGTAGCGCCGATGATAGCAGTGTGAAGTCATGGGCATTTGATAAAGGTCAACCAAATACCTGTAAAGACGACCTTAGCAAAACACAGCAACTGGTGTACGCAAATTATGCAGAAAAACCTGCGCTGCTGGCTGTTGGGTCGGATCAAAGTCTTCGTTTTTTGCCCATCGATGAGGCGCAAAACAG
Source organism: Psychrobacter sp. 1176_08 (assembly GCF_052850615.1). Classification (NCBI taxonomy): domain Bacteria; kingdom Pseudomonadati; phylum Pseudomonadota; class Gammaproteobacteria; order Moraxellales; family Moraxellaceae; genus Psychrobacter; species Psychrobacter sp. 1176_08. Next base: position 219,035 of record NZ_VXCU01000001.1, read on the forward strand.
TAAGTTGCTTGCGGTTGCTATGGTCATTGAAGACGGCTACCATCAGCTTCAGCAGCGATTGACCGACAGTAGTAATCAGAGTGAAGCAGCATTTTTAGAGGGAATGGCGCTGCTTGAATCACAAGTGAGTAATCAAACGATAAAACTGGTTGGGCGTCTCTTGGCAGATCGCAGCAACGGTTTGAGCAACAGTCGCGCTCTGCAGTTGGTACAGTGGCTAGCTGGTACAACGCTTGATGCGCGTTTACCCATACTTGAAGAGCAGCTCCATTCAAATCGTGGCAGCCGTGTGCGTCTTGCCGCATTTGATGGGTTAGCGACGTCTGCTACAACAAACCTCAACGCATTACCATCATACTTAGAGGATGGGCTTGCACGTTCCACGAATGAGGACGTTATTAGTGCCACGCTACAGCGCTATCTAACAATCGCCACTCAGAATACAGACAAACAGTCTCGCGTTGTATCCATTTTGCAGGCAGCGTTGTCACACTCCATGCTGAGCGTCCGCCGACAAGCATTAGCATCGCTTGAACACTTGCTGCCAGACGCCAGCCCAAAAGCGGCATTTATGGCGTTGGATAGCCGCTACTCTGACACCATTCAGGCAGGATTGATTCGACTGTATCAGCGCGGCTTATTGGCTAATCCAGAAGTATCGCGCCAGCTCATGTTGCTGCAAAGCCACCATCAAGCTGAGGTCAGACAAACCGCTTTTTATGCAGCTTTATTGGCGCAGCCCAAGCTTATCAAAACCTTAAAGCAGCAAGCCCTTGCCAAAGAAGACGCCCAGCTACTACGGACACTGACTGATTTTGATGACTTTCGCTTACTGCGCGGTACGGTCTTTGACAATATAAAAGTAGATAAGCACACGTCCAATTATGATGAGCTATTAAATGTCGCGATAGGCGCACGTCTTGAACATCAAACCAAAACTGCGACCGAGCGCACCACTCAAGAAGATACTACTGCTACTGTTAGCCTGACATTAGACACGCAAGATTTTGCCACCCAAGTCGAGCAAACATCCACGCAAAAAGCAAGCAAAAACACCGCCAAAACGGCGACTACGGCAACGGTAGTATCACGTCCTATACTCAGTAGTGCCTGTCTTGAGCCTTTATTACAAAATCTGAGCAACCGCTACGAAGACATCAGTTTTCGCGCCGCCTACGCCCTTGCCTGCTTAGAGGATGCGCGTGCATTTGGCACTCTAATACGGTTTATGCATCATGATAACGATGCCTTTATTCGTGCAGGGGTTGCGGCCGCCCTAGGTCATCTACAGTTAGCCGATGGGAAAAGCATTTTACCCACCTTGCTTGATGATGCCGATGCTGGCGTGCGCCAAGTCGCCATGAGCGCTCTAGGAAAACTGCTAGACGATGACTTATCTTGGGTAGCGTTTGGGTTTGCCGCAAAGCATCAAGACATTCATGAGCGTGCGCTTGCGATACTATTGACACAAGTGCTAAATAACAAAAAAGCAATTTCTGACTCAGCAGATATGAGCAGAGTACTGGAGCAGGCGCTCAATAACCCCTTTACCAGTATTCGCTTAGAAGTGGTAAAAGTGTTGCTCAATCAAACGCTTGAACGTGACACCAAAACGGCAATCATTAGTATGACTGAGCAGCTACAACGCAGCCTGTTTGAAGATGTGCATCAAGTGGCAGTAGAAGAATGGCAGCGACTCTTATTACAGAGCACATCAAAAATAAGTACGGCACCGGACGGTATAGACACGTACCAGGCGGTGCTGATTTTGCTGCTTGCTGATAACTTTGCCCATATTCGTAAACAAGCTTTTGATACGGCGCTTAAAAACAGCAAGCGCTTCGGATTTACCGATCTCATGTTGAACGCGCTTGCCAGCCCTCATCTCGATATCAAACGTTTGGCGCTGAGCCAATTACAAACCAAAGCCAGCACTCAGCAGCTGCGCGCGTTAATGCCCGCCTTAATAAATTTGTTGGCAAATGACAGTATGGACTTGCGCCAGCAGGCATTAGCAGTCGCGCTAAATTTGACTGATATTGGAGTTTCGCTCAACTCGACCACCAACGGCAACACCGACCATGAAGCATTATTTACTGCCGGACTAAGCAGTCCTTACCCTGATATTCAACTGACCGTCGCCAAACTGCTAGCAAGTCAGTCCATCAATTACCCTGAGCCAATAAAGACGCAGTACGAAGCAAACGCTTATGCCGTGTTTGCGCAGTATCTGAATAAAGAGATGCCTATATCTGCCAGCCATAAAAAAGACAATGAAGATTACAAACAGTGGCATCAGCAAATCACCGATGCCTTAATAGGGTTAGCAACGCTCTCAGAGCCTAATAAATACCACGCTTTAGACTGGTATGCGCGCTACTTACACCATCCTGATGCCGATTTTAGCTCACTTGCGCCCAAGCTTATGTACATTGTTACGCCTCAAGATACCGAGATACTGGCGACATGGCAACAAGACGAGCGCCCAATCATCCGTCAATCTGCCAGCTTGGCTTTGGCAGTCTGGGGCGACAGCCGCGGGCAGCATTTTTTTGGCAACGCATCTACTCATGCCTCTAGCAAAAGCCATAACGACAGCCTGCGCCATCTTGTTGATTCTATTGGGCCTATTCAATGGCTACAAGCGCGCTCAGGCTTGGGTATTACTCAAGCACAGCAGCTACGGCTGTTATTTGATAATCAAACGTATGCGCCAGCCGCCAGATTATTGCTCATATTCAATGCTTTGGTATCACCACTCACTCGACCCGAGCGCCTCATTGAGGCATTGAGCTTTGCCGACAATGAGACTGCGGTTGTTTATGCACATGTATTGGCACGCTTTCACCTACCTTCGATCTCCAATTGGCAGTATCTCAGTGACTACTTGTCGCAGAAGATTGATACCATTTTGGTAGCTCATCCAAAGATGCTGACGATGTCGTCAGAGACAAGCGGTGCCAACACGCGTAGCACGACTGACGCACGCGCCCACATACTCAGTATGGTCAATGTTGCAGGCTTACAGCAATTTGCATATTTAACTCAGCACAAGGCACCTTTGATACGTGCTCAAGCGGTGGCAGTTTTGGGTAAGTTATCTCGTCTGCTCTCGCAGCAATCTTATGAGGATGATGCCAAGGTATTTGCCGCTCTACAAGAATGGCAGCGTAGCATCGAAAGTATCGAGATTTTACTTCAACGTCATCATTACCCAGCTGATACCGACGAGCTTAGTCAGCAAGGTATGAGCAATGCTGACATTGATGATACGTATCAAACCCTTGCATTTGGCGCATGGCTTGGCGTCATTCGTGAAAACGATCATAGTAACAGCAGCACCGAGCAAGCGATTCGCGGGCTGATGTGGCTGACCAAACCAGCTTTAGTACCAAGTGCAGATACGGTATCAACCAAAGCATCAGCTGCCAGCAATCAAGGCGAGGCTATCGACTGGTCGGACAGTGTCAGCCGTGCTCTGTTGCCTCTGCTTCATCGCCCTCACATTGAAACGCGTGAGCTGGTGTGGGACTGCTTATCCACGCTGCCTATTTCTGCATCAAAGCTGGCTGAATATGCCATGAATACGCCGTATCGCGATATGGTCAAACGTGGTTTGCACTGCTTGATAAACAGCCTTGAAACTGCATCTGTATCGAGCGATAGCAAAGTGGACATAAATGCCGCTGGCAATCAACCACTAACAGACTTACTGTTCACCAATCATGATCTGTTGGCAGAAGAGACCTATCAACTATTAAAAGAACGTATGGGTCATTTACCAGCCAGCCTCATGGCGCTGAATACAGAGAGCCTACCACTGTTACGGCAAGTGGTGAGCGAATGGCGTCACATCACAACACGCACTTCTCAGACAGCAGGCGAGTCTGACCAAGCGCAAGCCTTACGCCAAGACAAGTTGACCTTTTTATTACAAGCACGTCACTGTCACGACTGGCAGGCACGCTATCAAACCTTTATGCAGCTTATCGAGTTTGATGACGTATGGTTTACGGATACAGAGTTTGCCGATACAGGATTTAACCATACTAAGCTGATAGATGAGTTGTTTGTCTTTTTAATGGACAGTACAAGCAAATACGAGCAAGAGCAGGCTTTATCCCTCATTACTCAAGTATTGCAATCTTGCCAGCGTATTCAAACGGCAGCGCATCTTGATAATATTGATAAAGCGGTGGACACAAAGATGGTTGAAACAGCGGCGCAAAAAAGCCGCGAGCAGCTATTATCCTTGCTAGACAACGCCACTCTCAAGCTGTCAAACGCGGACTTATACAAATCTATTGCCGCACTGCGCGATACGCACATGGCTACTCCCTTAAGCGACCGCCTGCAAAAAATGTTCGAACATCCAACAGCTCATTCATCTCAAGAACGGCAACAGCTGTTTGATACACTCGTCATGATCAGTGGTTACGACCAGCCTATTCATGACTACTTGGGAGAGGATAAAGACGTGCGCTGGCTACAACAACAGTATCCCAGAGATCCTGAGGCGCTATTGTCTTTATTTATCTTGCTCCTACGCCATGCTGACTATGGGCATGCCGCTCAGCTACTAAGATCATTGGCTTGGGTCCCTTTAGTATGGACGTCAGATACGGTTATTGGTGCAGACCAGAGTAAAGAGGAGGATATTGCCACGCGTATTGATAAAACCTTGGCTCTGTCTTATGAGCAGCTACCTGCTAAGTATATGCAAAACCTGATCAAGGCCGTCTCTTACCGTGCCAAGAAACGTAAAAACCATGCAGACGTCCTAAAAAACATACTCAAAAAAGCTTTATCATACAAAGAGGCTTCAGTGCCGTTTTTGGCAGCAGAAGGGTTGGCGCTCTGCGGCAATAGTGAGGGTTTGAGCACGTTAATGGCTAGTATTGACTACCATACTGATGGTGATATGCGTCGCCGTAGTGTGCTGGCTATTGGTGAGATGATGCAGGTTCATTCTCAACCTACAGACACGCATGCCCTCTACAAGGCGTATGATAAGTTAATCAAACTGGCAGAAGATGATGAGCACTACTTACAAGACGTGGCCTCTGAAGCGTTGGGACATATCGCGCAGGGCGGCGCATTTGAATACAGCGCGCAGATTTTTGCTTTATTGACAGCGCAGTTGTCAGACCCTGAATTACAACCCTATAACCCGGCTATTACTCATTGGTTAAATGGGCTACGCTGGTTGAACACCAGCAATGCTTGGGCGCAAATCCGCAAACACATACAGCGCCAGTTACATGAGCAATTCCTATTTGCACCGCAGCAGCATGCCATCTCCTTATTATCGCATTATGATAGCGATGCGAATAAAGAGATGCTGTTAGATATTCTCAGACAATATACCAATCAAGAAGCGATACTAGAAACCGCTTATACGGCTGCGCAAAACCTGTGGGGCGACCGTACTGATCATATCTATCCGTACGACTGGGCGGCAATACAAAACCCAAATGAAGATTTTGCCTTGCTAGCAGCGCTTAGCCTAAAACGCATCGTGACGCATAGCACTATTGATATGCTGGCACCCTTTATTACTCAGCATATAAATAAGCTGCCCGCGCAGATATTTGCCATATTACAAAATGCGCTATTGGCAAAACCTAACATGAGCCAGCGGCAGCTTTGCAGCTTGATCGACAGTTTTGATGCGCAGATACAGCATATAGGTTTGCGCTATATAACGCAGTACCCTAGTCAGTATCTTGATACGCAAATGCAGATAGACTGCAAGCAGTACTTGATCACCGCGCAGCATCGATGGCAAACGCTACTGGATATCGTCACAGCGCAGCCTGTCATGAGACACCATGATACATGGTTGACTCAAATGCAGCATACAGCCACCACGATTACTCACTTATTGTGGATCACATGTCGCTATGGCGTCCCTGATAATGCTTTATTTGACTGGTTAAGCGCTCAGCTAACCTCACCTGCCATCAGCAGCGTAGCTGCACTGGCGACGGCGGTTAACGCGTACTGGCAACAAGCCTTGTTAGGGCTGCTAGCACGGCAGGCAAGCGACGATCATCTGCTTGCTGACCTAATACCAACCCTTGTCAATATAGCCAACAATCCAATAGTACCGCTGGCAGCAGAAAACAACGCCTTATTGTCTACCCTGCTTGAGCGCTTGACTGTGCAAGAGGCGCAAACAGCTAAAGCTCAACTGACATCTACCACTACGCCTCAGCCAGATTCAAGCCAGCCGTTATTAGCAGCGATTAAGGCCAAAGACGCCGCCGCGCTATATGACTATGCAAAAGATAGCCATGTTGAGACGTCAATACGGATACGCGTCATCGAAGCACTTGGGCATCTTCACGATCCTAATATTGGCACGTGGCTGGATGCTTTAAGCAAAGCACCTGTTGATGATGACATGGATATTCAAAAACTGGCTTACAAAGTTTTGCGCCGCTGGCAACGCGCTATGACGCGCGCTCAGCAAAAACGCCCGCAACTGCCTACTGTAGTAGCGATGAGAAGCATTCATACAAAGGCGACAGACAAGCTACAGAATCAGGGCGAAGGACATTATCATGACCAATAAACAAATAGACAACTCAATTGACCAAACCGTCATCAGTCAAGAGGCAACACCAGCAGACAAAGATGAGACTCACGCTAATGGCGTGATGATGGAGCTCAATTATGCCGCGCCAAGCCATGTGAGCTTATCCTCAGATCAGCAATCTGACCACACCCAGCATGTGGCATTGTTCACACAGCTAGAGCGTGATGCAGTCAGCTTTCATGGCAAGCTCAAAGACCCACTGATTTTTCGGGACAGCTTACTGGCGTTATTTGACGTGGTCAGTAGCGATTACCGCTATGTACCAAAAGACCGTGCCGCCTATACGGTGTTTATGCAAATGCGCCGCGCCAGTCGTCATAAGAACCTATTTTCTGCGCAGCGTGATTATTTTACATGGCTGTTTGACAATGACCCTTTGGCCTTTTGTCTGCTCGACCCTATCATTCAAGTTCATCAAGCAGGCGTCAGTTTTGAGGTGTTCAGCCGTGATGAAGGCTGCTATGCGCAACTGACTTTGCAGCACGATTTGTTTGAAACAGTATCTGCTCCCGTGCTTGGTACTACCAGCATTGACTACAGTAGCGCCCTATTTGATGGCATTGAGCAAATCCGTGATCATCAAATAACCACGTTAGATATTGGTCAAGAAGCGATACGTTTAGAGCGCTCAAACGTATCAGAGCCAAAAGATAATTCTGAGACCGAAATGGATAGCGCGGTCAATGAGGATAGTAAACAGGAAGTCATCGAAAAACGCATCAATGTGCCCAAAAGTTGGATACGCGCATTATTGCAAGTACAGTCAGCAGGTCAACTGGCACAAGAACGGATTGATCTTGATCCTATTGCGTTATACAACGTGTTGTTTGAGCTGCGCATGCATGCCGATATTAAAGGTAAGCGCCGCGGTTTATTGATTGAGCTCATACCGCAGCAGCTGCCTGTGATGATTTTAGAGCCATTTGATATTACCGTCACCAGTCAAGTGAGCCGCCAGCAAACCCTGTATCAAGGACAAAAAGCCAAGCTCATTCGCTTGTGGGGTCGCAGACGTTTAAGTTTATTAAAGCGCTTATTACCGCATACCGATACGGTCAGTGTGTCGCTGCTTGGACAAGGGATGCCAAGCTACTGGACGCTCACAGGTAAAGGCTTTCATTTTACCTTTGCCATGACAGGCTTTAGCCAAGCCAACTGGTCGCAGTCCCTCAATTTTGATTTATTATTGCCCAAGCGCCCGCAGCAAAACACACCAAACAGTGATAACGATGATTTAGTACCTTTGGTGCAAGCGCTTGTCGAGCAGCCAAGCCGTATTGACGCTTTGCGCGAGCGTTTGAGTACGCCAGAAAATAACCTTACAGCCAGTCACGTCCGGCAGCAGCTGCTGTCGGGTGCGCAGCAAGGTTTGATTCGTTATGATATGGCCAACCAGTCTTATTACTATCGTCCGTTGACACAAACGCCGCTCGACATGGCTCAGTTTGCACATCATAACGAGGCAGAAAAACAGGCATTTGACATCGTTAGCCGAGAAGATGGCATACAGAACCTCAATGTCCAAACGGTGGTGGGACAAGGCGTCTCAATCAGTGCCGATATTCATGTCAAAGAAGATCGCCGTACTTATCAAAGCCAGCTACAACTGGGGGATGAGGGTTTGGTCAGTCGCGCTGCGTGTAGCTGCCCGCAGTATTTACAGCATCGCCTGAGCCAAGGGGTCTGCGCGCACCTGATTGCTTTGCGCTTAAGCCATCATCAATACGACCACACACAGACGAACAGCTGGCATGACATGCGCACCCTCAGCAAACGTGTGCCCAAACCGCAACAAAAAGCATCTAAAAACAATAACGTATCAACCAAACATGCTTCTCAATCACCTACCAATGAAGTACTGGACTTATCGGCGCTCGCCCAAGGTTTTCCATCAAGTGATACGCAGGCAAAGCCAGTCGCTTACAACCATAGCGCACACACGATCAGCTATGTGCATGTGACGTGCGATCATAAAAAAGTACTGATTGAACACAGTATAGATGATGACAGCACACGTCAGCAGTTTGTATTTAATCAACCTGCCCAAGCCCATGCCGCCTTTTTACAACACATTGCCCGATTTGAAGCCCAAGGCTTCATCGAAAATAAAGGGGTATAACCCATGACCACACCAAACAATCAGCAAACCGATTATATTAGTCCGACCTCAATAATGACGCCTGCTGAGCGTCAATGGCAAAAGCTGTGGCAAGATATTGAAGACGCGGGTGGCCGTTATCAATATATCCAGCAGCAAATGCTACAGCACGGGTTTATGGTTGAGCGCAAACCCATAGATACGATGTCGCCAAAAGAGCGCGAACGCTATAAAAAATCCCTTAAAAAAGAAGCCGCTGAAGAAAAAACCCTCAAAAAAATGGCATGGCAAGCCTACAAAGCACAGCATATCGTTTATCTGGGGCGCCACATCTATTGGTCAGATGACACCAGCATCGATAAATGGGATGCTAAAGATGCCAGCAATCGACTTATTGAAAACAAACTGCCCCTCATCAGCAAGCATACGCAATTGGCAAGCGCCGTCAATCTGACAGTGCCACAGTTAAAAGGTTTGTGTTATCAAAGAGAGGTGGCAACCAATATCCCTTATACGCATTTTACGATTAATAAGCGTAACGGTACACCTCGGCAGATATGGTCACCCATTCCGCGACTCAAATTCGTCCAGCACTGGATTTTGGAGAATATCCTAAATAATTTAATGACGCATGGCGCCGCTCACGGGTTTGTTCGTGGCAAATCCATTATTACCAATGCGGCGGTACACACTAATAGCACCCTACTGATCAAACTGGATGTGAAAGATTTCTTTCCGAGCGTGCACTGGCGCCGCGTCAAAGGTGTGTTTCGCCATGCAGGTTATCCTGAGCAAATCGCCACTTTGCTGGCTTTGTTGTGTACCGAATCGCCAAGGAAGATGGTGCAACAAAATGGTAAAACCTATTACGTGGCGCTTAGTGACAGAGCGTTACCTCAAGGCGCGCCGACCAGCCCTGCTTTAACCAATATCGTTTGCGTCAATCTTGACCGACGCCTAACAGGACTGGCGGACAAGATGGGTTTGCGTTATAGCCGCTATGCCGATGATCTGACGTTTAGCTTGCCAGCCAACTCCAATAGCACCAAAAACACTGTCCAGCCTGCTGATCATAATCAACTCATTGGACAGCTATTGGGTTCTGTGCATAAAGTTTTGCGTGAAGAAGGTTTTAACTTAAACAATGATAAGACACGTGTTATTCGTATGGGCAATCAGCACACTGTCACTGGCATGGTGGTCAATGGCGAGGGCGTGCCACGCGTACCGCGCAAAATCAAGCGTATGCTGCGCGCCTCCCTGCACAATCTAGCGTCAGATCACCTCTTACGTGACGGCGAAACACTTGAAACCTTATCAGGGTACGCCGCTTGGATTGCCTCTGCGGAGCCTGAATTGGGACAAAGGTACTTGAAGAAAATTGAGGCGCTACGAGACTAAGGTAAGCTGTCCGAGGCGAAAAGCCATACGAAAGCCGACGTAGTCACTTAAAGGTATTAAAATCATTATTAGAGATAGGCAAAACCAAAAAATGGTTTTGCTTATCTCTATTGTAGTCAACATATTATTGTGCCACACCTTCCTCTTTTAAATACTCGTACAGCCCTTCTGCAAATTGTCGATAGCCTGTTGCATTGGCGTGAATGCGATCAGATTTTAGCGTGTCATCTGACAATATTTCTGACCAGCCGTCTGGATATAACGGTATCTTTTTCGCGTCAGCAATCTCTTTATATATCGGATTATCACTTGCCTTACCAAACAATGCACTGGTGCTAAAGTATGGCTCTGCAATGAGAACGACGTCGATATCCTGAGACTGTAATGTATCGATAGTGGCATTAATATTAGTTCGCGTGGTCTCGGGCTCAATACGTTGTAATATATCATTACCACCCACACCCAGCAGTACTAAATCAGGTGCTTTTTTGGCCACTTCCTCTACTCGAGCAAGTACATCTGCGGACGTATCACCATTGACTCCAGCATTGATGACTGTCCATGTCGTCAGTTCAGAAAGCACCATAGGGTAAGCCATCTCCAGATCCGCGCCATAACCATAAGTTAGCGAATCCCCAAGCGCAACAACGGTACTGTCTGCTGGCAAGGTGTTTTGTTGAGGGTTACTGCTACAGCCACTTATATTGATAGTAGCGGCAAATCCCAGACTGACCAGCGCCAAAAACTTACCACGTATCTCCATACTTGCTCCAATCCTATTTTTTATACCAATTGAGTTAAATTTATCAGAATTAAGATGAGATTTCTTAAAACCTATTATTTAACGCTTGTTGTATGTTGATCAGTATCCGTTGTATAGTTTATCTAGGAGATAGACTACCTGTTGGGCACCATACAAGTGCTCTGCTGTTTAGCACAAACAGTGTACTTATCATAAAGTATAACTTTACCAAGGATACGTGAGGTATTTATGAATCAAAAGTCATCTCAGCTTCAGAGTCAAACCACCAGCTCTGCGGACAAACCCCCAAAAAGCATACTAAAAAAACCGCAAAGTTTTGATGAGCTCCAAAACGGCAAAGGACAATACCGACTGGTAGCAAGTTCTGTCGGCAATTGGCTAGACAATACCAGCATTGATGCCTTGAACCATCTCAACGAGCAAGCTGCCGATATATTTTATCGTAAAGGGGTGACCTTTACGGTCTATAGTGATGCTAAAAACATCGAGCGCATGATTCCATTTGATATTATTCCCCGTATCATCGCGGCAAGTGAGTGGCGTCAGATAGAAGCGGGATGTAAGCAGCGTATTACCGCCCTCAATGCGTTTTTGCATGACATTTATCATGACCAAGCCATTATGAAAGCTGGCATTGTTCCTGCCAGCTACGTCTATGCCAGTGGTTGTTACGAGCCATGGATGATAGGTATTGAGCTTGATAAGCCCATCTACTCCCATATCAGTGGTATTGATCTTATTCGAGATGAGTCGGGTCGGTTTTGTGTGTTGGAGGACAACCTACGCACCCCTTCTGGCGTCTCGTATATGCTTGAGAGCCGAAAAATATCAGAGACACTATTATCTGATCAGTTTTCACAAAGCTCTATCTTGGGCGTCAGTGACTATCCACAGCGCCTCAAATCCTGTCTTGCCAGCTCAACCAGTAAATACGACCCACAGATAGCTATCTTAACGCCAGGACGTTTTAACAGTGCTTATTATGAGCATGCTTTTTTGGCACACGAGATGAACGTACCCTTAGTACATGGCTACGATTTGATTGTCGAAGACAGTAAAGTCTACATGCAGGGCATTCGCGGTAAAGTGCAGGTCGATATCATTTATCGCCGCATTGATGACCCTTATATTGACCCTTTGGCGTTTCGCTCAGACTCTATTTTGGGAGTGTCAGGACTGATGAGTGCCTACCGTGCAGGCAATGTGGTCATCGTCAATGCACCCGGAACTGGCGTGGCCGATGACAAAAGCTTGTATCCTTTTGTACCAGATATGATTAAGTTCTATTTGGGCGAAGAGCCTATCCTACCTAATATCGAAACATACCAGTGCCGTAAACCAGATGAACTCAAATACGTGCTGGATAATTTAGATAAACTGGTTGTCAAAGAGACACAAGGCTCGGGTGGTTATGGCATGCTTATTGGCCCCACCTCTACTAAGCAAGAAATCAGTGATTACCGTCAGCGTCTTTTAGACAATCCAGCTGGATTTATTGCTCAGCCTACGATCTCGCTTTCCACCAATCCCACAGCTGTCAGTGACGGGATTGCACCGCGTCATATTGATTTGCGCCCCTTCATATTGAGCCATGGTGATGGCTCAGTGGACATTGTACCTGGTGGTTTGACGCGAGTGGCCATGGTTGAAGGCTCTTTGGTAGTCAACTCGTCACAAGGCGGCGGTATCAAAGACACGTGGGTTATCGACGACAGCAATTTGACATCATCATCTAGGCAAATGGTCAAAAAATCAGACAACCAACTGGATAAACAATCGATAGAAGCAATCACCGCAAGTCACTCACATTATCATGATCCTGTGCAGCCGCTTGAGGCAGGCTACGAAAATCCTGACAATGCACCAATGATATTGCTGCTATCTACCGCCAATCATCTGGTGTGGCTCGGTCGCTACAGTGAGCGATTGTACTATTATGACAGCATCATCAAACAGTTGGTGAAAGGCAATATTAAAAAAACACAGTTGCAGCATCTGATTAACCATTTGGGTTTTAACGTTGATCCAAACCAGCCATTAAAGTCGATAAAAGCTCAGATGCTGAGTGACTTGGAACAAGACAAGATACCCAATATTGTTCAATCTATTGAGACCAATGTGCAAGAAGCCAAAGGTGTCATCGGTAAAGACACCGCTGAGCTGTATAACCTGATTAAAAGATTGTCTAGCGCGGGCACGTATCGAGCGGCGACGCTACAACTACACGCCTGTAATGCTGCGATGGCGCAAGAGCATCCTATCGTCACGTGCTTTTGGCAATTGGGGCGGCATTTTGAACAACTGGAGCGTACGGTATTTCTCAATGAGGACTCAGTCAATATCAGCCTTGAATTCAAGCACTGGATCAATAAGCTACCAGAAAATACACGCTGGCGTGAGCTGATTCGTCTAACCAATCAGATGATTAAATCGCAACAGCTTAGCGACTTTCAGCTCTTGAGCAAAGAATGCAGCACAATATTGCAGCAAGGGGTCTAACGCAGCATCACTTAATAACAAAACCCTGAGTGCGAAACAATCAGAACAATAGGAGATGCTATGAAACTTCAAATCAGTCACCAAACCAACTATTATTACGATGAGCTGGCACATCGAAGTGTGCAATATATCCGCATGACGCCCATGCAGCTGCCACATCAAATCATTCATCAGTGGAACGTCATGCTACCCAAGGTAGCCACCAGTCAAAAAGATGGCTTTGGCAACGACTGGCTGACACTCAGCCGTAATGAGGCGCATAACAATCTACAAATGCAGGCGTCCGGTATTGTCGAAATTAACACGAGTACAGAGCGATTAGAGGATATGGACCATGTTCCCTATCTGTTATTTACCGTACAAAGCCCTTTGACAGCGTGCTCAGAAAATATGCGGGCATTTGCAGCGCCTTATCTAAAAACGCTGACTCATGACAGTCTGAAGGCGATGGCCGCTGAGCTACTCACAAAAGTGCCTTATATCAAAAACCTCACTCATGTCGGCACAACGGCTGCTGAAGCTTTTGAAATTGGCGCCGGCGTGTGCCAAGACCATACCCACATCTTTTTAGGGTGCTTACGAGATCAGCAGATTCCAGCGCGCTATGTATCAGGCTATCTCTATGATAATACCGAGAACCACATGGCCAGTCATGCATGGGCAGAAGTATGGCTAGATGGCTACTGGTACACATTTGATATCTCAAATCAGTTGTTCCAGCCAAGCTCTCATGTGTACGTCGCCATTGGCCGCGACTACTTAGATGCAGCACCTGTACGCGGTGTAAGGATGGGCGGTGGTTACGAAAATCTTTACAGTCAGGTACTGGTTTCAAGATTATCATAAATTATTTTCTACGCTCATTTTTACCAAGGATTTGTTATGACTTATTGTGCTGCCATTCGTCTCAAAGAAGGGATGATTTTTGCCAGCGATACTCGCACCAATGCAGGGGTTGATCACATCTCAACCTTTAGAAAACTGTACCAATATGGCGTTGAGGGTGAGCGCTTTATGGTGCTACAAACCGCTGGCAGTTTGGCGACGTCGCAAGCTGTGTTTAATAAACTGCAAAGTGATATTAATTTACGTGCAGAAGGTAGCCTCAACACTGTCTCATCGCTGTTTGATGGGGCGCAAATGGTTGGTGAATGCATGCGTAACATCATGGCAAACGCGCAGAGAGTGGCTAATGATAACAATAGCCGCACGTTTACCAGCTCATTTTTATTGGGTGGTCAAATCAAGGGGCAACCGCCCGAGCTATACATGATCTACCCTGAGGGCAACTGTATTAGAGCCACAAGAGACACGCCATTTTTTCAGTTGGGGGAAAGCAAATATGGCAAGCCGATTCTTGATCGCTCAGTCAGATATGACACCAATGTCAATCATGCAGCTCAAGCGTTGATGCTGTCTTTTGACTCCACCCTACACTCCAACTTGTCCGTCGGCATGCCCATTGATTTTGTGATTTATGAAAACGACAGTCTGATGTTACCAAAAGGCCGCCGTATCGAAGAAGACGATGAGTACTTCAAGACCATTAGCCGTCAGTGGTCAGCCGCCTTGCGTAATACCTTAATTGAATTGCCTGAATGTCCAGACAACTATTGGGGCTAGGTTATCCCATACTATGAAACCCAATCTAAACCTTTGTCATTACACCAATAAAAACGGAGCGGTGCGACTGTCTTCTGATTGGGCGACATCCCTTGGCGTGCCCTGAGCAACAATTATCCCGCCCGCATCCCCTGCTCCTGGCCCGATATCAATAATCCAGTCACTATTGCTGGCCACTTGCATATCATGCTCAACCATGATGACCGTGTTGCCAGCATCGACGAGATCATTTAACTGCGTCATTAGCATGGACACATCAACGGGATGTAGACCGGTGGTGGGTTCATCTAATATGTATAAGGTATCGCCTCGCTGTATACGTTGCAATTCAGTAGCAAGCTTGATGCGCTGTGCCTCCCCACCTGATAGCTCCGTCGCTGGCTGCCCCAAACGCAAATAACCAAGCCCAACTTGTAGTAGCGCGTCCAATGCCCGCACAATAGGCACCTCATCAACAAAAAACTCGTGAGCCGCTTCTACGGTTAAGTCCAGCACCTCAGCAATGTTCTTATCTCGATACGTGACCGCTAAGGTTTCTTTATCATAGCGCTGCCCATGACACACTTGGCAAGGTGCATAAACGCTTGGTAAGAACAACAGCTCAACACTGACAAATCCCAACCCTTCGCAATTTGGACAGCGGCCTTTTGTCGTGTTAAAGGAGAAACGCCCAGCATCATAACCACTAGCTTTTGCTTGCTTGGTCGCTGCAAACAGCTTACGTACATCATCAAATAAGCCAGTATAGGTTGCCAGATTCGAGCGCGGCGTCCGTCCGATCGCCTTTTGATTAATATTGATAAGACGGCGGATATGCTCCATACCAGATATGATTTCACCACCTGTTACCGCTTCAAGCTCTTGCTCAAGCAAATCTGCCTCCCCTATAGGTGCCTCCGCAACCGTTTTTTGTCCCAGTGCCTCATTGACGAGCTCGACTAATGCTTGACTGACAAGGCTCGATTTTCCTGAGCCTGAGACCCCAGTGACACTCGTCATTACCCCAAGCGGAAACGCAACGTCTAAACCTATTATGTTGTTGCGCTCGATGTTTGCAAGCTTAAGCCATGCTGTCGGCTCTCTGGTATCAGATTTAGACTGAGCGTTAGAGGTTGTATCAGCAAAAAGGTATCGACCCGTATGTGACTGTGCAACATCACGCAGTCCCTCTACAGGCCCACTGTAGACAATCTCGCCGCCATGCATGCCAGCCTTTGGTCCGACATCGACGATCCAATCGGCATGTCTGATAACACTCACGTCATGCTCCACGACAAACATAGAGTTGCCAGACGCGATGAGCTCATCCAGTGCCCCGAGCAGCGCTTGCGTATCGGCAGGATGAAGACCTGCGGACGGCTCATCAAGGACATAAACCACGCCAAAAAGCTGCGAGCGAATCTGGGTTGCCAGTCGCAATCGCTGAAGTTCACCAGGAGATAATGTTGGCGTCGTACGCTCAAGCGATAGATAACCCAAACCAAGCCTGGTCAGTGCCTCAACACGAGAGAGGATGTCGTTAGCAATACGCTGGGCAACGATGACTTTTTCGCGGTGTGGTGTGTCATCAGCTACTTTAGTCCGCGCTGTTTTCTCAAGTTTAATGGCCATTTCAGTTAAGGTTAGCTGTGACAGCTCACCGATATCCAATCCAGCAAACTTGACGGACAGCGATTCTTTTTTGAGTTTTTTGCCATGGCATTCTGGACACTCAGAGATTTGCATAAACTGCGAGACACGTTTTTTGGTACGCGGGCTTTGAGTTGTAGCAAAAGAATGTAAAATAAAGTTTTTGGCACTGGCAAAGGTGCCCATATAATTTGGCTTCTCCCCATTCTCAATCGCCTCGCGCGTTTGCTCAATATTGTACTCAGGATAAACGGGCACGGTTGGCGTGTCATCGGTAAACAAAATCCAGTCGCGCGTTTTTTTGGGCAGTGTGTGCCAAGGTTTATCGATATCATAGCCGAGTGTGGTCAATATGCGGCTAAGATTTTGACCTTGCCATGCTGGCGGCCATGCCGCAATCGCCCGCTCACGGATGGTCTTCGTATTATCTGGTACCAACAATGCTTCAGTTACTTCAAACACACGACCAATACCTGAGCAAGTCGGACAAGCACCGTCTGGCGTATTAGGAGAAAACGCGTCGGCATATAGCATCTCTTGGTTGGCTGGATACTCTCCTGCTCGTGAATACAGCATACGCAAACCGTTGGATATAGTGGTTACACTACCGACGGACGAGCGTACTGAGGGCGTACCGCGCTGCTGTTGTAGTGCCACAGCTGGTGGCAATCCTTCGATGCTATCGACATCTGGCTCATCGACTTGATCAATCAGTCGTCTTGCATAAGGAGATACCGAATCAAGATAGCGCCGTTGTGACTCGGCAAACAACGTCCCAAACGCCAATGATGACTTCCCTGAACCTGATATACCCGTAAAGACCACCAGTGCATTGCGAGGTAAATCAACATCGACGTTCTTTAGGTTATGCACGCGCGCACCCCTTACCTGAATGTTTTCTTGGTCGGGGTTGTATAGAGCGTTTTTAACGATACTTGTTTTATTTGTTTTTTCTAATTCTTTTTGGCTTGCCATAATACTATTCATTCCTATTGAGTCGTCGTTTATTCCCGAAGGTTCTATTTTTTGTACAACTGGCAGAAATGTTAACACGTACTTAGGTGGTGACATGATGAAGCTTACGTATTAGTAGCATAGATGGACAAAACGATAACTTAATCTATCAATTCATGAATAACAAAAAAAAGCTGCATTCATGCAGCTTTTTTAATTGGTAAAAGAGAGACTTTAGTTGTAAGCATGATGGTGTCAGTATTACCCCACCACAAGCCGCATCAATTGGGTACTAATATAACCACCAAACGTCCCCACCGCATAACCGAGAATACCCAAGAACACCCCAACAGGTGCAAGCGACGGATGAAATGCCGTTGCCACGATAGGCGCTGATGATGCACCGCCTGTATTGGCATTAGAGCCAACCGCCAAAAAGAAAAACGGCGCGCGAATGAGTCTTGCGACAACAAAAATAATGGCAACATGGATACTCATCCATAAAAAGCCAATCAATAAGAGACGCCACTGAGAGACAATACCTTCCAGATTAATCTGCATTCCGATGGCGGCAATCAACACAAAGATAAATACCGTACCGATTTTAGACGCGCCAGCGTGATCAAGACGACGAATTTTGGTAAAGGAAAAAATAACACCGATCAAGGTAATGATCACCACCATCCAAAAAAACGAGCTGGCAAAGCTATACTGTACTGCCCATTTGTATGGCGCAAAAAAATCTGCAATTTGCCCGCCGGCAAAGTGCGCCACTCCTACCATAGCAAAACATAACCCAAACATCACCATCAAATCATTTAAGGTCGCAGGCCGCGCATGATCACGCTCATAACTTTCGACGGCTGTAATGACTTTATCGATACTGCTGGTATCTGCTTTTAAAAAGCGGTCTATTTTCTCGCTGTGTTTAGCCATTACTAAAATTGCAAGCAACCACAATGAAGCATTGGTTGCATCCACCAAAATCATCATGCCAAACAAATCGTCGCTGACACCAAACAATTCTTTCATTGCTGCCTGATTGGCGGCGCCTCCAATCCAACTACCAGCCACGGCTGAAAACCCGCGCCATAAGGTATCATCGACAAACATTTCAGGCGATACCCATTTGGCGATTCCTAAACTAATAGGACCACTAATGATAATGGCAATACTAGCCGCAAAGAACATGGCAATAGCTTTCCAGCCCAACCCCAATATCTTAGGCACATCCATAGATAGGGTCATTAATAATAAACTTGCAGGCAACAAATAGGTTGCTGTGAAACCGTAAATCTGCGAACCAATACCGTCCGCAAAGACGCCCAAACTGTTGAGGGTTGCAGGTATAAAGCAGCACAAAACAATACCCGGTAATACCGCATAAAATCGTCGCCAAAACTTACCGGGCAATCCTTGGGTATAAAAAACCAAACCAATGATGGCCATAATGATGCCAAACGCCAGCGGCAAACTATCAATAGCTAAACTTGAGAAAGCGGGCATCAAATAGCTCCAAAGCATACGATAAAAGCCTGCCAGTATAGACAAGGCAAAAAAAACGCGCAAGCCACTATCTTGTACTTGCCACTCAAAATGGTTGGACTCACACAAACCAATAGACACAAAAAAGCCAGATAACAAGTATCTGGCTTTTTTATTAGCTTTACCGTTAACTTAGTCGCTTTTATAAAAGCCTTCGTTAACCATAAATAATCGTATTATTACGAGTTTTTACCACGGTTGCCGCCGTTTGGACGACCTTGACCACGGCTGTCAGAACGACCTGCTGGGCGACCTTGGCTGCCACTTGGACGACCGCGACCTGTTGCTGCACGCTCACCACGTGGAACGCCAGTGCTATCACCGCGGCTTGGGCCACCAGTGCGCTTGCCTTGATAAGGCTTGCCACCTGAACGCTCATTTGGCTTACCAGATGAATCACGTGGTTTGCCTTGATAACCGCTGTCATTGCTGGCACGTTGACTGGTTGCTGCGCTGTCGCTTGAGCGACCACGGCCTTGACCGCCACCACTAGATTTACCCGCATAGCCACCCGCTGAACGACCACGGCCTTGACCACCACCGTTAGAGCGTCCGCGACCACGGCCACGACCATTACCTTTGTTTTCGCTAGGCACGTATGTTTTCTTAGGCTCCATACCTTCGATAACACAGACTTCCATTTTGCGATCTAAATAACGGTTGATGGCGTTTAGCTGTGGACGATCATCCATGCTACATAGGCTGATTGCGATACCAGTACGACCAGCACGGCCACAACGACCGATACGATGGACGTAATCTTCTGTCTGACGCGGCAAGTCATAGTTAATAACGTGCGAGATTGCTGGTATGTCTAAACCACGGGCAGCAACGTCAGTCGCTACTAGGATTTTGACTTTACCGTTACGCAAGTCTTGAACGATACGGTTACGCTTGCTTTGTGGCAAATCGCCATGTAGGAAGCTGGCTTTATGACCTGCTTCTTGTAGCTGTTTTGCTAGCTTTTCAGTGCTACGTTTGGTGGCAGCAAAGATAATGATTTGATCCATGTCTTGCTGGCAAACGATTTTGTCAAGCAAGCGGTTCTTGTGATCAAAATCATCACAGTAGTACACTTTTTCTTCGATGTGCGCTGATTCTACTTTGATAGATACACGCTCAGGGTTTTTAGTGAAGCTAGCTGCGATTTTACCTACTGGGCCATCCCAAGTCGCTGAACACATGATCGTCTGACGATCAACTGGTGCTGCACGAAGAATATCACTGATGTCATCAGCAAAACCCATGTCTAGCATGCGATCCGCTTCGTCAAGTACCAATACTTCTAGATTTGATAGGTCAACACGGCCTGCATTGATATGATCAAGTAAACGACCAGGTGTTGCAACGATAACTTGGACGCCTTTTTTCAGAGCAGTGATCTGACCGTTGTATGGCGCGCCGCCAACCAATGGTACACAGAATAAACCGCGCATGTCTTTAGAGTAAGTACGGACACTATCATGTACTTGCTGAGCAAGTTCGCGCGTTGGCGTTAGGATAAGGGCTTTGGTTAGTTTGTCAAAGCTGGTTGCACGGCTCAAACGATCAAGTACTGGGATTACGAATGCTGCAGTCTTACCACTACCTGTTTGCGCTGACAACAATAGGTCACGACCTTCTAGAGCAAAAGGAATGGCTTGTGCTTGGATAGGTGTTGGGTTGGTGTAACCACTACGATCAAGTGCCGTAAGAATTGGTTTGGCAATACCAAGATCGGTAAAGGTAACTTTATTTTCTTCAGTAGCGTCAGTAGTCGCCGCTTGATTATCAGTATCAGTATTTGCTGGAGTGTTGTTGCTTTCGATGATGCCGTTTTCAGCGGCGATTGTAGATAAGATATCAGTCATGAGAATCCTTGGTAAGTATAAGTTGCTGTAAATTCAGCAATCTTGATGCATACCACTGATAACCGTTCACCACGCAGCCTTTATTGAAGTATCATCGCAGCACATAAAAGTGTCGATAATAAGAAACGAAGCCAATAAAGCCTCGATAATAAATGCGTTTGTGCTGTCTGACGTATTTTGGTGGTAGTGCCGAGTGTCTCATCCTTGCTTGATATAAACGTATTATTGATGCTTTGTCCAAAGCAGATAATCGCATATAACAACCAATTTGACCCCTCTTTACGGGTCAGTAGATAAGATATGAGTCAAAAATAACTGTTATTTATATAAAGTGTTATTTAAGTACACAAAATCATCGGCAACAATTACTTATGGTCATCCTAGACCCAAAATCGCAGGCGATGTTATCAATCTCATAATTCACGATAGACTAAGCTAACGTGGCGACGCAGTATATCACATTAAAAAACTATTTGTAGCTGTTTTTTTTGATTAGTGTAGAAGCAGTCGCAGGATTGCGGTTTCTACACCCTATTGAGACGTATATCGGCTACTATTATTGAGCTGTTCTAACCTCAGTCACATAGGTGGGTAGCTCCCATGCACCTCCAGCTGCAATCAAACGACAGAGCCCAGTAGTGCTTTCATAGCTTTTTTCAAATGATTTGCCCGTCCATATCCACTCGCTTTTGGCTAAGCAGTCACCAATACCGCGACCTCTCTGCACTGAGGTTATTTTGCCTTCGTCGTAGCCTGTGGCACTAGTAGTGACTAATGTCGGATTGTAAGGCTTGCTGTCATTCATTACCCACACGCCTGTACCGACATTGTAAGCCCCTCTCCAACATTCATGCTGCACCAATAGTTGTGAACCATTCAAACGATTGATGCGCCATGGCGACTTGTCTGGCAGATTTGGGCAATCACTATCTACTTCTTTCATTGTACCTTTCATAATGGTTGCTAGCTGAGAAGAGCGCATGCCAAATTTTTTATTATTATTAGAAACCGCTTTGGAATTAGGTAATACAAAGCGTAATTTTGGGACAGCCTTTGGGGGTATTACGCTGCTATTGGTCTTAGCCGCACCTTCGCGATCAATAAAGGCGTTTGACGTCCCTACTCGACCTTGGGCTTCGTCCGCCTTTAGCATAACGGCACTAGCGCCTTTATCAGAAAGCTGCCAACGTGAATTACGCAGTACCAACTCGATTTTGCTGGATTTGGTTAACGCATCTAGAAGTGCGCTTACTTGCGTTTCAGTCAGCTCAGCGTTACCTGCCGTGGCTGAAAAGGTTTTGGTTTCGCCATAGTTTTTATCGTTAATAAACAAAGAGATACGATGGCGATCACCCAACTGCATGAGTGCTTTGGATGAGCTTTCTTTAGCGCCTCCAAGCTTCACTTTACCTTCTACGGTTGCATTCGCACCTGCGCGGCGCACAAGCAACACGGAAACAGGCAGCTCACTATTATTCTCAGCTTGATAGCCTGCAAGCCGGCAAGTCATGGTATTGTCGCAGGCAACTTGCCAATCTTGGTTCGCAAACTCGACACCTGCGTGCGCCATGGTGACATTGCTAAGCAAAGCTGCGCTCATGGCAACGACCACAGGAGTAAGCCTGTGGTTTTTTATTCTCAATGAAGCCATCTTTTTTATTAGATTGGATTTGATTGTAGAATAAGTCATATAGTACGACCTTAAGCATTTGTTGGCATATATCGATTGATCTGTTTAAAAGACCGTGCCAAAATTTTTGGTAAAATTAAGCGATGAATAAGTAGCACAGACAATCACTTGATCGTCTTAGCTCACATCAGTTTTTACTCATAAAATGACGACAAACATCTGTCTGTCAGAATATTGCTTACCTATCTTAACTTATCAGTGTTTCTGATTGTTATGATAATGTAGTATTTCGTAAGAAAACAATATTATAGTCATTATAATATACTTACCTGTGAATATAATATATCAAATAGCACTAAGGCCGATAAGCGGGGTACTTATCGGCCTTAGCGGCAATACAGTGTTGAATGAGCTATTAATTTATTTAATCGATTGGCGTTAATGCCAGATCAACCGCACGTTTCACCGCAGGACGCTCAGCGATTTTTTGCGCCCAGCGCTTCACATGTTTATAGTCATCTACTTGTAAGAATTCTGCTGCCTCATAAAGCTTACCCAGTACCAGCTGACCATACCATGCCCAAACAATCATATCCGCAATATTATAATCGTCCTCAGTATTGCCACACAGGTACTCATTTTCTTTTAGATGCGTGTCAAGCACATCAAGCTGACGCTTTACTTCCATCGTATAGCGATTGATTGGATACTCTAACGGTTCAGGTGCATAGGCATAGAAATGACCAAAGCCACCGCCTAAGAAAGGTGCACTACCCATCTGCCACATCACCCAAGACAGACAATCCGCTCGTGCTTTGCCTATGGATACAGGAATGAACTTACCAAATTTTTCTGCCAAGTACATTAAGATGGCACCTGACTCAAAGATGGCGATAGGTTCGCCATTTGTATCAGTAGAATGGTCTACTAAGGCTGGAATTTTTGAGTTGGGATTGATGGCCACAAACCCTGAGCCGAACTGATCGCCTTTAGAGATATCAATCTTATAAGCATCATATTCAGCGCCTTTCACACCAATCTCTGCCAGCTCCTCCAATAATATATTCGCCTTTACTCCATTTGGGGTATTCAAGGAATATAATTGTAGTGGCGCATCACCTACTGGTAGCGCTTTTTCATAACGTGCGCCTGCTGTCGGACGATTGATACTAGCGAATTTACCACCATTTTCTTTGTCTTGTACCCAAACCTTTGGCGGTACATAGGTATTGGTTTGTTCAGTGGCATGATGGTTTGAATTATTGTTGTCCTGACTCATAACATATCCTCAGTTTATTTTTTTTGATGTATCTCTATAATGGATGTCCACTATAACGAGAATTTGCCCTTATATTAAAGTCCTCTCTTGTAAGCAATGTTATCGTACATTGTTTTAGCACTTTTCTGCCTTGACTGCGAATCGTTACCTTGAGTCACTTTTATTCTCGGTATGTCTTTCTTATACTACTTGGCTTACATGCTGACTCACCATTTATTGGTAAGTGGTAAAAAACACTATTTGTCTGGTTTTATGACAGAATATTTAATGAGATTTACATGGTAACGCTCACCCCAACACAAGATAAATATCTGCCTTATGTACTAGCAGTAGCGTTGTTTATGCAAATATTAGACGCCACTATATTAAACACCTCACTACCACAAATGGCGCAAGCACTGGGCGAATCGCCTTTAAAAATGCAGTGGGCAGTGATCAGTTATGCATTGACCTTAGCCATATTTATCCCTCTTAGTGGTTTTTTGGCTGACAAATATGGAACCCGCCGCGTATTTTTATCCGCAATCATTATATTTTGTATTGGCTCACTGTTATGCGCCGTCTCGCCAACGCTGAATCTCTTGATTGCTTCTCGGGTTATTCAAGCCATTGGTGGCGCAATGATGACGCCTGTTGCTCGTCTCATATTGGTCAAATCTTACCCACGTAATAAGCTATTAACGGTCATGAATTTTGCGGTCATACCGGCATTAGTTGCGCCCTTGGTAGGACCAATTTTGGGTGGTTATATTGTGCAATATGCCAGCTGGCATTGGATATTTTTGATCAATATACCAATGGGGATAGCAGGTTTTTTGATGGGGAAGAAACTGGTTCCTGCGTTATTTGAAGATACCAAACGTCTTGACTGGTCAGGGTTTTTACTCTTTGCGGCAGCGGCTTGCGGGTTTACACTGGCTGTAGAATTCGGCTCACAAACAGGACATGGACTTTATGGTCTACTCTTTAGTCTTGGCGCAAGCCTATTGATAGGGGCTTATATTTGGCATGCCAAACGTCAATCTGCGTCGTTGTTCCCATTGGCCTTGTTCGATGTTCGTACCTTTCGAACAGGTATTGTCGGCAACTTGTTTACACGGCTTGGCATCAGTGCGGTGCCCTTTTTATTGCCATTACTGCTGCAAGTCGTGTTTGAATATTCTCCATCAAAGGCAGGCTGGCTCCTTGCTCCTATTGCTGTAGGCGCAATCGGTATCAAGCCCTTTGTGAGTAAGATCATTCAGCGTTACAGCTACCGCAAAGTTTTGATCTACAACACCTCAGTGATGGGCTCACTTATCTTGGTTTTAACGCAGTTTAATGACGCCTCACAGTGGCTTTGGTTTATTCCTATTTTGACCATCATGGGCGCTTGTAACTCCTTACAATTCAGCGCGATGAATACCATTACAATTGGTGATCTCCAAGGCGCACAGACCAGTAGCGGCAATAGCTTGATGGCCGTTAATCAACAGCTAGCCATTAGCTTTGGTATTGCTTTTGGTGCAGCCATTTTAAATCTATTACGTGAGCGTATACAGATGGATACGTTAACAGCATTTCAAACCACATTTTTTGTCATGGGTGTATTAACGATTCTCTCTGCAATGGTATTTATGCGCTTGAAACCTGAAGACGGCCGTGGTTTGTATTGACAGTAAAAACGTGACTACCGGTGTTAGCTTCCATAGATTTGTTAAACGTCACACATAAAAATGCCAGCATGGGGTTGGTATAAACCAAAACTCATGCTGGCATCTGATATGGCGTGATCGCCAATCAATGATAGGTTTAACGCTTAGATCGTGTCATCATCATTGATTTGTGATTGAATGTATCGTTCTACACCCATACTTTTGATTAAGTCTTCTTGAGTCTCAAGCCAATCTTGATATTCCTCATTACCATCTTTTAAAATGGTCAATAACTGACGAGAAACATAATCGGCTTTTGATTCACACAATTCGATGGCATCAGTAAGGATAGCAAATTTCTGCTTTTCTAAACGCAAATTGCAATCGATCAACTCTGGCACATCTTCGCCAATAAACATCTTACCGTAATCTTGCAAATTGGGTAAGCCACCTAATAATAAAATACGTGCAATCAAATCATCTGACCATTTCATCTCAGCGATAGATTGTTTGTAAAAATTTTCGTTAAGCGCTTCTAAGCCCCAATGACGGGCAATGCGTGCATGCAAAAAATACTGGTTGATGGCAATCAATGACTGCCCGAGTACTTTGTTTAAAGCACGAATGACCTCTTTGTCCCCTTTCATAACATCTCTCCCTACTTATTTATTGTTTTAGCTGACCCTAGGGGTCAGTTTTTATGACGATTCATATCTTTCGTAATATTAAATAAGATTGGGAGTGACTTCAGCCATTTGGCTTTGGAGGTAATTTGGCAGACCAATCATGTCGATAAGACGCAACTGCTGTTCCAGCCAATGAGCGTGATCTTCTTCGGTGTCTTTTAACTGCTCAACGAGCATCTCACGCGTGACGTAATCTCTCTCTTCTTCACACAGCGCAATCCCGTCTTTTAAATGCTTCTGTACTTGATACTCTAAATCAAGATCCAGTTGTAGCATCTCAGGGACAGTAGCGCCAATGTTAATGGTATCCACCGTCATTTTCGGCGTACCACTTAGCATCAAGATGCGGCGAATAATGGCTTGCGCGTGTAAGGTCTCATCTTCCATCTCATGATGAATACGGTCATACAGTTTGCCGTAATGCCACTCAGCATACATCTCTGAATGTATAAAATACTGGTCACGAGCAGCCAGCTCACCACCTAATAAAAAATTTAAATAATCTATGACTTTTTGGCTACCTATCATAACCCATACTCCTCTATGTATATTTATACATTACCGTATATCTAAAATTCATCACATAATAGTAGCAATGTCAGTAAAAATCACATGCAATAATATGCTCTGTTACTTTATCTAAATAATAGTAACATACAGGCGCTGTATGACATGTAATATTATGAACTAAGAATAAGATGCTAGTTGAGAATCATAATTAGCTAGCGTTTATAAAGGCAACAGGCATTTATCACGTTGAAAAGACATGAATAAAAGGATAGCTGTTTTTTTGAAAAGTACTGTAGAAATTTGCCAATTACCCTGTGTCTTTTATATATTGAGGGTAAAGACATGAAATTAGATGTACTGTGTTTTATAACAATACATCTAAGATATTTAAAATAGAGAATTTTTAGATCCACTATATTTAGACAGCATAGGCTAGGATATCTAATTTCGCATGGTGTTCATCTAGGTAATCATTTACCATTGGCTCGCAGCAGCCACAGCAGGTTGCAACGTCAAGCGTATCTTTTAGACCTTCAAGAGTATCAATACCTGAAGCAATAGCAGCTTTGATTTGTTTTTCTTTCACGTCATTACAGATACATACGTACATACACCAGCTCTCCTGAATACCATCATTCGGTAACTACTTTACTGCTTATAAATATTGGGCATTGATGACAAATCTTATAGGTCAATAGATAGTCACCCACCCACTTCACTGCCTATCAATTTGCTACCTAATAAAATTCTGCGTAGCAATTTAAGTATAATAACGATAATTATTATCATTTGCAATAGTATTTTACAATTGAGTGCGCAAAAAAATAGCCTTCTATTACAGTCAGTTAACTGATGTAGATTAATATGGTTACTACTGTAACTAAACAAGATAAAAGGTAGTAAATTGACGACGAACTGTAATTTAGCTTATCTTTTAATCGATTTTGTAGATAACTGCTGTTATATTGAAGGCCTATTAATCTAGCCTTATTGGAACTATTCTATGTCTGATAATAATTTTACAATACGACCTATTGAGTTGTTTAAAGTCTTATCTGATCCGACGCGCTTAAAAATATTTCAAATATTATTCCGAAAAGAAGCACGTTGTGTGGGTGAGTTGGTTGACATATTGGACCAGCCGCAGCCAACCATATCTCGTCACTTGAACCATCTAAAGAAACTGGGTATTTTGAGCTGTGTTCGTGATGGTACTTGGATGTGGTATGAGGTTGCTGATGATTTACCCGAATGGTGTGAGCATATTCTAGAGATTACCTACAAGCAAATATTGACCAAAGACATTGATATGTCAGAACCTGCTTAGATAGAGGGTGTATACAGCAAGACTGGCTTTTAGCACGGATTAAAGGCAATAAAAAAGACCCATTTAAGATAGGTCTTTTTTATTGCCTTTAAGAAGCTAATCGTTCCAACACTATAAGTCTATAGCGTACTCTCAGTTTTTATACAAGATTCAATGTTATATAAAATACCATTCTATACGAGATCGAGGAAATCACTGATGAAAGCATTGGCTGGCTGATGTATCAACTCTTCCGATGTTCCCACCTGCTCTACACGTCCTTGGTTCATAACCACAATCTCATCAGATACGGCACGTGCTTCTTCTTGATCATGAGTAACCATAATACTAGTAATACCTAGCTCATGATGAATATTTTTTAGCCAAGTGCGTAGCTCTTTACGTACTTTGGCATCCAATGCGCCAAATGGCTCATCAAGTAATAGTAGTTTTGGCTTGACAGCAAGCGCCCGTGCCAGCGCAATCCGTTGACGCTGTCCGCCTGATAGTTGGTGCGGATAAGCATTGGCAACTTGGGGCAACTGTACCAAATCTAACAGTTCTGCGACACGCTTATTAATCTCAGCTTTGTTAGGTCGCTCATTTTTTGGCAATAATGTCAATCCAAACGCCACATTATCAGCGATGTTTTTATGACGAAACAATGCGTAATGCTGAAACATAAAACCAATATGACGTTTTTGCACAGGGGTATTGGTGACATCCAAATCATCAAACAGTATTTGTCCAGAGTCCGCGTACTCCAAACCTGCAATGATACGCAGCAACGTGGTTTTACCACAGCCTGAGGGTCCAAGCAACGTGGTTAGCTTACCCGTTGGTACGGTAATGTTGATATCGTCTAAGGCTACGAAATCACCAAACTTTTTATTAACGTTACGAATCTCGATACTCATAATAATATCTCTTATTGTCTCTTTTGGCGTATCGTATCAGTGTATCTGGGCGACACCCAATGTCTCAATTATCAGTGGTTTAAATCATACTGCTGACTTCAATACCATTTATTTTTACGGCTTATCTTGACTGGTAGGAATGGTCGCACTCGCACTTGCTGGTAGCTCGGGTGCGCTTGCCAACCTTTCAGACTTAGCAAATTTACGCTCTTGCAGCTTGGTCATGACCTGCTGAATCAGTAAGGTGATTAGCGCTAGGGCCGCAAGTAAGCTCGACAAAGCAAACGCAGCGGTAAAGTTATAATCATTATAAGCAATCTCAACCAACAGTGGCATCGTATTGGTTTCGCCACGAATGTGACCTGATACCACGCTCACAGCACCAAACTCACCCATCGCGCGCGCATTGGTCAGAATCAAACCATATAGCAACGCCCACTTAATATTGGGTAATGTCACATGCCAAAAAGTCTGCCAACCAGAAGCTCCTAGAGTCAGTGCGGCTTGCTCCTCACTATCGCCTTGAGTCTGCATCAGAGGTATCAGCTCACGTGCTACAAAGGGAAACGTCACAAACAAGGTCGCCAAAACAATACCAGGAACCGCATAAATAACTTGGAAACCCATACTCTCAAGCCAGCCGCCAAGAGTAGAGTTTAGACCAAACAACAATACAAACATCAAACCGGCAACAACGGGTGAGACAGAGAACGGCAAATCAAGTAACGTGGTGACCAGCTGCTTACCTTTGAACTGATAACGCGTGACCAACCAAGCGATAGCGATACCCATCACCATATTGATCGGTAAGACAATAGCGGCAGTAATGAGGGTAAGTTTGATGGCTTCCAACGCTTCTGGATCAACCAGTGAGGCAATATACAGCTGCCAACCACTCTTAAAGGCTTCATAAAATACCGCCAACAACGGTATGACCAACATAACAACCATAAATAAGACAGCAATCACGATAAAAGTGCGACGTATCCACGGTGTATCTTTGGTGGCTGGATTGCTTTGGTAGTCGTAGCTATTGGATATTTGCATGTTAGCGGGCTCCTACGCGGCGCGACAGCTTCCACTGTACGATGTTGATTGTCAATAAAATCACAAAGGAGATCAGTAGCATAAACAGCGCAACAGCCGAGGCACCTTGAACATCGAACTGCTCAAGCTTACTGATAATAATGAGTGGCAAGATCTCAGACTGCATCGGAATATTACCCGCAATAAAGATAACTGAACCATACTCACCGGTGGCACGTGCAAACATCATCCCTGCGCCCATCAATAAGGCAGGCAACAGCTCTGGTAGGATAACCTTTCGAAATGTGGTTAAGCGATTGGCACCCAGTACCGCTGAGGCCTCTTCAAACTCAACCGACAGCTCGGCAAGCACAGGCTGTACAGCACGGACGATAAAGGGAAAACTAACCACCACCAATGCAAGCCAAATACCTATCGGGGTAAAAGCCACCTGAATATCGAATTTTGCAAACCACTGCCCTATCAACCCATTCGGGGCATAAAGCGTGGCAAGTGAAATCCCCGTCACTGCTGTTGGCAACGCAAAAGGCAGATCGACCAACGCATTGATCAGTGACTTACCCCAAAACTCATAACGTACCAGCACCCAAGCAACCAACGTACCAAATACCATATTGGTCAGCATGGCCAAAAACGACATCCATAAGCTCAGCTTAATAGCAGCAGTGACTTGCGGCTGACTGATGGTTTCCCAAAATCCAGTCCAGCCCATTTGCGTTGTGGTATAGGCCATCATGGCAAAGGGTAACACCACCAATAACGATAAGCTAAAGACAGTAATGCCCATACTTAAACCAAAACCTGGCAACACATTGCGTTGACGCAAACGTGTCAGCCAACCTTTTTTAAGCGGCTTACTGGCAGAAGAAGATGTTGCACTCATAGTGATGTCCTATTGCCTATCTGATGGTACTTATCGTAAGACCATGTTGTATCGAGTTTATGGTTAGTGCGTCTGTCTTATAGAGTCTATGTTATAAAGGACATAGCGCAGAACGCCATGTCCTTTATGGTTGTTAATGACTTAATACTCATACCCATTGCGTGACAAAACCGCGCTGCTGCCGTTAGGCGGTAATTATTTTGGCGCTTTGATAGCCAATTGATCGAAGACACCGCCATCGCTGAAATAAGTACTCATGATGTCATCCCATGTGCCAAACGCATCATTTGGGCGGAACGTTTCAACAGGTGGCAGTTTGTCACTGTTTTTATCAAGAACGCTTTTGACACTAGGACGTAGGTAAAGGTCAGCTGCTAACTGCTGAGCAGGCTCACTCCATAGATAGTCAAGATAAGCTTTTGCGGCCTCAGTGGTACCTTTTTTGTCCGTTACTGACTTCACAACGGCTACAGGGCTTTCTGACTTAATAGAATACTTTGGATAAACGATGTCCACTTTACCCGCTCCAAAATCAGTGGCTGCAAGATTGGCTTCGTTCTCAAACGTCACCAACACATCACCAATACCGCGCTGAACAAACGTGGTCGTAGCAGCACGTCCGCCATTCTCATAAACTTTGACATTTTTGAGCATGTCTTTCACATAGTTCTTAGCAGCGGTTTCATCGTTATTAAAAGCATGCAGGCCATAACCATAAGCACCTAAGAAAGCATAGCGACCATTGCCCGTCACTTTCGGGTTGGCCATGACAATCTCAACGCCCTCTTTGGTCAAATCCTGCCAATCGTTAATGCCCTTTGGATTGTCCTTACGCACCAAAAACACGATGGTACTGGTGAATGGCACAGCATTATCTGGGAACTTGCTTTGCCAATCTGATTCAACCAACCCTTTTTTCTCAAGCAGCTCAATATCAGAGCCTTGGTTCATGGTCGCTACATCTGCTTGCAAGCCATTGGCGACAGAGAGCGCTTGCTTGCTCGAACCACCGTGTGACTGATTAATGGTGATATTAGCATTTGGATTTTCTGCTTTATAATGCTCAACAAATAGCGGGTTGTAGTCTTTATAAAAATCGCGGGCCACATCATAAGAGACGTTTAACAGCTCGATAGTTTGACTGTCTGTCGTCGCCCCATCCGTACTTGCAGTTGTGTCTGCCTGCTCATTATTACTACAGCCAGCAAGACCTAAGGTCAATGCAACGCCTGCCATACCTAAAACGTTCAATGCTTTGCTTTTCTGCTGATATCGCGTGGCGTATGTCATAAATCCCTCAAAGGTATCTGTTAAATAATACCCGTATGCTAACAGCGCCATCTTATTATGTTTAATGATGAATATGCGTATGTTATTGCCAAAATGGAATAACACAAAACTGGCTTTCGTGCGATAAGGAGATTGACTAGAACCCTTAACAACGCCGCCAAAAAACCACCGAAAACACCTCTACGACCATTATCTCTATGACCATAGTATCTGGTATTTTCGGTAGTCTATGAATCAAATATAATATTGCCGCTGCTGGTTACTTTACTTGTGCCAGTTGATCAAAACGCCCACCGTCCACAAAGAATGTGTCCATAATTTGCTCCCACGGCCCCAAGACACTCACTGGTTCAAAGGTTGTAATGGCAGGTAAGGTATCTTTGTGTGCTGCAAGGACTTGCTCATTGCTAGGACGCATATACATCTGTGCCATAAGCTCTTGAGCTGGTGTCTCCCACAGACCTTTTAGGTAGGTGTTTGCAGCATCAGTCTTACCTGCTTTATCGGTAACAGCGGTCACCACTGCTACTGGGTTATTGATCAGTACAGAATAACTGGGGTAAACGATATCCACTTGTCCTTTAGCAAAATCTTTGGCTGCCAAGTGGGCTTCATTCTCAGTGGTAATCAATACATCACCAAGCCCGCGCTGGGTAAAGCTGGTCGTCGCTGCACGTGCGCCATTGTCATAAGTCACCACGTTCGCCAACAGGTCTTTGATAAAACCATCCGTTTTTACATGAGTCTCTGGGCTTTCTTTGAATTGATGCAAACCATAACCATAAGCGCCTAAAAATGCATAGCGAGCGGTACCACTGGTCTTTGGATTTGGCATAACGACCTTAATATCGTTACGGGCTAAATCTGACCAATCCTTGATATTTTTTGGGTTGCCATTACGCACAAGCAGTACCATAGTACTGGTGTAAGGGACGGCGTTATTTGGTAGTGCCTGCTTCCAGTCGCTAGCAACCAACCCTTTTTCAACCAACAAGTTCATGTCACTTTCTTGGTTAAAAGTCACCACATCTGCTTGCAAACCATTGGCAACGGACAGGGCCTGCTTACTTGAACCACCATGTGACTGTTTGATATTTACCTTACTACCTGGATTCTCTTTTTGATAATTTTCGCTAAAAAGTTCGTTATAATCCTTATAAAAATCACGTGATACATCATAAGAGACATTCAATAGGCTAACGTTTTTTGAGCTACCATCAGTGTTTGACGCATCTTGTGCTGCGCTCGTGTCGTTAGAGCCGCAGCCCGCCACCAATAAAGTCATCGCTAGTACGCCACTCATGCCAAGCAGTTGCACCTGTACGCCTTTGTTGTTAGATTTGATTGTTTTTTTGCTTATTGATTGCATAAATATTCTCGATAAAATGTTAGTGCCATTTTTTTAGAATCCCGCTATCAGGTATAAAGATGATAACGACTTAAGTGCGGCTCTATGGATAATGATCATATGCTAGCAGTTTGTTTGAAAAAGGCTTAATGACGAATCAGCTTATCGAGTGATTAACTTGGCATAAGTAATGTTATTATTGTGTCTCATACGATAGATTTTTCGGCCATGCATAACAGTTAAGCGTAAAGAGAATTTTCAATCGAATGAGATGGTAGTCAAGATTTTAAATATTTCCTATGACGTGCATGCTTTGAGTGCGCTATTGCCAGCACCTTGTTTGCTTACCGTTTTTCCAACTTGATTCTAAGGGCATCTTATGACCACTCATCTTTCCCATGCATCTCGTTTTTTTGTGGCTGCTTCCCTGTCCACTTCGGTTTTGTTGACGCTAAGTGGCTGTCATAATATGACCAGCAATACCACTAACCAAGTGACGAACCCCAAAGCCCCTGTGCCCAACCCTGTCATGCAAGCGGTGGTAGGAGACTATGCAGATGATGGCTATACTGACCGTGCACAAGGTTATGATTGGGTTGGTGTAATAGTACGGGCAGCAGGTGATAAGCAGATTGATATTAAAGTGCGTGCGCGCAGCGATCTCAAAAAACCCACGTGCCAGTTTGATGGTAAAGCCGTATTGATGGGTCAAGACGAGGCACATGGCATCATTTTTCAAACCAACGCCAACGACACTCAGATCTTTTTTCAATTTAAAGAAAACATCCTAACCATTGATGGGCAAGAGTCAGACGCATTAAGATATTTTTGTTCTGGCGGTGGCTCATTGGCAGGCAAATATAAAAAACTGAAAGCACCGTTAGAGTTGATGTAATCGCATTGATTGCAAACTTCAAACAAGAAAAAGGGAGTCAGATCGATGATCTGACTCCCTTTTTTAATCTTTAACGTTTAACCTTCTTTATCATCCAGCGCCGTAAAACCACGTCACATCGATGGGCGTGGATATCAGGCGTCAGCCGTTGTCATCTAGGATTGAGATTGCCTTGATAACCAAACCCATTGAGATCATAATTATTCCATGAAAACGCTCAAATTACGCATCAGAGACAAACACGCGAGTCAGCTAAATATCTTAGCTGGTTCGGTCAACTTTGTCTGGAATTACGTTAATGAGCTAAGTTTTAAACATCTTAAGCGCACAGGCAAATTCTTTTCAGCCTATGACTTAGCCACTTACACTAAAGGCAGTGGCGAATACCTAAATCTGCACAGCCAAACCTTACAAGCAGTGACCGAAACCCATGCCAAGGCTCGTAAACAGTTTAAAAAAGCCAAACTCAACTGGCGTACTAATAATCCGAAAGCCAAGCGTAGAAGTTTGGGCTGGATTCCTTTTAAAAAGACCGCGATTAAGCATATTAGTACGCGCCAAAGTGGTAGAAAGTCTCTGAAAAGCACCCTGCAATTCAGCTTAGCTAAGGGTAAAAAACTCACAATAGACCTATGGGACAGCTATAACCTCTCGCTCTATAGCATCAATACTTGCGAGTTAGTGCAAGACAATAGCGGTCATTGGTATGCTTGTGTCACCGTTAAAGAATTTCCAAAAACCGCTTGTGGTACTGGTCAAGTTGGTATTGATTTGGGCTGTAAAGAGTCAGCAGTTACCAGTAATGGTAATGTTTTGACCACTAAGCTGACTCATAAGTACGCTGAAAGACTGGCGATTGCTCAACGCGCTAAGCATAAAAAGCGAGTAAAGGCGATCCACGCCAAGATTAAAAATACTAGATTAGACCTGATTCATAAATTCACATCAAAGCTTGTTAAAGCCAACAATCTAATCGTTATTGGAAAGATAAAATCAACATCATTCACGTCAACCAAACTCGCCAAATCCGTCTATGACGCTGGTTGGTTTGAAATTAAGCGGCAACTGGATTACAAATGCAAGAATGCAGGTTGCCATTATATTGAAGTCAATGAAGCGTACACAACCCAAACCTGCTCGTGTTGCGGCTCACGCCAAGACAGTCCGAGAGGTAGAGCAGGGCTTGGTGTCAGAGTATGGTTTTGCAGTTCTTGTCAAACTGTCCATCAACGCGACGTTAATGGCGCTAAAAACATACTCGCGGTCGGGCTTGACCGTCTTTAGTAGGAATCCCCGTCCTTCGAGGGCGGGGAGGAAGTCAAACAGCAGAAGCGCCCGTTAGCTTAACTTCAGCACGCTCCTCGCGCGCAATGCCAGCATAATAATTGCGCAAAATCTCTAACACTTCTGGACGACTAAAGTTCTCTGGCACATCTTCATCTTCTGATAGGGCTTTACGCAGCTTGGTACCAGAAACCTTGACGTGCTCAGAAGCATCATGCGGACACGTTTTATCAGATGCCATGGCATTACAAGCGTTACACCAAAATGTCCAACCAATCTTTAGGGGCTGCGTGATCAAGTCGTCTTTGCCAACCTGTTCAAAAATGGTCTGCGCATCAAAAGCACCATAGTAATCACCAACGCCTGCATGGTCACGACCAACAATCAGATGGCTACAGCCATAGTTTTGACGGAACACCGCATGCAATAGTGCCTCACGTGGTCCTGCATAGCGCATGTCTAATGGATAACCAGCTTGAATTACGGTATCTTTTCTGAAATAGTTATCAATCAAGGTTTTGATCGCTTCTTGGCGTACTTCTGCTGGGATGTCACCCGGTTTTAGAGCGCCTAATAAGGAATGAATCAACACTCCATCACAGATTTCGATAGCAATCTTGGCCAAGTACTCATGCGAGCGATGCATTGGATTGCGAGTTTGGAAGGCAGCGACTGTTTTCCAGCCTTTGGCATCTAGAATTTCGCGAGTCTCAGCGGGTGTTTTATAGATCTCTGGATATAGCGTTGGGAACTCACCTTCACTTAATACCTCAACGCTACCTGCTACATTGACCGCTTCTTGGTTCAAGACTTGTTGAACCCCAGGATGCTCTGAGTCTGTGGTGGTAAATACTTTTTGGCACTCATATTCTTTATCAATCGTATAGGTTTCTTCTACCGTCAAAATACCCATGATCTCGCCATCTTGCGCCACCAACGCCACCTTATCGCCTTGGTTTAAGCTGTTTGCCGTTTCTTTGGGCGCAGATAAAGTGATGGGGATCGGCCAAAACAAGCCAGCGTTATCGCCACTTTGCATGCGCATGTCATCTACCACGCCTTTCCAATCAGCTTGATTCATAAAGCCATTCAATGGCGTAAAGCCACCAATACCAAACATAATCAAATCACCACGCTCTCTTGAGCTTAAAGTGATTGTTGGTAGTGTGCTGGCAAGCTTCAGTGCTTGGGTGCGAGCATCGCCATTTAACAATAATGGCTTAAGTACTGGGCTACCGTGAGGAGGAACAAGTTTTGATGTGGTCTGAGTCATAGGAATATTAAAACCTTACATGAAAAAAGTAGTCAAAAAGATAAGAGATAACGCAAGAAGTAGCTAAAACTGAGAAGCAGGTGCCAATAATCAGACGTTAAATATGATAAGCATAGGCTACCTAACTTTCTTTATGAAAATTTATGCTGTGTTTGGATATGGATATGTCTGAAAGGAATTTATGTTTATAGAAGCAAGCTTATATGATGGTAAGCTGAATTATTTATATTGCGATTAGTGCTGGGCGAGTCACATAGCCACAAAAAACGCCCCTCATCGCTGCTTTTAAGATTAAAAAAACTGAGATTACGTCATGTATCAATACAATTACGCTGACCAGACTTTGGTAGACGAACGAGTTGAACAGTTTCGCGACCAAACCAAACGTTTTTTGGCAGGTGAGCTGCCAGAAGAGCAGTTTTTGCCACTACGCCTGCAAAACGGCCTTTATATTCAGCGTTATGCACCGATGTTGCGCATTGCCATTCCTTATGGGCTCTTTGCTTCTTATCAGTTGCGCAAGTTAGCAGAAATCACGCGTAAATATGATAAGGGCTACGGGCACTTCACCACCCGTACCAATATTCAGCTAAATTGGCCAAAACTTGAAGACGTGCCAGATATTTTGGCAGAGCTGGCCTCAGTACAGATGCATGCGATTCAAACGTCGGGCAACTGTATTCGTAACACCACCACTGACCCTTATGCAGGTATCCATCAAGAAGAGATTGCGGATCCGCGCCCTTATTGTGAGATTATTCGCCAGTGGTCAACCTTTCATCCTGAGTTTGCGTTTTTACCGCGTAAATTTAAGATTGCGGTGGTTGGTACTGCCAATGATCGTGCAGCAACG
The DNA here is from genome assembly GCF_052850615.1 of Psychrobacter sp. 1176_08. Classification (NCBI taxonomy): domain Bacteria; kingdom Pseudomonadati; phylum Pseudomonadota; class Gammaproteobacteria; order Moraxellales; family Moraxellaceae; genus Psychrobacter; species Psychrobacter sp. 1176_08. The sequence continues at coordinate 256,833 of NZ_VXCU01000001.1, forward strand.
CAAGTGCATGATGTAGGACTACATTTAAAAACCAATGAAGCCGGTGAGCTTGGTTTTGAAGTGCTGGTTGGCGGCGGGCTTGGTCGTACACCAGTGATTGGTAAAGTGATCAATGAGTTTTTACCGCGCCAGCACCTGCTCAGTTATTTGGATGCAATTTTACGCGTTTATAACTTACATGGTCGCCGTGATAATAAGTACAAAGCTCGTATCAAGATATTGGTTGAAAGCATGGGCGGCCCTGCCTTTGCCAAATTGGTCGATGCTGAGTGGGAAGCGCATACCAAAGACGGTCCGCTGACGTTGACCGAGGAAAATTTTGCGACTGCCAGCAGCTTTTTCACTGAGCCTGACTATCTGGCTTTTGATACTCTACAAGTGCAGTCTGATTTGCAAAAGCAGCTGGATGCTGATAAAGATTTTGCCAATTGGTACAACCAAAATACAGTGGCGCATAAAGTTGCGGGTTATCGTGCCGTGGTAATCTCTTTGAAAGCTGGGGTGGTCGATGGTCGCTATGTGCCTTCAGGTGATGTGAGCGAGTCACAAATGGACGCCCTTGCCGATCTTGCTGATAAATATAGCTTTAGTGAACTCCGCGGTACGTATCAGCAGAATTTGGTCTTCGCTGATGTACAGGCCAATCAGCTGTATGAGTTATGGCAACAGTTATCTACCTTGCATTTGGCTCGCGCCAATATCAACACACTCACAGATATGATCGTCTGCCCAGGCTGGGATTATTGCTCGCTTGCCAATGCGACGACCCACAACATCGCTGAGCAAATCGAAAAACAGTTCGATGATCTTGACTACCTATATGACTTGGGTGAGATTCGTCTCAACATGTCTGGCTGTATGAATGCGTGTGCCCATCACCATACGGGTGATATCGGTATCTTGGGTGTTGATAAAAAAGGTGAGCACTGGTATCAAATCAGCCTTGGTGGCAACTCCAGTAACGACGCTAAAATCGGTAAAATATTGGGCAAAGCTGTGCCAGCAACTGATGTAGCGGTTACCCTACAAAAAATTCTAGATGTTTATCTAGAACAGCGCGTAAGCAATGAGCAAGACGTAGAACGTTTTGGCGATCTGGTTGATCGTGTTGGTATTGCGCCCTTTAAGGAGAAGGTCTATGGGTAATCATCATGTGTTAAACCATGAAGGTGTTGATATCAGTCAAAACGATACGTGGTTAGCGCTTAGCACTAATGAGCTGCCAGATGGTATCGCACTGTCTCATATATCATTACTTGAGCTACTACAAAAACAAGAAAAACTTGAGGTCTTACTCCCCCTCTCTGATTTACTGGATTCGGCAGGCAAACTTGCTGGCGGTCTCTTAGAGCAAGTGAGTGACCTCGTAACCCAACATGCCAGTCGTGTTGGCGTATGGGTGACCGCGAATAGTGATACGGATCTACTAATTGGCTTGTCAGAGTTTTTATTACAGCAAGATTTGATTGTCATTCATGTGCCTGCTTTCACCGATGGACGTGGTTTTAGTTACGCCCAAACCCTACGCCAAATCGGCTACAAAGGGGAGATCCGTATAGCAGGACAGTTTGGCCGTGATCAAATTGCCTATCTGCTGCGTACTGGCGTTGATAGCTTTGTGCTGAATGAGCATGATATGCAATCTATCTCGGATATCAATCAAGCATTTAATGCACTTTCCAGCAGTTATGATGGTCGCAATGCCGCTGCATTACCGATGTTTTCAGGCAGCTAGTTCTCGGGTACCTAATTTTATTATTAAATTTTAATTAATCACTTTTATATTAACCACCATTAAGGAACGTATCATGAGTCAGTTACATCCAAATCTAGATATCGATCAAGCAAACCAAGACTTGCAAGGCAAATCACCAGAAGAAATCGTGGCATGGGCATTAACGCAAGCAAAAAACCCAATCATCACAACGAACTTCCGCCCTTATGAATCAGCCATCTTACATTTGGTTGCTAAGCAGCGTCCTAATATCACTGTACTGTGGGTCGATTCAGGTTACAATACTGATGCGACCTATCAATTTGCCAACAAAGTTATCCGTGATTTGAACTTAAACGTCATCACGTATATTCCTAAGCAAACAGCCGCTTACCGTGATGCAACCATGAACGGTATCCCAGGAATCGATAACCCACAGCATGATGAGTTTACGGACCAAGTAAAACTTGAGCCATTCCGCCGTGCTTTGGATGAGTTAAAGCCTGACGTGTGGTTCAACGCCATTCGTAAAGATCAGACCGAATTCCGCCAAGGTCTTGATGTGCTTAGCTTATCAAAAGATGGCGTGTTAAAAGTCGCGCCATTGTTTGAGAAAACCGATGCGGATCTAGACGTTTATCTTGATGAGCATAACCTACCAAACGAGTTTGATTATTTTGATCCAACCAAAGTAGAAGAAAGCCGTGAGTGTGGTCTGCATACTCAGTTATAATATTCGATAACCACTCACAGCATTACGCAACAATAAAAAAGCCCTCTCATTTTGAGAGGGCTTTTTTATTGTTGGGAATATACGTAAGAGTCGTTCGTTATACTGTTGACGACTATGTTGGCAACGACTAAAGCTATTTGCGACCTAGCACCCAACCGCCATCCATCAAAACGTTAGCGCCTTGCATATAATTAGAATCATCAGATGCCAAAAATACGGCAAGTGCAGCAATCTCTTCAGGCTTACCAGCACGCTGAGCAGGAATACGCGCTAGACGTTCATCCTCAATCCCTTCAGTCATTGGTGTTTCTATAAAACCTGGCGACAATGTATTAACTTTGATGCCCTGACTACCAAAATCGAAAGCTAACTGTTTCGAAAACCCTAAAATAGCATGCTTGGATGTAACATATGCTGAGCCGCCTGGGCCTGCCATTTGTGTCGCTTGCGAACCGACATTGATAATGGCGCCGCCGCCTTGCTTAATGAAATGCGGAATTACCATTTTGGAAGCCAGATAAGGCGCTTTGACATTAATCGCCATCAATTTATCGTAAAAATCTTCTTCTAGCTCAACAGCATTGTCATAAGCATCATGAATACCAGCACCGTTATATAAGATGTCAATCTGACCATAAGTCGTTAATGCTTTGTCAACAACGGCTTGAATATCGCTCTTTTCCGTCACATCAGCCTTTACAAAAATGGCGTCTTGATTGCTGTCTTTAATATCTTTAACAATTCGATTACCGTCTTCCTCATCGCGTCCTGTGACGACTACTTTAGCGCCTTCATTAGCAAATGCCTTAGCCGTCGCTTCACCCAATCCTGAAGTGCCACCAAATATAATCGCCACTCTGTCTTGTAATTTCATAGTATGCTTACTCTTTTTTAATTATCGATATACGATGGAAGATCCTAAGACATGCTAGCACACCCTAATTTTGGAATATGTTAGCGTGTGTTAGAAAATTTATTGATTTGAGAAAGTCATTTCATCTATTCCTATTGGCAAGAAAAATATCGTTTTTTATCTCAAAAACGAATATGCTAATGCCAATTCACTAGGTGAGAGTGTGTCTGTGATACCTCATAATGGCGGCATCCCTCATACCTTTTCTATTATTTATAATAAATAACTCAATATATGGTGACGCTATGAACACCTTCCCGCTATTTTTCAAATTAGAAGGCCGTAAAGTGCTCATCGTGGGCGGCGGCGAAGTGGCACTGCGTAAAGCTGACTTGCTGAGCCGTGCTGGCGCGTGCATTACGATTCTTGCGCCTGATATCAGCCATGAGATACAAGCCTTGCTAACGGATGATAAACACGAATTTATCTACGAGAATTATAATAAGCGCTATATGTCAGGTGCACGCGTGATCATTGCTGCGACTGACGATGAAACGCTTAACCATAAGATTCACGCCGATGCGACTGAGCTAAATATCCCGGTCAATGTGGTCGATACGCCGCCATTGTGTGATTTTATTTTTCCAGCGATTATTGACCGTAACCCCATTGTGATTGGGATTTCATCCAATGGTAAAGCGCCCGTATTGGCACGGCTATTACGGGCACGCCTTGAGACACTAATTCCGCAAGGCTATGGTAAATTGGCCAAGCTGGCAGGTGATTTCCGTAGTGAGGTAAAATCCAAAATACCAACGCTCACTGGACGGCGGCAGTTTTGGGAGCGTGCGTTTGAAGGTCAAGTCAGCCAGCTGATGTTTGCTGGCAACGAAAATGAAGCCATCGCACAACTCAAAGCCGACCTAGACCGTACCGCAGAAGCACTTGATGAGAAAAAGGCAACAGAACAGACGGTAGCAGCTGCCGTATCAGATGACTCAGTAGACGCTCAAACCCCAGTGGGCGAAGTCTATATTGTTGGCGCAGGCCCAGGTGATCCAGAACTGCTCACCTTTAAAGCGCTGCGCTTGATGCAGCAAGCAGATATTGTTTACTACGATGCACTGGTATCACCGCAAGTGTTGGATTTGTGCCGCCGTGATGCGGACAAAGTATTTGTGGGTAAAAAACGCAGCAATCACGCAGTGGCACAGCTCGGTATTAATGAGTTATTGGTCAATAGCGCCAAGCAAGGTCGCCGCGTGGTACGTCTAAAAGGTGGTGATCCCTTTATCTTTGGACGTGGCGGCGAAGAGATTGAGAGCCTACGTGCTCATGGTGTGCCTTATCAAGTTGTACCAGGTATCACAGCTGCTAATGCCGCAGCAAGCTACGCGGGCATTCCGCTGACCCATCGTGACCATTCGCAATCCGTGCGCTTTGTCACAGGCTTTTTGAAGGCAGGCGCGCCCAATAGCAATTTTAAAAACTTTTTGGATACCGATGAGACTGTGGTGTTTTACATGGGTCTACATTCGCTGGAACGGTTGACTGAAGGTTTGATGCAGGCCGGTCGCAGCCAAGATACACCCATTGCTATTGTATCCAATGCCAGTATGCCCAACCAGCAAGTATTAACAGGCACACTTGACACCATTGTCGCCAAGCAAGCGCACGCGCAATTACCAACGCCTGCCCTATTGATCATGGGCGATGTGGTCAGCTTACATCATGATTTGTCTTGGTATAATCAGTACAATCAAAACAGCGATGACACAGCGGATAACTGGTTACGCGAAGGCATATCAAGTCTGAATAAAGACAAAAAGTCATCTACAAGTCAGCAAGCACATGCCCTTTCTATGGTTGCCAATCTTGCTGAGTGACAAGAGAGTATTTAAGGTCCTAGATTAAACGCCTACTGACAACGTCAAAAGCCCTGCCAAATAATTGGTAGGGCTTTTTTCTATAAGGCAACAGAGCAAATCTACCCAAATCTTGCTAGAATAAAACCTGTCTATCCAATGTTCGCACGTTTAATGATAAGCCCTACTATGTCCATACCTGACACGCCCAAATATGCTGCCACAAAACCTCTAAAGATTTTGCACACCTCCGATTGGCATTTGGGGCGACGGCTGTATGGGCGATTGCGTTATAGCGAATTTGAAGCATTTTTAAGTTGGTTACAAGCCACTATTAGCGCACAGCAAGTAGATATCTTGATCGTTGCTGGTGATATCTTCGATACCATGACTCCGAGCAATAAAGCCCAAGCGCTTTATTATGAGTTTTTGGGTAAGGTTTCAAAATCCTGCTGTCAGCATGTGGTTATCGTCGCTGGCAACCATGACTCACCAACGTTTTTGGATGCGCCAAGCAATGTGCTCAAATTTTTGAATGTTCATGTGATTGGGACGGCTTGTGATGATTTAGAAGACGAAGTATTGGTCTTAGGTGATGATGATAACAATCCTCATTGCATCATTGCAGCTGTGCCCTACTTGCGTGATCGTGATGTGCGTAGCAGTAGCGCTGGCGAGTCTGCAGATAGCAAAGATGCCAATGTTATCAAAGGTATTGGCGCCCACTATAATGAAGTAGCAAGTATTGCGAAAGGAAAGCAGGCAGAATTAATAAAAATTCATCAACGGCATATTCCTATCATTGCCACAGGTCATCTATTCGCTGCTGGTGGCAAAACAACCGATGATGATGGCGTGCGCGATCTCTATGTTGGCTCACTTGGCCAAATCTCCGCTGATATGTTTGATGAGGGTTTTGACTATGTCGCCCTTGGGCATTTACACGTCCCGCAGCGCGTTGGTGGTCTTGAAAGTATTCGCTACTCAGGCTCACCTATTGCGATGGGGTTTGGTGAAGCTCGCCAGCAAAAGCAAGTTTTACTCATACAGTTTGGTGCTACTGAATCTTTTGATAATGATAGCTTAAGGCCAAACGCCATTCCTCAGCTTGCCAGCAAAGATACTAATGTTAAAACTGAACAAGCTGGTTTTATAGATGACTTGTTTGGCTTTGACGCGCCAGCTGCTAATCATGAGATGGCAACAACAGCTATTCAAGAGGATACTGACAACCAGCAAGAGCACGACCATAAATCCAAACCTAATAATGACTCAGATCAAATGCAAGTCACGTCCCTACCCGTTCCAACATTTCAACAACTGGCACAAATATCTGGTGACTTAACAATGATCGCCAATACCATCAAAGCGCTGATCTTAACAGAATCGATTTGGTTAGAAATTGTCTATACAGGTGACGAGATTGTCAGCGATTTACGTGAACAGGTACAAGGGATGGTAGAGGATTTGCCATGTGAGGTATTAAAAATTAAAAACACGCGTACTTATAATAAAATTCTTAATCAGCAGCAAACCTCTGAGACACTACAAGATCTAAATGAGATGGAAGTGTTTGAGCGCTGCTTGACGATAAATGATGTGGCTGATTCTCAAAAAGACTCATTGCGCGATGCCTATGGTCAGATACTTTATCACTTACATCATGAGGACAAGTTGGCTGAGTGATATAAATGGTAAATCATTATCGCACTTCTATTGTTTATCTTTCTAAATTTTCGCAGTTGTTGCTATCACTAATAATAAGATATATCCATGCGCCTCATTGAACTCAGACTCAAAAACCTAAACTCTTTAAAAGGCGAATGGCATATAGATTTCGCTGATACCGCTTTTACCAATGAAGGGATCTTTGCGATCACAGGACAGACTGGCGCTGGCAAGACCACCATATTGGATGCCATCTGTTTAGCATTATATGGTGAAACACCAAGAATCAACAGTATCAGCAAAAGCAGCAATGAAGTAATGACACGGCAAACAGCGGAATGCTTCGCTGAGGTCGTGATTGATTTGAATGGTGAGCAGTACCGCTGTCGCTGGGGACAGCGCCGTGCTTATAATAAAGCGGACGGTAATCTGCAAGACGCAACTCATGAGATTGCTCAAATACACGTTGATGATCCGTCAAAAAAGGATGAGCTGTTAGAGAGCACTTTAAAGCACACCAAAAACAAAATTATTGAGCTAACTCGGATGGATTTTCAGCAATTCACTCGCTCGATATTGCTCGCTCAAGGCAGTTTTTCAGCTTTTTTGAAAGCCAAAGCCGACGAACGTGCTGACATTTTAGAGAAAATTACGGGCACTGATATTTATGCCACCATTTCAGCACACGTTCATAATAAAAAGCGCACTGAAGAAGAGATATTGAGTAAGCTGCAATACGGTTTAGATGGCTTGGCGCTTTTAGATACTGAAGAAGAAGCTCAATTAAGAACCGAATTACAATCACATCAAAGTACCCAAAGTACGCAGCAGCAAATCATTCAAGATTTGGTCGAAAAAATTAAATGGCTAGATAGTGTTACAGAGGCAAAAGAAAAGCTGAGTGTCTATCAAAATGATCTTGATGATGCTCAGCAAGCGCAGCAAGATTTTATTCCTAATGCTAAACGCTTAACCGCTGCTAATAAGGCGTTGGAGATTGATAGTCAATTTGGTCAACTGACCCACAATCGTGATAGCCTAAAACACTTGCAAGATGAACAGCAGAAAATAAATCAGACATTACCGCAGCAGGAAGACAATCGAAAGCAGGCTACTACGAACTTAGAGACAGCACAAGCTCATCTACAAGCCGCTAATGAAGAATGGACTGTCGCCTCGCCTAACATTAGAGAGGTGCGCAGACTTGATGTAGAAATTGCGCAGAATAAGCGCACTTTGGAAGAAACTCAGCAAAGACGACAAGACTTATCTATTAGTACTCAGCATTTGCGTCAAGAGATAGATAATCATAAAAAAGAAGCAGCGCGCAATCAAACTCAATTAGCAGGTATCGAGCACGACCTTGATACTGCAAATGATTTAAATGACATCGACGGCGATATTGCTAATTTTAAGAGTTATTGCACAAGTTTAAGAGCACTGTTGCAAGACAATGCTGATCTAATCATCAACCAGACTAGTCAGAAAAGCAATATAGACCAGTATCAAAGCCGTCTTAAAACCTTGCATCAACAACAAGAGGAACAAGCGAATAAAGAAAAAGCACTGCAAGCTGAGACCAAAGCGCTACAACAACAGCAAACCGCCTTGATCCAAGTACAATCATTGTCTGATATACGCCAAGAGCAAGAACAGATTGATGGCCTTAATCGTCAGCTTGAACAAATAGAGTTAAAAGCAGATAAGTGGCATGAGATTAGCGCACAGATCAAAGATATAGACACCGCGCTACCAGTAATACAAGACGATCTGGTAGCGCTGGCTGATATCATTGCTGATAAAACGCATACTATCCAATCCACTAAAGACAAGCGGCAAGACAAACAAACACAGATGTATCTACTACAAAAAGTAGCCACCTTAGAAAGTCACATTGCTGATCTAAAAGACGGTCATCCCTGCCCGCTGTGCGGATCGCTTGAGCATCCTTATGGCGCAAGCCATCCGCATTTGGTATCAGATACTGAAGCGGACCAGATTCAGCAACATATAACAGATCTAGATGCTATCATATCCGACTTGGAAAATACCTTATCTGCGCATCGTATCAGTCAGGCGACCAAACAACAGCAGTTTGAGCAGCAGCAAAATCAGAAAAATCGACTACTAGATCAAGCACAAAAACTAACAGCTGATATCAAGCAGTCAGTGAGTTTAGTGCTGGAGAAAAACTACTCGCCATTTATCGCGGCAACGATACGTCCATTGCAGCAACTTGAGACACAGGTAGATATACTACCGTTGTTAGAGAGCACTCAGCATCAACTTGCCGAACGTAGAAGCTCTCTTAAAGACACGCTGTCCAACTATGAAACGTGTAGCGAGCAGCTTGCTACTATACGGGGTGACATTAGCGCTTTAGTACAACAGCAGCATAAGCTGGCAAGGGATATTAATGAGATTGAGACGGATATTAAAATAAAATCTGCGAGTATGGATACGATAGATAAAAAAATTCACGATAATTTTTCTGAATTAACCACTCTTAAAAATGACATCATGCAGCTATTATCGAGATACGCCACTGGCACGTTTCAGTCAGACGCAATCACGCAGATACGCGCCTCGCAGCCCACTTTACACCCCCTGATGGAAAGTATTGATAGCCAAGTTATCCTAAACGAGGCGGATTATCATACGCATATCAATACATTGCGTCAGCAGCACGCTGCGCTTACGGCTGTAAAAAATGAGTTTAATAACTATAAAGAGCAGCATCAAACACTGACGACAGTACTAGGTCGTCTAGAAATACAGATCGATACCAAACAAACCCAGTTGGATAAAGACCAACAGGAGCTTGATAGGTTGGTTCAATTTGTGATTGAAAAAACAGAGGCGCTTGAGCAGTTACAAACAAACAGAGCAAATGTATTCGCTAACAAAGATCCTGATGCAGAAGAGCAGCGTTTGCGCGAGGCGTTAGAACAAGCCAAAACCGATCAGTCCGTTGCCCAAAGACAACTAGACAATGCTGAGTACACGCTTAAGCAATTACTTGAGAAACAGCGATATGTGGTTGAACAAATAACCACGGTGAGAAGTACGCTCAACACTCAAGAAGATAGCTTTAAGTTGATACTTGCTGCTTCTGACTTTATGGATGAAACGGATTTTACGAATGCGTGGTTGCCAATTGGTGAGCGTAATACGCTCAAGCAGCAGCAAGAACGTATTGATTATGCGCTCCAGCAAGCGCAGTCTCTGTTGAAAGAAACCGAGAAAGCATTGGAAGATAAGCAAGCTAATCCGCTGACAACAGACGATCGAGAGACACTTACTCAGCAGCAAGCGCAAGTCCAAGAGAAGTTTAATAGCTGCATTGAGTCTATTGGTGCGATCAGTCAGCGTCTAAAAGACAACGAAGATAAGAAAAACACACAGCAAGCACAAATTGATGCCATCAATGCCCAAAAGGATAAGTTGCAAGTTTGGCAACAACTGCATAAATTGATTGGCTCATCCGATGGCAAAAAGTATCGTACCTTTGCTCAAGGCCTCACTTTTGATCTTATGGTCAATCATGCCAACACTCAGCTACAAAAAATGAGTGATCGTTACCTGCTGATCCGCGATGATGACAGCCCGCTTGAATTGAACGTCATCGACAATTATCAAGGTGGTGAGATTCGTAGCACCAAAAACCTGTCAGGCGGCGAAGGGTTCATTATCAGTCTGGCACTTGCGCTAGGACTGTCACAAATGGCCAGTCAAAATATCCGCGTGGACTCACTATTTTTAGATGAAGGATTTGGCACATTAGATGAGGAATCATTGGATATTGCACTGGATACCCTCACCAGCTTACAGCAAGAAGGCAAATTGATCGGTGTAATCTCTCATATGCAGGCACTAAAAGATCGCATCTTAACTCAGATTAAAGTTGAAAAGCTCTCTGGCGGCTTTAGTCAAATCAGTGGTCAAGGTTGCCGGCGAGTCGCCCACTAAAATTTAAAACCGATCATATCTACCTGATAATCATCAGACAATAAAAAACCACCGTTAACACTAACGGTGGTTTTTTTATGAAACGACTATTTTATTTGCTCACTAAACCACTAATCTCGCTCATGAGTACAGAAAGCGTCGATAGACTGACTTTGCTGTCTTCATTACTATCAAGCTTGTTCATCTCTGACTCTATAGACGCTAAGCTGTCTAAATGACGTGAGCGCCACTCACCAAATGCTTGCTTAGCATCTGGTTTTGACAATACCGCATCCATCAGTAAGCGTAAGCTACGTGTCAGCTCATTCACTAGTGCATGGCGGGCACGGCGATCCCAATAACCTTGCTGCGGTAAATCAGCGATGTTACCCATCATCCAATCGAGTTGCAACACTTGATAGGCTTCGAAGTATAATGTGGCAATCTCATCAACAGGGCGACCATATTGTTCAGCCAAAAGTGCGGCATCCAGTGCATCAACATGATATGGCAGCATGGCAAACAAGGTGGCATCGCTATTAGATAGATCATCCTGCATCAAGCTTGTGGTATCTTCTTCTAGATACTGGGCAAATTGCTGCTCAATGAAGCCACCTGACTTGGTGAGTTTTTCCACGCTATTGCTAAAGCGGCTAATCATGTCTGTGACTTGCAAATCTTGACCAAAGGCATTGATAAACCACACCACGCCGCGTTCAAGCGCATCACGCAGACGCAGCTCAAGGGTGAGTAGCAATTTAGCATCCGCTTGATTGTCTAGATCTTCAAGCGTTTTCCATGCTTTAGACACATTAAAGACATCACGAGTGATCGCATAACCACGAATAATGGTGGCCAGTGACTGATCTGTTTCCTCATAAAGACGGAACAAGGCTTCAATACCCAAACGGTTGACGACACTATTCGTCAAATAAGTACTGATAATCTCACGATGCAAGCGATGCTTCGTCATCTCATCAAAGAAGCGTTCTGCCAATTCATCAGGGAAGTACTTGCGTAGCTCATTGATGAAGTACGGGTCATCTGGCAAATCAGACAATAACAAGTTGTCATAAACCCACATTTTGCCATAAGCCATGATGACCGCCAACTCAGGATTGGTTAGGCCAGTATCTGCTTTTTGACGCTTAGCAATTTCTTCATCCGATGGCAAATACTCAATAGCTCGATCCAGACGACCTTCACCCTCTAACATCTGAATGAAGCGTTGATGTTCGCTTAAGTTTGCTGATGCTTGAAGCTGACTTAGCTCAATTGCTTGCGGCTGCAAGTAATTTTGGCGCAATACTAGCTCTGCCACGGTATCTGTCATGCTTTCTAACAGCTCATTACGTTGCTTCAACGTCATATCGCCTTGCTCAACCACTTTACCGAGCAAGATTTTGATATTGACTTCGTGATCCGAGCAGTTTACACCGCCTGAGTTATCAATCGCATCGGTATAAATGCGGCCACCTGTTTGTGCGTATTCGATACGTCCTTGCTGAGTAAAACCTAGGTTGCCACCTTCACCAACGATGGCAGCACGTAGCTCGTTACCATTGATACGCAGCGCATCATTGGCACGGTCACCAACATCCGCATGCGTTTCATTAGCGCTTTTAACATAAGTACCGATACCGCCGTTCCAAATCAGGTCAACGGGTGCTCGTAGTAATGCACTGATCAAATCATTAGGCGTTAGGCTGTCCTCACTGATGTCAAAAACAGCTTTCATCTCTGGACTGATAACGATGGTTTTGTCTTGACGTGAGAATATACCACCGCCCTGACTGATTAATGATTGCTCATAATCTTCCCACGACGAGCGTGGCAGCTCAAACAGACGAGCACGTTCTGCATAAGAAGCGGCTGTGTCTGGATTCGGATCAATAAAGATATGCAAGTGGTTAAATGCTGCCACCAACTTCGTATGAGTTGACAATAGCATACCATTACCAAATACGTCTCCACTCATATCACCGATACCAATGACGGTAAAGTTATCACGATTTTGAATGTCCATACCGCGCATACGGAAGTGGCGCTTGACCGACTCCCAACCACCGCGAGCAGTGATACCCATCGCTTTATGGTCATAGCCTACTGAACCACCAGAAGCAAAGGCATCATCAAGCCAGAAGTTATATTCAGCAGCTAATGCATTAGCGATATCTGAGAAAGTTGCTGTCCCTTTATCCGCAGCAACGACCAGATACGGGTCATCTTCATCATGACGCACGGTGTTGGCTGGCGCGACAATGTGCCCATCGACAATGTTGTCTGTGATATCGAGCATACCGCGTAAAAACGTCTGATAGCAGGCAATACCTTCAGCTTGAAACGCTTCACGGCCATCTGCCATGGTTTTGGTTTTGACAATAAAGCCGCCTTTTGAGCCAACAGGCACAATGACTGCGTTTTTAACCATCTGTGCTTTGACCAGACCCAGTACTTCGGTACGGAAGTCTTCCATACGATCGGACCAGCGTAGACCACCGCGAGCCACTTTTCCGCCGCGTAAATGCACCGCCTCAACACGTGGTGAGTAAACGAATATCTCAAACATTGGCTTTGGTTTAGGCAAGTTTGGAATGTCTGCTGCCAAGAACTTAAACGACAGACGATCTTTGCGTTGACCATCCGCATCTGTTTGATAGAAGTTGGTACGAACCATCGCATTGATTAAGTCTAAGTACCAACGCAAAATGCGATCTTCATCTAAGCTATCGACATCGGCAAGCGCTGCATTGATTTTTCCTTGAATTTGAGAGGTTTTCTCTGCGCGTGCCTCATTGCTATACTTAGGATTCATACGAGCATCAAACAGATTGCTCAATGCCACGCTAATGTCGCTATTTTTGACAACCGTTTGCTGAATATAAGTACTGGAGAATGGGGCGCGTGCTTGCATCATGTAACGCGATAAGGCACGTAATAAGACCACATCATAAGTATCAAGATTGGTAATTAGTACCAACTCGTTAAACGAATCGCTTTCGACCTGTCCTGCCCAAATCTGCTTGAGACTGTCTTCAAATTGACCGCGTACCACCTGCATGTTGACGGTATCAACGTGCTCTAGTGTCAACTCGTATTCTTGCATCCAAATAGGCTGCTCTGGTAAGTCAAATTCATAAGTCTGTGCTGAAATGACGGACACACCGAAGTTTTCAAGAATTGGTAATACTTTTGACAAAATGACAGGTTGCTCACGACCATACAGCTTTAGATGCAACTGGTTGCTTGCGTCGCCCGTTGATTGGTACAGATGCCAGATCATTGGCTGCTCTGCTGTCAATCCTGCCAAGCGTTTGGTGTCCTCAACGGCAGTACGAGCATCAAAACGCTCTTGATAAGCCGCTGGTATGTAGTTTAAGAAGCGACGGTTCAACGCGTTGGCTTGCTGCTCGCCCACATTATCAAGCAGCATTTTTTGATAGCTGTCACTCCATGATTGCATCAATGCAGATAGCTTGGCTTCAAGCACTTCAGTATTGACGTCATTTACCTGACCGGGTACGGTACGAACGTGTACATGAACGCGGGCATGCGCAGACTCATTGAACTCAGTGGTAAAACCCGATGATGTGCCGCCGTAAGCTTCTTTCAAGACGTTTTGTACTTTGATACGCAGCTCAGTGTTGAACTTATCACGTGGGATGTAGACCAAGCATGAGACAAAGCGCTGATAATGATCGATGCGGCTGAACAGGCGCAGACTCTTTTTGTCTTGTAATTGACTGATACCAGACACAATCGGATACAGCTCTTCAACGCCAGCCTGAAACAAGTCATCACGAGGCAAGGTATTGATAACGTGCATCAGTTTATGGTGTGCATGTCCATCACGTGGTAATTCTGCCATCTTCATGATTTTGTTGGCTTTTTCACGTAATAGCGGTATTTGCTGTACGGTAAGTTGATAGGCTTGTGACGTCAATAAACCCACAAAGCGATATTCACCGACCAGCTTGCCATTGTCATCAAACTTATGGATACCCAAAAAGTCCATATATACAGAACGGTGTATAGGCGATACACGGCTTGATTTAGACAACATCAAGACACGTGGTTCCGTCAGTAGCTGCTTTAATACTTTAGGCAGTTGGCTAAAGCTTTCTGACAACTTGTCTTCTTCAGCCCCGCGTAATAACCCAAGACCGCTATTGCCGATTGCAAACAAATCCAAGTCACTCGGTTCTGAATTGACTTCGATCGCTTGGCCACCTTCTAAACGGTATTCACGGTACCCTAAGAATATGAAATGATCGTCCAAAATCCAATCTAAAAATGCTTGTATCTCTTGCTGCGAATAAAAGACTTCTGGCAACGGTTTGTTGGCCAATTCAGCCTTGATATTCATCAGCTGCGAACGCATTTGCTTCCAATCGCCGACGACAGTATCCAAAGTATCAATTTTGGTCAACAGCATTTGCTGTAATGCGGCCAAATCTTTGTTGTCTTGATAAGCAATTTCACAGTGAATCAAAGACAAATGAGAAGTCGCACTTTCATGCGCGCCTTCAACGTGAGTGATTTGTCCATCGTCATCACGCTGCACGCTAACAATAATATTGTACGTACGATGAACATCGATGCCTTCTGCTTCAAGGCTCATTAGGATAGTGTCGACTAAGAAAGGTCTATCATAAGCCACAATTTGGATAACCGTGTGTGAGCTATGAAAATGCTGCTCTTCTGCCTTTGGATTGATTACAGTCAGTTGCGGCTTGCTGCCATCATAGGCTTTGAGTAGCGTAAAGTGATGCAGTGCCATCCCGGCCAAATCAGCATTACTAACAGTCTTCGCTGCCTCTTGATGCAACGGCTGATAATAACTATGAACAAAATGGTCGAATAATGATTTGTCTTTTTGTACATAACTGGTAGCAATATCGCTTATCTGGCTGATGCGCTCTTTTGCGATACTGAGAGAGTTTGGCATGTCCTTCGTCCTTTTTTACAGGTTTGGTTTAGCATTTATTTATCTGATTTATTAATCTGTACTGACTACCATCACCATAAGAATATAAGCACTATTCTTTATGAAGCGCAGTAGTATATCCATTTCCGCAGCATATTCTATTTTTTCTTAATTTTTTTGGTCTTTCTCCTCTTTTTACTCTTATATTTTGAGAATATATGGCAGTTCGGATTCAATACTATTAATCTAGTGAAGTTTAACGCACCTAGGCCGTTAGCTAAAGGGTACAACATCATTTCATGAATCAGCAACATTCCAATAACATTTACTCATGGGATAGGATATTGACTTATCGATGATTCATGCTGGCAAGTGGATACTCATAGTAATTGTTGCGGGTTTTTTGTTAGAATACACCAGCGTATTTAAGAGTGTGTGACTCACTCACTATTAACTTTGATGCTAAATTAACTTTGATGCTAAGGGTAGGATGTATGATGAATATTTTGGTGATCGGTTCAGGTGGTCGTGAACACGCACTAGCATGGCAGTGTGCCAAAGATGAGAACGTAGAAAATATCTACGTCGCACCTGGTAATGCGGGTACTGCGCTTGAACTTAAATGCCAAAACGTTGTCTTCGCATCTACTGACGCTAATGATCATAGTGCCGTTATAGAGTTTTGCCAAAATAATGCCATTGATATGGTCATCGTTGGACCAGAAGCACCTTTGGTCACAGGCATCGTCGATGCTTGCCGTGAAGCAGGTATCAAAGCTTGGGGACCGACGGCATATTGTGCTCAGCTAGAAGGGTCAAAAACTTTTGCCAAAGAGTTTATGGAAAAGAACAACATTCCTACCGCGGCCTATCAAGGGTTTACCGATGCTACCGCTGCCAAAGCTTATATCGATGAGCAAGGCGCACCAATCGTTATCAAAGCGGATGGACTAGCGGCTGGTAAAGGCGTCATCGTTGCAGAAACGATTGAACAAGCTCATGAAGCCATTGACGATATGCTCGCAGACAATAAATTTGGCGATGCTGGCAGTCGCGTGGTTATTGAGCAGTTTTTACAAGGTGAAGAAGCCAGCTTTATTTGTATGATAGATGGTGATAATATTTTGCCAATGGCAACCAGTCAAGATCACAAACGTGCTTTTGAAGGAGATACAGGGCCGAACACAGGTGGTATGGGTGCTTATTCTCCTGCACCAGTTGTAACGCAAGAAGTTCACGATAAGGTAATGAAACAAGTTATCCAACCTGTCGTTGATGCGATGAAAGATGCAGGTCATCCTTATACTGGTTTTTTGTATGCTGGCCTCATGATTGATCAGTCAGGCGATCCTTATGTCATAGAATTTAACTGCCGTTTTGGTGATCCAGAAACACAGCCAATCTTAATGCGTCTGAAATCTTCGATGGTAGATTTGGTCGCACAAGGATTAGAAGGTCAATTACCAAATGAAGCAAAATGGGATACACGCCCTGCCCTAGGTATCGTTGTTGCCTCAAAAGGATATCCTGAAACATCATCAAAGGGTGACGTGATTGCTGGCTTGCCAGAACTGAACACCGAAGACGACAATACTGTTAAAGTCTTCCATGCTGGCACTGCATTTTCTAATAGCGATGAAGCAGCTGCTAAGAAAGAAGTGTTAACCAATGGCGGACGTGTACTATGTGTGACCGCATTGGCTAATACTATTTCTGATGCTCAACAAGCTGCACTGGCAGTCACAGGTGCGATTAGTTTTGATGGTGCACACTATCGTCGTGACATTGGTCATCATGCCATTACTCGTGAAAATGCTTAAAATTTGACGATCAAGTAAACCGAGTGAACCTCTTCTTTTTTGCTTAATGTCGTTGTCTGAATCATTTTCTTTCGTAGTATTTGACCTAGCTTAGTGCTAGGTCTTATTTTTTGATATTGCTATGTATCTAACCTACTTACCATTCCCGCCTTACTTTTTTGTGAGAGATAAATACTATCGTACGATATAGATTTAACGATATATTTTATTGAGTCTTCCCATTAATTCTTAATTATTTACTTAAGTTTATAAATACTCTATGGCTTACAAAGTAACTGTCAGCACCTTACCAAGGCTCATCAAATACACAGGCTTTCTATGATACAATTTCGTATCTGTGCATCACATCTCCCTTGTATTGTAGGTTTCGAACCCGCACATCAATAGCAACTGGATGAATGATTATATTTATGTCAAATGATACGTCTAAACCTTTTAGCAATAAACAATCAATCGATAACTTAAAAACCTCAGGATTTGAGCGTCGGATGTCGATTGCCAAAACTTCCTTAAATATTGGTCGTCGATGGGCGGGTAATAGTGTGTCTGGCATGTTTTTAAATAAAGAAGCCCGTACAGCGCGTAACCAAGCATTTATGGAAACGCAGGCGAACTATTTGGCAGCTGAACTGGGTAAGTTGAAAGGCTCTGTTGTTAAAATAGGTCAAATGCTTGCCATTTATGGAGAGCATATTCTACCGCCTGAGATTACACGTGCTCTGCAAACGTTAAATGATGATACAGCGACATTGTCATGGCCAACGATTGAGCTTACGTTACGTGATTTGTTGGGTGAAAGATTAAATGAGCTTGATATTGACCCTGTACCGATTGGTACTGCTTCCCTCGCCCAAGTCCATCGCGCTACTGTCATTGCTACAGGGGAGCAAGTCGTATTAAAAATTCAATATCCTGGTGTGGCAGATGCTATCAATTCAGATCTTGCTTTATTCAAACGACTGTTAAAAGTAAGCAATATCGTCCCGCAGACTCGCTCACTAGATGCTTGGTTTGAAGAAATACGCGACTTATTACATCATGAAGTGGATTACGAAGCAGAAGCCGTAACGACTGAGCGTTTTTACGATCGTTTAAGCAATGATCCGCGCTACGTTGTTCCGAAAATTAATCGTGAATACTCAAAAAAACGCTTGTTGTGCATGTCTTATGAGCCAGGTGTTTCAGTTGTATCTGACGTTTTGCAGCAATTGTCGCATGAACGTCGTAGTGCTATTGGTCAGGCTGCCATTGAAATTATGATGCAAGAAATTTTTGTTTGGGGAGAGATGCAAACAGACCCAAATTTTGGTAACTATTTGGTTCGGGTCAGTACTAATGAAGGAGAGCCTGATAAATTAGTGCTATTAGATTTTGGCGCTATTCGTCAGTTTGATGAGAATTTATTGACCATTGCTCATGGATTATTAAAAGCTGGTTATCATCATGATCATGATGCCATGGTACTAGCAATGACGGGATACAATTTTTTCGATAGTATGAGTAATAAGGTACGCTCTGATGTTGCCTCTTTATTTTTGCTTGCGACAGAACCTTTTAGTAATCCTGCAACAAATCCTGATATTCCTAGTGATCGTTTAGATGAGAAAGGCCGTTATATTTGGGCAAATAGTAAGCTGCATTCTCGCCTATCAACCGCTGCTACGCGTGCGATGCAATCTTTTGAATTTAATCTTCCTCCGAAAGAGTTTATGTTCATTAGTCGGAAATTTATTGGCGCCTATACTTTATTAACAGTGTTAAATTCTTATACTGACTCTAATAAATTGGTAAGACCTTATTTATAATCTTAATTGAGAGTGAATTTTGGACCGCCTCTTTTGTGGCGGTTTTTTTTGTTTTATTCATCTTTACTTAGGCTATTTTATATTTCTATGTATTTCAAATTTTTGGCTGTCGTAGTCTTGATTATATTATTGCTTAGGCTATTTTTTAGTGCCTCTACAATCCGCTTGCCAATTATCAAATCTGGTTTTATAACCTTGTGGCTTACGCATGCTAAGCTCCCAACAAGTCTCACCCCTTGCCAAATACTTGACTTCAAAATGCGTGCGTTGACTGTCTATGAGGACTTGATAACGCTTATTTGGTAAGCGCCAAATCTCAGTTGCTCGTTGCGCAGCATTGTCCATATATGACTCGATATTGGTCACTAACACTACTTCCCCATCATCTCGTAAACGTGACAATAAAAACTCAAAAAAAGGCATGTTCAGCCACTGCTGATTGGGATTATGCTGTTCAGGATTGGGATAGAGAATAAAGATTTTTGCTACACTACTCGGTGCGATGGCATGAACAATCCAAGCAATCGCATCAGCATGTATGGCATCTAGATTCGGGGCATTTTGCAATGCTGTTAGTTTAGCGAAGGCGTCAAATTTGTTGCGTGTGCGCTCAATCGCAACCAAGTGCTTATCAGGGTTTTGTGATACAAAGCCCAAAGCATGCTTGCCCTTCCCTGCGCCAATCTCTAACAGCAAGGGCAAATTGTCTTTATTTTCTATGACTATATTTGGAATGATAAAATTGCGTGGTGGTGAGAGCTTTTCTGGTTGAAATGCACGTAATTGGTGATGCGTAAGCTCGATATTATCAGTCATCTACTGTCCTTAAAGTATTTGTCTTTTGCCATTATTCGGTCGCATGCTATTATATAGCCAATCCAACTGAATAGTAATATAACAACGGTGTGTGCCCATTTATCAATATGATTTAGACCAGCATGGGCAATATTTGTTGCCCTATTTTATATAGCTGCACTCACACCATTAATCTCAAGGATACCTTCTCTCTTATTATGTCTGATTCTACTCCCAATACTTCACCCAAGACCTATCCTTGCCCACGCTGTGGCACTCAGACGGCATGGCAAGACAATAAATATAAGCCGTTTTGTAGTAGTCGATGCAAGCTCATTGACTTAGGCGCTTGGGCAAATGAAGACTATACTTTACCCGCTGAAACGACGCCGTTCTCTGACGAATTATAACCAGTCTTTTTAATCACTCTATTACTTCAAGGATGTTTTATATGCCTGCAACTTACCTGATGCCCACTTATAACCGTCAACCAATCAGCTTTACTCGCGGTTCAGGCAGTTGGCTATATACCAAAGATGATACCCCTTATCTAGATGCACTGACGGGCATTGCTGTATGCGGATTGGGTCATTGCCATCCGCAGGTGACTGATGCTATCCAACAACAAGCTGCCACCTTAGTACATACTAGCAACTTATTTGGCATCGATTGGCAGGAGCGTGCAGGCGAGATCCTATGTACTGCTGCTCAAATGGACAGCGTCTTCTTTGCCAACAGCGGCGCTGAAGCAAATGAAGCTGCCTTAAAACTTGCTCGTTTATATGCACACAAGCAAGGCTTTAAACGTCCTAAAGTCATCGTTATGGAGCAGTCATTCCACGGTCGTACCCTATTGTCATTGTCAGCCACAGCCAATCCAAAAGCACGTGAAGGTTTTTATACGCTAGATGAAGACTTTATTCGTGTGCCATTTGGAGACATTAATGCGATTAAACAAGCAGCCCAAGACCATGATGATATCTGTGCCATCTTTGTAGAGCCGATTCAAGGCGAAGGTGGTCTTAATACAGCTGCCAATGGTTTTGCTTATCTTGAAGAGTTACAAGCAGAGTGTGAGGCACATAATTGGTTATTTATGCTGGATGAGGTTCAAACAGGCAATGGACGTACTGGCAAGTACTTTGCTTATCAACACAGTAATGCGCTTCCCGATGTATTAACCACGGCTAAAGGCTTAGGTAATGGGTTCCCAGTTGGTGCCTGTATGGTACGTGGCCGTGCTAATGGGTTGTTTGGTGCTGGTAGTCATGGGTCTACTTATGGTGGTACGCCACTGGCAAGTCGCGTTGTACATAGCGTCTATGAAGTCTTAGCAAACAGTGACATTATGGAAAATGCTGTCAAAGAGGGGCTATTCATTCGAGAGACTGTAGTCGATGCATTGGGGCAACATGGCGTGAGTAGTCGCGGTGCTGGTATGATGATTGGTATTTCGATGCCCGACAATATGGACTGTAGCCAACTAGTGGATCGTGCACGTGATGAGCAAAAAATGATTATTAACGTTACTGGTGGTCATGTTATACGTTTATTACCGCCGCTCAATATGAATCGTGACGAGAGCACACAGGTGGCTGAACGTTTGATTAAACTGCTAAAGCCAAGTTTTTAAAACTCATCAGTTTGTATTATAAAAAATCCTATAGATAGTTTATATCTATAGGATTTTTTATGACATTTATGAGTGGTTAATTCTTACTCTGATGTCAATTTAATTTGCATGAAAATACTTTTTTAACACTTCTAAACAACGAGTGATTTTAGCAGGTTGCTGATCACGGTTTAAGGTAACCGCATAGAGTACAAAGCTTGGTAATTGATAACCAGTCAAAACTTCGACCAGCTCTCCACTTTCTAGCTCCTTCTTAATATCCATCTCCATCATTCTAACCAAGCCATGACCTTCCTTGGCCAATGTGGTTGCCATGAAAACGTTATTGGTATAAATGCGTGAATTTAGTTTTGTACGGGTTTTTTTGCCAGTCTCTGTTTGAATCAGATCGATTTGATTGGCATCCTTCATGATTTCAATACAAATCAGCTGATGATCAGCTAAGTCTTTTGGGGTTTGCAGCTTAGTGTTTTGACGCAGATATTGTGGAGAGGCAACAAGCATTTGACGCACGTCAGTCAATGGATGACTACTCAATGTAGAGTCATTGATTGTAGGACTCATACGAATGGCAATATCAATGCGCTCATCAATCATATCGATATAATGGTTATCCGCCAGATATGTGATGCTCAAATCATCATGTGCAGCCATCCACGTAGATAGAGCAGGCAAAATATGATTAACACCAAGTTCAGGCGTGGTTGCCACACGCAGACTACCCGCTAACTCATCACGCAACTGATTGACTTTAATTCTACCTTGTTCAGCCGCACTGACCACGTCTTTTGCCGCTTCATAAAAACTCTCACCCGCTTCTGTTAAACTCAGCTTACGAGTTGAGCGATGCAATAATATCACACCCAGCTCATTTTCTAATGAACGGATCTGTTGACTGACCGCACTTGTCGTAATGCCAAGCTCACGAGCTGAGCCACTAAAAGAGCCATGTCCAACCACACTGGCGAACACAGCCATACCGCGTAAATTATCTAACATATTCTCACCTAAGCTGCATCTTAATTTTTAATATAACTTAACCATTATAACGAATTTTAATTTTTCTTACTGTTATAAAATACGCTACTTTTATTTAAACAGCTTTATTTACAATCAATAAAAATAGAAATATCAAGGCGATAGAATAGCATCGCCTTGATATTTTATATAGTAATTGTTTCTAATAGCTTTACATACTTTTTAAATTTTTTTAATAGGACGCTTTAAGACTGTTTAATACAACTGAACTTTACCCATTTTTCCTTCACCACGCTCAGTTAAATACTTCATAACTGGCGTATTGAGCAGCTTTGATTCTGCCACTGTTTTGGCTTGCACCAAACGTTTTTGTTGGCGCCGTTCAGGCGTTTTGTCATCAGCCTGCATAATGGTGCCATCAATTTGTAAATCAATCTCTAATTGAGGGAATTGTTGTTGTAATTTTTGCGCTAACTGCTGGAAAGTCGCTTGTAAATGTCTACTATCAACACTCGTCAAAAAAGTTGCTTTACCATTACATAACCCTGTTACTACACCTTGACGAGCCAAAGCCAACTCATCCTGAGCTAGTATTTCAGTTTCACGAGCCGTTTGTAGCCAGTAATCCCATTTTTCGGGTGTCCACTCACCTGTTAACTCTTGGGGTGGACAACGTAGCAAAGTACGAGGATCATCAGGCTGCGTTACTATTTGAGACTCAGTAATTGGTTCAGGCTCAGTAATTGGTTCAGGCTCAGCAATTGGTTCAGGCTCAGCAATTGGTTCAGGTTCAGCAATTGGTTCAGGTTCAGCGCTATTGGCTAACCACTCGTTGTCATCATAAATAATATCTTGTACGGTATCGTTATCTTCCTCTTGATAATCAACATCATAAGGCTGTAAGGGTGGTACTGATGCCAACTGTGAAGGCTGCATAGATGTGCTATTTTCTATTGCAGATGTTTTTTGTGCAGCGTCAATATTGTCGTAAGTATTTTTTAATACTTCATCTACTGGTAGCGGACGAAAAGCCAATAAACGTAAGATGCACATTTCAAGCGCCTGCATCGGTGTACTGGCAAGCTTGACACCTTCGCGAGCTTGTACGACGATCTCGTAATAAAGTTGCAACACATCTGGGCTGATATGTTGTGCAAGCGCAGTGATATCCTGTGCCTGCGCTTCGTTCACGTTGAGAGCAACTTCAGGCAATAACTGCGTCAATGCCAACTGATGGAGTAACTCTGCAAGTCCATCAAACATACTAGTAGCATCAACCATCTGTGCTCGCATCTGTTCAATATGCGAGGCGACAGCAGACTTATCATGATTATAGATATCCGTAATCAGACTGACCAAATCAGCGGCATCGATCAAACCAAGCATCGCATTGACAGTAGCATCATCCAGCGCACCTTGACCAAAAGCAATGGCCTGATCTGTCAATGATAAGGCATCACGTACCGACCCTTTCGCCGCACTCGCTAGCTGCCAGAGTGCCGGTTGAGTATAATTTACATGCTCTTGGGTAAGGATATTGGCCAGATGCTCGCTAAGTAGTGTTTGCGGCAATGGACGCAACACGAATTGCAAACAGCGCGAGATAATCGTAATTGGCAGTTTTTGTGGATCAGTGGTCGCGAGCAAAAATTTCACATGCTCTGGCGGCTCTTCTAATGTTTTCAGTAACGCATTAAAGCTATGCGTCGATAGCATATGCACTTCATCAATCAGATAAACTTTGTAACGCCCTTGGCTTGGCGCGTAAGGCACATTGTCTAATAGTTCTCGAGTGTCTTCGACTTTGGTACGAGAAGCGGCATCAATCTCAATAAGATCAATGAAACGACCTTGATCAATGGCCACGCAATTATCACACACACCGCAAGGTGTACTAGTAATACCAGTATCACAGTTCAAGCATTTAGACAAAATACGTGCAATCGTCGTCTTACCCACCCCACGTGTACCAGTAAATAAGTAGGCATGGTGCAGACGATTATAATCAATTGCATTGATCAATGCTTGCGATACATGCGTTTGTCCAATCAACTCATGAAAGTTTTTGGGACGGTATTTGCGCGCTAAAACTTGATATTGCTGCGACATAGCGATCCATTGTGCCAAGTAGTGAATGTTCTTGTTTTAAATGTATTTTTGAATGCTCATTATAGCAAAAAGCCAGCGCATACGTCTGGCTTCTTACTGATTCAATAAAGGCTTATCAGATGTTCAATAACCGATCTTGATTAAAAAGAAAGATAGTTATTATTAATCAACTTTGCGGCGCATATGTGGGAATAAAATCACATCGCGAATACTGGCAGAATCTGTCAGTAACATCACCAAGCGATCAATACCAATGCCTTCACCTGCTGTTGGTGGTAAACCATAAGACAAGGCTTCGATATACTCTTCATCAAAATGCATAGCTTCGTCATCACCCGCGTCTTTTTCAGCAACCTGACCGCGGAAACGCTCTGCCTGATCAGCTGGATCATTAAGCTCACTAAAGCCATTTGCCAATTCACGGCCACCGATAAACAACTCAAAACGATCTGTAATTTCAGGATTGTCATCATTACGGCGTGCCAATGGCGAGGTTTCTGCTGGGTACTGGGTGATAAAAGTCGGCTGACGCAATTGATGCTCAGCCGTTTCTTCAAAGATAATCGTTTGCAATTTGCCTACACCAAAACCTTCTTTTACTTGCTGCTTCAAAACCGTTGAGGTGTATTCAGCAAGATACTCACGATCACTCATGCGTGCTGTATCAAAATTTTCTGCGTATTTTGCAATGGCGTCTGGCATAGAAAGACGCGCAAAAGGTGCTTTTAGACTGATAGCTTCTTCTTGATATGTAATCTCAGTCGTACCTAAGATGTCTATTGCCAATTCATTAAATAAGCGTTCCGTCAAATCCATTAAGTCATGGTGGTCAGCATAAGCCTGATAAAACTCAATCATCGTAAATTCAGGATTGTGACGAGTAGATACACCCTCGTTACGGAAACTACGATTGATCTCAAACACTCTCTCAAAACCACCAACAACCAAACGTTTTAAGTACAGCTCAGGAGCGATACGCAAGTAAAGTGGCATGTCTAAAGCATTATGATGCGTTACGAACGGACGCGCCACTGCACCGCCTGGAATAGGATGCATCATTGGCGTTTCTACTTCCATGAATCGCTCATTCAGCATGAACTTACGGATGCCACTGATGACTTGGCTGCGAATCATAAAAGTATCGCGAGTTGTCTCGTTGGTCATTAAATCAAGATGACGATTGCGATAACGGGCTTCTACGTCTGCTAAACCGTGAAATTTGTTTGGCATCGGGCGCAATGACTTAGTCAACAGCTCAAGCGTTTCAATATGCACATACAGGTCGCCTTTTCCTGAGCGGCCGATATAACCTGACACCCCAATGATATCGCCCAAATCTAGCGACTTGATACTCGCACGTGTTTCATCATCAAGCTCTTTACGTGCAACGTACAGCTGAATACGACTCGTCATGTCTTGGATCACAATAAACGATCCACGATTTAGCATGACGCGACCCGCTACGTTTACTTGTGTTTTTTCGCCATTAGCAGCCTTTTCTTCGATTTCTTGTTTTGAGACACCATCAAAAGCCGTTTGTAAATCTTGTGCATAATCCGTGCGTTTAAATGTATTCGGATACGGCTGTTTACCTGAAGCGCTAATATCGTCTAGCTTGGCTTGCAGCTGTGCAATCAGCTCATTGGTATCTTGTACTGGGGTTTGGTCTTGATTTTGATTATTGGCTTTTGACATAACACTCTCAAATTTTGATAAGTTAGTTTTTATATTTAAAAATTTATAAGATTAATCTACACACAAAAATCCTTTAGCAACGCCCCCTTCAATGGTTTGACGGCAACCAAAAGGGGTATCATTGGCGGCACATGTTCCTTTTACGTTTGCCGTGCCAGCCTCAATAGCAGTATCCGAATTGGTACATTTGCCTTGACACTCAGAGCTGTCGCTACAAGATTTTCCTGCATCTGAAAACTGCTGTACACAGCGATATGCTTGTAGGCGACCTTCTTTGGTGTACTCACCGCCTTTTGCAAGGCATTCTTTTGCCAGCATCTCTACGCTTTTGGATGCAGAATTGGCATTATTTTGTTCTTCTGTCATTGCTGGTGTCTGACAAGCAGATATAAACAATAAAGAAAACAAACCCATAAAAAATAAAGCTAAGCGATTATTCATAATTTTTCTCACATTCAAAATATGGATCTGTTTATAGGAAAATCAAGTTTGGCATAGTTGCTTACTATTATGGGCAATCTACTAAAAAATTTATGTAAAATAAACTGACCATAAAACGCTATTGCTCGCCACCAATACTGGCCATCAAGTCCGCTTGATGCTCGCGTAATAAAGCATCAAGAATTTCATCTAAATCGCCTTCCATAATCGAATCAAGCTTATACAAGGTCAAGTTGATACGATGATCCGTCATACGGCCTTGTGGAAAATTATAGGTACGGATACGCTCCGAGCGATCGCCACTACCGACCAAATCACGACGTATAGAATCCGCCACATCGACCTGCGCTTGAACTTTGGCTTGCTGGATTTTAGAGACCAGCATCTTCATCGCGTGCGCACGGTTTTTGTGCTGGCTACGCTCCTGTTGACACTCTACCACGGTACCGGTAGGAATATGCGTCAAACGTACAGCTGAGTCGGTGGTGTTAACGTGCTGACCACCCGCGCCACTTGAGCGAAAAGTATCCATTTTAATATCAGCAGGATTGATATCAACGGTATCATCAATTTCAACTTCTGGCATGACCGCAACGGTACAAGCTGACGTATGCACGCGGCCTTGGCTTTCGGTCTCTGGTACACGTTGTACACGGTGAGCGCCAGACTCAAACTTCAAACGACCATAAACGCTATTGCCAGATACACGAGTAATGATTTCTTTATAACCACCGTGCTCGCCTTCATTGGCTGACAATACTTCTACTGTCCAACCTTGCGTCTGTGCGTATTTTTGGTACATACGGAACAAATCACCAGAAAAAATAGCAGCTTCGTCACCACCTGTACCAGCACGAATCTCTAAGAATGCTGGCACTTTATCATTGGGATCTTTCGGCAGCATCATCAGATTGAGTGCTTCTTCCATTTCTATAATGGTTTCACGTGCGCTATCGATCTCTTCTTGCATCATCTCTTTCATATCAGGATCTGAGGCTTCTTTTAGCATAGCCTCGGCGTCAGCCTGATCGGTTTCTGCACGCACATAGTTTTGCCATAAAGTAGTGATATCCATCAAGTCACTATGCTCAACAGATAGCTCACGAAACTTATTATTATCGCTGATGATGCTAGGATCTGATAATAAGGCGGTGACCTCTTCATAACGGTCTACCATCTGGTCTAAACGCAGGCGTAAGGATTCTTTCATAAAAGGACTTTTAGTTAGATGAGAGGAATAAGATCGTGATTATAGCAAATTTTTTGGGGTAAATTAAAACCTCTCAGAAATCTTGGCCTTATTCTAGACAATATTGCCGTAACATTGACAATATGGCTTTATAAAAACTGGAATACTAACGCTATTTTTGATCTTGTAGTTTATAAAAATACCAAGCCAAAAACGTAGGCATAAAAAAATAGCTAAGAGCACTCTTAGCTATTTTTATCAAGAAAAACATTTAGAATGACAGATTAAACTTTACGAACCAATACCGAACCGATTGAATAACCTGCGCCAAATGAGCAAATAACGCCCAAATCACCTGATGCCAATTCATCTTTATAGCGATGGAATACAACCATAGGACTGGCTGAGCTGGTGTTGGCGAATTCAGCAATGACGCTTGGCACGATAGATTTGTCTGCCTCTTTACCCATCACAGTTCTCAGGATAAGATCAAGCATATTGGCATTGGCTTGATGTAACCACATCATCTTAACATCAGACGTTGGCAAGTTGTTTTCTTTTAAATGCTCAGTAATAATCTCCGAAACCTTTGGACAGACTTCACGAAATACTTTGCGACCATTTTGCAAAAATAGCTTGGGCGTTACAGGATCTTTGATATCTGGATACATCTCTGTTTGCGCTGCCAAATACTCTGATCGATCCATAAAACCATATTCATTGGTAATATTGGTCGAGAATTCTGTAAATAGCTTGGCGTTAAGGATCTCATACCCTTTCGGTGTATCCAAATCTTCAACGATAGAAGCAGTGGCAACATCACCAAAGATAAAGTGGCTATCACGGTTACGCCAGTTCAAATGCGCTGAGGTAATCTCAACGTTGACCACAGCGACGCGTTTGGCAAGACCAGAGACAATAGAACCATGTGCTTGTGAGAGACCAAAAGTCGCAGCACTACAAGCCACATTCATATCATAAGCGAAACCGCCTACCATACCAATCTCATTTTGAATCTCGATGGCAACAGCAGGATAAGTGCGCTGAAAGCTCGAACAAGCAAGGATGATACCATCTAGGTCATTCGCTTCTAACCCAGCGTCAGCAAGCGCGTCTTTTAAGGCTGCCGCACCCATTTCTGCCATCACAGACAACTCTTCGCCTAAATTACGATAAGCGATCACTGGTGCCATGATTTCAGGGTTCAAAATACCCTCTTTTTCCATCACATAACGCGATTTGATACCAGATACTTTTTCGATAAACTCAGCTGAAGAATGCTGAAGTGCTGTAACAGTCTCTGCTGCTATCTCATCAGCATGCTTTGCATTATAATTATCAACATACTGGTTAAATGTATTTACTAACTCTTCATTGCTAATGCTATACGGCGGAATATACAGGCCCGTGCCTGTGATACAAGTCGTCATGATAAGCTTCCTTGTCTACTACTTTAGGGATTGGTATAAGTATAAAGGTGAAAAAAACCACAGTCTTTCGATTTCAGTGAATAAATGTAAACTTAAAATCAGTGCCCTTATTATGCCTGAATATTATTATATTTCTAATACTTTGTTACAAATAATCTGGTTGTGGAGAAAAATAAGCAAAGATTACTTTTAGTTTATTATAGCTACGATATAATCAGCGCCGTTTGATTATACGCTGATCGCAATTTAACCGCATCAAAAACGATTCAAGACATTCGATACTTATCTTTGGAAAGATTAATGGTAGAACTTTTAAGCTGGTTATTTGGTCAATATGCTGACTACTCTACAGTATTTATAGCGCTTGAGCTAATTGCTGTTGTATTCGGCATTGCAAGCGTTCTACTTGCCAGAAAAACCAATATATTGGTATTTCCTATTGGTCTTGTGAGTACAGCCATATTTGTTTATTTGTTATGGAAATGGCAGTTGTTTGGCGATATGTTTATCAATGCTTACTATAGCGTCATGAGTATTTATGGCTGGGTAAATTGGACAAAGAATAAAGAATCTAAGCAGGATCACATCAATCCTACGAGCCAACAAGATGCGTCAATAAAAAATACTGATACCAATCATAGTATTCAAGTCGAGCATTTAACTATCAAAGACGTGCCTATATTGGCAGCATTAGCCACTATTACCATCGCTTTTGTGGCTTTGGTTTATTACTTCCGTCCTGTCATTAATAATGGCTTTAGGTTCGATGGTGCCATGCTTGGTTTGCATTTATTTACGTGGGTCGATTATACCGATATGCTCACCACTGCGCTGTTTTTGATGGCGATGTGGCTGATGGCACGACGCAAGATTGAGCACTGGTTACTGTGGATCGTGGCCGACGCTATCTCAATACCTTTATACTTCTATAAAGGGCTTACTTTCACTGCGTTCCAATACGTGGTTTTCACTCTCATCGCAATCTGGGCTTACTATGAATGGCAGCGCCGCTATCGCATGCAATCTCACACAGCATACGCCTAAATCCGTCATTAACATTGCCATATTAGGGGCAGAAAGTACGGGTAAGACCACGTTATGCCGTGACTTGGCAGAGCACTTTGGTAGCCTGTGGGTACCTGAGTATATGCGCACCTATCTACAAAAAAAATGGAATGATGAGCAATTGACTTGCACATGGGAAGATTTGCTTCCTATTGCGCAAGGTCAGATCAAACTAGAAAACACACTGGCCAAGCAAACTGCGTACACATCAGACAAGCTTAGGTACTTATTTTGCGATACCAGTTTGTTTGAACTGATGGTCTATTCCAACTGGTATTATGGTGATTGTCCTGAAGCGTTAACGACAGCAGCACTGGCACATCATTATGATCTGATATTACTCACAAGCGTGGACGTTCCGTGGGTAGCAGATGACTTACGGGATAGCCCGTATCAGCGCGAAGAAATAAGTACGTTTTTTGAAAATCAGTTAATTCATCATCAAAAGCCCTATCGCCATATTGGTGGCGATAGAGAGGAACGAGTTCGGCAAGTGGTAGCATGGCTTTCTGAAATCAATGATTAGAAGTTTTTTTATCCCATAAACAATTGGTAATTTTATCTATAAGCACCTTAAGAGATATCGATGCTAAAAAATATTGAACGTTACTTAGAAAAAACCATCTTTAACAGTCGCTGGATATTGGCACCCTTTTACTTAGGCTTAGTTTTTGGAATTATTTTATTATTCATCAAATTCATCCAAAAGCTTTGGGGGATGTTTGCAGATATTTTGGTTGCTTCTGAAGCAAATGTGATTGTTGACATACTAGTGTTGGTCGATATTTCACTGGTGGCAAGCTTATTACTCATTATCATATTCAGCGGTTATGAGATTTTTGTCTCCAAAATCGATACCAATGATCACGATGACCGTCCTAGTTGGATGGGAAAAGTTGATTTTTCTGGGCTAAAGCTCAAAGTCATCGGCGCTATTGTCGCCATTTCTGCTATTGATCTTCTCAAATCTTTTATGGATATAACAAGTGGTATGAGCGAAGGCGATGCAGACAAGCTTATGTGGAAAGTCATTATTCATATGACATTCGTTTTGTCCGGATTACTGTTTGCGATTATGGACAAAATTGTTGGCGATACCAATAAGCACTAGCAAACACTAGCGCTTATTTTTCCATACACTCTCCACTCTTCTTACATCTTTTTTCTTTATAGCCCCTCTATGATTTCTTTAACCCTATCGACTGCCTTATTGACAGTCTTGGAATAAAGAGTCATATGAGGAGCTTTTATGCAAAAAACACTATTTACCAAATTAGCTATTATCGCTGGGCTTTGCCTTATCTTTGCCATCGGTCTTAGTATGATTGGCTCCGTTATTTACGAGCGGCAAACCTATGCAGAATCAGTAGTGAGAGAAATTGCGCAACAGCACGTCAATCCGCAAGAAGTCATTACCCCATTCATTGCCATTCCTACCACGGTCACCCCCGAATGCCAGACTGAAACGTCAGATACGAATCGTAAGTGCGCGGCTTCTTATACAAAGATCGAGACCATTTTTGCTAATCAAACCCAAGCGACACAAGATCTTGACGTTAGCACGGATACTTACCAACGCGGTATTTATCATGCAACCAGCTATAATGGGGCACTGACATTTGATCAAAACTATACTTTTCAAAATCATACTTTTGATGAAGCCATCACAAACTTGAGCGAATCGACAAGCGTAGCCAATCAAGAATTAGATCAAACCAGCACTGATAACACTGAAAGTAAAATAAAACCAGAGAAAACTACGGTTCACTGGGATAAAGCAAAATTAATCATTCCCATATCAGATCTGCGTGGCCTTGCTACTTTGCCAACAGTGACGATTGATAAAAAACCAATCAAAGCGACTTATCCGCAAATATCCATTATAAAAAATATAACCTACGTGGAAGTAGCTATTCCGCAAGAGGTTTTGATTCGCTCAGAAAAAAGCGTCACAGAAAAGCGTAATCAGATCATTGATATTATGGTCGATCTTCCATTAGCGGGTATAAGCAACCTAAATACTGTGCCGACTGGACAGAACTTTGGCCTGACAATGCGTAGTAACTGGCTGACGCCAAATTTTATCGGTAAAGCGTTGCCAAATACCAAAAAACTGACCTCCAAAGGTTTTGAGGCCAGCTGGCGAAATCAGTACCTGACTATTGCCAATAATCAAAATTTATCGCAGTGTGCCAGCATTGCTAATAGCCAATGTACTATTACAAGTCGGGCAACGTTTGATAGTACTTACCCGTCAATGAATCCTGGTACCAGTATGACAATGCAGGAAAACCTTGCCATATCAGACGCAGACACCGTACCTAATAGCTTTAGGGATGTGAGTTTAAACAGCTTTGGTGTGAGTTTTGCTGAGCCGAATGATGTGTACTTACAAACAGAACGAGCAATGAAATATGCCTTATTATTGATCCTCGTCTCATTCGGCACGTTTTTCTTATTTGAAGTGATCAAATCGAGCCGTATTCACCCTATCCAATATCTGTTGGTCGGTTGCGCATTATTTGTTTTTTATGTCTTGCTACTACCACTTGCAGAACAAATCATATTTTGGAAAGCCTATGCCATTGCTGCTAGTGCTTGTGTTGGGCTTATTGGTTGGTATACCTACTATGTTTTAGGTGGTATAAAACGAGCAGCAATATTTACAGGGACGTTGGCAGGATTATATGCAGCGTTTTTTGGCATCTTAACCACAGAAGATATGAATCTACTATTGGGTGCTGTTTTTTGCTTTGCCATTCTTGCCTGCGTGATGGTAATGACTCGTAAAATCGATTGGTATAAAATTGCCTAATACAATGAGGACATACTAATACAATGACATATCGGGCAGTTCTACGTTGGCGTCAATCAATTAGCGCACCTAGAACTGCCCGATAAGGTTACTATCTAACAATCTCGCAATTCAGAGCTTTGGCCCAGTTTTTACTACTGTTTTCACAGCGCTCGCACAGCTGGTTTTCATCAGTAATGTGGTCAACATGACCACAATGCATACAAGCATAAGACGTCCCTGCTTCTATTTGCTCGACTGCTTGATACTCTTTGGGAAAAAGCGGCATACCATACCTTGTTTTTTCGGGCTGATATAGCAATATGCTAAAGTTACCGTCTGTCTCTAGCAGTCCTGTCCGCACCTGCCCTAAATGCTCAACGCCTTGCTGACGCATTTCTGCAAAAAACTCATCATGTGACATCTTGCCTTTCTTAATCTTATCAAGTACTAGCACACCATCTTCTACAATATAAAGTGATTTGCCTTCCAAAAAATTTTCAACAGGATTAAACTTCATCATTGCCCAAGTACACAAGCGATAGAGTAGGATAACCGTACTCATAATCAGTACTGCTTGAATAATAGGCAAGTCTTCAGTAAACATGGGATCACCTGCAATAGAACCAAGTGACAAAATAATGGTCAACTCAAAAATAGAGAGCTGACGAACACCGCGCTTACCTGTAAATCGTAAAAACGAAATAATCAGTGTAAACATCACTACGACACGTATTAAAATCTCAATGGCAAAAACCCAAGTGGTGTCATGAATAAAAATACTTGCCCAATCCATATATCTCTTTCCTATTTATCATTTTTTAATGCATTAAGTTGAATATTGTCATTAGTTCCAATCAGCTACTTACTGATAGAGCCAATGAATTTAATAGTCACCTGTACCATTCAAGCGACTTATTTGCAGTAAGCACCGCAAGATCAAATAGATCGTGAGACAATCAATAACGCAGCTCAAACAAGACAGAGCGACCACGCCCTCTACTCGCTATTTTATTAGAAAAACAACTTAATCATTGTAGGAATTATTTTGAAAGCCACGATTTATACCACTGTTGCATTAATCGCATTTGCGGCGAATTCTTTGTTTTGTAGAATGGCGTTAGCGGATGACTATATAGATGCGTGGAGCTTTACTATCGTTCGTTTAGTGAGTGCTGCTGGTTGTTTGGGTATCATTATGATACTGCACGCCTCTCACTTACAACGTCAAGTGCGTAAGATGAATGACACTTCTAATGGCACACTTCTCGTGTTAAGCGATAAAGGCAGCTGGTTAAGCAGTTTCACCCTTGTCATTTATGCGTTATGTTTTTCAATTGCTTATGTAGAATTAGATACAGGTACTGGCGCACTGATTTTATTTTCAGCGGTTCAGCTCACCATGATTGGTTGGGGTATTTATAAAAAAGAGCAGTTAAGCGTATTGCAATGGACAGCATTTATTGTGGCAGTAGCAGGATTTATTTATTTAATGTTGCCGTCAGCAGCAATACCATCTCCATTGGCAGCCATACTTATGACGATCAGTGGTATCGCTTGGGGTATATATAGTATACGTGGCAAAACTTGCGTATCACCACTACGAGCCACTGGTTTTAATTTCATCAGAAGCCTTATCGCGGTTCCAATACTATTATTGGTAAGCCTGTATTACTTGGACAATATGGGACTCGCTACTGTCAATTTGAACAATGTCACGACCAAAGGAATACTACTGGCAGGCGCATCAGGCGCAATTGCATCTGGGATCGGCTATAGCATCTGGTATACAGCCATGCCACTATTGAAAAACACACAAGCAGCCATCGTACAATTATGTGTACCGATACTGGCAGCCATACTGGGTGTGGTCTTTTTATCTGAGCAGCTAAGCTTACCATTCGTGGTAGCAAGCACTGTCATTTTAGGCGCCGTTTTAACATTTACTTTAAGTAAAAAGACATCAAAAATATCAAGCTAAAGGCATCAATATCACTATTCATGATTTGTCTTTAGCTTACTTACTCACTTTTATCATTAGTTGAGTTGCCAATAAAAGGGATCACCGTAGACCTCTGCAAAGTAATCGATTAACGTTCTCACGTTTAAAGAAACATGACGAGTATTGGGATAAATAGCGGCAATGTGCTGAGTGGTGGTCTTCACAGCAGCAGTGTATTCAGGCAACAACTTTACCAACTGACCACTCTTTAAATGCTCACCAATCAGCCAGTCAGGAAAAAGCACGATCCCCATGCCTTTTAATGCGGTTACCAATAAGGACTCTGCGTTATTGGACATGAGTAAAGCAGGTGCTAAACAAGAAGTCCAATCCTCACCCTTGGTCTTGAAAAGCCAGCGATTCGGCCCCGACGACCCTTTATAAACCAACCCCTTATGATGAATTAAATCTGTTGGCGATTGCAGCTCTCC
This sequence comes from Psychrobacter sp. 1176_08, assembly GCF_052850615.1. NCBI lineage: Bacteria > Pseudomonadati > Pseudomonadota > Gammaproteobacteria > Moraxellales > Moraxellaceae > Psychrobacter > Psychrobacter sp. 1176_08. The sequence goes on from NZ_VXCU01000001.1 coordinate 292,728, forward strand.
GTACTGGTTTATGTACTCAGGAGTGGCTGCCAGATGATATGTTTGCTCACCAAAAATCCGCGCATGAAAAGTCGAATCGTTTAATGTCCCAATTCTAAAAATAACGTCCGTTGGATAATGATGAGGATCGATAAAGTCATCAGTTAACGTCAGATCTATTTGTACTTTAGGATAGTGAGCGCTAAATTTTGGCAACCAAGGAGCGATGTGTCGTTGTCCAAAAAATACTGGCGCATTGATTCTGAGTAAGCCGCCTGGTTCTAATGTCCTATCCTGAAGCTCTTCTTGTGCCATGCTCATACTTTCTGTCATAGCATGGGCGTAGGTCATAAACACGCGTCCTGCTTCGGTAGGAATGACGGCACGGGTATTGCGATAAAAAAGCTGTTGCCCCAACGAATCTTCTAATTGTTTGATAATACGAGAGACCTTAGACGCAGACACCCCTTCTTTTCGAGCCACCACCGAAAAACTCTGAGCGTTATAGACACTGATATAGAAATGCAAAGTCTTTATGCTGATATTGTCGACGTTATTCATTTGTGCAACTTATGCAAAGGTCATTTCCACATTATAGCGTTTTTCATGAATATAAGCTCCTGTAGAATACCGCCATTGCTTATTAAGGATTTTTTTCATGCAAATATTATTGATACTTATCGTTGTGTTAGGCGGCATGGGGTTATCCGTTGAAGCGGGATTACTGGGCCCTTTAGGCGGTCAAGTTGGTGAATTGTGGGCGACATTGAGTATTTTCGGTGTTGGTGCAGCATTGACTTTTTTTCTTATGTTATTTTTTAGTCCACGCAATAGCCCTTCATTTTTCTCGCAACCCCCTTTGTTACTCGTTGGCGGAATTTTAGGTCCTATTTACGTGGTGGTCTTAACCGTCGTCACACCAGTCATCGGCGTTGCAATGACAATGATTGGCATACTTGCTGGCCAAATCTCAAAAAGTCTGATCATCGATCATTATGGACTATTTGGAACCACAGAAAGAAAAATAGACAATAAAAGGATCATAGCCTTGGTTTTTATCATTGCTGCACTGTTCTTTATGGCTAAGGGGTAAAATAGATGATGCTTATATTAATGATCGTATTGGCAATAATTGGCGGGGCTGCCTTAAGTGTTCAAGCGGCTTTAAATGGTCGTCTGGGTGGTAATGTTGGCGTATTCAAAAGCGCATTTCTCACCTTTTCTGTGGGCGCGCTAGTTACTGCTTTACTTATTTTCTTCTTTGAACCAAACCACTCAGTCACGTTAATGGACGTGCCCAAATGGCAGTTACTTGGTGCGCTTTGCGGTGTGCCTTATATCGTCATTATGGTAGTTGCAGTACAACGTATCGGTACTGCCGTCGCAACGGTAGCTGTCATTTTCGGTCAGCTTAGTATGAGCGTGCTAATCGATAATTTTGGTTGGTTAGGTAATGAAGTAATCACACTCTCGGGTAGTCGAATTGCTGCTTTGGTTTGTTTGGCAATTGCACTTTATTTTATTTATTCTAGTAATAAGTCTGAACCTAAAGCTGCTTAGTTACCCTTTGTTAAGTGCTAATCATAAGATGGTTGGTGTTATAGTCAATCCAAAAAAAGCATGGTACATCGAGTCATAATGTTCTAATTATTTTTTATTGATTGCTTGTGATTATTGGATTTTTGCGCTAATACTGACAATAGCCAAACTAAAAAGGATGAGCCGTTGCGGTTCATCCTTTTTAGTTTATATTATCTGTTATTGATATTGGCAATTTCATCATCAAGCTGTACACGTCGCTGCTTCGTATAAGTTGCTAAGCAACCATTGCTTGCCATTGGATAAGCACTGCCGCCACTAAAACCACGAGCTGAGAACTTACATGCTTTATCTCTAAAGTTAATCCATGCAAGCTGCGCTGTCTTTAATTGCTTTTTTTCACTAGCGTCTAACAGACGTTGTAAATCACTATAGGATTTATTCAATTTCCTGTCTTCCGTTGATAACTCAGTTGCCGTGCATTTATTGATATCTGCCTGAGTATTGGCATTATCACAGGCACTAGCAGCTGATGCTTGCGCCGTAGCAAACAGACCGACAGATAACAACGTTAAACCAGACAGCTTTCTCAAATTACTCGTTATTTTTTTCATGTAGCACCTCATTGTTATTCATAATCAGAAAATACTAGCATAGAGAACGTTGGGTTTTTATTGAGTCCTGTTAAGAAACGTCATTCACCTATCATGAGTCAAACGCCACTCTTATAATGCATTATTGGCCATCATTATTTACTGCTATCCCCTATACATTATAGGATCCTGAGTTTTTAGCAATTATGATATAACGCTTCTTATAAGCCAATTCTGTTGTTTAGAGAAACAGTTTTATAAGTGTTTATGGAATAAAAGTAAAATTTCATACTAAAAATTTACATTAATATACTGAATAAAAAAACTCACTGGCTTAGTATCAAGTGTCAAATCTTCCAATAATTAATATAAATAGGACTAAAAATCATGTCAAACAAATCACATAATAATAATGTAGAGAATAAGTCAGAAGATACGCCTACAAACAATGCAGTAACCTCTGTAGAGGTTTTAAAAGGAGACGACGTTATCTCAGAAGACCACCATTCTGATCAAGACGATAAATCTAGTAAAGATAATTTATTCGATAAAGATTATACGTCTAACAAAGACAGCAAGTCTGATAAGGATGACAAATCTAGTAAAGATGATAAGTCTAGCAAAGACGATAAATCTAGCAAAGATGATAAATCTAGCAAAGATGACAAATCTAGCGAAGATGACAAATCTAGCGAAGATGGTAAATCTAGCGAAGATGACACATCCAACAAAGATGACACATCTAATGAAGATGATAAGAATACAACGATAGCTAATATTTATCAGTGGGCTACCAAGCTTAAAGATGACTTCATGTCGGACAAAAGTAAGTCAGATGATAAAAAGTCAAGTGACAAAAAATCAGACGATGACACATCAGAAGACAATAAATCAGACAGTGATAAATCAGATAAAGACGACAAGTACAGTGCAACTGTCGCAAATATCTATCAATGGGCGTCAAAACTTAAAGATGATCTTAAGTCTGAAGCTTCTGGTATGACATATGGTGTTTCTGAAAAAGCGGTTGCTATGCTACTGAATAAACTTGTAGATGGTGTAGATGCTGAATTGGAAGCATTCGATAAAAAAGCTGAAGACTCTGAGCAGTCAGATGCCAATAGCAAAGAAGAACGTCAGAAGATCGTTGAGAAAAAAGAAAAATACCAAGGTATGATTGATCAATTAGAAAGCTAGTTAGAAACCTACCTTAAGCACATTTTGAGTGTATAAATCCAGTGTTAGGCGTTTGACTCAAAACGCTAGCACTGGATTTTTTATTGTCCTTTTTAAGTATATCGGTATCACAGTGGTAAACCCTGTTGGCATTAAAAGTACAATTAACGATGCAACATGTTTTTAACCCACTAATACAACAGGTACAGGCTATTTCAATATGCCTCGTTATTACCTTCTATCTCCTATCTTCCATCCTCCATCCAAAAAAGATTGACTCTATATGTTAATTCATAATAAAACATATATTATATTCATTATTTAGAATATATAGAGGTACTCTTTTCTTTATGCATGCTCATAAGAAGAACTATGGAGGAACCGCCATGATGTATTTAAGCTACACTCTCAAATGCTGGGCATTAGGTGTCACTTTTTTCTTAGTTTTTTACTTCATGGTGGTTATGAGTGACCCAAGCTTTAGCAAATATATTTATATGCTGGCGCTTAGCACGTTGCTATTTCCTATTGCTAAGCGCGCCATAGATGCGATGACAGATTTTTTTACATCAAAAAATGTATTATTCGACAGCTTATTACTTTCTATGTTGCTTAATATCATTATTTGGATATTTACTCCATTCATCGTGGCGCTAACTGTGATTGCATTTATATGCTATAGCATAGGTGTGATGACAGAACATATCAGGCATTAACATTTTTAAATAAAAAGGCGGGATTAACAATTGCTAATCCCGCATAAACATTGGAAATACTTTTTGCTTTTAACCCACCTTGTCCCACATTTTACTCAAGCGCTTCGGCGATACTGCTACACGGGTTTTCATCGGCTGAGCAAACAGCTGGATACGATACTCCTCCACCATCCAGCGATATTCGCTGATAGCTTCTTTATCCGCACGTCCTGCCAAGCGCTCCATATGCAGATCCAACGCATAAACCCCATCCAAATCAGCATCCAGATTGTGCTCGAGTCGCTCAAGACGAATCTCTAAGGCTTCAAGATAACGCGGATATTGCTGCCAATGACTATAATCCATTCGATAAACAAAATCGGCCAAATGCAAATCTTCTAACTGATCTTCAATATCTTCGATAGACTCACCAAATATCTCACGATCCAGCATCAATAATCCTTGGCGGATACGCTGCCAGCGGGTATAGACATTTTTTAGGGTTTTTATCACGCTTTGACCCGTCAATAAAAAGTTACTTGTTACCACGTCTAGCGTTTTCTCATACTCTTCGGAGGTAAACGGCAGCTCCTCACTCAGACCGACAGCGATGCTATCGGCACTTTCAGGTATATCTGTACTGTGATCAAATAGTACATAATGTTCTTCGAGCGCGGCGTCTAGTGCAGCATCAACAATGATGGTTTTGAGCTTCTCCATGTCGCCAAGCGGGGCAAAGGCCAGTTTAAATATTTTATCTATTTGACTGGTTAGCTGTTTTTTCTTTGCACCAAGCTTACCTTTAATTAACGTCAAAACACCAATGCGGTGCGCCTGCAATGCTGCATTGACGTCCGTATATTGATGAATGGATACAGCTTCTCCTGCCTCATCAGCAACCAATGCCGAAAACTGCTTCATCACCACGCCTGCACTGTGATGATTCTTACTAAAGGCAAAGTGCTCCGGAAACTCTGTATGAACGCCCTGCTGCTCGGTTACTGCTTGGCTGGTCTCAGATGCATGACGAATCTGTAGCGTTTGCAGATCGCGACCCTTTTCGATGATACGGTTTTTATCATCGACCACACTGATTTGTGGCTGCAAATAACGATCAATCGACGACGGATTGAAGCTCTCTGGCGTTACTGACATGATGCCGCGACGGTTTAGCGCTTGGCACAATTGCTTTAACAGCCCTTGACCACCCGTAGGCTGCAACTCATCAAATAGACTGTCAGCCGTATCCGGAATGGGTACAATTTGACGGCGAATATCTTTTGGTAATGACTTCAATAACTGCAATACCAATTCAAAGCGCCAGCCAGGCACACCCCACAGTAGCTCAATAGCATCGAGCTGTGGCAATGCCGCAAGTGGCACACGAATGGTGACCCCATCGTCATCGCTCGCTGGATCAAAGACGTAGCGCAGTGGCAGTTTTAAATCACCCAATTTCCATACTTCTGGAAAGTCGCCCGTCGTTGGGGCTTGGCTATTTAGCACGTCGTCATCCGTGAAGAACAGATGCTTGCTATCGGTTTTTTCGACCTCTGCACGCCAGTCTTCAAAAGCTTTACGGCTGGCAATGTGAGCTGGAATTTTTTTGTCATAAAACTGATAAAGCGACTCTTCATCAACCAACAAATCACGACGGCGCAACTTGTCTTCAATGCGCTCGATATCTGCGATTTTATCCATATTGTGTTGCAAAAATGGGGCAGCGCGACCCAAATTACCGGTTACTAGACCATCGCGAATAAAGATTTCTCGAGACTCGCTCAGATTGACTTGCTCATAATTAGTCAACTGCTTGCTGATAATAATGAGACCAAACAAACTGATCTGCGCATATGCTTTGACACGCCCTGTCTTTTTCGACCAATGCGGCTCAAAGTAGTGATATTTTAACAAGTTGCCTGCCGCTGAGATAATCCACTCAGGCTCGATTTTAGCGACCGTACGCATAAAGACTTGGGAGGTTTCTACCATCTCAAATGCCATAACCCAAGGTGGTACTTGTTTAAACACAGTACTGGCTGGGAAAATTTTGGCTTTTTGTTGACGCGCCGCTAGATACTCACCGCGATTTTCAGTTTTATGGGCGATAATGGACAATAAGCCCGTTAATAGCGCTCGGTGCAAGTTGGCGTATTTGACCGCTTTGAGTTCTTCATCCTCAATCGCAGTGGGATCACTGGTAACAGCTTCAATTGATGTGCTTTTAGCATTGTTTTGATCCGCAGTTTTTGCGTCACTCACATCGGTCAGCTTAAGCTCAGTCACCATTTGCACCAATTGACGATGCGTCTGATGCCATTCGCGCACACGCGGGAAGCTAAGATAGTTTTTCTTCGCAAATTGCTTACGCTGATTACCAGACAGCTTATTGCCGTCCTCATCTTTTTCAAACAAAGCCTTCCATAGACTCAAATAGAACAAGAAATCAGAATCATCTTGACGGAAAACCGCATGCTTCTGATCAGCCTGCGTGCGTTTATTCGCAGGACGTTCGCGCGGATCTTGTACAGCGAGCGCGGCAACCACGATCAGCATCTCACGAATACAGTCAAAATCAGAACCAGCGACTAACATACGTGCTAGCCTTGGATCAATTGGCATACGTGCCATCTGCTGACCGATACGAGTCAGATTGAGATGGTCCATGCCTTTTTTGGCTTTTGGCTTACTGGTTTGATTGGTAGCAGATTCACTTTTGGCAGTGATTGCACCCAATTCATCAAGTAGCTTATGACCATCAGTGACTAGACGACTATCAGGTGGTTCGATAAAAGCAAAATCATCCACGCTACCCAGACGCAGGTTTGCCATCTGTAAAATAACAGATGCTAAGTTGGTTCGCAGAATCTCCGGCTCTGTAAACTCCGGACGACCACTAAAATCTTCTTCACTATACAGTCGGATACAGACACCAGGTGCAACACGACCACAGCGACCTTTACGCTGATTGGCAGCGGCTTGCGAAATCGCTTCAATCGGCAGACGCTGCACGCGCGAGCGATACGAGTAACGCGAAATTCGTGCGAAACCCAAATCAATCACATAACGAATACCGGGAACCGTCAATGCCGTTTCGGCAACGTTAGTGGCGATGACGATACGACGACCACGACCTGATGGTTGAAAAATACGCTGCTGCTCTTCATAAGTTTGCCGCGCAAATAGTGGCAGCACTTCAGTGTGTTTGGGCCCATGTCGTACAAGCACTTCTTGTAACTCACGAATCTCAGCTTCAGTGGCAGCAAAGATCAAAATATCAGCTTGATCGGCATGGCCTTTGTTTTGAGCATCACTAAAGCACTCATCGACCGCTGCTACTACAGCACGTGGCAGGTTGTCTTCAAAGTCATCATAGCTGTCATCGTCAGAGCTAGTAACAGGCTCATCTGTGAGCGGACGATAACGAACCTCTACTGGAAAACTACGTCCTTCGACATTAAAAATTGGTGCAGGGACTTGGCGCTTCAGCTTGGCATCGTAGTGACTAAAATATTCACTAAAACGTTTGGTATCGAGCGTTGCTGACGTGATAATGACTTTTAAATCAGGGCGCTTGGGCAGCATCTTTTTGAGATAACCCATAATGAAGTCAATATTTAAACTGCGTTCATGTGCTTCATCAATAATAATAGTATCGTATTTACTTAAGAAGCGATCATGCCCCAATTCTGCAAGCAAAATACCATCGGTCATAAGCTTGACGACGGATTGGGCTGAGCCTTGCTCATTAAAGCGAATCTTAAAACTGACTGTATTGCCTAACTGCTCACCCAATTCTTCAGCGATACGGTTTGCCACACTGCGGGCTGCCAATCTTCGTGGCTGTGTGTGCCCTATCTGTCCTGTAATACCGCGACCTGCCAGCATGGCAAGTTTTGGTAACTGCGTTGTTTTACCAGAACCCGTCTCACCTGCCACAATAATGACTTGATTATCAATAATGGCTTGTACCAAATCTTCAGCCCGTTGACTAACGGGTAAATCGAGGTTTAACTTGTTAGGTAAATCATCAGGAATACTGTCTATACGAGCCTGCACCATTTGCTGTGAGCGGCTTTTTATTTTGTCATATTGGGTACGTTTTTTAGAGAGAGCGTCGTCGGTTTTATCGTTATTCGTACTCTTGGACTTTTTACTGTTCACTGCCGTACGCGCCAACTCTCGCTCTAGACGGCTTAAATAGTAGCTGTCTTTGGCAAGTACTGGCAAATCAGTGCTATCAACGATTGGAGATGGTTTCTTACTATCTACGATAGTTGAATCTTCATTGTTTGGCATTACTAATTCTTTTTCTTCTTGATCATTATTTATAGTAGAGGCGTCTAAAGTTGTATTTTTTGGAGTGTTGGGCATATTTACTTAGGCTATTTATTATGTAGAAGTGATTAGATTATGGGGGTATTCTAGGTGTGATTCAAGTTGAACATAGTGTTTGGTTAAAGCTAGAAATACCTTTGCAATATTAACCCAGGCTTCTTATGTGTTTTTGCTGCCCTAACGTTATATAGACACTAAAACGATGAAAAGTACTATCCCAATACAAATACCGACAATAACCCACTTAATAAATTCTTTGATCAATTTTTTCAAACCTATGAGCCTTATCTTTATGAGTGAGTGACTTATTGAGTATGGATACTAAAATTAATCACTAACAGTATAAATTGTCTGCTGATTAGTAGCAGCGCCCATAAAAAAGGTATGTATTTGCTGTAAGGGCAACCTAGGAAAAGGCAGGTGTAGGGAAAGTATTAATTTTTCTAGCGCCTCCATCTCATTCGCTAAAGCTTTAGCAGTTTCAGGTTGAATCTGCGGATTGTCATAAAGAGTGTCAATTAACCACGTCAATTGTGGAAAGTTAGCATTAACATGGATCTGGTACAACGTGGGTAAGATGTCATCTGAAATTTGGCATCGCGTTTTGCGGATCATACCGCTTTTGTAGTACATATCTAGAGACATATTATGATAGTTTCCTTAAATTCTTAATACTTAAATAACCTACGTATTCTTTATCTTCTTTAATTTCAATATTGCTCGTCTCCATCTCAATGATAGGCTCAATCAAAAGCTGAATGTTTGAAACAAGATCACCGACGTTATATATATCGTCTATATCTACCTCAAATTTATCATCAATATGCGAAGCAGCATCAAAGAATGAGTTTTTATCTTTAAAGGTAAACGTTTTATAAAACTCACTCTGTTTCGCTTGTTTAATTGCGTCCGCTTGACTGGCAGCTACAACAAGTAGTTTATAATGAAACTCTTCAAAACTCCCCTGCTGATAGCCGCCCAAGTTTATAAAAAATAGCTTTAAATCAGAGTTGTTTTCTACTTGCTCGTTTGTCTCAATCAATTTAATTGTATAGTTATCAACTTTAGTAATGGCACGATACGAGTCAATATGCCATTTATTTTTTACATCCGGCCAATGATTATTAATATCGGTTATCAACTCAGGTAGCTGACCTGCCACGCCAAAGAAAATATCGTGCTGTTCAATCAAGCGCCCTTTGGGACGACCGCCTAGTTGAACCATATAGAGAGTCAGCATGTTGTGTAGTCCTTGTTAAACAATAATTTTTGAATGATGTTTTATTAATAGTTTTATGGTTTGACACCAACCGATATACCAATCTAATTATATTGATAATACTCGCCCTGTCTTTAAGGCAAAAGCCCAGTCTTTACGACCATTTTTTAGAGCCAATCTTGCTGCTGCTTCGTGGTCATAAGCCACCTTTATATGCTCGGTCTGCCAATGTTTTCTCTGCTCGGTCTCAACACATTTGATCAGTACATAATTCGCGTGAGGCGAATAAGTTTGCATCTTATGAACGATTGGTAAATTATCTTCATAGGCTGGATAACCTACACTACCTGTATTAATAACAAGCTGCCCTGATGACAATGTGACAGTACGTGGGATATGGGTATGACCACAGACAATAATTTTGCTTTCAATGTCACTTAGCAATGACAAAATAATTGCATCATCACGTACCATTGGCGTCCCTGTGGTGATATCTTCAAGTAAATATATCATGTCGTCGGTTGGTGACCCATGGCACAGATAGATATCTTTATTTAAATGACAGTCAAATGGTAACGAGCGCATCCATTCAATCGCCTTTTTCGGTAAATCTTTGACAATAAAATCCAGTGTCAAATTGTCAGCAATGTCTGCTTCAGTCGCCTCATAAATTTGTCTGTCTTGATTGCCACGAATGGTAACGATCTTATTTTGATGCGTCATTAGTAAATCATATGTCGCCTTAGGAGCAATAGGCCCGTATAAGATATCACCCAGATTGACGATTTGATCGACATTACGGTGTTGAATATCAGCAAGTACTGCTTCAAGCGCAAACACATTGCTATGAATGTCTGAAATGGCAGCAATTGTGCTCAAATTCTTATTAAAATAAGTCACTTTTTCCAACTTTTTTCCAAAGCATTATTTTACACGGCCTTTAAGAATAAAAGTGAATAAAAAACCCAATCTTCCATGAGCATGGAGACATTGGGTTTCTATTCATTACTATTGCAGCGTTGAAAATCGCTAGGCTATATTAAGAAGAAGTATGCCCATAAACCGACAACAAGGGTCGCGATAATATTGAGAATAACACCTGTACGCACCATTTCTGTCTGTTTTATCAGGCCAGTACCAAATACGATAGCATTTGGAGGCGTGGCAACTGGTAGCATAAAGGCACAAGAGGCGCCAATACCGATGACCAATACTAAGACTTCATGTGGTAAGCCCATCTGCTCAGCAATAGCCGCAAATACTGGTACTAGTAGTGCTGCCGATGCAGTGTTAGAGGCAAATTCTGTCAAGAAGATAATAAAGGCCGACACGGCAATCATGACCACGATAAGTGGTGCAGAAGACAGTGCGTTTGCCACCGTTTCACCCAGCACCAGCGAAGCGCCTGAAACCTTCAAAATCGTCGATAGTGCGATACCACCACCGAACAACATGAGAACGCCCCAATCAGTGTTGTCAGATACTTGCTTCCATGACACCAGACCGAGACTGACCACTGCTACGGCTGCTGATAAAGCAACGACCGCATCAGTATCCGTAATATCTAAGGCTGCTCCGATTTGTTTGGAAAGTATCCAACTCAACGCAGTAACAATAAAGACGATGATAGTCACGATGCGAGGTTTGTTCCAAGCGATTGGTTCGTCTTCATTCAATGTGATGGTACGATTCAGGTTCGGTTTTAGATATAAATACATTGCACCTAGTAATAGTGGCAATAGCACCAACATCATTGGAATACCAAATTTCATCCAATCAACAAAGGCAATATCGAGTGCTTTTGCAGCAATCGCGTTTGGCGGTGAACCAACGATAGTACCCAAACCACCTAGACTCGCTGAATAAGCAATACCCAGTAGTACGAAAACGAAGGTACCACGATCTTTTTCACGGTCAACTTGCGTCAAAATACCGAGTGCCAATGGCAGCATCATCGCTGCTGTGGCGGTATTCGATATCCACATTGACAGAAACGCCGTTACACCAAATATCAAAAATACAGCGGTACTCAGTTTGCCACCAGACAGTGATAAAATCTTTAGCGCAATTTTTCTATCCAATTGTTGCACATGTAGCGCTGCTGCTAAAGCAAACCCTCCGAAGAACAAATAAATAGTCGGATTGGCAAAGCTCTGTAAGCCAATCTCAGCATCAAAGTCCGGTATGCCAATCAAAGCACCCAACACCACGACCAACAAGGCAGTAATCGTAACGTGTAGTGCTTCCGTTAGCCAAAGCGCACCAATAAAGAATAACAGCGCCAAGCCTTTGTTGGCATTAATATCAAATGGCAGTACATTATAAATAATCATAGCAACAATCGCTGCAATAGCAACGACTATCAATCCTTTGCCTGTACCCTTTGGAAAGGTATCAGTAAATAAATACTCATTACCATCTTTTGGAAGATGGCTATCTAGTTTTTGCTCTGACATGAATTGTCCTTATTGTATTCAGAGTGGTCGTGAAATTGAGACTTACGACAATACGCGCCAGTCATAAACTGTCGTTGCATTAGCTCGGTAACTATTTGGGCGTTGCCATAATATCAGAATTATTTGTAGTCGAATATGCTCTGATTACATTTCGTACGATTGTCCACACTATCTGGCTTTATAAATATCTCTTTTATATTTCACTAGTGTTAATTTTTGTTTCTGACTACTTTTTATCTTCACACTTTTATTTGTGATGATTAACGTATCAAAATTACATAAAGCCTTCAAACATTCATCATTCAGCGCTATACAAGCCAAAATCAATGTCACATAATCATAAGGTTAAGCAAAAACACTAATAAAAATGACTAGGAGTATTTTATGCCAAACGCTAACAAAACAGATTCGACAACCAAAATGGCGCCAAAAGATATTAATCAAGATGGCCTTGCCAAAAAAGATCAACAACGCACGGATGATTCAGCGCTGGATATGATGCAAGGCATGCACGAACATGAAGATCATGAGCAAGAAGATAAAGAATAGTTTAGGTAAATAGAGAATGGTCAAGTAAGCAGTTAGAGCATTAAACATTGTTTTAATGCTCTATAATTGATAGTACACTTTTAAAAAGCATTATTAAGAGTACCTTTAAAGAAAAAATACGCTTCTTATATTTTAACTGGCTGTCTTCTTTCTGGTAACTTTTGCACCATAGCACTATATAAGACAGCTGTTGTTGATACAATCGTAATGGGCAAAAATAATGCTCTATATTGAAATTGGCTGTACAGAAGTGCGCCTAAGACACTACCACCGCAAAAACATTGCCAAATAATTAATTGAAAGGTAAGTTTTGGCTTATCTATAGATCGACCAGCGATCCAGTTACCAATAGCATGACCCACATCTGAGGTCAAACCTGTTAGATGCGTAGTTCTGATAGCAGATGCACTATAGGTTGCCACCATCACATTTTGTAATCCGCAAGCCATGGCTGCCGTTAGCTGCCCTATATTATTCTCCTGCTGATATAGCCAATAACTAAGCACCAATAATACCGCTTCAATACAAAGCGCAAGACTGTAGCGCTTTCCCAGCTTTAATGACGTTTGACCAATGATCACACCGCTCAATACCGCCCCTATTAAAAAAGTCAGCAATGTTGCACCAATAAACAAAATACTGCGCATATCTAAAGAAGCAATAGCGGTTGCAAATAAACTTACATTCCCAGTCACGTGAGAGACTGACAAAGTAGTGAATCCCATTAATGCAATTGTATTTACGCAACCTGCACTCAATGCCAGTAGCGCCCCACCCCACATTATCCATTTTGGTAATTTAGTTATCATATTTGTTGTCCAAAAATCAGTGCCAAACCATCTATCATTTGGCCAAAAAGGCAACACAGTTGCCTTTTATATTAAATTAAGTTAAACATTTACAATAACCAAATGGGGTTTAAATGGTTATTGTTTTGGCTCGTCGAGTAACATCAATTGTTCACTGATGGCAACAGTATTAAAACCTGCATCAACAAACATAATTTCACCAGTAACCCCAGATGCCCAAGGTGATAATAAAAATAGCGCAGCGTTACCTACCTCATTCTGAGTGACATTGCGTTGTAATGGTGCAATCTTTTCGCTGATATCGAGCATCTTACGAAATGACTTTATACCGCTGGCAGCAAGCGTACGGATAGGACCTGCTGAAATAGCATTTACACGAATACCTTCGCCGCCCATAGAAGTAGCAAGATAACGAACGCTGGCTTCAAGACTGGCTTTTGCCATACCCATGACATTGTAGTTTGGTAACACCGAGATACTACCTTCATAAGTCAACGTCAACATAGAACCATGACGCATTGCCAATAACTCACGTGCTGCTTTGGCTAATGCAACAAAGCTATAGCTTGAGATATCATGAGCAATATGACTGCCCTCACGAGTGGTCGCATTCACAAAATCACCGTCTAGCTGATCCATGGGTGCAAAACCAATCGCATGAACGACACCGTCAATGCCATCGCCCCAATGCGCATTCACTTGTTCAAAGCAAGCAGCGATAGAATCATCTGATGCCACATCACACTCTAATACCAAGTCTGCTTCGAATTGTTCCGCTGCCATATCAACACGCTTTTTAATCTTGTCGTTTGGATACGTTAAGATAAGAGACGCGCCTTCACGATGTAGTGCTTCTGCGATAGCCCAAGCGATAGACAGTTTACTTGCAATGCCGGTCACAACAAATCTTTGGCCTTGTAGCAACATAGTATTCCCTTTTTAGTCGATAAAAGTTGTTTAATTAATGTGTTTTAATATAACTGTAAGTTCGCTACAGTGTAAGAAAGCAAAATCTTTTACATTATACATAAAATATTTTAAGTGTACATTCGTAAACTATTATAACTTACGAAGCTGATAAATATTCATTAAAAATTTAACTGCCACCACAGCAGTATGAAGTTAGTCAGATTTCAAGTATAATCACAACCCTCCCCAGCTTGCACAATTTTTATAAAAATCCTTTACATAATAGGATTTAGCGTTAAGCTACACCCACATTTTGGATGGCTGCCAAACTTATGAGTAACACCCCAACTATAACATCAGATTACCAAGAAAGCGTTGAATCATATCGTCAACTGATTGGCTCAACTGGCGAGGACTTAGAACGTCCGGGTCTTGAAGAGACGCCAATGCGTGCCGCAAAAGCCTTTGCTCACTTAACACAAGGCTATCATCAAAGCTTGGATGAAGTTGTCAATGACGCCCTATTTCCATCGAGCAACCGCGAGTTAGTATTGGTACAAAATATTGAATTCTATTCCTTATGCGAACATCACATGTTGCCTTTTCATGGCATCGCGCATATAGGCTATTTGCCCAATGGTCAGGTATTGGGTTTGTCAAAATTTGCCCGTATTGTTGATATGTTCGCCCGCCGTCTTCAGGTTCAAGAAAACCTAAGCGATCAAATAGCGCAAACCATTATGGACGTAACAGGTTGTCGCGGTGTGGCTGTTGTGATGGATGCCTCGCATATGTGTATGATGATGCGTGGTGTGAACAAACAACAATCTACTACCCGTACCACCTCGATGCTGGGTGAATTTGTTCATGACAATCAAGCACGAATGGAGTTTTTGACGGCGATACCTAGACGTCAACCAGCGTTTTAAATGACTGGGTTTGATTTCGCCCAAAATAATCGAATCAAACTAATCATTATTCTGCTAAAAAGGACATAGTATCTAAGCGATACTATGTCCTTTAATCCCTACCTACTCTTAAGCAACTTTGTCGCTTGTCTTTTCATCATCCACCAGCCCATCACTCGCCTGCTTAATTTTCATTAAAATATCTTTTATCTCAGATGCCGACATATAAGTCGGAACCGCATAGGTATCACTGACCTCTTTAGCAGCCGCTTTAGCAATCTTATCAAAGTCGCTGACCTGCATCCCTTTGACAGTTGGATTGATCCCTACGGTTTGAATCAAATCACGTACTTGAGTGATAAGATAGTCAGCTAGGTTACTATCATTCGTATGACTATCTTTAACGATACCGGTTCTTTTGGCCAGTGCCGCCAATCTCTTTTTGCTGGCATCACGGTTTACATCAAGTATATAAGGCAACACGATAGCGTTAGCACGACCATGAGGAATACTATAGTGCGCGCCCAACTGGTGAGCAATGGCATGTACATAACCAAGACCAGCCTTGTTAAATGCGATGCCACCGTAGTGTGCTGCTATTCCCATCTCTTCTCTGGCTTTTAAATCGCTACCGTCTTTATAAACCAATGGTAGATAGTGCATCACAGATTTGACAGCAGAGGCGGCATAATAATCTGTTTCCACACTCGCATTCACGCTCATCCACGCTTCTAATGCATGCGTCAACACGTCAATCCCAGTATCTGCTGTGATATGTGCTGGCATGCCCTTCATAATGATAGGATCAATAGCAGCTGCTAATGGCACCATTCTTGGGTCAATAGATAGGGCTTTTTGATGAGTCTCATCATCTGATACTACCGCGCCCAGTGTCGCCTCTGAGCCTGTACCCGCAGTGGTAGGGATGCAATATAGAGGGGTCGCAGGTTTTCTTGCTTTGAGAATACCGATAAGCTTCTGAGGAGCGCAATCATTGCCTTGTGCCATCGCAATCATCTTAGCCGCGTCAATCACCGAGCCACCGCCAATAGCTATTATCGAGTCACACTTGGCTTCTAATGATTGACGTAGTCCTTCTTCAACCACCTTAAATGTAGGGTCTGGCGTCACACCATCATAGACTATATAACTGATATTGTGTTTATCTAAATAATTAGTGACTCTCGCCGGCACACCCAGTTTATTGAGCACTGCATCAGTGACGATAAAGACATGGGTATTGCCTTCATTGATAAGCATATCGCACAGCTCATCACAAGAAGTTTCGCCAACAAATAACATTGGTCTTCTGATAGGTATGACGTAAGAAAACGCTTTTAATACTTTGGCACGAGTCTTAGCAACTGCCAAATAACCAGCGTGCTGTAACCCATTCATACTTACCAACTTAGCCATACTGTTTTGTTTTTTCATGGGTACAAAATCCTTTTTAATAATTTTAACCATAGCAATGGCGATTGTTTAATCAACCATTTATGCTTTCGATTGAACCAACAATAACTTTAGCGCAATCATCTATATAATCGAGTAACGGCTTCAACTCATTGTACCACCGCCATTTTGAGTGTGCCGCTATTATTATGAACGGCTATGTGCTGATATCTTGTAAGATTCTAATTCACTATGAATCCGTGGTTTAGGCAAATTATTTGTAAAGATGTTTCAATCCTATTTTACCAACCATTGCTGATCATCTTGACTAAGACATTTTTCATTAAGATAAAAACTCTGCTTAGGCTAAATAATACCTGCCTGTAATAACTTTTTTGCATAGGGGTGTTGTGGTTTATTAAAAATATTTTCGGTATCGCCAGACTCAACGCATGTACCATCTTTTAATACCATCACCTGCTGACATAACGCACGTACGACCTTTAAATCATGACTGATAAACACATAGCTGATATGCAATTTTTCCTGAATTTCTCGCAATAATTTGACCACGGTCACCTGCGTTGTACTATCAAGCGCAGACGTGGGTTCATCCAATATCAATAAGCTTGGCTTCATGATGAGTGCTCGCGCCAAAGCCACACGCTGACGCTGCCCCCCTGATAGCTCATGAGGATACCGCTGCGCAAATTCTACAGGTAGATGTACAGTGGCAAGACTGTCCATCACCGCCTGCTGACGAGCCGCTTTATCAACCCCTTGGACCAGTAGTCCTTCTTCGACTATTTGCAATACGGTCATACGAGGATTGATACTGGCAAATGGATCTTGAAACACCATTTGAATCTGGGAGCGAAAGGTGCGCAGCGCTTTTTTAGACAAGGTTGAAATCTCTTGTCCATTAATCTGTATTTGACCGCTCACACGTGCTTGATTACTGAGTAACTGACTGAGTGCAAGGGCGATGGTTGTTTTCCCAGAGCCCGATTCACCAACAATACCTAGCGCCTGTCCTTTTTTTAGACTCATATTTACGTCTTTGACTGCATCAAACCAGCGTTTCGTACCGCCAAACAAGCCTTTTTCGATTGGGAACTGTACTTGTAAATGATTGACTTGCAATACTGTCGCACGCTGGCTCTGCTCATTAGTACGTAACATCAATGCCTGCCCAAAATCTTGCTGGATAAGCGTACGCGTATATTCTGCCTGAGGCTGATTAAACACAGTGGCCGTTAGCCCCTGCTCAATCGTCTGTCCTTGACGCATGACAATAACCTCATCACTATAACGTCTGACCAGATTTAGATCGTGACTGATGAGCACCATTGCCATATTATGCTGATGCTTAAGATCATCTAATAGCTCAAGTATTTCATGTTGCAATGTAACATCAAGCGCAGTGGTTGGTTCATCAGCAATTAATATATCAGGCTGCTGGGCCAATGCCATGGCAATCATCACGCGTTGCCGCTGGCCGCCTGATAGCTCATGTGGATAGCGTTTGAGTTTATCAGCAGGATCAGTGATATTGACATCATCTAACAAAGCAATGCTTTGGTCTCGCCATGACTTTCTGGGTACACCGCTTAATCGCAGTGATTCAGCGACTTGCTTGGCAACGGTATGTAATGGATTTAATGCCGTCATCGGCTCTTGAAAGACCATGCCGATGCGTTGTCCACGAATAGCACGCAGTGAGGCATTACGCTCGCTGCTATTTGCTATCGGCAATGCAGCCATGCCTGAATAACTTGCCAGCTGCACTTCACCACGAATCGTCAAATTTTCTGGCAATAAACCTAATAACGCAAGACTGGCAATCGATTTACCAGAGCCAGATTCACCAACGATTGCCAAGGTTTGTCCTTGTCTGAGCTCATAAGACAGTTGATCGACTAGCGTTGCGTTGGTAGGCGTGACAATACTGAGCTTGTCTACGATGAGCACAAGCCGGTTTTGTTCATTGCTGTGGTTTTGTTTAGCGTTATTATTTTTTGCAGTAGTCGTTGTCATATTAAGAACGCCTTGGATCAAACGCATCACGCAGCGCTTCGCCAACGAAGATAAGCAATGATAAGATAAAAGTTAAGCTAAAAAAGCCTGAAAATGCCAACCAAGGCGCATCAAGGTTGTTTTTTCCTTGTACCATCAGCTCACCGAGCGATGGTGATCCAGGTGGCAACCCATATCCTAAGAAATCCAGCGCGGTCAATGCAATAATATTGGCCGTTAGGATAAATGGCAATTGCGACAAGCTCGATGCCAGCGCATTTGGCAAAATATGTCTTAGCATAATTTGGCTATCTGACACGCCAAGATTTCGGGCAGCACGCACATAATCGAAATTACGCGCTCGCAAAAACTCTGCCCTGACCAAGCCAACCAAGCCCATCCAACCGAACAACAGCATCATGGCAAATAGCATTGTGATACTGGGGCTAAACAAACTGACCAAGATAACAATCATAAAAAGCTGAGGCATACCGCCCCATACTTCCATAAATCGCTGACCCGCCAAATCTACCCAGCCTCCGTAATACCCTTGTATGGCTCCCACGATAATACCAATCAGTGCGCCCGCAAGCGTCAATGCCAAACCAAACAGTAGTGAAACCCGCAGCCCATAAAGTATCCGCGCCAGTACATCACGCCCCAAGTCATCCGTACCTAACCAGTTCTGACTATTGGGCGCTGCTGGATACGGTAGCCCAAGCTCGACATTTGGCGTCTGATCCGCAAAGGGAATCGGCGGCATGACATAGTAACCCTGATCATTAATCAGGGCTTGTACGGCCGGATCTTTATAGTTGGTTTCAGTCTCAAAAACGCCCCCAAAAGTGGTTTCAGGGTAGGCTTTCAATATTGGGAAATAGTAATCACCTTGATATTGCACCAATACTGGTTTGTCATTGGCAATCACATTGGCTGCCATACAAATCACAAATATCAGTGAAAAAACGAATAACGATATCATTCCTAGACGATTGCGGCGAAAGCGATTCAGACGCGCTTGCCAGATAGGATTCAGACGGCGTTTCTTTTGTGTAATGACAGAAGATGCTATTGAAGTTGGCGGATGACTTGACATTAGCGCCCCTCAAAATCGATACGAGGATCAATCAAATGGTAGCTTAAATCACTGATCAATTGTAATAGCAGCCCCACCAACGTAAAAATAAACAGCGTACCAAATATCACAGGATAATCACGCTGCTGAATGGCTTCAAAACCAAGCAAACCTAAACCATCAAGTTTAAAAATAATCTCTATCAGAAAATTACCTGCAAAGAAAATACCAACGATAGCGGCTGGAATACCGGCAATAATAATCAACATCGCATTACGAAATACATGTCCATAGAGAACTTGGCGCTCATTTAAGCCTTTGGCACGAGCGGTAAGCACATACTGCTTACCCAATTCTTCTAAAAAGCTAAACTTGGTTAAATAAGTTAAGCCTGCAAAACCTCCGACCGTACTTGCTAGAAGCGGTAACGCCAGATGCCAAAAATAATCTTTTATCTTACCCAATGTACTCAATTGATCAAAATTCTCAGATGTTAGCCCTTGGAGAGGAAAAATATTCCAGTAACTACCGCCCGCAAAGAACACCAAGAGTATAACGGCAAATACAAACACAGGAACCGCATGACCAATGGCGAGGAGCATAGCAGTGATTTTGTCAATACCTGAACCATGATGCATGGCTTTATACACACCAAGTGGAATGGCAATCATATAAATGAGCAGCGTACTCCAAAGCCCAAGCGAGATTGAGACTGGTAGCTTCTCTATAATAAGATCTGTTACAGATTGTCCCTTAAAAAATGACTCCCCAAAATCAAGCTGAGCATAGTTTTTTAGCATAAGCCAAAACCGTTCAGGAGCGGACTTGTCAAAACCATACTGTGCATTGATCGCCGCAACCATGTCTTCAGATAAGCCGCGAGTGCCCTGATATGTGCTGTTGCTGCCTGAACTACCCGCACCGATATTTCCTCTTAAAGCGCTATCTTTTCCGCTTTGCTCAATGAGTGCCAGTTGTTGCTCTACAGGGCCACCAGGCGCTGCTTGCACAATCACAAAATTTGCCAGCAATATCAAAAAAAGCGTCGGCAATATTAGCAGTAACCTTTTTAAGATATAACGACCCATAATGCGGCTTCCTAAAGTAAACATACAATAACAGAGAAAATGGGTGGCTCGCTTTTACCAAGTCTGTATGACGACTAAAAGTTATTTTTAAGCTCACGCAGGGCGGCAAATACAGTCAAAGATTTTTCATCAGCAATATCTATTTTAGACTTCACACCTGCTATTACATTCGGCTCTTGTGCTCGCAAAAACACATTTACCGCTCGCTCATGCTCTAATGTGACGGGTAAACTCGGTAGCCCTTGAGCGGTCTTATTTTCTGTTTGTACCAGTGCCTGCTCCATTGCCTCATTAGTAGGCTCGATAGACAAACCAAAGCGTAAGTTGCTGGCAGTATACTCATGGGCTGGATATAGTAGCGTCTCATCTGACAGGCTGTCTAAACGCTTAAAGCTGTCATGCAATTGCTCAATCGTACCAGTAAAAACACGTCCACAGCCAGCGCTAAATAACGTATCACCGCAGAAGCAATAATGACGTCCTTCGATATCTAAAATATAGGCCACGTGGCTTGCGGTATGACCAGGCACCTCCCATACTTGAGCAGCACAGCCCCAGGCGCTCACCGTGCTACCATCTTTTATTGTCTGGTCTTCATCGACATTGTGCTCCGTATGGGCAACCAAGTGAGTCATAGGATAAGACTCTTGTAGCTCTGCGACGCCGCCGATATGATCATGGTGGTGGTGCGTGGTCCAAATTGACGTCAGCTCCAGCTCATTTTCTTCTAAATAAGCAATGACAGGTGCCGCTTGACCCGGATCAATAACGATCGCTTGTTTATTGTTTTCATTGATTAAGGTCCAAATGTAGTTATCATTAAAAGCCTTAATAGGGTGAATACGGATACTCATATTAAATCCTTACCAGTCGTTATTATTATTGCTCATATTTTTTTATACAAACACTTATGTATAGTCGTTGAATGTCAAACGCGATATGCTTTTCAAGCTCAGCCCTGATTTACTGCTTCAAGTAATTGTTGACGCGTGCTTCAGCAGCTTTGTCCGTCCACCAGTAATCAATACCAACCGCATTGGTCGGTAGCTTTTTAGTATGACGGTACTGATCCCAGTAAGCGACATTGGTGCCAGACTTGCCGTATAAGGGCACTATATAATGACCTGCTCTTAATAGGCGATCAAGCACATGCGTATAAAGAACAATCTCATCACGGTTATGAGCATTACCAAGTTTTTTAATAACCGTATCAATCACTGCATTTTTGATACCTGCTGTATTACTATTACCTACTTGGTCAGCCGCCTCGCTACCCCAAAAGCCAGCTTGTTCTGCGCCAGGGGACAAGCTTTGCGCGAAGACGTCAACTATCATGTCATAATCAAAACGACGCGTACGCTCATAGTACTGCGGGCCATCGACTTGGCGTAGCGTCGCATCAAAGCCCAAACGCTTCAAATTACGAATGTAAGGCAGCAATACACGCCCCATCGTTTCGCCTGTCATCAAGATCTCAATTTTGGCAGGTTGACCACTTGGTTGATACAGCTTCATATCCTCATAGTAAAACCCAGCATCCAATAACAATTGCCGCGCAGCCAGCAGCCCTTCACGATTAAAACCACTACCGTTACTGGTTGGCAGCTGCCACTTTGCTAATACAGCCTGACGTTGTATTGGTTCAAGCTTAGATAATAATGGGCTGAGCACTTTCATCTCTTCGCTCGATGGTGTGCCTGTGGCAGCAAGCTCTGAACCATGAAAGAAGCTTTGCAAACGCTCATATTGACCATGAAATAACGTCTTATTCATCCACTCAAAATCATACGCAGCACTCAATGCTTGCCGCACACGAATGTCTTGAAAAATTGGCTGACGCATATTCATGACCAGCGCTTGCATGGGGACTGGATTTTCACTGCTGATGGTCTCTTTTTTAATCATGCCAGCCTCGACTGCTGGAAAATTATAGCCTGTCGCCCAGTTGGAAGCTTTGTTTTCAGGACGAAAGCGATATTGACCAGACTTAAACCCTTCAAAAGCGATCTCATCACTCTGATAATAGACAAACTTAATCATGTCAAAGTTATAGCGACCGCGATTGACCATCAAATCTCGTCCCCAGTAGTTAGGATCACGCACATAACTGACTGCTCGACCTGCATCGATGCGCCCAATTTTGTATGGTCCACTCCCCATTAATGGCGTCAACGTTATTTTTTCAAAATCTTTATCGATAGAAGACTTGGCAAATATAGGAAACTGTCCTACTGTGAGTAGAATTTCTTTATTATCGCTTGAGGCAAAAACAAACTTCACTTGTTGTTTATTAATAATTTGCACATCGCGAATATCGCCCAAATAACTTCGAATATACATCGGCCCTTTGGTTAATAATGCATCAAAAGTCGCTTTGACATCGCTACTGGTGACAGGCGAGCCATCCCAAAACCGCGCTTTAGGATTGACATGATAAATAATCCAACTGGTGTCTTCTGGGTCATAGGTTACCTTGTTTGCCAGCTGCGGATACATGGTAAACGCTTCGTTTAATGATCCAGTCATTAAGGTATCATAGAGATAATCCGTACCGATCATGGCCACACCAGTGGTCATCCATTTATTCGCACTGTTGAAAGTACCACGTGCATCCAATGAAAGCGTACCGCCTGTTGGCGCATCCGGATTGGCATAAGGCATATAAGGCGCATTGATATACTCAGTCGGACTATTGTGCCCAAGTGCGGTGGTGGTAATTGGCGCAGCCAAACTGATGTGTATCCAGCTCATCGCAATGGTGAGTATGGCGGTTTTTAGCAGGGCATTTTTAGTCATCATAGCGTTACCACCAGCCTCCAAACGATACCAATGAATGTATTGAAAAATTAAAAGCTTATTAAAAGTGAGTAAAAAAGAGCAGCACCATAAAAATTCATCATAACAAACTTAGGTTTTTTCACCTAATGGTTTGCCATGCTAAGTGTAGACTCCAAGACACCAATTCTCTAAAAGATGTGCGCAAACTCAATAAAAAAGACGCAATCCATAAGAGATGCGTCTTTTTTGTTTTAAGGCTTATACATTCTTAAGCATACTTTTTTTCAAACGCTATCATGAAATCAACCAATTGCTGTACCCACTCTAGAGGCACTGCATTGTAAATGCTGGCACGCATACCGCCAACATCACGATGACCTTTTAAATTAAGTAGCCCTGCTGCCTTTGACTCCTCCAAAAACACTTTATCGAGACTGCTGTCAGCCAACGTAAATGGCACATTCATAATAGAGCGATATTGAGGGGCAACTGGATTGTTGTAAAAGCTGCTGTCGTCGATGGTTTTATACAATAAATCTGCTTTTTGTTGATTGACTTTGCCAATAGCAGCGACACCGCCCTGCTCTTCTAGCCAATCGAAAACCAATCCTGCCAAATACCAAGAATAAGTGGCTGGCGTGTTCGACATGGATTCTTTTTCGGCCTGATGTTCATAGTTTAGCAGCATAGGGCACCACTCGCTTGCCTGCCCCAATAAATCTTCGCGGATAATCACAAGGATCAATCCTGCAGGGCCAATATTCTTTTGCGCACCCGCATAAATCATCCCAAACTTAGACACATCAATCGGCTGTGACAAGATACAAGACGACATATCAGCAATGATTGGCGCATCCACTGTCGGTGGCTCAAATATCTGTAACCCGTGAATGGTTTCGTTGGCACAGTAATGGAAATAAGCGGCATCTTCACTAAGATTCCAATCACTCTGAGCTGGCACATCAGTGAAATTGCTGTCTGTACCCGTTGCCACAAGATTTACCTCACCAAGACCAAGATTGGCATAACGTGTGGCTTCTTTGATGGCTTTACCTGACCATGCTCCTGTCGTTAGATAGTCGGCACGCTTACCATTTAGTAAATTCAAGGGAATCGCTGAAAACTGTAAGCTGGCACCACCTTGTAAAAACAATACCTTATAATTGTCTGGAATGTCCATCAATGAGCGCAGTTTGGCTTCAGCCTTATCCGTAATCTCAATGTACTCTTTGCTACGATGACTGACTTCCATCACTGACACGCCACTACCTTGCCAATCAAGCAGCTCTTTTTGGGCACGTGATAATACTGCAGTCGGCATTGTGGCTGGACCTGCAGAAAAATTAGGTACACGATGAGGAGCAGCATCCGCTTCTGGTGTCGCTGTTGTATTCGTAGGCATTGAGTTTGTAGACATGGCTATCATCCTAGATATAAAAAGGTTAATCGTTGTGGGTTGGCACTCAAACGTAATGATCAAACTACCTTAAAAAAGCGCTTATGTTTTTATTAGGAATCAGAGAGCTGCTCCCAAAATTGACGTTTTAAACCGCTATCAGCGAGCATTTCATCCAATGTAGGCACGGCAGTCAGGTTCGAATGCTCAAGTCCGTCAGGTAGCACAGTCAATGCAGCCACTTGTACGTCCTCACTTCTTCCTATTTTAAAGACATAGCCTGCCAGACTGGCATTGGCAAGCTCAGCTGTGTCCATACCTTCACAGATTGGAAATGAGGTGGTCTCGCAGGTTATCGATAGCGCTTGTGTGATGTTGCCCCATAGCTTTTGGGTGTCTTTATTCAGTGCTTGAATATCAACCAAAACCACCCAATTGCCATAGCGACCACCTTGTAGATTAAATGGCGCGACTTTGAGGCTATTGTCAGAGTAACGGTCAGTTGACTGGACTTGTTTATCAAAAGCGGCTGCTGGCCGTTCTGTCCTATCGACAAGAGGTTTGACAGCTGTATTAGGATTAACTATATCGGGAGTGACGGTATCAGTGTTCGTCGTGTCAAAACGATACGTAACTGAATTTGGTTCAGATGATGGGCTTAACGTTGTGTCATTATCATCAAAGTAATCACTGTTAATAGGCGCATCGCTTATCGACATACTGTTCAAAGCGCTATTCTTTAAAGCGGCGCTCTCTGCAGCATCCATAGCTGATACATTGTCATTTGCGTCATCATCGATATTTGATTGTTTAACATTGAGTGATTCAATGGCTGTATGAGAAGATACTGACTGATCTACTGTATCAACGATGACAGGTGCAGAAATATTGGCAACATTGATAGTATCTGAGCCTGATTGCACCCATTGATTGATACCCATCATTGCCAAAATCTGACGCTGCTGCATACGATGTTGCAATACAATTAGCGGGTCTTGGGTATCACTCATGCGTCTTTACTATCCTGCTAATATTAAATGGGTTTTTATTTCGAAGAAGATCTAACACTTGCAGCATTTTGGCAGTTCAACATTTATTGTATCAATCATGCGCTATATCACTCAAAAAAGCTGTCGAACGCCTAGCCAATGCTCTGATAATAACACCAAGCAGTCGTACTCATCTTGGCTGACTATCGTATCGTGTAACATCATCGTATGCAACGTACTTAGCCACTGCCTATAATCATGGTAGACGTAAGGATGAGCAGTGCTATCAGTATGCTCATTATAATCTATTTGATAACCATTCTGTGGTTTCTCTTGGTCACTATAATACTGCCAACGCGCATTAACAGGCGCTATAAAAATAGGCACTGCCTGTATCAACGCCAATAATTGTACACCATTTAAGCTTTGGGCTGTCAACAACAGCCACTGCAAATTGGCATCACTGACCGTTGCTAGCTCAATATCAATCAAGCGTGCATGACGTCTTAAATCCACAATATAGTGAGCCACACTGGCATGATTAAAATGTAGAGTCGAGCTATCCCATACCGATATCATCTGACCTTTGATATCTTTTGATAAGCGGTAAGCCAATAATATCAAGATCGACTGCCTAGCAATACATAGATTCTCGAATATCTGACCAGAAGGATCAAGCTGGGTCAAAATACTGCCTCTACTCGCCTGCAACTCTTGTTGCCATGCCGCTTGTCTCACTGGCTGCTTATCGTTTAAAACATTAAACAAGGCAGGCAATAACAATTGCATATGTAGTGCTTGCCATAAGGATAGAATAGATGGAGTATTGTTTTCTGGAAAAGTGCGCGTTGGCTGAGGCGTGTCGCTAACAGATTTATCGCTTAATACCTGATGAGCAAATGTCTCGCTCAAATCAGTGACAAGTTGTCTTTTGATTAAGGCTAACATGCCCTGCTGATAACGCTCAAGCATGGTTCGACATTTCTTTTGCTGCATATAATACTGATAGCTACAGTCATCATGCTGGCTTTCGTGTTTTAATCGTAGCGCGTCAATGGCGGCTTTAGATAAATCGTAGTTGCTTAATTGTTTTATACATGATGTGATCAGCGCACTGTCCAAGCGGCGATCAAGGCTGGCAATTTTTTCTAGTAGCTCATTATCTATCTTATGCGGTAATATTTTTGCAGCGTTCACCGTCGCCTCTATAGCATTATTATCCGTAGCAATAGGTATCGTAGGTAATTTATGCCAAATCACTGTCAAGTCATAGCTTACCGCTGTCGATAACGTCTGACCCTGATGACACAACATAGCCGCCTCAATCAGTGCCTGCGCTCCCAGCGGATGATGACTATGATCGATTATATATTGCGGTAACGCGGCTCTTCTTACGTCTTCACTAATAACCAGCTTTGTACTAGGCAATTCGCTATGCGATTTTGCTTGCCAAGGCTTTAGCAACTTTTGGCTATCCGTATCTAATGTACTTACTTGCAAGCGTCCATCGACGATGATATCGGTTTCTGTGATGAACTCAAGTTCTGACTCATTGTCCATGAGAGTACCAAAAGGCATGACTGAGCCACTATCATTAGTGTTGTTTGGGGTTTGGAGCAATTGTTCGTCAGCTGAAGTTTCGATTTTTTGATTACTAGACAATATTTGCGATCGAAAGGTTGTTTTTTCTTGATAGCTGCTGCTTAGACTATTTTTTTCTGTTGTTTCCCAATTGCCCAATCGACGCTGTTCATATATTTGCTTTATTTTCTGCTGATTGAGCTGTTTTTCTTTAGCAATTTTTATGGCAAAACTGTGGTAAGCACTGGTATTGATCGCCGTCATACGTTCGGCTAGACTAGGATGAGTCGCAAACCATGACACATCGCCCAAGTCTGCACCGCTACTGGCAAAGAAGAAATGACTGAGTCCATTGAGATTGCCGATGCCAGTCAAACGCGAGCCAACTGCATCTTGGTGAATGGCTTTTAAGGTTTCTATAATGTCAGGTGAACGCGTCAGCTGCACACTGGTTGCATCCGCCAGTAGCTCACGCTCACGGTTAAAACTGTGTTTAATCAGCTGAGCACTGGCCATACTTGAGAAGCTAAACGTGTGTAATAACAATGTCCACACACTGCGCGATGTTGACCAATCACTAGTCGCTCGATTGGGTAACCACCTCGACTGCTTTTTAGCTTGTGATTGCTGTCTTTGTGACTGTGTTTGCCAGTAGGCAATCCAATCACTATGGTTCTTAAAGTTGCCAGTCTGCGCCTCAGTACGCCTTGCATGACTGTCCACAGTACTTTGCGACATTTTTGATAAAGGCATGTGGCGACTGCCTGCATTCTCAAAGTAGTCACTTGGGTTGTTGCGAGAACCATAACCAGTATTATCAAAAGGATCGCTCCAATCATATAATATCTGTAAGCCTGCAAGCACGACCATTAACTTTAGATTGAACCCAGCATCCCCATGTAGTATATGACCGTATTCATGCCCAATGAGTCCATACAACCCCTCATCAGACAACTTATCCAGTGCCCCTTGCGTCACGACAAGCACCATATCCTGATGATGACGACCAGCGACAAAACCATTGATACCTTGTTCATGAGGCAGTACATAAAGGATAGGCATATGCACACCTGAAGCAATGGCTAACTGCTGGGCAATCTCATAATAACGACGATACACAGATGGCAAATCGCGCTCATCTCGTACCGCTATATGACGGGAGCTGTAACGTACTTTTTGTATAGGTATATGCTGATGAGCAATCCCGCGGCTTTGCTCCCACTCATCTTGACTACGATCAATAAATAGTCTCACCGCCCCTACTCTCTGAGCGATAGCGCGGCCACCTGCTTTTAGACGACGATACTCTAAAAAACTACCACCAATAAAAGTACCTAAGACCCATATCGTGACCAGCACCAATACCCAATGATAAATACCATCCATAAATAGCGTCAACAGTAGCACCATAACAGCAAGCGCTACTGCCATATGAGCAAACACAATAATAAAAAACAGCCCATACAGTAATAAGCTGCGTTTAGTACGTATTCGCTGGGCACCAAAAAAATCCATCTAGTTGTCCGACCTAAAAGTAACCGAATGCATTCGATATCAGCTCATATTTACAACTGGTGCTTGAGCAATGGTCTTTCTATCTTCGAAGACCAATGGACTCAAAGGACGAAACCCAAAGGTTGTGCTAACTAGATTATTTGGGAAGACCTCGCGGTCATTATTATAAAACATGACACTATCATTATAATGCTGACGCGCAAAACCAATACGGTTCTCAGTATTGGTCAACTCATCCATCAGCTCTTTGATCATGCTGTCAGCTTTTAGCTCAGGATAGGCTTCCACTACAGCAGAAAACTGCCCCAAGGCTTTGGACAACATATCTTCTGCTTTGGCAAACAAAGCCATGTGCTCAAGCGAATCTGGCTGGTGCTTGCTTGATGCTTGCAAACTCTGGGCATGGTTACGCGCTGCAATGACGCGAGTAAGGGTCTCTTGTTCGTGAGTCAAATAACGTTTGGCTGTCTCAACCAAGTTTGGGATCAAATCATGGCGGCGTTTAAGTTGAACATCAATTTGAGCAAAACCGTTTTTTGCTTGATTGCGCGCACGCACCAATTTATTAAAGATCGCAACCCCAAACACTACTATCAACACAACAAAGGCAATAAACAACCAAGCAAACATCTTCATAGTCAGATTCCGAAACGTTTAGGGTTAACAAAAGTTAGTACCTTGTATTTTAACCCATCTTAATCGATATCATCTCGGAATTAGACAAAAATTCTGCAAAAAAAAGCCCTTTATAATTAAGGGCTTAACGTAATACACAGGAACTTCTAACTATTTTTTGACACAGGAGTCAAATTTTAGGCAAAAAAAAGCGACTCCATCAGCACATCCTCGGCACACATTGTGACTATTACCGTTGCTACCTTCCGGTCCTGGCGGGATTCATAGAACAATGTTGCGAGGCTACCAATGGAGCCACCAGTCGCAAATTATACAAGAATTTTTTAGCATTGCAACCCCCTTTACCAAACTATTTGTTCTATTACCCAAAATAAATAGTAACCATAAGTGACAAAATTCTAACAGCAGCCTTCTAAAATTTTGTTATTTTAGTCAGGAAGCTGGGCACACATGGTCTATATAATAAATGGCCATCTAACAAATAAAATGAACAGCTTTCAATAGGTACATAAGTTTTATGTGACTAAAACTTATATTGATATTAACTTAGGAGATATTTATGAAAACAACTTTACTTAATCAAGCAGCACTGACTACTGGTACAGCCCTTCTATTAACTGCCATGATGGGCGGCGCGCATGCAGAAACTACTGGTTATGACCAGCTTACTTTTCAAGCAGAAGTAAAAGAAGAAGTCCAAAATGATGAAGTACGTGCGAGCTTATACAAAAAAGCCCAAGCAACCGATTCTAAGACGCTAGCCAGCACTCTCAATACAACCATCAACAACGCAATGAGAATCGCTAAACGCTATCCTAGTGTTACGGTCAGTACAGGTCAACAAAGTACCTATCCTCGCTATGACAAAAATGACAAAATCATTGGCTGGACAGGACAAGCAAATATCGATTTGAAAAGCACAGACTTTGCAGCGACGAGCCAACTTATTGCAGACTTGCAAGAAACGCTAGTCATGGACAATTTAACGTTTGGGGTTTCCGATACTAAAAAAGACGCTCTAGAGCAAAAACTGATGACTGACGCCTCTCGCGCATTTCAACAGCAGGCCAAAAACCTAACGCGTGCATGGGATGCTCGCGGTTACCGCGTGGTCAATGTCAATCTAAATACAGGTAGCAACTACCCACGTCCAATGTACAGTGCGATGGCAATGAAAGCTGAATCTGCTGATGCTGTACCAAGACAAAACTTTGAGTCTGGTAACAGCACCATTTCTGTGACCGCCAATGGTACGATTGAGTTGACCAAATAAGTCACTCTTTATCTAAAGTAAACCAAGATTTTTATACTAAAAAGGCAAGCGCTATCAAAAGTGCTTGCCTTATCTTTTTTAAGTTTATTCAGGATATAGCTAGACCGTGTTCTCGTTTTAAAAATAGTGATAAAAATGAGATAAATTGCAGTTAACTTAAGGATTGGCGGTTCCCTTTTGACGCATTTTTAACATAACCTTTTGATGCCATGGTAAGTTTTGATAGGCCAGAAGCTGTTTGGCAATTTTCTTATTATTTTGTAATGTTGTATTGTTTTGAATCACGTAGACGGTACGCGTTATTTGCTGGAGAATCCCACCCTTCTGATTTTTTACCACCGCTTTTATACTATGCGCACCTGGTAGAATATCGACGGTTGCAATCGAGGCACTCAAGCCTTGAGCGACTTCCTTATTGTCAAAATAGATGCTGACTATATCGCCTGTTTGTAGGGCTGGCTTGATTTGCACATTCACATTGATATTTTGTGCTGGACGACGGTAGGCACGCTCTTCGCTCGGTTCAGCGATGGCAAGCTGATAGTTCACTTGTGCCTCCGGCTTAGTAGTGACTTGCTGAGTATCAGACAGCTGAGTACTTTTAACGTTGTTGCTTGTGCCATCGTTACTCATACTATTGCTACTTGTGTTATTGTCGTTTGGATTATTACTATTCGATCGACTGCTCTCACTCCCTGTCGTGATGGCCATCTCAGTCACTTTTTTGCCTGCTTGCTGCTCATGGTTTTGCGGACGGTCAGTAAACGTTACTTGCCCTGTATTTTCATCAACAATCTTATAAATAGGTGCAGCAGTGGCCATGGTCATACAAAAACTGGCGGCGCTAATCATCAAACTGGATAATAAAATCTGTGGCAATTTATTATTCAAAACGGTATTTTTTATTAAAAAAGTCATGGTCAGTTCACCTTACTGATATTTGTTATGAATAGCATGACCGATATTATGCGGTACTTTTGCGGTTAAATCAGTAGTAAATGTACAGAAAATGCTCTTGTCCATTTATACTATGATTGATTTAAAATATACAGTCAAAATACTATAAAAACGCTACGGCAATACTGATATCAATTTTTGCAGCATCGAGCTGCGTAGGCACGGCAAGCAAGAAAAATTAATATCAGCAAAGCGTGATGTATCGATATTACTTTTCACTAACTATATATGGTTGGTTAAAAATATAAAAAAACCAGCTAAGATTCACTTAGCTGGTTTTATTTATTACGTCGGTTTTACTTTTGAGCCAAAAATTAGCAGCTGTAGTACATGTCAAATTCAACAGGGTGCACAGTGACATTAAGACGTTGTACCTCTTCTTCTTTCAAGGCAATAAATGCTTCTAGCATATCTTTTGTGAATACATCACCTTTTAACAAGAACTCATGGTCATCACGCAAAGCTTGTAGAGCTACATCTAAGCTCTCAGCAACCGTTGGGATTTGTGCTTCTTCTTCTGGTGGTAAGTCATACAAGTTCTTATCAGCCGCTTCGCCTGGATGCATTTTGTTCTGGATACCGTCAAGGCCAGCCATCAATAGCGCTGCAAACGCTAAGTATGGGTTTGCTGTTGGATCAGGAAAACGTGCTTCAACACGAACCGCTTTAGGGCTGCTGACATGCGGAATACGGATAGAGGCTGAGCGGTTAGAGGCTGAATAAGCCAGTTTGATTGGCGCTTCGTAATGTGGCACCAAACGCTTATAGCTATTCGTTGATGGATTGGTAATTGCGTTTAAGGCACGAGCATGCTTGATTACACCGCCGATGAAGTACAAGGCTGTTTCAGAAAGGCCTGCATACTCATCACCAGAGAAGGTGTTAACGCCATCTTTTGAGATAGACATATGCACATGCATACCTGAACCATTATCACCAACGATTGGCTTAGGCATGAAGGTTGCAGTTTTACCAAACTGATGCGCTACATTGTGCACAACATATTTTAGTTGCTGAACTTCATCTGCTTTACGAACCATGGTATTGAATGCAACACCAATCTCAGACTGGCAAGAAGCCACTTCATGATGGTGTACTTCTACGCTGCCTTCACCAATAATTTCTTCAATACGTTCACACATTACTGCACGCATATCATGTGAGCTGTCGATTGGTGGTACTGGGAAATAACCGCCTTTTACGCGTGGACGATGCGCCATGTTGCCCCACTCGTAAGTCTCGCCTGTCGACCAAGCGGCTTCTTCAGCGGTAATCTTATGGCTTACACCTGACATATCGACTGACCATTTTACATCATCGAATACAAAGAATTCAGGCTCAGGACCAAAGTACGCAGTGTCGCCAATACCAGTAGACTTCAAATACTCTTCAGCACGGCGCGCGATAGAGCGTGGGTCACGATCATAACCTTGCAGTGTTGATGGTTCAATAATATCGCAAGTTACTACTACAGTCACAGCGTCAAAGAACGGGTCAATAAAAGCAGTCTCAGGATCAGGACGCAAGATCATATCTGATGCCTCGATACCTTTCCAGCCTGCAATAGATGAGCCGTCAAACATTTTACCGTCTTCCATGACTTCTTCATCAACGCTATGCGCTGGGAAACTGATGTGTTGCTCTTTGCCACGTGTATCAGTAAAGCGGAAGTCGACCCATTTTGCATTAGAGGATTTGATAAGGTCTAGTAGTTTGTTTGACATAAATAGTCTCCGTTGTGTAGATCACATTATTGCGATTCAGTTATTTAAAGATTTGGTTGTTTAAAAGCATTACTGCACTTTTCTGGTTTAAGAATAAAGGTTATGTGTGCATTAAAAGTGACATCGTGTTTTTAACAGCTTAATAGCGTGGTGCCTTTAATATTATGCGTGTCATTATCAGCACTATTAATATTATTAGTCAAGAGACTCATTTAGAGCATTGTGATGATCAGACTACTAATTTTCTCAAAACCTGCCAAATCAGTTCTCATCTTATCCTAATAATCTGTGACCCATCATGCCGAACTCTTGCGGCACGTGTCAATCATCATTTTTCAGCGGCATCATAACCATAAATCACCATAACATTAGTGGTGCAAACGCTGTGCCAATATTTTTCTGATAGTAATAGAACAGAGTAAGAATAAATTTATTACTATATTTTTCAAATATTTATATTCTTGAAAAATATTTTTTTACTTTTTAAAAAAAGTCCTTACTCACCTTCTATATCAAATTGCTCACTGGCTTTCTGATTAACGCACAATTATGGTGCATATATAAGCGCCATCATCACGCGATTTGTGTGTTTTTAGTGCGACATGATGATTTAAACTTTTAGCCTTGGACAATTCAAACCTAAAATACATAGAATAAATGTCTTTGAGCTTATGACCTGGATCGTGAGTCGTCTTTACGCCACATTTGATAGAGAACAAAATAGTGGTAAGATAACCGCGTCTTATCAAACCGATTTAGCAGTATTGCTTATTTTGGTAAAGTACGGGTTGTGGTAAGACGCTACAATATAAAGATTCTGTAGATAAATATGTGTCTCTACCTATAAGTTGAAAACCTAATGATTCTAATGATCGATAATTACGACAGCTTTACGTACAACATCGTACAGTACTTCGGTGAATTAAAGCAGGAAATCACCGTTTGGCGTAACGATCAGATCACTATCGAGCAAGTGAGCGCTTTAGCACCTGATGTGATTGTCATTGGCCCAGGCCCTTGTGACCCTGATCGTGCGGGAATATCTTTAGAAATCATCGAAACCTTTAAGGGCGTCATACCCATATTAGGGATTTGCTTAGGACACCAAGCGATTGGCCAAGCCTTTGGTGCCCAGATCGTTAAAGCTGGTAAAGTCATGCATGGACGCTTATCAGCCATTTATCATAATAATAAAGGCATCTTTGCAGGACTGCCAAATCCATCGCAGGCTACTCGCTACCACTCCCTTGTCATTGACAAAACCAGCCTGCCCGATTGTCTAGAGCTGACTGCTTGGACACAAAACAGCGATGGCAGTATTGAGGAAATCATGGGCATTCGTCATAAAACGTTTGCTATCGAAGGTGTGCAGTTCCATCCTGAGTCTATCCTAAGTGAATCAGGATATCACCTGCTCAATCGCTTTTTGCAAACCCATCAGTTGGCAGTATTAGCCGCAGACGATTTGCCCCAAGTTGGCTAATTACTAAATAAAATCAGTATTAATAATAAAAGTCATTTATAAAAAATAGTAAGAGAGACAATAATGAATACATCTAAAACGACAGAAAATACTAGCCCGACTGATATTGCGCAGCTGTCTGATGAAGATACTCATAAGCTTTTGACCACAGCATTAGCAAGAATATTTCAGCATATCGACTTAACTTTTGATGAGATGTATCAAGTGATGCTCATCATCATGCAAGGCAGATGTAGCGATGCCATGATGGGTGCGATTTTGACGGGTCTGCGCATGAAGGGAGAGTCTATTGATGAGATCACTGCCTCAGCCAGCGCCATGCGTGATTTGGCAGCGAACATCACGCCAAAAAACTGTGACTATCTGGTAGATATCGTAGGTACAGGTGGCGATGGTGCAAACTTATTTAATGTCTCCACTGCATCGGCCTTTGTGGTGGCGGCGGCAGGCGCACAAGTTGCCAAACATGGTAACCGCGGTGTTTCAACCAAGTCTGGTAGCTCAGATCTACTTGAGGAAGCTGGTATTAGTTTGACCCTCACGCCTGAGCAAACCCAAGACTGTATCGAAACCCAAGGCGTTGGTTTTTTGTTTGCTCCCAATCACCATAGCGCCATGCGCCATGCCAATCCAATACGTCGCGAATTAAAGTCTCGTACGATTTTCAATATTTTGGGGCCATTGACCAACCCTGCTGGCACGCCAAACTTAGTTATTGGTGTCTTCACGGCTCAGCTTTGTGAACCCATTGCAAAAGTCATGAAAAACTTAGGCGCCCGTCATGTGATGGTTGTTGGTGCGAAAGATGGTCTAGATGAAATCAGCCTTGCCACCTCTACCACTGTCGCTGAGCTAAAAGATGGAGAAGTGAGCGTTTATGAGATGATGCCAGAAGATGCAGGTATCGAATCACAAACGCTAATCGGTCTCGATGTTGACTCTTCGAAACAAAGTCTTGAGCTGATTCGTGCGGCTTTATCAGGAGTAGAGACCACTGATCGCTCTGTCCTAAAAGCCCGTGACATGATTGCCTTAAATGCTGGCGCAGCGATATATACCGCCGGTCTTGCCAGCAACTATCCTAATGGCGTTAGCCGAGCTCAAAGCATTATTCAAAATGGTGATGCGCTGATTAAACTTGAGTCGTTAGCCACATATACACAGCAGTTGGCAGCCAAAGCTTAAATAAGAATTGCTATCAGTATGTGAGCTTAGCCCTTACTCTTTATTGACATTTAACACTATTCGGATACCAGCATGACCACAACTCATACACATATTCCCACCGTACTACAGCGTATTGTCGCAACCAAAGTAGAAGAAGTAAAAGCCGCCCGTGAGGCCTTATCGCTTGAAGATTTAAAAGCGAAAGTCGCAGCAGAGACAAAGCCGCGTCGAGGCTTTGCAGCCGCGCTACGAGCTGCTGACATTGGGATTATTGCTGAGATCAAAAAAGCCTCTCCTTCTAAAGGAATCATCAATCACAATTTTACACCAGCTTTATTTGCAGAGCAGTACGAGCGCGCTGGTGCCAGCTGCTTATCGGTATTAACGGATCGTGACTACTTTCAAGGTGATGATACCTATCTCATCCAAGCCTCTAATGCTGCAAGCTTGCCGGTATTACGTAAAGATTTTATGATTGATACGTATCAAATCTACCAATCTTACTTGATGGGAGCAGATTGTATCTTGCTGATCATGGCATGCCTTGATGACGCGCAAGTACGGGAGCTGCATGCATTGAGTATTGAGCTGGGGATGGATGTACTGATAGAAGTACACACCCAAGCTGAACTTGAACGCGCCCTACAATTACCTCGCTCACAGCATAATATTTATGGTATTAACAACCGAGATTTAAATACCTTTGATGTCAGCCTACAAACCACTCTTGATCTGAAAAACTTGTTGGTTGAAGCGCTAAATACAGACCTTGATAACAAAGCGCCAAAACCGCTGATTGTCACAGAAAGTGGCATTCACAGCAGTGACGATATTCGCTTGATGCTAGATCACGATATTCAGCACTTTTTAATCGGTGAGCAATTTATGAAAACTGATCACCCTGGCCAAGCGTTACAATCCTTACTTGCGGGCGTTGCAGCAGACGGGTAAAGTGACTGTAAGAAGTAACCTGAATCAGCTATTTTAAGCTTTGAGAAGATTAAATCTTTATTAAAGCTAATCGATTATTTTTACACAGTATTGGCTATCATACGTAGTATGAGCCTCTTCATTCATCAATCAACGATACGTTAACTTTTATGTCAAACTCTCTATTTTCAAAAGAAATGCAAGACCAGCTCAAAGAATTAAAAGGCCAATTGAGTAAAGGGCGTGATACCAATGCTCCTGAAGGCGAAAATCAGAAGCCCACCGAACCTGTGTCATTACTCACCCAAAAGCAGGTCAAAAAAACCGTAAAACAGCTAGACAGCGAGCATGTCGATGACGATAAAGTGCTGTTTATGCAAGCTATGCATGGTGTTAATCAACTTGAAGACAAAAACGTGCGCTCACCTACCAGTACGGCAAGAGCACGCAAACCTGATGCGGCAACTTTGTCGAAACGTGCGGCTGCGCAAGGCAGTGACACAATCGATCTAGGCGCTGGCTTATCAGACATGCAAGCACTATTGAACCCTGTGGCAGGTGAAGCATATCTTTCTTATAAGCAGCCAACCTTGCAAAACAAGATTTTTGACCAGCTTAAAAAAGGCAAGTTACGTTGGTATGATGCGGTCGACATTCATGGTTGCACCATCGAAGAAGCACGCGATGCAATGACGCAATTATTGAGCCAAGCCAAGCAAAACAATGAAACCATGGTAAAAATCGTTCATGGTAAAGGTAGCGAAGCCATTCTAAAAACTTGTGTCAATGGTTGGTTACGTCAATTGCCAGAAGTATTGGCATTTTGTTCAGCACCGCCAAAAGATGGTGGTAACGGTGCGGTATTGGTATTGCTAAAAAAACCCAAAGTTGATGGCGAGTAAGTTATAGCACTCAAACATAAAAAAGGACTGCAAATAAGCAGTCTTTTTTATGTCGCTAGTACCGTGCATCATATACCACCTACCTTTAAGCAAGGTTTTATATTATCTTAATGCAGATATCTTTTTCGTTGTTAAGGAGCATGCAGTATGAGCGTAAATACGATTGAAAATACACAAGCGCTAGATGAGCATATTGCAGCGTTGATCGCTATTGAACCAAAATTCGCCTCTGTCTACAGGCAAGTTGGTACACCAAGCCTAAGACATAATGCTGGTGGGTTTGAGCAACTGATGAGAGCCATGGTAGGTCAACAGCTGTCTGTAGCAGCGGCAGCGAGTATTTGGCAACGACTAATAGATGCAGGTTTGACGACTCCGCAAGCAATTGATAAAGCCACAGATGAGACGTTACGTATACAAGGGTTGTCTAAACAAAAAACGCGCTACGTTCGCTCATTAGTTGAACATAATATTGATTTTAAGGCATTAGCGATGATGCCAGATGAATCAGTCATCAAAACATTGACTGCTGTGACTGGCATTGGACGCTGGACCGCAGAGATGTACTTGCTATTTTCATTAAAACGCGCAGACATACTTGCTGCAGACGATTTGGCAATTAAAGTTGCGGCAATGGAGATACTAGAACTGTCTGAACGTCCAACGCCGAAACAATTAACAAATCTGACTCAAGACTGGGCGCCCCATCGCAGTGCAGCCAGCCTATTACTATGGTCATATTATGGCTTGTTGCGTAACAAGACCGCCATCCCCTTATAAACCATAAATCCTTTTATCAGAATTACTAGCAAGTCTACTCAAACTATATGCTTAGAACTGATTCCATATAGAAAAACCCAATTTTCTTTTTTCTTGCTTGTTGGCATGTCTAAAGGTGCTTTTCCTCAATAATCGGCTTTTATTTCTCAATGATCTAAAGGGATGGCTGTGTTTGCCAGCTTCCGATTTTTTCGTTTTTTGATCAGTTTTGTCATTACTTTGAGTATCATCGCTCTCTTTATCCAATACAAAGTTGTAACGGTCACTCTTATCATCAGTAGAAATGACCTCGCTATCATTTATATTGTTACCATTAGTTGTCTCTTCACCATCATCTATATCGTCATCTTCTGAAGTTGGATCAAACTCATTTTGATTGACAATAAGCTGCTGTGTTGGTAGCGCATGCTCGACTTTATACTTGGCCACTTGGGTCAACAGATCGACAAACAAAACGTTTTGCTTGTCATAGAACTCTCCAATTCCATTGGCATTAATGTAAGCCTGTAATTGAATGACATAACAGTCTTGTCGTAACTCTAAAATATTGACCTGGTTCCATTCTTGATTGGTTAAATAATGCTCATTTAAATATTCATCTAGCTCTTTGACCATTTTAAAGACTACATCGATATTGGCCGTACGCTTGATATATAGCTGATGAAAGAAGCGGAACATATCACGTGAGGTAAAATTTTCAATCTGCATTGATGAAAAGTCGCCGTTTGGTACAGTAACTACCGTACGTGTCAAGGTACGCACACGCGATGATCGAATTCCAATGTCAATGACAGTACCTTCGTAAGTTCCAAACTTACAATAGTCCCCTATTCTTACGGGTGAATCTGCTACGACAACGACACTACCAACTAGGTTTTCAATGGTCTTTTGTGCACCAAGTGCCAACGCTAAACCACCCACACCTAATGCGGCAATACCGGTCGTCAAATCAAAACCTAAATTGCCAAAAATGACGATAACAGCGAATATCAGCAGTAACGCTTTGACGACTTTACGCAGTAAACCCAAAATCGAGACACGTTCAGTATAGTTTTTCTTATAACTTAAATTCACCGCTCGAGTAAATATGGCATCGATAACTCGAAGCAGCAACCAAGTCAGCGCAAGCCAAGAGGCAATCTGAGTAAAGCGGTTGATAGGCTCACGTAACGTAACGGATACGCCAGCGTAAACCATAACCTCAGACAATATCATCGCCATAGTGACCACGGCCATTGGCAAGATCACTTTGTCAGGTAGCGGTAAAGGTACACCACGTATGCGAGGATACGCAATTCTCAATAGATGATATAACAACCAGACCAGGATATAAGTAAGCACAAAACTACTGACAATCATGGTTAAAGCTGCAACCAAATCAGCCATTTCATAACCAAAAAGCTTTTTGCCTTCTAATGACCCTAAGGTATAACGAGATACCAAGGTTGGTTCAGTATTTTCTATGACTTCGGGTATGGAGCTAAGAGTCTCACTCGAAAACTGCCAATACTGCTCACCTTCTTTAGATACCACTCTCTCTAGTATTAGTGAAACGCTTTTGTCACCAACACTGATGACGCCGACATTCTCTTGGCTCGGGGGTAATTGGTCAGTTAAATTGCCTTCAGGATTATTATTAATCTGTAAATCTGGCTGAAAACGCCCGCCAGCATCTAACGCCTGCTTAAATTGTCTGACAATCGTGGTTGGATTGTCAGACTTTGACAAGTTGAGATAATTACTCGCCAGCAAATAATCATTCTCACTCAGCGCACTAATAAACCCTTGTACCGCATGTCGTGGCGTATCGCGTCCAAAAGAGTCTGGTAGCGGTGTACTCGTCGACGACTCCTCACTGCTACTTCCACTGATACCAAGAGCGCTAGGCTCAGCAGCAAAGGCTGTGCTAATCGATAATAAACTCATCACCATCGCAAGCAAAAACACACTTACCGCTAAGGATATTTTTTTGGTCAGATACGATAGAGACAACCCAGTATTGACAATCAAATTACGTTCAATAGACAAAACAAACCTCTTAGCTTGATAGGCACTACAACTAAAATGGATAAAACGGTTGCTTATGATAGCAATTATTTATAACAGCAATGCTTTTGATTACGCATTTACATAACTCTATATATGATTACTCTATAATTCGCTTTTTCTTATATCCATAAATGTGAAAAATCCTCTAAATAATTAACAAAATAGAAGCCAAAACCGTCAGATAAAACTCTCTCTTGAAAATTATTCAGCTTAGCGTGAATAAATATTAGATTAAAGTGGTTTATAAATGAAGTGGTTTTGTAGATAATGGCGGCCTGTAAACTAATTATTACTTTTTGTAATTTTTACCTTCTTGACTTTCACTTTTGTAACTTCTTTATTTGATTAATTTGGAATTAAAAATGGTTTTATCACGCTCATCTTCTACTGCCTATCTTCGGTTATGTATCTTAAGTGCCCTTGGCGTACTTACTATAAATGCCACCGCAGCACCCAACGATGCAAACGTTATCAACGATGATGAGCTACCGAAAGTCGAGCTTGATAAAATTGTTGTCACTGCTACGCGTACGCCTACTAAAACCAGCAACATCATTGCCCAAACTAGAGTCATTGATAGCGAAGAGTTGCAACGCTATCAAGGTCAGACAGTAGTTGACGTGCTAAAAAGTCAATCTGGTATTAATATCTCTCAAAGTGGTGGTATGGGGACTATCAGCAATTTTTATATGCGTGGTTATGACAGTAAGCAAGTCCTTGTACTAATCGATGGCATTCGCTATAGCTCTATTTCTACAGGAACACCTTCATTAAACCTATTGTCGGCCGACCAAATTGACCGTATTGAAATTTTATACGGTGCTTCAGGTTCTAGCATTTATGGCTCTGATGCCATGGGCGGTGTTATTCAGATTTTTACCAAGGGTAGCCGTGTCGATCAATCTAACGTTTCTACCACTATTGGTTATGGTAGTCACAATCATTATCAAGTTGGTGTAACTGGGCAACTTAAAAACGATACGTCATCGTTGAGCTTAGGTGTCAGCCGTAATAAAACGGATGGTTTTAACGCGATTGCTAATAGTAATGCTTTTGACTACAACGCTGATGATGATGGTTTTGAATCTACCAATGCCAGTTTGGGCTTACAGCATAAGCTTTCGGATTCTTTAAGCACAGGACTCAGTGCATTATATTCTGATTCTACAACTGATATCGATTCTGCTGGTACTTTATTCCCAAATGCTTATTCGGATCAAAAGAATGGTAGTGCCAATGCTTTCATTCAACATCAAACGCCACTGACCATAACGAAGCTTAGCTATGGTCAGAGCATCGATAAACTGACCTCTCACGATAATAATTCTATTAATTATCAAGAAGGCAGTAAATTTGATACCACTCAAGAACAAGCACGTTTAGAGAGTCAGATTAATGCGCAACCGGGAACTGTGACTGTCGGCGCTGAATGGTTGTCTCAAAAGCTAGATGCATCAGATGTATTAGATTTTTCTAGCGGCTCTGCTGCTCAAACTGCTTATCGCCCTGACGATAGAACCGTTAAAAGTGCTTTTGTTGGTTATCAATTAGCAGATACTTATTATGATTTACAAGCCAATTATCGCGTTGATGATAACTCTCAATATGGTAATGAAAGTACTTATAACGTAGGCGCTGCTGTGCGTCCATTGGACGGTATGCGAATCGGCGCAAGCTATGCGACAGGCTTTCGCGCACCAACTTTTAATGACCTATACTACCCTGGCTATAGCAATCCCGACTTAAAGCCTGAAACCAGCAAAAACACTGAAGTATTCGTAGAGTACAATAAAGGAAATCAAATCTCACGCCTTACTGGCTATCACACAGATGTCGAAGATTTAATTGGCGGAAATACCAATACAGGTGAAGCAAAAATTAAGGGAATAAGCCTTACTTCAGACTGGCGTATGGACTCGTTCTTATTTGGTTTAGGATATGACTACTTAGATGCTAAAAACAAAACAGCCAGCAGCCCTAATTATAATAATAATCTTGTTTACCGCCCGCAGAACAGTGGTTTAATATATATTGGCTATCAACAGCCTACCTTTAATGTACGCCTTGAAGCTAAGCACACGGATGATAGATTCTCAGACGTAGCCAATCAAACTAAGCTAGACAGTTACACTCTGGTGAACTTAAGTGGTAGTGTTTATCTTGCACCTAACTTACGTGCTAACTTACGTGTCGATAACTTAACGGATGAAGACTATACTTTATCTAATCAGTTCGGCACAGAGTATGCAACGGATGGCATCAACTACTTTACCTCACTAACCTATAACTGGTTCTAATCCTGAACACTTAACCGCACAAAACCACTAAGAATAAATAGGTCACCAATTGGTGGCCTTTTTTATGATAATTAAAATCATATGCCACTATTGCCTATCATTTACCTTATCCAATAGGTGACAAGCTAGGCCTCATCTATTACAATAACGACCTCCGAGAGGTGTTGCGCCATAATGATGGATGGCAGTGTTTATATCGAAGCACTTGCTATTCAACCCTTATGTTAGGCTCGGTTAACTGTTGGTTATCTATTTTAGGTCATCGACAGCGCAAATAACGGCACCTGCGTTTTTATTCTTTTTATCATAAATCAACCACTGATAGGAGCATATTATGGACGCAGTGTCTAACACCCCATCTGCCCATACGATCGATCCCTCTTTCACTGACTATAAAGTCGCTGACATTAGCTTAGCTGATTACGGCCGCCGTGAAATCACGCTTGCTGAAGCCGAAATGCCTGCCCTAATGGGCCTGCGTCGTCGCTACGAAGCAGACCAGCCACTCAAAGGCGCAAAAATCGCTGGCTGTATCCACATGACGATTCAGACTGCCGTGCTTATCGAAACGCTAGTTGCGCTAGGTGCTGAAGTACGTTGGACCTCATGTAATATTTTCTCAACTCAAGATCACGCAGCGGCGGCCATTGCTGCAGCTGGTATCTCTGTCTATGCTTGGAAAGGCGAAACAGAAGCAGAGTACGAGTGGTGCCTACGTCAGCAAGTACATGTTGGCGGCGAAGCATCAGGTCAGCTTTGGGATGCCAACTTAATTTTGGATGATGGCGGCGATTTGACCGCCCTGATTCATGATGAGTATGCTGAGCTCCTTGACAACATCCATGGTATCTCAGAAGAGACCACCACTGGTGTTCACCGTTTGGTTGATATGTTGAATAAAGGTACGCTAAAAGTACCAGCTATCAACGTCAATGACGCGGTCACAAAGTCTAAAAATGACAATAAATATGGCTGCCGTCATAGCTTAAATGATGCCATCAAACGCGCTACCGACATGTTCCTTGCTGGTCGTCGTGCTTTGGTTATCGGTTATGGCGATGTGGGCAAAGGTTCTACTCAGAGCTTGCGTCAAGAAGGCATGATCGTACGTGTGTCAGAAGTCGATCCTATCTGTGCCATGCAGGCTTGTATGGATGGTTTTGAAGTATTATCACCATACATCAATGGCGACAATACTGGCGGCGCAGAAAACATCAATAAGCGTCTGCTTGAAGATACAGATATGATTGTCACGACGACTGGTAACTATCATGTTTGCGACAGACACATGCTAGCAGCATTGAAGCCTGGTGCTGTGGTTTGTAATATCGGTCACTTCGATACCGAAATTGACACCCAATTTATGCGTGACAACTGGCGCTGGGTTGAGATCAA
This sequence comes from Psychrobacter sp. 1176_08, assembly GCF_052850615.1. Classification (NCBI taxonomy): domain Bacteria; kingdom Pseudomonadati; phylum Pseudomonadota; class Gammaproteobacteria; order Moraxellales; family Moraxellaceae; genus Psychrobacter; species Psychrobacter sp. 1176_08. The sequence continues at coordinate 337,321 of NZ_VXCU01000001.1, forward strand.
GCCGCAAGTTCATCAAATCTTCCGCTCAGATGATGAAAACGATTATCTAATTTTACTTGCTGAAGGTCGTTTGGTGAATTTAGGTAATGCAACCGGTCACCCATCACGCGTGATGGACGGCTCATTTGCTAACCAAGTATTGGCACAAATGTATCTGTTTGAAGAAAAATTCGCTGAGCTGCCAGTTGATGAGCGTTTTGACAACTTATACGTCAAAGTACTACCAAAGAAGCTGGACGAAGAAGTAGCAGCAGCGATGGTTGCAGGCTTCAATGGTACACTGACTAAGCTGACTGAAAAACAAGCTGAGTACTTAGGTGTACCAGTTGAAGGTCCATTCAAACCTGACGCTTATAAATACTAATCAAAGTACTGAGGAGCATGACTATGAGTAAGCCTGCTTTCTCATTTGAATTTTTCCCTGCCAAAACTGATCAGGGACGTGAGAAATTACTGAGTACTTTTGATGAGCTAAATACATTGTCACCAACTTACTTTTCAGTGACCTATGGTGCTGGTGGCTCTACTCGTAGCCGCACCTTAGACATTGTGCAAGCACTAAGCATGCGCGGTGACACTGATATTGCACCGCATATGTCGTGTATCGGTGACGATAAAAGCGAAATTGCTGAGTTACTTGAGCATTATAAAAGCTTAGGTATCAACCGCCTTGTTGCACTTCGTGGTGATTTGCCATCGGGTCAAGTTGGTATGGGCGAGCTGCCGTTTGCGTTAGATTTAGTGAAGTTCATTCGTGAGCATTCAGGTGATCATTTTCGCATTGAAGTGGCGGCTTATCCTGAAATGCATCCACAAGCACGAAGCTTTGAGTTCGATGTTGACAACTTAGTAAATAAGTTTCAAGCAGGCGCGAATGCAGCTATTACGCAGTTTTTTTATAATGCTGATAGTTATCTTTATCTGCGCGATACGTTAGAAAAACGTGGTATCAATACCATTGACCAGCCTTTGGTCGCTGGTATTATGCCAATCACCAATTCTAGCAACCTCATACGCTTTGCTGATAGCTGTGGCGCTGATATTCCTCGCTATGTACGAAAGCAGTTATTTGACTATGGTGATGACAGTAAAGCCATCCGTGAGTTTGGTTTTGACGTGGTCTACCGTCTGTGCGAGCGCTTGATTAGCGAAGGCGTGCCAGCCATGCATTTTTATAGCATGAATAAAGTTGAGCCAAATAAACGCTTGGTAGAAGCCTTGGGGTTGACTGCGTAAGCTTGCAATATATTGATACCTTAATGACTGGCGCTCTTAGGAGCGCCAGTTTTTTGTTGCCGTTGTTATTTTTATCCATTGGCGACAGAAAAAATAATAAATGTAGGATATCACCTACCAACAATAATACCTTTACCTTCTGTAATGATATTCTGCTAAGATATTTGAGCATACTATTATTTAAAATATAGGACTAAGTGACTGTGCGACGTTTTTTTTATGCCGTTAGTGATGACATCAATACCGATAAAGACACCCCCTACTCTCGGCTGGATGCTTTATCTATAGGTGCCAGTATTGAATTAACAGACAGTATTGTTCACCACTGGTGCCGTGTATTGAGAGCCAATGTTGGCGACCAAGGCATCCTATTTGATGGCTTTGGTGGTGAATACCAGGTGCAGTTGCAGACCATCAGTAAAAAACACGCCACTGCGACCTTACTTTCGCATTTGGCTGATGATCGAAGCAGCTCTCTCATGACCCAAATCGGCTTAGTCATGAGTCGTGGTGAGAGAATGGACTACGCCATCCAAAAATCCACTGAGCTTGGTGTTACTGCCATTCAGCTACTTAGTAGCCATCACGGCGAAGTCAATCTCAAGCCAGCACAAGTAGAAAAAAAGTTGGCGCATTGGCAACAAGTGGCGATTGCTGCTTGCGAGCAATGTGGACTCAATCGTCCGCCCCTTGTCATATCACCTTTATCGATTGGGGATTGGCTGAGCAATCTATCTATCCATTCTTCGAATTTAGCGTCGGCTGTCAGCCCTATTGTCGCTGCACTCAGCCAAGATCCTTATTATCAAGTGCTACAACACTCAGCAGATTTGCGGATGCAGCTCAGTGTACCTGCCGCAGGACAACCTGATATGCCTGAGTCGTTGCCTAAGATTTTGAAACAACAGGCGTCTTATATTCAGCTATTGATTGGTCCTGAGGGTGGACTTAGTAATGATGAATGCAAGCAAGCTCTTGAAAAAGGTTTTGAACCTTGGCAAATTGGTACAAGAGTTTTACGTACTGAGACAGCTCCAGTCGTTGCCCTTGCAACGATGCATGCTTTAAGTCTTTAACATGCCAGCGTCTCATACATGTAAATCCATTTCTGATTCACCTTTGACGTTATGAGTTCCATTATGACTGATTTCACGCCTATTTCTATCGCAGACAAGCAGCAACTACTCGCCACATTGTGCGAGCAACTAGAGGATGCTGTTTTTATTTTAGATGCAGATTTGCGTTATCTGGCCGTTAATGCCAGCTATGAGATGATTATTGGTTATAGTGAGACGTTTATACTAGGGCGGCCACTGGGTATTTACGCAGCAGAATTTTTATCAGAAGAAGAAAGAGTTGTCTTAAAAGACATTATCCAGCAATTAGATATCAATGGTTTTTATGAAAATGACTTCTCAATGCCAAACCGTTACGGACAGGTCATTGAATGTCATATGACGTATCGTAAAATCTGTATTGAGCAGAGAGTGTATTATGCTTGCATGGTACGTGATATGTCTTCAATCGTTAAAGACCGAAAACAAGTCGCACATTTGCTCAATTATGACCAGATTACTGGCTTACCAAACCGCAAAGTATTTTTGAGTCAAACCAGCGATCTATTGTTAGACAGCTATCAAGAAGTGGTCATTGTCCGTCTAAACATCGACCGCTATCGCAACCTTGCCAGCTTACTGGGTCCCGATGACATTAACACCCTGGTTGAAGATTTTGTCAGTCGTGTCAAAGATCTTAAATTGGACAACTTACACTGTTTTTCTCACTTTGGTGGTGATGATTTTGCTTTATTGTTTGAGTGTACTGACGCCAATTTGATACGGCATCAGCTAGACAGCTTAATGCAAATGTGTGAACGCCCTTTTTCATTAAACGGAAATACTACGACTGATACCAATATCTACTGTCATATTTCTGTCGGAGTCAGTTATTTTCCTGAAAACGGCGACGACTTAAAAGAGCTGCTGGCCAAAGCCGAAAAAGCGTTGCACTATGTCAAACAGCAAGGTGGTGATGACATTTGCTGGTATGAAGCAACTATCAATGAGGCAACTGATGACAGTTTACGACTAGAAGCAGAGCTAAGAGATGCTTTTAATGAAGGTCAGTTTATCCCTTATTATCAACCAAAGTTTGAACTAAAAACAGGTATCATTACAGGTTTTGAAGCCCTTGTACGTTGGCAGCATCCAACGCGTGGACTGCTAAAACCCCACCATTTTATCAATGCCATTATCAATAATCGGCTGTCGTTTGAGCTGTTCTCACAGATGGCCATTCAAATTGCTAAACAGCTCGCCATCTGGCGACAAAAAGGCTTTTGTCAGCACATTTGTGTCAATGCTGATGCTGCCGAATTTAGTCATCCTGATTTTTTTGACATGGTAAATCGTTTGCTCAAAGAGTACGCCATTTCTTCTCATCAATTTCATATCGAAGTCACAGAATCCTCTTTGATTCAGCGTCACTCTAATATCAGACAAAAACTTAATTTGCTCAAAGAGCTGGGCGTTTTTTTGGCCTTGGATGACTTTGGTACGGGCTACGCCTCTTTAAGCTACCTTCAAGAATATCCATTTGATTTTATCAAAATTGATAAGAGCTTTATCTCTAATATCACAACTGATCATATCCAGCGTGCGATTGTAAAAGCCATCTTAGACTTGGCTACTGCCCTTGACATGCAAGTAATTGCCGAAGGTATCGAGACTGAAGAACAGCGTGATGTTTTGTTAGACATGGGTTGTCAACAAGGACAAGGCTATTGGTTTGGCAAACCTGTGGCGGCGAACGTGGCAACTGAAATGCTGGTTAAGCAATACGCTTCTTAATCCATTCACACCATCTCCTTTATAATTTTTCAATAATTCTAATAATTTCAGTCATTTATACATCTATAATTTTCCCCCTTACCGTTGATTGCCCAATCGATGCAAGATAGGTTCATGACTTATCAGTGCTGTGACCAAACTTGTATAATCGCCTATGAAAGCCTATCTTTTATGATGAATTTGTTAGATTGAATCAAGTCATACGCCGACTCTGACAATTACCATTCTCTTCGATAAATACTGTAAATAATTGATAACTGCATCAATCAGCGTTACTGCCTATTTTTCATTTAGGCTCGCTAGATTGAAGTGGGCAACATCTGCGTACTAATTGATTGTGCAGTTATGTACCTACTATTGACTGGTATCGGTTATATTCTAAAAAGGACAGGAAGTTATGCAATACAAAGCACCCTTACGTGATATCCAATTCGTTATGCATGAACTACTTGATAGTGAAAGCCATTACAAAACCTTGCCCGCGTTTCAAGAAGCTGATCGTGAATTGATGGACAGCTTATTTGAGATGGCGGCAAGCTTCGCTGAAAACGAGCTGTCACCATTGAACCAAAGCGGTGATGCTGAAGGTTGTCAATTTAACAATGGCGTCGTGACTACCCCAAAAGGTTTTAAAGAAGCATATAAAGCGTTTTGTGAGCTTGGGTTCCCAGCTTTGTCTGCTGAAGAAGAATTTGGTGGTCAAAACATGCCATTTTCATTATCTACAGTCATCAATGAGATGGTTGGCACCGCTAACTGGTCATTTTCTATGTACCCTGGTCTATCGCATGGCGCTATTCAAACCATCGAGCACCATGGTACTGACGAGCAAAAACAAACGTATTTAGAAAAAATGGTCACTGGCGAATGGTCAGGCACCATGTGTTTGACTGAAGCCCATGCAGGTTCTGACTTAGGTATTATTCGTACCAAAGCTGAGCCTAAAGAAGATGGTACCTATAGCATCACTGGTCAAAAAATCTTTATTTCAGCAGGTGAGCATGATTTAACAGACAACATCATTCATATTGTATTGGCTCGTCTACCAGGCGCACCTGCCGGCACAAAAGGTATCTCACTGTTTATCGTACCCAAAGTCATGGTCAATGAAGACAACAGCTTAGGCGAAAACAATAGCGTGGTTTGTGGCTCTATTGAGCATAAAATGGGCATCAAAGCCTCTGCTACTTGTGTCATGAATTTCGATGGCGCAACGGGGTATTTGATTGGACCAGAAAACCGTGGTTTACAGTGCATGTTCACCTTTATGAACGTTGCTCGTATTGGTACAGCCGTTCAAGGTCTTACGGCTGCAGAGTATGCATTCCAAGGTTCACTGACTTATGCAAAAGATCGCTTAGCGATGCGCTCACTTTCAGGTGCAAAAGCGCCAGACAAAGTAGCAGATCCTATCATCGTTCACCCTGCCGTTCGCAACATGCTATTGACAGAAAAGGCCTTTGCAGAAGGTGGTCGTGCATTGGTTTATTACCTCTCACACTTTGCTGATACTGTGGCAAAAGGCGAAGGCGATGCGCTTAAGTTCGCTGACCAAATGTTGTCATTATTAACCCCCATTGCCAAAGCGTTCTTAACAGAAACTGGACTAGAAGCGGCAAACCATGGCGTGCAAGTATACGGTGGTCATGGGTTTATCAGTGAATGGGGTATGGAACAAAACGTCCGTGATACTCGCATCGCTTGTCTGTATGAAGGTACGACTGAAATCCAAGCACTGGATCTATTAGGTCGTAAAGTCTTGGGCTCACAAGGCAAGCTACTCGCAAATTTTGTACAAATCATTCAAAAATTCTGTCAAGAAAACAAAGACAATGATGAGATGGGTCAATTCATTCGTCCACTTGCCAAGCATATCAAAGAATGGGGCGATCTAACGTCACGTATCAGTATGCAAGCCACTGAAAACCCAGACGCTGTCGGCGGCGCTGCAGTTGACTATATGTACTTCAGTGGTTATGTGACTCTTGCTTACCTATGGGCGCGTATGGCACTCGTTGCTCAAACGGCTATCGCAGATGGGACTGGCGAAAAAGCATTTTATGATGCCAAGATTAAAACAGCGCAGTTCTACTTCGCTAAGTTATTGCCACGCACCACAACACATGTACAGCGTATCAGTACGGGTGTTGAGCCATACATGAGTATGGACGTGGATCAGTTTGCTTTTTAATGAAGCGTTAGATACTTTTCATACTATATTTTATTGGCAACATACTTCGGTGTGTTGCCGATTTATTTTAGGCATCTCTTTAAAACAGCAATAGTTCTAGCGTCTCTCACTCTATTGGTTATTTTTATTTTTGAAAAAGCAGAATACTTCTGAGAGTAACTCTATTCATCAAAATATATTTTATTACTACAATAGCCACTGCCAACTTTTGGTGCACGCATAATTCACGAAGAAATACACCCGCCTACATGCTTATTTGCTAAACTTTGATTGTTAATCGCTAAGATTACTTCAAGAAAACAGTTGATAATCAGCTCAGTTGATAACTTTAGTGACTCCAATTTTATTCATTTGAACCAAAGGAATGTTTATGGCTGTTTATAATGCCCCTCTGAATGACATGCGCTTTATGTTAAAGGACGTCTTTAAAGCGCCAGAATTTTGGCAAAACAACGAAAACTTAGCGCATGTTGACATGGAAACGGTCGATATGATTTTGGAAGAAATGGCAAAACTGTCAAAAAACATTTTATTACCTATCAATCGTAGCGGCGACGAAGAAGGCGCAACTTTTGAAGGTAATGGCGTGGTCACCACCCCTACTGGATTTAAAGAAGCCTATAAGCAATATGCAGAATCAGGCTGGGTTGGTTTAAGTGGTAATGCTGAATACGGCGGTCAAGGTTTCCCCAAAATGGTCACCATGTTGACCGAAGAGATGGTATTTACGGCCAACCAATCGTTTGCGCTTTATCCAAACTTGACAGTTGGGGCCACGCTTTGTCTCAATGCAGCCGCTTCTGAAGAACAAAAACAGACTTATCTAGAAAAAATGTACAGTGGCGAATGGTCTGGCACTATGTGTTTGACAGAACCACATGCAGGTACGGATCTAGGTATCATCAAAACCAAAGCCGTCCCGAACGATGATGGTAGCTACGATATTTCTGGTACCAAAATTTTTATCACAGGCGGTGAGCACGATCTGACTGACAATATCATTCATTTGGTACTGGCAAAAACACCCAATGCGCCAGAAGGCTCAAAAGGCATCTCACTTTTTGTTGTACCAAAATTTTTGGTAAACGAAGACGGTAGCTTAGGCGCGCGCAATACGTTAGCCGTCGGTTCTATTGAGCACAAAATGGGCATCAAAGCCTCTGCTACGTGTGTCATGAACTTCGACAACGCTAAAGGCTGGATGGTTGGTGAAGAAAACACAGGTCTGTCATCAATGTTCATTATGATGAACTATGAACGTGTCACCATGGGCTTGCAAGGTCTTGGTGGCTCAGAACTGGCTTATCAAAATGCAGCTTTATATGCCAATGACCGTGGTCAAGGACGTAGTGATACTCAGCTACAAAGCCCAGAAAAACCAGCCGATGCGATTATTCATCATGCTGACGTCCGCCGTATGCTATTAAACGCTAAAGCCAACACCGAAGCATCACGTTGTTTTGCGATGTATGTGGCCAAAAGCCTTGATGAAGAAAAATTTAGTACTGACCCTGAAGCTGCTCAAGCTGCTGCTGCGCGCGTTGCCCTACTCACACCAGTGGCTAAAGCCTTCTTAACAGATAAAGCACTTGAAGCCACCGTAGATTGCCAGCAAGTCTTTGGTGGGCACGGCTATATACGCGAATGGGGTATGGAGCAAATCGTTCGTGATACCCGCATTGCCCAGATTTATGAAGGCACAAACGGTATCCAAGCACTTGATTTGCTGGGTCGTAAAGTGGCAAAAAACAACGGCAAATATGTCATGCATTTCTTAGGTGAAATTCGTGATTTTGTGAATAATATGCAAGCCGATCACGGTATTAAACAAGCCACACTTGAGGCTGCAGATACGATTGAAGCTCTAACCAAAACGGTTCTTAGCAATATTGGTGAACGTAAAAACGAGATCAATGGTTGTGCAGTTGATTATATGCATGCCTTTGGTTACCTTGCTTATTCGTACATGTTTGCGTTGATGGTAGAGGCAGCCAACGGTAAAGAAGGTGATTTTTATACCAATAAAGCCAAACTTGCTGATTACTTCGTTGGCCGTATTTTGCCACGTATCGATGCGCATGCAAAAATGGTGCAAGCTGGTAGTGATCCAATGATGAATTTTGATCTTGATTATTTCGATGTTCCTGCTAGCTAAGTAGTTATTATCATCGATTTATAGTACCCTAATCAAAAGGACAGTGACGCTACTGTCCTTTTTTTTGTCAGAAGGATTTTTAGATTGGTTACGAAAAAATAACTGCTAACAAAATAATTAACCATCGATGCATGGTTATGATTAAAATAACGCAAGTAAAAGTGTCGCGTAGATTACATAGTTCAGTTCAAATGTAAATATTACCGAGTTTTTAGCAATGTTTGCCATTGCAACACATTATATAATGGTCAACACTTCGTTATAAAAACTACTGAAATAATCATAATAAAGGATGCGACGTGTCAGAATTAAAACGCATTTTACAGCAGATTACAGCCCTGAGTGATGTGCCCGATCCTGCGGTACTCAAACGCTTAATAGATGAGCTGCGGGTGAGTGAAAAAGAAACCGCGTTAGCCAATGAAAAAATTCAGTCTTTGATTGATATTCTTCGTCAACATCCAGAATATGGAGATGGGTTATCAAGTTTTGTTTTAAAATTAATCATTCAATACCGTCAAATCTCACTCTATACTGATACTGGCATTATGTCAGATCAGGGGTTTTTTAACAGCTTACGTCGTTTAATCGGTCATCGATTTTTACCGCTATTACCTCAAGATGACTCCGTTGTCGAACTGGCCGGTTACTTGTTCAATAAGCGCTCTGATGAGAAGTGGCTTGCCAATATCGAGAAAGAAAAGTGGGATGAGCTGGTTTCATTAATCAGAGTAGAAGAAAAGCACTTAGACTTAGTTGCCACGGCAAAAAACAGCATTTTAAATGCGATTATTATCTTATCTTATCGAATCAGCGGTATCGGTTTACATCCTGATTTGATGGAATCTTATCCGCAAATATTGAATTACTCTGCATCTTTTGTGGCTCAAAATCAAGAAGCGGTGCTGTTCGTCAACCAATATAGACAAGCACATGAACTCGATAGCTTGACGGATATTACACCTGAGCAGGCTGTCGATCCTGCTCCTTTATTAGTGATGGTTGAGCAGTGTGAAGATATTGTTGCCACTGTCCGAAAACGCATCTACAAGACAGGCATCTCTATTCGCCTGACTAATATGATGCTGCGATTGGATCAAAGCTTACAACGCATGCGCATCTTGACGGCGCTACTGACAGAAAGTCATCAAAACCGTGATCGTGCAGTGATTGAGCTGATTCAAACCCTGATTACGACTTCCAATCGCCGCTACAGTATTGGCTATTTGATCGATAACAATACCAAACTGCTCTCACGTAAAGTCACTGAAAATGCCAGTCGCGTTGGTGAACACTATATCAGTACCGATAGAGCTGGTTATCGCCAAATGTTCAAAAAGGCCTCTATCGGCGGGTTTGTCATCGCGTTTATGGCTACCTTAAAAATCATCACGTACCAGTTGGCGCTTGCACCCATGGGTCGCGCCTTCCTTAATAGTATGATTTATGGATTGGGTTTCGTATTTATCCATGTCATTCGAGGTACGGTGGCGACCAAACAGCCAGCGATGACAGCAGCAGCCATTGCCTCTACCATATCTGAAAGCTCTGGCAAGAAGTCTCATCAATTGACCAAACTGTCAGAGTTAATCGTCGATATTTTGCGTACTCAGTTTATTGCAATTATGGGTAACGTCATGCTAGCGATACCCGTCGCGCTCATCATCTCTTTTGCGTGGTTGCAATATACAGGCGCGCCGATGATTGGGTCCGAAAAAGCAGGACACCTCCTTCATGACCTTGACCCGTTTCATTCACTAGCGCTCCCTCATGCTGCTATTGCAGGCGTGTATTTATTTTTGGCTGGTCTGATAGCTGGTTATTATGACAATTTGGCTGTTTATAACCATGTAGGTGCGCGTATTCAGCGCCACAGATTACTTAAAGCCATACTACCCGAGCCATGGCTTAAACGCTTAGGTGGGTTTGTAGAAGCCAACTTAGGCGCCATTATGGGCAACTTCTTATTCGGGGTATTTTTGGGTAGTACCGCCACTATTGGCTTTATATTTGGCTTACCAATTGATATTCGCCACATTGCATTTGCTTCAGCGAACTTGGCACATGGCCTATTCAACCTTTCTGCTGATCAAGTAAGCTGGAATGTCATTCTATTATCGATACTTGGTGTAGCGCTTATTGGTATGGTCAACCTCATTGTCAGTTTTTCGCTGGCACTGTTTGTTGCGTTACGCTCTAAAGAGGTTCGTTTCTTCGAATGGGGACGCCTCACAAAACTCATTTTTGGTCACATTATCAGTCATCCTTCTGACTTTTTTTGGCCACGTGACAAACCGATGAAGTACGCGCGTATTGATAGCCAAGGTCATATGATATTTGATGATAGTACCGCCGTACAAAAAGGTAGCAAGGCGATACCTAGTAACTATGTGGTACGACGATTGTCTGATGTCAGAGTCATTCCTAAGTCTCAGCAAGCTAGCTCGCAAGGTTCGCAGACGAATACAGACATACATTATGACAATCAACCCAAAGGCGACGCTGTACAGCCGCACACCTCGCCCACAAAAGTCGTCGATCTTGATGACGGCTTGGTAGATGAAGAATTGAACAGCTCACCTTATACCGATGATATTCAGTATGATCAGGCGACCAAAACGCTAAACACTTCTAACAGTAATAATCCTGAACTGACTGGTGATGAGGTAGAACCGACTAGTCTTGACAGTAAGGCGACAGGCGATGCCAAAACGCCATTGCCAAAACCTAAAAAACCACCAAAGTTGCCCAGTTAAAGGGGTAGCTTTGGTGGTTTACATAGAATGATGGTTAGCTCTTAAAAAGATCTAGCCATTAATTTTGAATGAGCCGTTATGGTTTTCACACTGCGCACTTGACGTTATGACTTCTTCATCACCCAGTCTATAAGCCAATAGGTAGTTGCCCCAGACGCAGCCACCATCAAGTGCTCGCGCATAAGGCAAATCAACCTCACCTTGCAACGCTGCCCAGTGACCAAACAGTATCTTACGCGAGCGCGGCACCTGCCATTCAAACCACGGTAAAAAATCTTCTGGCATAGGTTCACTCAAGGTACCTGAGAAGCCAAACTCAAGCGTCCCATCCTGTTTGCACAGGCGCATGCGGGTAAAATAATTGGCAATGGCTCGCATTCTGGTGAAACCTGTGATGCCTGAATCCCAGTTATCCGCTTTTTTACTATATAAGTTGGGCAACAATTCATCAAGCTGCTCTAAACTGCCTTGTAGCTGCGCCTCTAACTCTTTTGCGTAGCCAGCGGCAACCTCAATACTCCAGTGGGGTGGGATACCAGCATGCACCAATACCGTCTGCTCATCTGGATAAGCCAGTAATGGCTGATGTCTTAACCACTCAAGTAGCTCATCACAATCATCAGCCGCAAAAATCGGTGCCGTTTTATCTTTTTTCTTGAGTTTGGTCGCACCACGCCACACAGCAATCAAATTGAGATCGTGATTGCCAAGTACCGTTGCAGCGGCTCCTTGCTCACATAATTCCTTAACATCACGCAAGGTATTCAATGAGTCCTCTCCGCGTGCCACCAAGTCGCCAGCAAACCACAGCTTATCTTGACTGGGATCAAAATCCAGTGTTTCAAGTAATTGGCAATAGGCAGCATAGCAACCTTGCAAGTCACCGATGACATACTGATGTCGAAAACTCATACTACCTCACAGGTTTAGAAATAATAAAAAACGAGCGTCAAAGTTAAGCACAATAAACTTAAGCTCAGATGCGATTAGCAATAATACACAATTCACAAGAGGAGCATCTTATCGTTATTAACGACTATTTACGCTTCTATCTGCTTTGCACGATTGCTTAGCGTCACAAAGTCTTTAACGCTTAAGGTCTCAGGACGGGCTTGTGGGTTGATATCGCAAGCAGCAAAGTCTTCTTCGCTCAGCGTCGGCAGTAAGGTCGAATTTTTAAAAATTGCCCGTAGTGTTTTGCGGCGATGGTTAAAGGTCTCACGTACCACAATGGCAAAATAATACTCATCTTCTGCCACGACTGGCTTATCAATATGCGGCGTCAATCGAAAAACCGCACTGGTCACTTTTGGTGGCGGATTAAATGCGCCGCGTGGTACGGTCAGCAGATAATCGGTATCGCAATGATACTGCATGATGACAGACAAGCGACCATAGGTTTTGCTACCAACGTCGGCCGTGATACGCTCAACCACTTCTTTTTGCAGCATAAAATGCATGTCTTGAATCACATCGGCGAAGCTCAGCAAATGAAACAAGATCGGCGTAGAAATATTGTAAGGCAAATTACCCACCACACGAAGCTTACCGCGCTCTTCACTATATAGCTCACGGTAATCAACATGCATCGCATTGTCTTTGATAATGGTAAAGTTTGGATGACTATTGGCACCAATCCGAATACGCAAGCTGTCTGCCAAATCTCGATCCAGTTCCACCACTGTCATGCCATCCACTTCTGCCAACAGTGGCTCAGTCAGCGCGCCCATGCCGGGTCCAATCTCGATCAAATTATCATCACGTTCTAGACGAATACTATCGACAATTTGACGAATGACACTGGTATCATGCAAGAAGTTTTGACCAAAGCGTTTACGCGGTTGGTGTTTGGCAGCTTTTAAGCTGTTAGAAATAGATTGAGCATCGAACGTAGAGTTGGACATAAAAGAGTCTTAATGTATAAAGGATAAATGGGCAATAGCGCTGTAGCAATAAGGTGCTATTTTATAATGTCGAATTATACCACAGCTCATAATTAGGGCGTATTTTCGAGACATTTTATCTATAAACCATCCACAATTTAGCGCAACCGACATAGCAGATTTTTGTTTTTAAACCATTTGCTATAACGCCTGTCATCGAAACAATGGGCTGCACTTAGAGCTATATTCGATTTTTCTCATATTTTAACTAAATACGGCATATTTCACAATAAACCTAAAATGGTAGACCCTTTCTATGGTGAATGGAGTTTTGGCTGTTACCACAAACTGTGGAGAGTTCTTAGTGACAATCAAATTATCCTTGAAGGCCAAAATGACTTTGATAACTATAAAGAGACAGATAGCCTACTGCAGCAAATTAGTTTTGGGAGGTTGATCGACATTACAGTCGTAAATACTCTGGACATAGCTATGATATTTGATAACAATATTCGTTTAGAGTTTTTAGTCAGTCGCAAGGAGGAAAATACCTTTGCTGTGTTTTTACCTCAGAATAAATGCCTCGTTTACTATGGTAACCAAGGCAGCTGGGAGTACGGCAGAAGTGATTTACCATGGCCTAACCATCTAGACATTCATACTAAATGAGACGAATAATCAAGCTTTACGTACTCGAAAAATCCTAACGGTAACGCAAATAGCCGTCAATTCAATTGGGTGCCCTAGTGAGAACTTGAATCTTTGGCTATGCTTTATTTTTATTAACAACTAATATTATTTAAGCGATCATAACGTAATTGTTAATGTAGCGATGAAAAATATTGGGTTGGCGATTTACCCAAGGATTTTTTAAACATCGTGATAAATGCATTAACAGAATCATATCCCAACATGCCTGCTACGTTTTGCACAGACTCTCCTTCCGCCAGCTTGCTCAGTGCAATCATCAGATGCAACTGCTGACGCCAGCGTCCGAAGCTCAGTCCTGTATCGTTTTTCACCAATCTGGCCAGTGTTCGTTCACTCGTTGCCAGTTGCTCTGCCCATTGTCTCAGTGTAGTACGGTCGCTTGGGTCTGCAAAAAGCGTATCACTGATATGTCTAATTTTTGGATGCTCTGATATCGGCAAATGAAGCTCTTCGATCGGTGCATCAGATAGCTGCTCGAGCAGCACGGTAACCAGACGCGCTGTTTTGCTTTCAGAAGAATATGAAGGTTCCTGTTCAGCAAGATACAGTATCAACTCTCGGACGAGTGGCGTGATGGCAATTGTGCAGCAGTATTCAGGCATAGACGCCGCACTGGGCTCGACAAATAAAAAACAAGTGTGAGCATTTTGGGTAACACGGCAGCTATGAGGTGTCCCACTAGGGATCCAAACCGCATGCTGAGGTGGGACTAACCAAAGCGCATTGGGTACTTCACAACTGACCGCACCATGCACTGATAGAATCAGCTGTCCTTTGCGATGATGATGTTTATGAACTTCTGAATCATTCGTTACTGATGCAAGTTGAAGAGCTACTGCGGCCTGCTCAAAAATATCAGAATCAAAATCTTCTGGTGATGATACTGTTTTTTTAGTGTTTGGCATAATATAGATATAAATTGTCATGTTATCTATATTATATACACATGAGATATTCTAAAGTGCTTCTTTTTTTGAAGTAAGTTAGAGAATATGTTCAATAAGATTAAAAACAAGTGGCATGCCATTGCACTTGTAGTGGGAATTCTTTTTATAGCCGCAAACCTGCGCGTTGCTTTTACCGCAATAGCACCAGTTCTGCCGCTCATTCAGAGTGATTTCAGTCTGAATTCCTCCTCTGTGGGTTTGCTGACTTCATTGCCATTACTTGCATTTGCTGTATTTTCACCCTTGAGCGCTTCTTTTGCCCGTCGATTCGGAATAGAGCGCACACTTTTTTTGGCACTAATCATTATTTCGTTAGGCATTTTGCTGCGCTCTACAGGAAGTGTTGGTGCCCTGTATCTAGGTACAGTACTAATAGGTACAGGGATTGCTTTTGGCAATGTACTATTGCCTGGCCTAATTAAGCGTGATTTTTCAGCAAACATTGCTTCTATGACGGGTGCTTATTCTATTACGATGGGCGCAGCAGGCGCATTAGGATCTGTCATAATTACTCCCCTAGCGCAGATCTGGGATTGGCTTATTGCTTTAGACTTGCTAATCGCAGCTCCGCTGTTTGCCCTTATCCTTTGGATACCACAGCTGAAAAAACACAATCCAGTGGTGATGGCAAGTCACAAACAATCGGCCAGTGTGAACGTTTGGAAGTCACCTTTAGCATGGCAGGTCACCCTGTTTATGGGACTAAATGCCATGCCTTTTTATGTCGCTGTAGGGTTTTTGCCTACTATTTTGATAGATAATGGTATATCGGCTGCACAAGCAGGATCAGTGCATGGGACGTTACAATTGGCTACTGCCATTCCAGGGCTGATACTGGCAGCCACGCTTCGCCGCTTAAAAGATCAGAAATTAGCAGCCGTCACGGTCAGTTTGTTGGTTGCACTCTCTCTGATCGGATTCATTTATTTACCAGACCTTGCTATGTTGTGGGCTGCGTGCCTAGGTTTTGGCTCTGGCGCTAGCATGATGCTCGGTCTGACGTTTGTGGGTCTGCGTACAACCAATGGCGACGATGCCTCTGCTTTATCAGGAATGGCACAGTGTGTCGGTTATCTAATGGCAGCAGCAGGTCCTTTGCTACTGGGTCAGCTGCACGATTGGACCGGAGGTTGGACTGTACCACTGTTAATAACCGCTGCGATTTCTATTGCGGGTGCCTGTAGTGGCATGATGGCTGGGCGCAATGCTTATCTTGAACCGACTAATAGCTGAGTTGAACGCGCATTTTTAGATAAATGAGAGGCAACCTTTTACTTATTACAGTCAGTAAAAAGTAATATCGACACATTACGCACGGCTGCTATCAATTTTTCTTGCTTGCTGTTCCTACGCAGACAGAGGCTACAAAAAATTGATAGCAGTAGTACTGTAGCTTTTTACTCATAATTATAATGGTGGACACCGCTGTAGAGACGTATTTTGCACCGCTACTGCAATGCTATAAAAGTAATGCTTCCTATTTGACCTTAGGTTACCGAGTTGCCATCGCGGACAAGCTCGGTTATCCAGTCAGCGAAAGCGCGAACGGCTGGTGATAGAAAACGCTGATGTGGATAGAGTAAACTAACCGGCACGGACGCAGGTTGCCAGTCCGACAATACTTCAATCAGTCTCCCTTCTGCTAAATGGTCTGCTACCACGTTTTCAGCAACCTGCGCCAGCCCGAATCCTTCAAGACACATTTTGATGTAGAGTCCGGTCTCATTGACGGCGGCTGTACCACTAACTGGGACTGATACCTTTTCATTGTCTTTGACAAAGTACATCTCACCCGTTCGTCTGATATTTCCTGAAAAATAATGGATAGCTCGATGCTGAGACAATACCTCTAAGCTCTGCGGAATACCGTTTTTTTTGAGATACGCTGGAGAAGCACATGTTACCCAGCGAAACCGACCAAGCGAACGCGCAACGAGCGTTGAGTCAGTAAGTTCCCCTGTCCGAATGACACAGTCTACACCTTCCTGAACGAGATCAACCTGCCGATCATTAACGCCGATCATCAAATAAATATCTGGATAGCGCTTATAAAAATCTTTCAGATTTGGCATAACGATAAAATGTGCAATGCCTCCAGGCATATCCACTCGCAGACGACCCTGCGGCCGCTTAACTGAATCAGTGAGACTAGACTCTGTATACTCAATCAACTTGAGTATCTCCTGACATTGCGCCAGATACTGCGTGCCTTCTGGCGTTAGACTGACTCGCCGCGTGGTTCTGTTCAGCAAGCGTACCTGTAAATGTTTTTCAAGATTTTTGATCGTGCTACTGACGGTTGACGCTGGTAAGGAAAGTGTTTGTGCTGCGTGAATAAAACTCCCCGCCTCTGCCACACGCACAAAAACCTGCATTGCTTGGATACGATCCATACTTTTTTCCTTGAGCCAACATAATGGGTCAGCATTGTTCGTGATTACGGGATAATGAAAACAGTTTAACCCTCTTTTTCAGACGTGTCACTCTGCGTATCATCTCTTCACAACATGATAAAAAGGTAAACCTAACATGACTGACTATAATCGCAATATCGTACAAAATACCGAATCAGAGGCAACTCGAACGCTTATCCGTGGTGCTACTGTGCTTAGTATGGATAATGATGTCGGTAATTTGGTGAGTGCCGATATTCTTATCGAAGGCAGCACGATAATACAGATCAATGAAAATATCGAGGCTGATGATGCCAATATTATTGACGCATCTGGCATGATTGCCATGCCCGGCATGGTCGATTCGCATCGCCACTCTTGGGAAGGACAAATGCGCCGTCTCAATTCACATGCCGAAACGCTTGAAGACTATAGCCATGCCACGCACTTTTCTTTTGCCAAATATTATCGTCCCTCTGACATGTATATCGGCAACTTAATGACCGTACTGAGCTGCATCGATGCAGGTATCACTACCGTTATCGATAACTCACACAACAGCCGTACAGGTGCACATTCCGATGCTGCCATCGAAGCGCTACTTGATTCAGGTATTCGCTCCATCCATGCCACTGGCGCGCCCGTAAGTGGAGAATGGGACACTGCCCATTGGCCGGGTAATATTGAACGTCTTCAAGAGAAATACTTTAAAGATGGAGAAAATAGCCTAATTTCGCTCGCGATCATGGCACAGCTGGAACCTGAACTATGGGCTGAAGCTCGTCGATTAAATGTGCCGATTATCACTGAGTTTTTCGGTGGAGAAATG
The DNA here is from genome assembly GCF_052850615.1 of Psychrobacter sp. 1176_08. Lineage (NCBI taxonomy): Bacteria > Pseudomonadati > Pseudomonadota > Gammaproteobacteria > Moraxellales > Moraxellaceae > Psychrobacter > Psychrobacter sp. 1176_08. Next base: position 355,271 of record NZ_VXCU01000001.1, read on the forward strand.
GCAGATGAGCTCGAAGGACTACATCAAAAGGGACTGCTGGGCCCTGATAATATCTTTAACCACTGTACGGCGCTTCCGGATTCTGGCTGGGAGATTTTACGTGAGGCTGGCGTTCGAGTGAATGTATGTCCACGTTCAGATGCGCACTACGGTATCGAAGATGGCGTGTTTGCTATGCAGGCCGCCTTACGCCACGGTATTAGCCCAGGGCTTAGCGTGGATAATGAAACATCCTATAGCGGCGATATGTTTATGGAAATGAAAGTCGCCTTTTATTCACAGCGCGCCACGGGCATGCAACATAAGAATTGCTGCGGATCAGAACAGCATCCACTGACGTTACAGTCTAATAGTCTACTCAAAGCGGCCACGATTGACGGTGCCGTCTGTGCAGGGTTGCAGGATAAAATCGGTAGCCTAACACCAGGAAAACAGGCCGACATTGTCCTTATCAATGCTGAGGACATGAATCTTTATCCATCAGGCAATGCCTTTAGCACCGTGGTACATGCAGCTGACCGTAGCAATATTGATACGGTCATGATTGGCGGACGCATTGTCAAACGTGGTGGCAAAGTGCTAGGCGTGGATAATGTGCGTCTGCGTGCGGCAATCGATGAGTCTCGTGAGCATCTTTTTGCTGCCGCAGGCTACGTGCCTGACATCTTTGCTGAGGCGTTTTTGCCGCTTGAATCAGCTCAGTAAGGAAGCGCGAGATGAATTTAATATATTATCTCATGGCACTCTGCGCGGGTTTGGGGATTACCTTGCAGACCACGCTGAACGCCCAACTGGCTAAAGGCGTCGGAGGTGATTCTGTAGCAGCGGCGTTGTTCTCCTTTACTGCTGGTGCGCTGTGTCTTGGTATTTATTCCTTAATGCGGGGCGGAATAGTCGCTTCACTAATAGCGATTCCTGCCCAGCCTTGGTGGAGTCTACTCGGTGGCCTGCTAGGGGCGGGTGCACTGCTCAGTTACGTAGTGCTGGCACCCAAAGTGGGTTTATCAGCACTGCTCGGGCTCGCTATTGCTGGACAAATTATCTCCTCATTGTTTATCGATCATTTCGGATTGCTGGGAGCTACTGAGAGACTAGTCTCCCTCATCAAGCTGGGTGGCTTGATAGTGATGCTAGCAGGCCTAGCTGTTGCTTTATTAGGTGATAAATTATCAGCATTTTTCTCTAGCTAACTGCTACGAGTAGTCGCATCGCTTACTTATACGCTGCGATAGTAGTCTTTAATCAAACGAATGCAAGTTTCAATGATCTTGCATGCGATATTTTTATCTTATTCCATGAGACTTAAGGAATGATTATGTTTGAACCTATAAACGATACTATCAGCCTTTTAGGTGAGTGTCCTATCTGGTGTGACAGGACAAATCAGCTGTTTTGGACTGATATTCCAGGCTGTCAGTTGCGAGCTCTTGACCCTATCAGCGGTGATGTTCGCCACTGGTCACTATCTGAACCACTGGGCTCATTTGCCCTTACAGCAGATAAAAATGTACTGCTAATGGGACTGGCCTCTGGTCTAGGATACTACAACTTGACCAACGGTCATTTTACCAAAATTGCAGCCTCGCCTGGAGTAACTAGTACCCGCATCAATGACGGTCGTTGCGACCGTGCGGGCAACTTTGTGTTCAGCACGATGTATGCAGGTGACCCAGTGCAGCCAGTTGGCGGATTCCACTGGCTCAATGCGGTAACGCTTGAGATAGAGACACTAGGTCTTCCTGAAGTGACGATCGCCAATAGTATCTGTTTCAGTCTGGACGGCTCAACCATGTACTACGCGGACTCAATGCAAGGATGTATTTTTTGCTGTGATTACCCTTCTCTACAGAACCAGCGCTTATTCGCAAAAATCGACGGTCCGGGTGCGCCAGATGGTTCTTGTATTGATGAAGAAGGATTTCTATGGAATGGAGAATGGGGCGGTAGCAGAGTCGTTCGGTATACACAAGATGGAACAATTGACCGTATAATCGAGTCATCCAGTGTTCAAATGACCTGTCCAGTATTTGCAGGACCCAGTTATGAAACGCTTTATTGCACAAGTGCTAAAGTGGGCCTAGATACACCGACAGATAGTGATGGTGCGCTAATGAAGTCGGAAATACTTGCTTACACAGGACTTCCTGAAGTCAAGTTCGCAGGGCGATTGTAAAATTAACGCGAGCATTTCGAATATTTTGAGATTATTATAGTCTCTCGATATGTTAAGCCTTTGACAATTCCAATGCAGTTCAGTCTCTAAACCTATTCTCAAAATAGTATGTTTATTCAATAAAAAGTTTATCAGGATATGTTCGGTGCGCTATACAGGCATTGAACTGCTAATGGTAGGTAAGGACTTAACGATCGTAAGACCGACACGATGGATGATTTTTTTAAAATGTCCTAAGTTAATTTATACCATTTTTTCAACATAACTCACTAGATATTATCTCCATTTTGCCCTACATCCTCTTACCAAGGTAAATTTACTAGATCGCCACTTTGTTTTAAAACCAACATCGTGGATGTCTCTAATACAGATGGTATCCCTTGGAGCACGTTTGCGACAAAGAGAGTTAGTGCGTCTGTGTCCTCAACCCACACTCGTAGCAAATAATCGTAGTTTCCAGCGACCAATAAAAACTCAGATACTTCAGGATGATTTTCAATCTCATGAATGAATTGTTCGTGACCGTCAGGAGTGTGTCTATTCAACTTAACGGTAATAAGAACACAGATATTAAGTCCCAATTCTTTAGGGCTAATATTTGCTGAATATCCAGTGATAAACCCATCATCTTCTAATTGACGGATACGTCTACCACAAGCGGTTGCAGAAAGCCCGACTTGGTCTGCCACTTCGATGGTAGATTTTCTACCATCCTCAACTAACGCTTTTAGGATTTTTTTATCTATTTTATCTAGCTTCTTTGCACTCATTCTCTACCATTATTTATTTTATTGACGGATACGGCTATTATATTACTAATATGCTAGTGATAACAAACGATTTCGTTAATGCTCTTACTGTAAAATACCTTTTTAGAAGATTTGCACTTTCATAAGGATTACACAGTACGATGCAACCTATATCTAGATTGTCCATGACAGCAGCGTTTGTGTCTCTAATATCTCTACAGATTGGCGCAGCATTTGCCAAAACTATTTTTCCTTCGGTTGGCCCTGAAGGTGTTGCGGCATTACGCATTGGTATCACCGCGCTGATTCTCTACCTAATGTTTCGACCTTGGTCATTGAAGGTTGAACGTTCATACTGGCCCAGTATAGTCATGTATGGAGCAATGATTGGAATAATGAACATTCTGATTTACCGTGCCTTTCTTTATATTCCCATTGGCATAGCGATATCGATAGAAGTACTTGGTCCATTGGGTGCGGCGTTACTTTCAAAAAAGCGCAAGTCAGATGTTATGTGGGTGCTAATTGCTTTAATCGGCGTATTTCTGCTGCCATACGGACAGTCTGGTTTTACCCTGAATGCGATGGGCGTTTTCTATGCTGCTTTAGCGGCTATTAGCTGGGGTATTTATATCAGTTGTGCCAGCAAAGTTTCTAATTTAGGAGCCAACGGAGTAGCAATAGGGGTAAGTATCGCTTCTATATTTGTTGTCCCTATTGGTTTTACTCAGGCTGGTCTAGCTCTGCTCAAGCCTGAAATTTTAGCCGTAGGATTAATTATTGCGATTTTATCGAGTGCTTTACCGTTTCTGCTAGATATGTATGCGCTCAAAAGACTGCCAAAAAGCCTCTTTGGTATATTAATGAGTGCGTCGCCGGCGGTTAGTGCAATAGCTGGTTGGATAATACTAGGTGAAGCGTTAAGTTCCATTCAATGGACAGGGATTTTAGCCATTAGCATTGCTTGTATTGGAGCAACCTTACCTGCGTATACATCAATTAAGCCGACCTATAGAAAGTTACCTGAAGGGTAGATTCCGTCCAAAGCAGTTAAGAAAGTGCTGTCCAAAAAGTCTGACTTTAACCTCTCTCATACTCCTCAACGTCTTTATAGTCATGGATAGTACGGTATAGCTACTCACGATATGCTGATCTTCTAAATTCAAGGCATTACAATATCTTACGCGCAGCTTTAACTCAACTCCTCTAATCAAGCTTAGGCGGATGATGTAACTAACGTATACACTAATAGAACCATTTCATTAAATCGAAAGGCCCGTCAGGGCCTTATTATTTTCTATTGAGCCAGTTCGCTTTCTTTGACATCAGCGAAGGGTGCAAGAATACCACTATCAAACTCACGTAGCGTTTTGCCACTTTTAACTCTCTCAGGCCAGTCAGGATTTGCAAGAGCGCTTTTGCCGATAGCGATATAATCTGCGCCTAGTTTTAGTACCTTATCTGACTTCTCCGCATCATCCGTACCGCCATTGGCTATAATAATCAGTTTAGGTGCTACGTTACGAGCAATTTCTACCAGTGAGTACGGACTATCTTCAAATGCCGGTCGCCAAGCCTCGTACTCTGTAATGTGAACATAATCCACACCTGAGATAGCCAAAAGTGAAAATACTTTTTCAGCGCCTTCTTTTCCTTCTTTCCATTTATGGTGGAAGTCATTCACTTTTGCCTGTGAAATTCGAATACCCACAACAGCACTTGGTCCAACAGACTGACGTACGGCATGAATGACCTCAAGAATCAGTGATAAGCGTGAAGCAATATCACCTCCCCAGTGGTCACCGCGTTGATTGGTATAGTCCGTGAAGAACTGGTCAAGTAGATAGCCGTTGGCACCATGAATCTCAACGCCATCAAATCCAGCTTCATTGACAGCGCGTGACGCCGCCACTGCGAAACTGCGGATAATGTCCTGAATATTGTCTTCTGACAGTTCTAATGGCACATTGTAATCACCTTTACCGTGATAAAATTCTAGCTGCTTACCTTTTGGTTGAATGGCAGAAGGCGCGACTGTATGCGAACGGTAGATATTTCCTTGAGAAAGTGCACCAGAATGTTGAATCTGAGCGATCACTTTACTTCCATTCATGTGCAAGCTTTCAGTGATCGTACGCCATCCTTGCACTTGCTCATCATTGATAAGGCCAGCCTGACAGTCATAAGTCTGTGACCACTCATCGTCAATATAAATACCTTCAGTAATCACTGCGCCAAAGCCTCCTTTAGCAAAACGCGTGTAATAACGCTGCATCCTCTCACCAGGCACGCCAGTCTTAGAAGCTGATATACGCGTCATTGGGGCAACTACCAGGCGATTTTCAAGGGCAAGCTGATTGATACGACCGGATTTAAAAGCAAGTAAGTCAGACATAATAAGAATCCTTTTTTCAGTTATTAGTTTATAAAATGATTATAATGGGTGTACACCCGCTTAAAAACAGGCTAAGACGATACGCCTGTATAACGGATTTCGTTATAAATGAATTTAAAAGATATTAATGCTTTTCTGATGACATCACAGACTCATAGCCTCACTCAAACTGCTAGACGGCTAAATACCACACCGATGACGATTTCTCGTCGTTTGGCTTCTCTTGAGAAAGAGCTTGGTAAACGTCTATTGCATCGCACCACGAGAGCAGTGGCGCTGACTGATGAAGGTGAAGAGTTTCTTCCGTATGCTCAAGCGATGGCAGAAGCCGAACGTGGCGCACTCAGTCTATTTTCTCCAGAAAGAAAAGGTGCAGTAGGTCAGCTTCGCATTACGTCACCTTCAGGGTTTGGGCGACGAACCATCATGCCAGTGCTTTCTACGCTGCTGGATGACAATCCCGATTTGAATGTTGAGCTGCATCTTAGTGATAACATCACTGATATTGTAGGACTAGGTTTTGATGTGGCTATTCGCATCGCGCCACTGCGTGATTCACGGCTTATCGCACATAAGTTATCCGATAATCAGCGTGTATTATGTGCCTCTCCCGAATATTTACAGCGCTGTGGTACTCCAAAATGTATGGCAGATCTTGCAAATCACAGCTGCCTTCGCTTAACGAGTGTTTTTCAATGGACTTTTATGACAGATGGCCAGCCAACCAGTGTTACTATTGATGGTCGCTTTAGTAGTAGCCATGTTGAAGGTGTTAGAACGCTGTGTAAATCTGGCGCTGGGCTTGCACAGCTAACAGAGTGGGATGTTCGTGAAGAGTTAAGGTCAGGAGAGCTGGTATCATTACAACTTGAGGATGTCAGTCCGCAGAATCTGGCTGTCTGGGCTGTTTTTCCAACAACCAAGTATTTACCAGTCAGGGTTACTGTCTTTTTAGAGGCACTTAAACATGAGATGTGGAGTCAGATGTAGTAGCATTTACTGTAATCATAGAAGATGAACGAGCACGTACCAATTTGATTAGAATGATTAGCTGAACTTTTTACTTACTGTCTAATCGAGTTAGTAATCATACAATCCTTATACAACATGAATAATTTGATGCCTGTATAGCGCATCGGTCATGAATAAAATATGTACGGCAGGTACACCGCCTCGTACAATTTGACTATTTCAGTGAGCAAAGCCTTCGCAATCATTAACTTATAGCAAAAATTTCAAGTCCTAACTAGGGAACCGAACCAGTTAAAATGCCTGACTGGTTCGCCATAGGTATACCCCAAGGGAACTAGACATTTCGCCCTTAAAATCTATTAACAGACCACTTAAAACAGACTGCTATAATGGAACCACCTATACTAGGTCACGTTTGATAATTTATAAATAGATATTGCTGATACCAGTATTGTCTAATCCTGCGAAACAAACCTTGCTAAGGCACCGACCGACTTATGTAAAAGGTCTATTAGTAAGTGACCTGTCTGCCATCTCATTTGCCATTATTAATGCTTGGTATAAGCTGGTGGCACTCGCACCGCCACGTCCTGCCAAATCAAGCGCCGTGCCATGATCGACCGAGGTGCGGATATAAGGCAGACCTAAGGTTAAGTTGACCGTATCGCCAAATCCATGCGACTTGAGTACAGGCAATCCTTGATCATGATACATAGCAATCACTGCATCACAGTTTGCCAAGTGTCTGGACGTAAATAAGGTATCAGCAGGCATTGCCTCTGATATATCTACGCCAGCATTGATGAACTCACGTAGCACAGGATTGATAATCTCTATCTCCTCACTCCCCAGATGACCGCCCTCGCCTGCATGTGGATTGAGACCGCAAACCAAAATGCGTGGCTGCGTCAAGCCAAATTTTTCACGCAAGTCATCGATGACAATTTGTACCGTTTGGCGTACGTTTTCTGCAGTGATAGCAGCAGGAATGTCTTTGAGCGGTAAATGGGTAGTCACAAGCGCGACTTTCATGGCTTGATTGGCCAGCATCATGACCACTTTTTCACAGCCGCTTTGCTGCATAAAAAACTCGGTATGACCGCTAAACATCGTGCCATCCGGCAGTTTGATACCCGCATCTATCAACGCTGATTTTTGTAATGGTCCTGTGACAATTGCTGCCACAGTTTGATTTGTCGCAAGTTTATGGGCAATCTCTAACTGTTTTGCTACCATCGCTGAGTTACTAATATCAATCTGCCCAGAAGACACGGGTGCAGCACAAGATACATTTAGCAGAATAAAGGCACTGTCTGCATTAGCGGCTTGCTGTGAGATCTGATTTGTTAAAAATTCAGCGTCTAAACTATCAACATCTATATTTGCATCTATGGTTTGCCAAGATGGGCAGCTTTTGAATACACCAGCCGCAATAAGCTCATCTGCGCGTGTTTGCATGGCGGTAGCATCAGCCGTTACCCACATTGGACGCAAAAAATCTTGCAAATTATTTTCAGCTGCCAGTAGCAACACAACATCCATACCAATACCAGCAGGTTCACCTGTGGTCAACAAGAGCGGTCGTTTTTCCTGATTATCATTGTGTTTTTTTTTCATATAAGTCACCGATTTTATTGTATTTTTAGTCGTAATATCATTGTCATGTTTACTGCTTTGAGCCATTATTTGACGACACCAAATCCAGAGAATTTTGTCATCAGAACCATCAAGATGTTTATAATGTGATAGAATTTCGCTTCTGATTGTAGCATTTACTCAGGCATGCTGAGACTCCATTTTGATACTTCTGTTGTAGTAATCAAACTTGTGGGTTGTGCGCTATTATCGATCCATTCTAGTCACAAACCTGTTTTATACCGACTTTTAACACATTAGGCACTCATGGCAGACACCGAAAAAACCGACGAACTACTCAATCAGACACCGCCACATAATATCGATATCGAAAAGGCATTACTTGCGTCTTTGATGAGTATTGAAGAGGCGTACGACAAGATTGCCGATATCGTCACCAAAGATGACTTTTATGCAGGGCGACATCAGTATATTTTCGATGCCATTGCTCACCTTGCAGCCGTCAATGAACCTTATGATACGGTCATGGTGCATGACTGGTTAGAAGCACAGAAGCTCTTAAAAGGTGCTGGCGGTGACAGTTATTTGGCAGATATTTTGAGCCAAAGTCCTGCGACGTTGTTTAACCTGACCGCTTATGCTCAACGCGTACGTGAGCTATCAACACTACGCCAGCTCATTACTACGGGCAATGAGATGCTAACGCTTGCTTATAACCCAAAAGATCAAACCGTCAGCGATATTTTAGACAGTGTTGAGGGCAAGATATTTAGCATTAATGAGCAACATAACAAACGTGCTGAGCAGCGTGGGCCTGTTGGGATCACCTCTGTACTGACCAACGTTATTGATAAAATACAAGAGCTAAAATCAAATCCTGATGGCATGATTGGTCTACAAACGCCATTTGTCGAGTTGAACAACAAAACACAAGGTTTGCAAGCAGGTGATTTGATCATTGTGGCTGCCCGTCCTTCTATGGGTAAAACCACTTTTGCCATGAACTTAGCAGAAGGTGTTTTATTCAATGAAGATCTGCCGGTCGTGGTATTTTCGATGGAAATGCCAGCCGAATCCATCGTCATGCGTTTGCTGTCCTCATGGGGGGCGATTAACCAGACGCATCTGCGCTCTGGGCAAATGAACGAGGATGAATGGGCAAAAATGATGAATGCCATTCAACATTTGCAATCTAAGCATTTATACATTGATGATAGTACGGCACTGCCGCCATCTGAGATGCGCTCTCGCTGCCGACGTATCGCCAAAAACCATGATGGACGTTTGGGCGCTATCGTCGTCGATTATCTACAGTTGATGAAAGTACCAAGTCTAGACGGCAACCGTGTGGGCGAGATCTCTGAGATTTCTCGTAGTTTAAAAGCGCTAGCACGTGAGCTTGAATGTCCCGTTATCGCCCTATCTCAGCTTAACCGTAGTCTAGAAAACCGTCCGAATAAACGCCCTATCATGTCGGATCTGCGAGAATCTGGTGCGATTGAGCAGGATGCCGATTTGATTATGTTCATCTATCGTGATGAGGTTTATAATGAGAACTCCGACCACAAAGGGGTGGCTGAAATCATCATTGGTAAACAGCGTAACGGCCCGATTGGTACCGTGCGATTGGGTTTTGAGGGGCAATTCACACGCTTCATCAATCTGACGCCAGAATATTATCAAGGCGTTAGTTTTGAGAATGATGAATAATATACTCAATATATACCTAGTCAGCGGCAACACTCTCGTTTGATTGTAGCCAAGAACATCTGTAAAACATAAGTTATAAACACAGCCAGTGGTGCATCAACCTCATTGATGCGCCACTGGCTTTATGCTTTCCTACTATCATTCCATAGCTCTGCTTATTTCGACATTTTGCTAATAAAGAAGGCGATTATGCGTACCATTACCATCAAACCAAAAGCCATTACTCACAACCTCAATCAGGTCAAAAAACTGGCGCCAAATGCCAAAGTTCTCGCGATGGTCAAGTCCAACGCTTATGGTCACGGGGTGGCAGCAGTACTACCAGCGTTAACGCAAGCAGATGGTATTGGCGTTGCTACCTTTACCGAGGCGTTAGAAGCGAGACAATTGGGCTGGAACAAAACCATTGGTTTGGTAGAAGGGTCGTTTACCGCCGATGAGTGGCAGCAGGCGATTGAACATGACATCAGCTGCGTGATTCATCATGTACCGCAACTGACATGGGCATTGGACAATATCCCGCCAGTTGAAAGCGCAACCAGAGTGGTGTGGCTCAAGTACAATACTGGCATGAACCGCTTAGGTTTCAATGCCAAAGGGGTTATGGCAGCAGCTAAGCGTCTGCATGAAGCAGGATACCAGCTGATATTGACCACGCATTTTGCCAATGCTGATAACCGCGACCATCCGCTAAATGCGTTACAAATACAGCGTTTTACCGATGTCCTAAATGCTTTACGAGAGAGCATTAGTGCTGATATTAAAGGCTCATTATGCAACTCAGCTGGTACCGTCAATTTTTCAGAGCATCATCATGATTGGGTACGTCCGGGTATCATCTTATATGGCAGCTCACCCGTCATTGATAAAAGCGCGCAAGAATTAGACTTACAACCTGCTATGAGTTTTAGTGCTCAAATCATAGCGCTGCAAACTGTCAATGCCAATGATGCAATAGGTTATGGTAGTCGCTGGGTGGCACAGCAAGATACTAGAACAGCGCTAGTAAGCGTGGGCTATGGAGATGGGTATCCACGTGTGGTCAGTGACGATGCTTATGTGTCTGTTATTGATAGTACAAATAACCAAAGCTACCGGTGCGCTGTGATTGGACGTGTGGCCATGGACATGATCGTCATTGATGTCAGCACTGTACCAGAGGACGCCCATCTGTTAGATAGTCAGGTATTGCTGTGGGGAGATGCGCCGCACATTGATGAAGTAGCCGTACATGCTGACACCATCAGCTATGAGTTATTGTGCCGTGTAACAATGCGACCAAGACGCATACAAGTATAATGGTCGCAAGGAAATGACAAATGAATGGTCTACTTAAGTGACTTATCATTCAGCGTAAATTGAACATTTACATTGGAAGTAATTACGCTATACTAAAAGTTTGTTGTCACCCCAGCATATGCACTAATGCGATGCTATTGAAGACTGATAACGTTTCACTGACTGCGATCGACTGCTAGGATTACTATGAGTTTGCGCCATTTTTTGACCTTATCTGATTTAACCAAACAAGAACTAGAAACCCTGATCAAACGCGCGAGCGAACTGCGTAAGATGCAACATGCGGGCGAGATATATCAGCCCTTTGTTGGACGTACGCTTGGTATGATTTTTGAAAAATCTTCTACCCGCACGCGCATATCTTTTGAGACTGGTATGGGTCAATTTGGCGGTAATGCTATCTTTTTATCGCCAAACGATACCCAACTTGGGCGCGGTGAGCCATTAGAAGATTCAGCCCGTGTCATCTCCAGTATGGTCGATATCATTATGATTCGTACCTTTGGTCACGAAAAGGTCGAAACCTTTGCTGAATACTCTAGTGTGCCTATTATTAATGCACTGACTGATGAGTTTCATCCTTGCCAGTTGCTTGCTGACATGCAGACTTACTATGAGCATCGCGGAAGTATCGAAAACAAAATCGTGACATGGGTCGGTGATGGCAACAATATGTGCTCGTCCTTTATGCAAGCCGCCAATCAGTTTGGCTTTGAGCTACGAGTGGCTGCGCCCTATGGCTTTGAGCCAGATCCAAAACTGATGGAACGCTTCTCTCATTGTGTGAGCTTGGTCGAAAACGTACAAGATGCGGCAAAAGATTCTCACTTAATCGTCACCGATGTATGGGCGAGTATGGGACAAGAATCTGAACAAAACACCCGTGCCCGCCGTTTTGCACCATATCAAGTGACGCCTTCACTATTAGATAAAGCTGATCCTGAAGTGGTGTTTATGCATTGCTTACCTGCACATCGTGGTGAAGAGATTTCTCACGATATGCTTGATGACCCTCGTTCAGTGGTGTGGGACGAGGCAGAAAACCGCTTACATGCGCAAAAAGCCTTGATGGAATTTTTATTAAAAGACAAAATCAAACTGTCTTAATAAAGCCTCTGCGCAAATCATTTATAAAATAACGCATATAAAAAAGGCAGATCACCTTGATAGTGGTCTGCCTTTTTTGTGTTTATCCAAGCGTTAACGCTCAATTAACGGAGCAGTGTTTAACGGATTAGTGTCTCAACCCCGTTACTGCTTGCCTTGAGTAGCACATCTGCTTGATTGGCGGCAAAAATACCGTTACAGACGACACCAACGATATTGTTCAACGCTTTTTCAAGCGCTACTGGATCACTGACGTCTAAATCATACGTATCAAGAATCACATTGCCATAGTCAGTGACAAAGTCTTCACGGTAGACTGGCTCACCGCCCAATTTAGCCAACTGGCGCGCCACATAAGAGCGTGCTTGTGGTAGTACTTCAATCGGTACCGGAAACGCGCGGCCTAGTGTTTCGACACTTTTGCTCGCATCAACCATGCATACAAACTTATTTGAAGCCGCCGCAACGATTTTTTCGCGAGTGAGTGCACCGCCGCCGCCCTTTATCAGTTGCAGATGCTCATTGACTTCATCAGCGCCATCAATATAAACATCAAGCGTACCCGCAAAGTTTAAATCTATGATTTCTATACCAAGCGCACGTAATTTGTCTTCCGTCACCTGCGAGCTTGCAACAGCTCCGGCAAGCTTTAGCGTCGGCAACAGCTCAATCAAACAGTTGACCGTACTACCTGTTCCTACCCCAAGTATCATATTGTCTTCAATGTAACTTAGAGCAGCCTTGGCTGCGGCTTGTTTTTGTGCTTGCTGATCACTCATCATAAATCCTTGGTAAAATAAACGTATCGTCTTAAAAGAAGTAGAAGGCTAAAAGAGATAAAATGCGCGGCTATTATAACCGATGACTTTATTGAATGTCAGCGTAATCCTTTTTCTAAATTTTAAACCAACCACAGTTTTAACTCATACTATTTTTTTTGGATTGAGTTTAAACATTTGACAAATAAGGCAACCAAAAGACTAAAGCCAGTAACGTCGCTAATAACACAGGCGGCGTGATAAGCAGTCCAATTTTCATATATTGGCCCCAGCTAATCTTATAGTCTTTTTCTGCCAATACATGCAGCCATAATAAAGTCGCCAGACTACCGATAGGTGTGAATTTTGGACCCAAATCATTACCAATCACATTGGCATATATCATCAACTCTCGAGTCGCTGCCGGTACTTGTGCGCTATCAATGGCCAATGCACCAACCAGTGTGGATGGCATATTATTCATAATAGACGCCACAATGGCAGACAAAAATCCTGTGCCTAACGTTGCTGTAATTGCGCCCTGCTGCCCCAGCCAACTTAAAATTTGAGCGCCATAATCGGTGAGTCCTGCATTTCCTAAGCCATAAACAACCAAATACATGCCGATCGAAAACAGTACAATTTGCCAAGGTGCATTACGCACGACATCACGCACGGAAACAACTGCCCCGCGACCACCTTGCCAAAAGCGACTTGCAATTGCCATCAGGAGTAAGGCCGCCGCGCCAGTGACGAGTGAGATATGTAATCCCAATGATTCAGTTGCAAAATAAGCCATCAATAATAATGCCAGCAATGGGAAAGCGGCTTTGAACACTAAAGGATCTTCGATAGCGGATTCAGGCTTGCTCAGATTGGCAATTGAATAATGCGTTGGAATATGGCGATAGTATGCAATCCACAACACTGCTAATGTTGCTATCACAGAGACGATATTGACGGGCACCATAACCGCTGCATAACGCCCAAAACCAATATCAAAATAATTGGCACTGACAATATTGACCAAATTAGACGTCACCAGTGGCAGACTTGCTGTATCGGCAATAAAGCCCGTCGCGATGATAAAAGCCAGTGCAGAGGGTGGTGAAAAATTCAAACGTAGTAGAATAGCGATAACAATCGGTGTCAAGAGTAACGCTGCACCGTCATTGGCAAAAAATGCCGATATAAACGCGCCCAAGATAACAATCATTGGAAATAGCAAACGCCCTTGCCCATTGCCCAATCTTGCCACATGTAGCGCTGCCCAACCAAAAAACCCTGCCTTATCTAAGATAAGCGAGATAATGATAAGTGCTACAAAGGTAAAGGTCGCATCCCAGACAATATCCCAAACCACGCTCACATCAGACCATTGCACCACCCCAAAAGCCAAGGCAATCAACGCCCCGCCTAATGCACTCCAACCAATGCCCAACCCTTTAGGCTGCCAAATCACCAAAACCAAAGTCACAATAAAAATAATGAGTGCAAGCATTGAACAGCCTTATTTAAGTAGACTCAATTTAGAACCGTTAATTTAGTAATGAGGTTAAATTGATTTTTGATTCACGCGGCGTGAGAGTTCCTCAGCACTTTCTACGCGTTCTGAATAGCGATCCGTTAGATACGCTGAGCGCCCACGTGTGAGCCAAGTAAACTTCACCAATTCTTCGCAAACATCCACAAGACGCAGATATAAAGGAGACATGTCCATGCGATTGTCATTGTTAAATTCTAAAAAAGCTTTGGGAATAGAAGACTGATTAGGGATAGTAATCATGCGCATCCAACGACCAAGAATCCGTAGCTGATTGACCGTATTGAAGCTTTGACTGCCACCACTCACTTGCATCACTGCCAGCGTTTTTCCTTGGGTCGGGCGTACGCCACCAAGTGATAATGGTATCCAATCGATCTGTGCTTTCATAATACTGGTCATACTGCCGTGACGTTCGGGACTTACCCAAAGCATGCCTTCTGACCACTGTGCCAGCTCTCGTAATTCTTGCACCTTGGGATGCTCGGCATCTGCATCATCTGGCAATGGTAAACCTGATGGGTCAAACATTTTGACCTCACAGCCATACCAACGCAATAAACGACTGGCTTCTTCGGCTGCCAGTTTAGAAAATGAGCGTGTGCGTAAAGACCCATACAATACTAATATCTTGGGTGGATGACGCGGATCACTTGCACCAAGCAAAGATTCAATATCAATCGGTTGTATGTGATTTGGATCAATATTGGGCAACTCGTCAAAATTGATACTCTCTAACGCTATCGACTCTAAGTCAGCCGATCCAAGGTTTGCTTTTTCTGCTTGGTTATTAAGGTTGTCCATGATGAATAACCTCTCCATCCTCTTTAGTAAAACTACTCACTGGCGTGTCCAATAGACCAAACACTCGCTCTGAAGGGCGGCACAATGCCGCGCCTTTATCCGTAACCACAATAGGACGATTGATTAAAATAGGATGAGCAATCATCGCATCAATCAACTGATCATCAGAGACACTAGCATTATCTAAACCCAGCTCCTTACAGATTGGCTCCTTGCTACGTAGCAGCTCGCGCGGAGAAAGGTTCATTTTTGCCAAAAGCTCAACCAAGTAGTCACGCGTTGGTGGTGTTTTTAGGTACTCCACCACTTCTGGCTCCTCACCTGAGGCTTTGATAATAGCTAAGGTATTACGTGAAGTACCGCAGTTAGGATTATGAAAAATCAATGGCTTCATAGCAACCTCATCTGGTTTGTGGGTGTATTTATCAAAATATATGTCAGTAATCATCTTAATGGTCTGCTTTAACCACTTCGCACCCACTCAAGCTACTGACAAGCGATGCGCACAATTCCGGATGTCCTGCACAGCAGTCTTGCAATAAAAACTGAACGACCGCTTCCATATGCGATAAAGAAGCACGATACACTATTTGACGGCTGTGTCTTTTTGAGACGACCCATCCAGCTCGTGCCAGCACAGACAAGTGCGTTGACATAGTATTGTGAGGCACGTCCAATTGACGGGCTATTTCACCCGCAGGTAAGCCACTCGGCTCTTGATTGACAAGTAACCGAAAGGCTTTTAAACGAGTGTCTTGAGAGAGCGCAGCAAAGCTGGCGATAGCAGTAGTCATTTCCATATGTCCAATAATACAGACATATTGAAATACGTCAAGTGTCTAACACGGAATTTTATTAAGTTGCGCCGCTCATTTTTACTGGTTCATTCTTAAAGCCGTCAATCATAGCAAAAAATGCAATTGTGTCTTGCAAGACAATCAAAATCAGCATAGGCTAATCTATTTCATTTTTTATATTCATTCATACTTCTTATATTCATCTACATTTTGTTTAGGAATTACTATGCTGTCACGTTGGGTAAGAGCCATTTTGCAAGCCACCGTCTATGACGTTGCTATTCAAACACCACTTGAAGCGGCACCCAAGTTGACTCAACGTTTTGCCAACGATATTCGCTTCAAACGTGAAGACTTGCAACCCGTAAAATCCTTCAAATTGCGCGGCGCTTATAACCGTATTAGCCAATTGAGCGACGAGCAAAAAGCACGTGGTGTGATTTGTGCCTCGGCTGGCAACCACGCGCAAGGGGTCGCCTATTCTGCTCGCAAGTTATCGCTTAATAACATCATCGTCATGCCAACCACCACACCAGATATCAAAGTAGATGCGGTGAAAGCACTGGGCGGTAATGTCGATTTACATGGCGATAGTTTTGATCAAGCCAATCGTTACGCAATTGAGCGTGCCGAGCGCGAAGGTCTTACTTTTATCCCGCCCTATGACGATGAGCTGGTCATTGCTGGACAAGGCACTATTGGTTTAGAGCTGACTCAGCAGTGGCGTAATATGGATTATGTCTTTGTAGCGGTAGGCGGTGGCGGTCTAATCTCAGGGGTTGCTGCGTTCTTAGGGGAAGTCGCGCCGCATGTCAAAGTCATTGCGGTAGAAGCGGATCAATCTGCCTGCTTGAAGGCAGCACTTGAAACAGGTGAGCGCGTTAAACTTGAGCAAGTCGGATTGTTTGTAGATGGTGTGGCAGTCGCGCAGATAGGCGAGCTACCTTTTGACGTGGTACGTATGCAAAAAAGTGATCGCTCAGGTCCTGTGGTCGAGCCTGAAGTCGTTACTTGTACCAATGATGAAGTTTGCGCCGCCGTCAAAGACATTTTTGAAGAAAACCGTAGCATTGTCGAACCTGCTGGTGCCTTGTCTGTGGCTGGCATGAAAAAATATATCAAAGCGAACAATCTACAAGGCAAAAACTGCGTTGGCATCGTCTGCGGTGCCAATATGAACTTCGATCGTTTGCGTTATATCGCTGAGCGTACCGAAATTGGCGAGAAAAAAGAAGCCATTTTTGGCGTGGCCATTCCTGAACAAACGGGTGCTTTCTTGAACTTCTGCCGCAGTCTACATGGACGCAACATTACTGAGTTTAATTACCGTGCTAATAGCAAAAAATCACCTGATTCTATGGAGCCAGCAGCAATCTTTGTCGGTATTGCCTTAAAAGAAGGCGAAAAAGAACGACAAACCATTAGTAATCAATTGGCAGTTGACGGCTATGAAGCTCATGACTTAACAGATGATGATATTGCCAAATCGCATATCCGTCATTTGATTGGTGGTCATGCTCATATCGAAAACGAACAGCTGCTAAAAGTAGAGTTCCCAGAGCGTCCGGGCGCTTTGCTGACGTTCTTAGAAAAATTGGGCGATGACTTTAATATCACCTTGTTTCATTATCGCAATCATGGCGCTGCTGAAGGGCGCGTTTTGGTCGGCTTGCAAGCCACTGAAAGCAACTCGCGCCAACTACAAGATGCCCTACTCGATATTGGTTATGACTGTACCATGCTAAATGACAATATCGGATATCAGCTGTTTTTGAAATAAGTACAAACGATCATCTAGCAAGTCAGTTTTTTAATGGATTAAAGAACTGACTTTGATGAATTGATAGAGAGTACTAGTTTTTAGCCCTCTCTCATTTATATTAGACATATTGATATTGGGCAGTTATGAAAAACATAATAATGGTCATAGTTTTATTAACTTTAGCGCTCTTAGCTTATAAGACCCTTCAACCTAAAACATCCATAAGTGGGTCTACAGTTGATGCTGTAATCGATATACCAACTGCCACTAATTCTCCATCTACCGATTTTAACGACATACCACCAACGTACGTTGATTCTAACCCATCTACAGCATCAGCCCCAATAGCAGAGCCAGTATTAAGTACAAAACCAGCTGCACCAAGCTTTACGTGTGATGGCAGACAACATTGCTCGCAGATGACCTCTTGCGCAGAAGCCACCTATTTTAGTAATAACTGTCCCAATACCAAAATGGATGGTAACCATGACGGTGTGCCTTGTGAGCAGCAATGGTGTAACTAGTTTTCCATATTGCACCTACTAAAAACGTACCCTTTTTATCAGAATACAGAAGGAAGAGATCGTCTTAATAAGGTCCTCTTCCACGTCTTTTTTTATTTCAATGATCATGCAAACTTTACTATGCTCAATGACAAGATCCATTTGCAAATACGAAATTCGCCCTAATATTATTAGTATTGTCTTGTTTTAAATAGAGATAGAAATCAATACAGAGTAATTATTATGAAAAACAACATTGATGATAAAAATCAAGCACTTGCTAGAATTCGTCTTGATAAATGGCTTTGGGCAGCACGTTTTTATCGGACGCGTACGCTTGCTAAACAGGCCATCGAAAGTGGACGGGTGCACTATGGTGGTAGCCGGGTGAAAACCAGTAAAGAGATTGCGGTCGGTGATGAATTAACGATTCGTCAAGGTTCAGCCACTGCGATGACTGAAAAAACCGTCATCGTTGAGGCGCTATCTGCCCAACGTGGTAATGCCGATGCGGCTCAAGTCTTATACTCAGAGACTGAGGAAAGTGAAACGCGCCGCGCTTATTATGCCGAGCAGCGCAAACTTGCCAACCTTGCCAGGCCCGACAATAAACCCAATAAAAAAGAGCGCCGTGACATTCAACGGTTTAAAAGTAAGCAAGATTAAAACCATCAAAAACTTACATCACGCTATCAGATGACCCTATTGTTCAGCCTCTGCCCTTGCCATTCAAGGCATTACACGTTACGCTGATAGCTGTTTTTAATCGATTGCATGTTAATAAGGGCCACATACGTTACGTGGGTTTCTTATGGCATGTTTTTTTTGTTATGAAAGGTCATATTATGCTGCTAAAAACTTGTACGCCATCGTCGGTACTGTTGGTTTGCTTAGGAAATATTTGCCGGTCTCCCACTGCTGAGGAGATTTTTCGTCAGCAAGCAGCCATTGCTGGCTTATCGATTAAAGTAGATTCAGCAGGCACAAGTGATGGTCATGTAGGCTCTGCACCTGACGAGCGCTCACAACGACATGCAAAGTCGCACGGTTATAAAATCAATAAATTGGTCGCGCGTCAAGTAAGTGATGATGACTTTCGAAATTTTGATTTAATTTTGGCAATGGATGCGCAAAACTTAGCTGATTTACAAGCCATGAAAGAGCGTTTGGAAGGTTCAGAAGATGATTTGGCTAAGCTTGCCTTGTTTAGTGAAGAAGATCCTACATATAGCGGTGACGACGTTCCAGACCCTTATAAAGGCGATAACGATGACTTCGAAGAAGTGATTGAACGTATTGAATCAAGTGCTCAAGCTTGGATTGAGAGTTGGAAAGCTTGCTAGGCTTGAGTATTAATTTATGCGCCTTTTATGTTTTGTATCCTTTATAATAAGTGCCGCATAGTTTGCCATTTATTCGCCACATAGGCTCTGTTATGACCTCAACTTTACATTTCGATAGTAGCGCTCAGCCTACCATAGACATTGATTTTCCAAACAGATTACTTTCTGAGTCATCGGTGGATTTATCGCATAGTAATACAATGGCATTGGCTTGTGCAGCTGGGTCGGTCGTAGAATTAACAGATGAATCGCAGCTTGACGTTTTTATGGCAAGTTATAAAGACATTATAAGTCAGAAGTCATTATTTGTACTTTCTGGTGGCAGCAATGTCTTATTGCCAGCGCAGCTAGACGCAATCGTCTTACAGCCGAAAATGCGCGGTATTACTTTGGTAGCGCAAACCGATGAGTACGTTGACATTGAAGTCATGGCGGGCGAAAACTGGCATGACTTGGTGGTACATACGGTAAGCCAAGGCTGGTATGGACTGGAAAATCTTGCACTGATACCTGGTCTTACTGGAGCGGCTCCTGTACAGAACATCGGTGCTTATGGTGTTCAGCTAGAAGATTGCTTAGAGTATGTACGCGCTTATCATTTACCAACCAAAACATGGCATCAGTTAAGCACAGCTGATTGCGAGTTCGGCTATCGTGATAGTATCTTTAAACGTGCACCCAATATGTGGTTAATCAGTTGCGTTGGGTTTAGATTGCATACTGATGTCAACAAAGTCTTAGCCAGTTATGGAGATGTAAAAACAGTTGCACAGCGCTATGCTGAGCAGCAAGACCGTACGCAAGTGACTCCTGTAGATGTGATGCAGGCTATCATAGATATCCGTCAGCAAAAACTGCCCGACCCTAAACACCTACCGAATTGCGGTAGCTTTTTCCAAAACCCTATCATACCTCAAAAGCAATTCACCCAATTACAAACCACCTACCCTGCTATCGTTGGCTACCCCATGCCTGATGACATGGTCAAAGTTGCAGCAGGATGGCTGATTGAGCAAGCAGGATTAAAAGGTGGCGGCATTGCACCCATCGTTACTCATCAACATCAAGCCTTAGTACTGACTAATCACACGCCTTATCAAGCAACCCAATATGACGTGGCAACCTCTCAAAAATATATCGCCACGGTTATTTTTGAAAAATTTGCCATTCAATTATCACGTGAGCCAGTTTGGGTAAATACGGATGGCTCAGTTGGATATGATGAGTATGTGGCGTAAATCGTCAAGATCCAAAAGACGGTCATCTAAACAACCGTTATCTAAAAGACTGTGGCGGTATTATTTGCGTTCAGCTGAACGCATGATGAAGCTGTTTCGTATTATCAATATTACTTTTGTGCTTGGTTCAACGACGGTTATTTTAGTGATTATCAGTTTATTCACACCGTTGTTTTCTCAAACGATTGTTTATCTATTTACTCTGCTACCGTTACCTAAAGTGTCTGGCATGGCAATGACTTCGCCACCGACTGCTTACGTAGTATTGGGAGGAGGATTAACCAATAATAATAACAATCAAATCATCCTCAATAACTACAGTCTCAATCGTGCTCGTACGGCTGCCAGCGCCTACCATGACTTGCCTTTGCCGATTGTGTTGAGCGGTGCTGAAGCACCATGGCTCGGTCAATGGCTTATTGAGCATGGCATCGATGGACTGATTAGCGAAAATGCCAGTATGAATACTTGCGAAAACGCGCGCTTTACTGCCAAACGTATCCCTCTGCATCATGTGTATCTCATTACCGATAGCTACCATATGGCACGCGCACGTAGACAATTTGCTTTAAATGGTATCAATAGTACGCCGCTTAGTGCTCCTTTGCCTGTCGATCGTGATTGGATAAAACCTGCACAAAACCTGAGCCATTCAAGACGTGCTGTTTATGAAGTTGCCGCCTATTTGCGTGATGTGATACGACCGCAGGTAGATTGCCGTCAGGCTAGAGACGTGACTTCACAACAGTTGCTAACGCCAAGAGGTGATGCTGAAAAGACAACGGCTGAATAGTGGCAAACGTTGGTCTACAAAAGCATATTTTATAATACTCATTTGCCTCACATTCATCACCACACTGACAATGGGTGTATAATGATCAGGGAAACCGCTATTTAAGAGAGTTACCATGCTCAGTATATTTTTACTAATTCCATTAAGTCTCATGCTGTTTGTGGTTGCTATTTGGGCCGTACGATATGCCGTCAAGTCAAATCAGTTCGAAGATTTGGACAACGCCTCACAACGTATCATCTTGGACGACCGCCAAGAGCGCAGGCAAACCATGCAAGCTCATACGCATGTAGAGCCTACTACCCAGAAGAGCGAGCTGACTGTGACGAACATCAATAACCCAGAATCAGACAGTACCGGTACAGAACTCGCCGATCACGCTGATAAAGAAAAAATATCAAAACTTTGACTGTAATCTGTCCCCCTCTTTCATTGAGCTACTTATCATACTTTTTGACTAACTCTCAAAGACATTATTAGGTTTTCTTTTTTAGGAGATGCCCTCTATGACCACAGCTTTACTTGTTGCCGCGTTACTCATGGGGTTTTTTGGCTCTCCGCATTGCCTAGGTATGTGCGGCGGTCTTGTAACCGCATTCGGGTTATCGATGAAAGATTCAAGCCCAGCCAAACGTCGTGCGCTGGTTGCCACTTATCATATTGGGCGTTTGGGCAGTTATGCATTTTTAGGTTTGATCGCAGGCTTGATTGGTACGACTGTGCTAGAGCCATTGATGACTGGTAACAATCTGCCACGTATTTTATTGGGCTTAGTACTGGCCTTTGTTGGCGTCACCATGCTTGGTGCGCCGTTTTTGAATAAACTTGAACGGTTTGGTATGCGTTTTTGGCAGTACCTAAGCCCCCTTCGTCAAAAAGTATTCCCATTAAACACCTTTCCACGTGCTTTGACTGCGGGTCTGCTTTGGGGATTTTTACCTTGTGGTTTGGTATATGGTGCATTACTTATCGCTGTGGTTGCTCATAATCCTATAAGTGGTGCGGCACTCATGTTTGTTTTCGGTTTGGGAACAGTGCCGATGCTTGTAGCCACTCATGAAACCGTTGGCTGGTTGCGTGATAAAATTGGACGTTTCCGTTTAAGACAACTCAATGGTGCTGTGCTAGTGATATCTGGCTTAGCAGTTGTATTTACGCCCATCGTCATGTCTAGTATGCATGGTGGACACAGTCACGGTGGCAGCCATACAACTATGGATCACAGTAGCCATTCTGATATGAGTCAAATGAATCACGATATGAACCCAGAGATAGATCATAGCATGCATGATATGAGTGATGACACTGAGACGATGCATCATGCTCATTGATTTTTAGAGAGTGTCTATAACGCCAATTTTTTCTATGAATAATAAAAAAGTTCCTACTCTCGCTTCTGATAGTAGGAACTTTTTTATTGAGTACCGTTATTTTATAAAAATTACTCTTGCCACTGCTCAAGCGCAAACTTAGTCTCTAAGTGATCTTCTAACGCTGGTATATTAAAAGCATCATCTTCACTCACAAAGCTGATACTAATGCCTTTTTGTCCAGCGCGACCAGTACGTCCAATGCGATGCACATAATCGTCTGGTTGGTCAGGCAAAGTATAATTGATCACATGACTGATATCATCGACATGAATACCGCGACCTGCTACGTCCGTCGCCACTAAAACTGAGGCATGACCATCTTTAAAACGCTGTAGATATTTTTCACGTTTTTGTTGAATGACGTCACCCGATAACATGACAATTTTATGGGCTTGGCGCAGTTTATGGTAAAGACGTTTGACTTGATCTTTGCGATTGGCAAAGATAATCACTTTTTCTACCGTAGCATCATTAATAATGCGCTGCAACGCTGTTAGCTTTTGATCTTCCGTTAATAAGTAAAAATGCTGATCGACCAACTCACTGGTTTTGTGCTCAGGTTCAATCTCAACAAACTGGGGTTCATGTAACCAGCGGTAAGCTAAATTCATCACGTCTTGGTTGAAAGTCGCCGAAAATAATAAACTTTGACGATCCGTATTAGCTGGCATTCGGCCTACTAGGCGTTTGATATCTGGGATAAAGCCCATGTCAAGCATGCGATCGGCTTCATCTAATACCAGCACTTCCACACGATCTAAAAAAACCATGCCCTTATTAGCAAGATCAATGAGACGGCCAGGCGTTGCTACTAGAATATCAACATATTGACGATCAAGCTCATGCTGCTGATTTTCATAATTGGTTCCACCCATGATGCACACACTATGAAGTGAGGTGTACTTAGTCAAGGCAAGACAATCTTCAAATATTTGCTGAGCAAGTTCACGAGTGGGTGCCATGACCACGGCACGTGGCTCTCCTAAGTAGCGTTCTTCATCGCTACCAAAAGGACGCTTAAGTAGTGCTTCCATGATAGTCAATAAAAACGTTGCCGTCTTACCAGTACCCGTCTGTGCCTGCCCAATAGCATCTTGGTTTGCCAAAGTATGAGGCAGTATTTTTGCCTGAATAGGGGTCAATTCCGTAAACCCCAAGTCATTGATGGCACGTAACGTTGCAGCTGACAGTGGCAAGTCAGTAAAGGTCGTAAAATTACTCAAAAAAATATCCTTTTAAATGAATGGCTACTTATTATTGATTATAAATAGGTGTTGAATAATCGGTTGTCTTACTTTGCAACAGAAACAATGATGAAAACGCCATTTGATCTGCACATCATTGACAAACATAGGAGCATAAAAAAAGTCAAACCCAATACCTTATTCTACCGAGTACATTGATTTTACTCAACACAGGTAAGATAAGCTGGGCTTGACTCAGTAGTATATCAGTAGTGTATACAGACAATATAGCGAAACCGCTGTAATGACTGAATAGATTACTCTCCTACTTTTCTGACTTCTTCAGCTTGAAGGCCTTTATCGCCTTCAACTACGCTAAACTCAACCTTTTCACCGTCTTTCAAAGAACGATAGCCATCACCTTGAATCGCACGGAAATGGACAAAAATGTCTTCTCCACTGTCACGTTGAATGAAACCAAAGCCTTTTGAGTCATTAAACCACTTAACGATACCTTGCTCACGAGCTGACATAATATTGCTTCCTAAAAAAGTCCGCTTAGCCCCAAATTCCTTTGCAACATTGCATACAAACGGGATCTAAGATTATAAAATCAAAAACTTAAGAGTACTACTTTTACCATCATTATTTGCGTAAAGCCGTCGTCTTAAAGAGTTGTTCTTATAACCAAAAACTCTCTTCTTCAAAAGCTCATCATAATGATAGTAACAAACTTGCAATAAATATTGCGTAAAAAATATCATAGCACGGGTTTTTAGCAACATAAAGACTTTTAATCTGTTTTTTATTCTTTATTTTATTTACGCCATAATTTTTTTATAACCTTATGAGCAAGCTGCTATCATAAAGAGACATACTATTAAATTACCTCTTTTTACTTTTTTATCATCGATATATTTCACAATGCATTATAATTTACCCTCACTGCGCAACTGTTATAGAGAACATTATGACAACCCCTTCTCAATCTGCATCAAGTACAGAAACCTCGGATCAACACATCACTAAACACCTTACCCACAAATTGCTGCTGATTAATGGCGTCAATTTGAATTTGCTGGGTAAGCGTGAGCCTGAGATTTATGGTCATACAACGCTTGTAGACATTGAGAAACGTTTAATAGCTCGCGCTGCTGAGTACGGTATTGAGTTGATTTGTATACAATCAAATCATGAAGGCCAGCTGGTTGATGAAATACAGCATTATGGATTACTGGCCAATGCAACCGAGCAAGTGGATGCGATGATTATTAATCCTGCCGCCTTTACTCATACCTCGGTGGCGCTACGCGATGCACTGCTGGCCACACAAAAACCCTTTATAGAAGTACATTTATCTAATGTTCATGCGCGCGAGCCTTTTCGCCATCATTCTTATTTGAGCGATGTCGCTGTTGGTGTTATCTGCGGCTTGGGACATTTGGGGTATCAAATGGCATTAACGTATTGGCTTGATAATCTTTACTCTGTGGATATGAACGATATAGATACTCATAACTTCAATCGTAACGACTGATATCAGTAAAAGATTAGAGCTTGCATTAGATAACTTTTTTATCAGCACATTAGTTAAACAGCAATCATCTGGTTAAAGTATTAGAATTACGGCTGAGCAAACAATCCACTATATGGTGATATGAATGGCAAAATCGTCTGGAAAGCGCTTTATGAAACTCGCTGGCATGACAGCAAGTATTGCCGGTAAAGCAGCTAAAAACTCATTTAAGCATCTCTCAAGTGACGAAGAAAAACGCTTACAAGCGCGCTCAGAGCTAATGCAAGACGTGGGTATTCAGATAGCCGAAACCTTGGGAGAAATGAAAGGCGCAGTCATGAAGGTGGGACAAATTGCATCACAATATAAAGATGTGTTCCCCCCGGAAGTGGCTACTGCACTAGAAAAACTGCAAAAAGATGCACCGCCCATGCCTTATGCGCAAATACGCGTACAAGTAGAGCGGGAACTAAAAGCACCCATAAAAGAGCTGTTCAGCGAATTTGAAGAAGTGCCCTTTGCCGCCGCATCTATTGGACAAGTGCATAAAGCCATTTTGCCATCTGGACAAAAAGTGGTGGTAAAAGTTCAGTATCCTGATGTGGATGAAAACTGCGATAGCGACCTAAAACAAGTCCGTATGGCATTGAAAATCGCTGGTGTGCTCAACATGAGCAAACAGCTACAAGAACAACTATTTAATGAAATTCGCCAAAGCTTGCATGACGAGTTGGACTATATTAAAGAAGCCCATAATTTACGAGTGTTTGGGGCTTTTCATGCAGATGATGAAGGACTTATCATCCCTAAAGTTATTACCAGTCACTCATCCAAGCGCATTTTGACTTTGACTGAAGAGATGGGCGAAACCCTGACAATTGCTGCAACTTGGAATAACGACATTAAACAAAAGATAGCTGAGCGATTGTTCCACTTTACCGCAGGGCAACTATTTGGGTTGTATCGTATGCATTGTGACCCACACCCAGGTAACTTTGCTTTTCGAGAAGATGGCAGCGTCGTGGCTTATGATTTTGGTGGGATTCGTAGCTATAGTGATAGCGAAGTTCAACTGTTTCGTCGATTCGCCAAACATGCCATCAAAGGTGATGCAACGGCACTTGAGCAGGACTTGATTGCCTTAGATATCCGCCGTGATGATGATAAAAACATACCGGGAGAATTTTATGAAAAATGGTTATCTATTGGTCTAAAACCTTTGTCTATTAAGCCTTATCATGAGGGCGATTTTGATTTTGGTAGCAGTCAGATACATCACGAAGCCATTGCACAAATGCGTACCTCTTTAAAATACTTTGGACAATTTCAACCTTCTGCAACCACTATGATGTTAGATCGCACCATATCAGGACAGTATTGGAACTTAGTTAATCTAGGGGTTAAGATTGACCTATCGCCATTCGTTGATGAGTATATTGACGTATAAACGATAATTGCGCCTCTAAACGTTAGACGAATACTAGTGCCCCTATCTAGACATGTAATGCATGACCACAGCGATCACAAAACTCTGCCCCTATAGCATGCCCAAACTTACCACAGTTTGGACAAGTAACTGGATCGAGCTGCGGACGCATGTTACGCGTCAACTCTGAGGTAAAGATACCGGTTGGTACCGCAATGACAGCATAACCTGTAATCATGACCATCGTTGCAATGGCCTGACCAAGTGGCGTTTTCGGTGAAATATCACCATATCCCACTGTGGTTAACGTCACAACTGCCCAATAAATAGAGATTGGAATACTTGTAAAGCCGTTTTCTGGTCCTTCTACCACGTACACGATAGAGCCATAAATAGTCACCAAGAGAACAAGCGATAAGAAAAATACCGTTATCTTTTGCTGACTGGTTCTCAGTGCT
The DNA here is from genome assembly GCF_052850615.1 of Psychrobacter sp. 1176_08. Classification (NCBI taxonomy): domain Bacteria; kingdom Pseudomonadati; phylum Pseudomonadota; class Gammaproteobacteria; order Moraxellales; family Moraxellaceae; genus Psychrobacter; species Psychrobacter sp. 1176_08. Next base: position 382,770 of record NZ_VXCU01000001.1, read on the forward strand.
GAAGCCAAAAAACCTGCTTGCTGCATATAAGCTTTGAGTTTGAGGACTCGAAACACGCGTAAAAGACGCAAAATACGTATGACGATAAGATACTGCACGCCACCAAAGACAAGGCTCAAATAACTGGGTAAAATGGACAGTAAATCTACAACGCCAAAAAAACTAAATACGTATCGAAAGCGATTGGGTGCCGAAAACAGCCTTAATATATATTCAATCGTGAACAAAATAGTAAAAAACCATTCTGCATAAAAAAATATCGTCCCATATTGCAAACGTACAAACAACACACTGTCTAACATGACCACGCCCACACTGGCCAAAATTGCAATGAGCAACACAATATCGAAAAGCTTGCCCAAGCGGGTATCCGTACCTTCAATAATGATATGAATGCGGTTACGTAAGTGTGTGATGGCTTCAGCAGTTGGTTGTTTCATAGAATCCGTACGTCGTAAAATCAATGGCTTGATAATAAGCAATGACTTAAAATATGATGAATAAGGCCAAGTTAGTTAAAATACACGAAACTGGTTTATAATATTACTGACTTATCGCCGTTAATATAGTTTATAAGTTGCCACAGTGTAGCAAAAAAGCACTTCTAACAACATACAAATCGTTAACACATAGGTAGCTCTATTACGTTAAATACACGGATATTCCGAGTAGGAAACGCGCGTTTGAGTATTTATAAGTGTTATTAATCGGTTTTTTAAGCATAAAAAATAATACGCAAAAATTAAGGATGTTATATGGCAGGCCATTCAAAATGGGCAAATATCAAACACCGTAAAGCCCGTCAGGATGCGGTAAAAGGTAAAATATTTACCAAAATTATTCGTGAAATTGTTTCTGCTGCCAAGCAAGGTGATCCTGATCCGGATAAGAACCCACGCTTGCGTGCTGTCATCGAAAAAGCATTGTCAGTCAATATGACCCGAGACACCATCAATCGCGCTGTCGATCGTGGTACTGGTGGCGGTGATAACGAAAACATGGAAGAAGTCAGCTATGAGGGTTATGGGGTTGGCGGTGTGGCAGTATTGGTTGAGACTATGACTGACAATCTTAATCGTACCGTTAGCGAAGTACGTCATGCATTTACAAAAAATGATGGTAATTTGGGCACATCAGGATCAGTGGCTTACCTATTTACCAAACGTGGTGAAATCAGTTTTAATGATACCAACTTAGAAGAAGACGTCATGCTGGTTGCACTAGAGGCTGGCGCGCTCGATATCGAAAATGATGGCGAAACATTGATGGTCATCACTGAATGGGAAAGTTTTGGTCAAGTTCAAGACGCGCTTAATGCTGCTGGTCTTGTCTCTGACAATGCAGAAGTGACTATGTCACCCTCAACCACAGCTGAAATAGACAATGTGGAAGATGCCGAAAAAATCCTAAAAATGATCGATATGTTAGAAGATGCTGATGATGTGCAAGAAGTTTATACTAACGTTAACTTCTCTGCTGATGTAATGGCACAGCTTGAGCAATAAGTTTATTCAATCATTGGTTGTTACTCACAAAAGAGGCCAAACGCCATAAACGTTCGGCCTCTTTGTATTTTACGACTGATAGCTGTTGGTGATAACTCAACTCAAACTAGACTTTGCAGGTAATTCCTTCTAGCGCTAATAAGTACTCTTTCTTATCCAGTCCACCTGTATAACCACCAAGTTTACCATCACTGCTGATGACTCGATGACAGGGAATAATCACGCTGAAGGGATTTTTACCATTGGCTTGCGCTACTGCACGAAAGCCTTTGGGATTATCTACACGCTGAGCAAGAGTGGCATAACTAATAGTCTCGCCATATCCAATCTCTTGCAGTGCACCCCAAACTCGCTGCTGAAATGCTGTACCCGCACTGGTATCAATTGGCAAGTCAAAGTCACTACGCTGTCCTTGCATATAATTTTGTATCTGAGCAATGCTTGCCAGCAATACCTCTTGTTCTTTGTCATTGGACTCTAACTGATCAGCAGCGATAAATGTCACCTCATCGACATCAAATTTATAATGCTTTGATAAAGCTTTGAGTTTGATTTTATCTTGCCAGTGCTCATCAAGCGCAAGCCAATTACACCAAATCAGCTTTGCCGTATTGTTGATGACATGGCTTGCCAGCAACAAAGCAGCCTTAGGTGATGAGCTATTATTGTGAACGATATCGGTTAATACAACGCTAGTAACGATCATATACTGACTCCTGTCCTATTATTTGGTTGCTGGCAGTTTCGCTAATTACTCTTTATCGTCTGTTTCAAACAATGCGGCGACGAACTGTTTTGGACTAAAGGCACGTAAATCATCAATCGATTCGCCCACTCCAATATAACGAATAGGTACATCGGTCGTCTCAGCAATATTGAAGACCACCCCACCTTTAGCCGTACCATCTAGTTTGGTGATGGTAATACCCGTCAATGGTACCGCTTTATTAAACAATTCAACTTGGTTAATTGCATTTTGACCTGTGCCAGCATCAAGAACAATCATACCTTCGTGCGGTGCGCTTGGATCCGCTTTACGCATGACTCGTACCACTTTCTCCAGCTCAGCCATCAGATGCGTTTTGTTTTGCAGACGTCCTGCCGTGTCTGCGATTAGCACATCGATATTCTTTGCTTTGGCAGACTGCATGGCATCAAAGATAACAGAAGCACTATCAGAACCATGACCTTGCGCTACAACTGGGATGTTGTTGCGCTCACCCCAAATCTGTAGCTGCTCGGTGGCCGCCGCGCGGAATGTATCACCTGCCGCCAGCATGACTGATTTGCCTTCACCTTGTAAACGCTTGGCAAGCTTGCCGATAGTCGTGGTTTTCCCCACCCCATTGACCCCCACCATCAAGATAACAAATGGTTTTTTGCTGGTATCAATCACGAGCGGCTCAACTTTGGGGGTTAAGATATCAACCAACTCACTTTGTAATGCTTTATACAATGAATGGGCATAGATCAGATCGCCACGGGCCGTCTGCTCAGTTAAGCTTTTGATAATGCGATTGGTGGCATTGACACCAATATCGGCAACCAACAACTGATCTTCAACTTCTTCTAAAAGCTCATCATCGATCTCTTTACCACCGATAAGAATACTGACCATACCTTCAGCCAAATTCTTACGTGACTTACTAAGCCCCGTTTTCATACGATTAAACCAGCTGCCTGATTTTTTATTTTCTTGAGTCTCTTGTGATTCTACAGCAGGGTTTTCTAGTTCTGGCGCTTTTGGTGGGTTGTCCATAGGCGCAACGCTTGGCGTATCCCCTAACTGCTCTTGTAACGGCATTGCTGGGATAGAAGGCATAGCATTAACATTAGCGTTTACTGCTACATTTGTTTCTTGAGTATTTGACTTGGTATCTGAAAAGCTTTCAAATGTATTGTAGGGTGCATTCTGTCCTTCTGTCATACCAACGGGAGTACCCAAAGCGATACTATTAGATTCATCCGTATTGACGATATCTTGATCGCTCGTATCATTTACTTGTTGCTCTGGTATGCTTTTATTATTGGGCGTTTTGGTTGCGACGGTATCTTCAGTCTCATCAATAATGGGGACAGATTGCGTCGGCAGACTGGGTAAGGTAATATCATCGTCATCTAAGTCATCAAGATTGCCGTCAAGATTGATGACCACACGATTGCTATTATTTGGATTGTTCATAAGCTTGCCCTAAAAGTTATCACTATCAATTATTCGTTTATTTTAAGTAGATTTATATATCGTCATAAGCACTGCCTTATGACAGACAATTTTTAGTCTAGTTTAGCATAGTTCGAGTGGTGCTCAGACCTTACCATCGTAGACTATCATCAAAATTTACAAGTTTAAAAGACCAACGGATGATTTGAGAAAGTTTCGCTTAAGATTCGGACACAAAAATCCGACCTGTTGTCAGCCGAACTTCGCCTACTCTAACAAGCTTTACTTCATCATTTTCTTGTCACTTTATACTTAATTTATAGGAATTACCTATGACATCATTATCCACTCTTTGTAAAAAACAAAGCAAAAAAACAGCGGCCATTAGCGCCACCTTATTATTCGCGACATTTGCTCTATCAGCTGTTTCAGGTTGTACTACCACGCAAGAGTTTAAACCGACTGCCAGCGTAATGGTTGGGGCACACAAATCATTATAAAACCGCTTATGGTTATATTTGGATGTGGTGCATCCATCCCTTCCTATACAACTTGTCATTTTATATAAGTAGAACATACCATGTCATCGTCTTTACCTTTATCTACTCTTTCGCTGCGTATCGCCTGTGCGTTGGCCATAACCGCTACGCTTGCTGCTTGCCAAACCACTACTATTGGCTCTAATTCATCTTCTACTGACAACAATCAAGCCACCCAAGCTGTTTCAAATAAAAATACCCTGAGCCAGAACCCTTCAGGTCAAAACATAGCAGCTCAAGATAAAAAATCGCAAGCAGATATATCATCTGAGCTGACCATGAATACGTCAGGTCGACATGAATATCAGTTAGAAAATGGCCTAAAAATAGTGGTAAAAGAAGATCATCGCGCACCAGTGGTTATGACACAGATTTGGTATCGGGTTGGTTCAACGGATGAGCCAGCTGATAAAGGCGGTATTTCTCATTTGCTTGAACATATGATGTTTAAAGGCACGTCTAATGTTTCAAGTGATGATTATGAGCGTTTGATTGCCAAATTCGGCGGCGTCAACAATGCCTTTACCAGCTATGACTATACCGGCTACTACGAATTGTTTCCTGCCAATCGCTTCCCTTTAGCGTTAGAGCTTGAAGCAGATCGCATGAAAAACTTAATGTTTAATGATGACGCTTTTGCTAAAGAGCATCAAGTTGTCATGGAAGAGCGTCGTCAGCGCACCGATGATAACCCATTGGCTAAAGCCTACGAATCTTTCCGTTTGCTAGCCTTACCTAACAGTCCTAAAGGCGAGTCTATCATTGGGCCTATGAATGAGCTGGAATCAATCAAGCTCTCAGACGTAAAAGACTGGTACAAAACATGGTATGCCCCAAACAATGCCACCTTAGTCATTGTGGGTGACGTGGAGCCAACAGAGGTATTGGCGCAAGTCAAACGTTACTTTGGTGAGTTGTCTCCAAGCGAGCTGCCAAACCGCCCTGCTGTCAATCAAAAAGGTTTTCGTGGTTATCAGCAAGTTGATTCTGAGCAAGCCGTACAAGTTCCAGTGCTACTGATGGGTTACAACGTACCAAGTCTAGTAACAGCAGGCGCCAGCAATGAAAACCAAGCTTACGCACTGTCACTGGCTCAGGATGTATTAGATGGCGGTTTGTCTGCACGGTTGGAGAGTCGATTGATACGTGGGAAAGGCCTTTTGACGACAGTAGGTACGTCTTACGACTTACTGGATCGCGGCGATGGTCTATTTTTGATTCAGGCAACACCACGTGAAGGTGTCAGTCTCGATCAAGCGCAACAAGCCATTATCGCTGAAATAGAAAAACTAAAGACCGATCCCATCAATGCAGATGAAATCAGTCGTGCCAAAACCAATACAGTAACAGGTCTTGTCTACGCTCAAGATAGTATGGAGGGTCAAGCACGTATGATTGGTTCACTACAGTCTATTGGTCTTGATGACAGACTGCTTGCCGAACTACCAACCAAACTCGATAAAGTAACGATTGCTGATATCCAAACAGCAAGTAAAAAGTATTTGGTAAAGGATAACTTAACGGTGATGCATATCATACCGCCCACTGACAACGCCGCTAAAAAAGACAAATAGTGACAACGTATGACTCCTTTATCCAATCAAAAAGCCCACTAAAAAGGCTTCATTAATAAGAAGAAAACCATGACTCAACCCAGTGATTTATATCAAATCAGAAAAAAGTCGTTGAATAACGCATACTCCTCAACACCGGCAGCTACGTCTACGCTCAAGAAGTTGTCCAGTCTGAGCGTTGGCGTACTCTTAGGTCTTGCAACGTTGACCGTGACCGCACAAGCAGACACAGCGGGGGTTGAAGAGCCTCGTGGATCAGCTACATTGGTTGATACCAACGCGCCAATTGCTGCCTTATCAACATTGACGAGCATTGACGATGCCAAGCCATTAAAGGTTACCGCACCCACGATTCAACAGTTTAAAACGAAAGCTGGCGTGCCCGTACTCTTTGTACAAACAACTACCCTACCAATTGTCGACATCGATTTGCGTTTTAACGCTGGTAGCGCCCGTGATGCCAGCATACGTAAGGACGGTTTTGGCATTGCCAATATGACTGCGACGATGTTGACACAAGGCACAAAAAAGCTCAACGAAGATGAATTTACCCGAGCAGGTGAAACGTTGGGGATTAATCTAAATAGTAGTGCTTATAAGGATATGTTTATCGTCTCGCTGCGTAGCTTATCTGATGATAAACATTTATTACCTGGCATCGATTTGATGACCCAAATGCTCAATGACCCTGATTTTGACGATCAAACATTAGCACGCAACAAAGCACGACTTTTGGTCGGCTTGCAGCAGCAAAAGCAAGACCCAAACAGTTTGGCAAGTGACGCTTTTAACCAAGCCTTATATGGCGATCATCCTTATGCCCATCCATCAGCTGGCACTTTAGACACTGTGCCTAATATTGACCGACAACAATTGATTGACTTCAAAAACCGTTATTTGGTTGCTGCCAATGCTTCTATTGCGATGACAGGTAATCTGACCTTGGAACAAGCGAAAAAACTGGCAGAAGGTATTACTGCTGGATTACCCGCTGGTCAATCCGCAGCGACCTTACCTGAGCCAAAACTGCTCAATCAAACAAAACACATTCATATTCCGTTTCCAAGTACTCAAACCACCATATTGATGGGTCAATTGGGCAGTAAACGCGCAACCAATCCGAAAGATCAGCAACAACAAACCAATTTTGCTGTGGGTAATGAAGTGCTGGCTGGTAGCAGTTTTAATGCGCGATTGATGACTGAAGTTAGGCAAAATCTTGGTTATACCTATGGAATCACAGGCTCAATGAATCCGATGTTGGCCAAAGGCCCTTATCAGATTGGTTTTTCAACCCGAAATGATAAAGCGCGTGATGCTATTGATGCCAGCTTAGCGGTCATCAATGACACTTTGGATAAAGGCATTACCAATAGCGAGATGCGTCTTACAACAGACAATCTTAAAAACAGTTTTCCGATGGGTTTTGCCAGCAATGCAGGCATCAATAACTTGCTCGGTATGATGAATTTTTATCAATTACCCAGTGACTATTTAAGTAATTATATCAATCGTATTGATCAAGTGAAGCTGGCCGGCGTTAATCAAGCGATGCGCGACACACTAAAGCCTGAAGACTTCTTAATTGTCACCGTTGGACAAGACGATCCTTGGAAGGACAAAAAGGCTAAAAAACCATAATCACAAAACCTGCTGCAAAAGACATATAAATAAGGGGGAATGCTTTATGCATTGCCCCTTATTCACTATAAATGCCACTAATATTTATATTTAATCCAATCTAAAATCTAACAATCAATCAGAAACCGTTACCGCCACATCATACATAAGATTTTTAGGTTTATAAGTTGCCCCGTTGTATGCCAACCGAATCACATGTTTGTCATAAGAATCGACTTTATAGTCGCCATTGGCAAAATTATGCATCATAGGTACTACCAATAGCGCTTCGATTTGACTGTTATTGACTTTGACTGAGATGCTCTGACTGCTACGTGGATACAAAAAATAATCGCAATAGTTGTCTATCATAACTTCTTCAGTACGTTCAATGACCTGACTGCCCACTTCTTCTTGTATCAGTTTTGGACAAAGATCGGTACGTTCAGCAGCCAATCTGGCGTAAGAGTTTCTGATACTCTCTTCAACCTCTTCCGCATTTTGTGCCTTTCTATCAAGCTTGGCAGACTTATCTCCCGTCAACGATTGGTCCTCAGGAGAAGTCTCTGGACTACAAGCACTCACAAATACCAAGAATAGAAAAATCAGACCAAACACAGCCACGGCTATATTGTTTGGTCGTAGAAAAGTCCTTTTTGGTTTACCAGAATCATCATCTTTGGGTATTATTGAATACCGTTTTCTCATAAATCCTGCTCATAATAAGTGCTGTTTTTTACTTTATAAATCAAAGAATATAAAGTGAATAAAACCTACTATTAAAGCACAATTTATGAGCGTTAGAAAATTTATGATGACTTAGCCGTCTACCTTTTAAACTTACGATATTTAACTTTCCATACCGATTTTTATCAACATACTTTCTATCGCTTAATAAAACATTCATTTGATGATTGAATTGGTTATAAAGCGGATCAGTTAATAGCGGCAAGAAGAGCTACTACTAGCATGGTTAAAGCCCCATTTGCGATAGCCATCTGTATCTAAATGAATGGCACCCGTGGCATACAATCCCAAACCAAAATTATGCTCCTTTCCTTGGTATTGCCAAAACTGACACAACCCATCTTGCATGGTGCTGCGTTGCCACAAATTATCTTCGTACTCTGGTACCCAAATATCCATAGCGCTGCCATTCATGTGCTTACTACTATCTGCACCACCTGCACAATTATTTAAGCCAGGACTACGATATACCGAGCGTATCTCACTGGTGGCTGGAATAATGCCTTGGTTTTTGAGTTCAGTATACAAACGCAAAGTCGGTACTATATTTGCCCATAATTCTTGCGGGGGTAACTGATAAGGCTCATAACCACATTTGTCCCAGCTACGAGCTGTAGTAAGCAATTGAGACAAAGGTGGTACATTTCGTGCCCCTACTCTTGTAGTCAGATATCGTTGGTACTCTGCGACTTGCTGAGCACGATAGCTATTGCTGTTTAGCCACGCATTAAAACCTATATTGCTAGAGTCACTATTGGTGCTGTTGTAAGTATTATTTGCGGTACTGTATTTGTTATAAGTGGTGCTATATACAGGCGTACGGCGATTGATATTCACCTGTTTATTCTCTTGAATCGATATGCTTGCATTGGGAGTAAAATCACGCTGTTTTTGAGCAATTAATCCTTGCATACTATCACCAGTATTTGCACCACTTAGTATCGTTACACCAGGACTGTGATTTGAAGCGTTTGTAGAAGAGCTGATATAAGCATTACCATTATCGGCACTATTACCATGACGTATTTGAATACGGCGCTCACTGCTGTCACTCAACAAAGCTGCATGAGCAGAGAGGCTACTGGCACAAATAAATAGTACAACAAGCGGTTTTTGAATCTGTTTGTAAGCAGAATTTTTTGTGTTGGTCATTGCAAGAAACTACCAATAAAAAGGTTTTATCGATACTATCAAATTTTTGATAAGCAGGCTAAACTATCGTCTCTAATTATAGAGGTGATATTCGTAATTAACACTTATCCTCACAGTTTTTATAATTACGTGATTTTGGTACTTGCGCGTTACCTTATTGTTGATATCCAATTAGAATAGACACAGTATCGTCACATTTTAAGCCTTCTTTTTAAGCAAAAACTTCCTCCTACATCAATTGCTAGTCACTCTTTGCCTATGTCTTCTAACCTGCAGTATCGTTTTTCACGTCAAAGCCATCACTTAGGTCAAGGTCATGCACCGACACTATGGCAACGTATACATATAGATCCTTGGTTGACCCTTCTCTTGTTAACGGTTTGCTGTATTGGTCTGACGATTTTATACAGCGCTTCTGGTCAAGAAGTGAATATGGTCCTACGCCAAATGGTCAGCTATGGAGTGGCTTTTTCGGTTATGTTTACCATGGCGCAGATACCACCCAGTATCTATCGCACCTTTACGCCTATCTTTTATGTGCTTGGCCTAGTGCTGTTAATTTTAGTCGATATCATCGGCGAAGTACGTATGGGTGCCCAGCGCTGGATTAATTTACCCGGATTTGGCAGTGTACAACCATCTGAATTTATGAAACTGGGTATGCCAATGATGTGTGCTTGGTTTTTATCCAAACGTGACCTGCCACCTTCTTTTTCGAGTATCGCGATTACCTTAACTTTAATCGTTGTTCCCGTATTACTGATTGCTAAAGAACCTGATCTTGGTACGTCGCTGCTAGTAGCAGGTAGTGGCATATTTGTACTGTTTTTAGCAGGGTTATCTTGGCGATTGATTTCAGCCGCTGCCATCTTAGCTGTACCTTTTATTGCTTTTGCATGGAATTTTTTATTACATGACTATCAGCGTACACGTGTATTGACCCTACTTAATCCAGAAGCCGATGTACAAGGAGCTGGCTGGAATATCATTCAGTCAAAAACAGCTATCGGCGCAGGTGGTCTGACAGGTAAAGGCTATTTGGAAGGCACACAATCTCATTTGCACTTTTTACCAGAAGGACATACTGACTTTATCATCGCCGCTTTTTCCGAGGAGTTTGGTCTGTTAGGCGTCATGCTCTTGATGTTTATTTATTCTTGTTTGCTTATGCGCGCTTTGTATATTGCATTTACACATCCTGACGTCTATAGCAGATTATTAGCAGGCGCTATTGCTATGTCTTTCTTTGTTTATGTATTCGTTAATGTTGGGATGGTCAGCGGTCTTTTACCTGTCGTGGGTGTACCTTTACCTTTCATTAGCTATGGTGGTACAGCTATCGTCACCCTGATGGCTGGGTTTGGACTGCTGATGTCTATTCACACTCACAAAAGCAACTAGCCTTAATACTACCAAACTATATATGAATCAATGGTTTGCTGTCACTTTCATCCTATTGCGCCCTTGAAATGTGTCAGTAAACCCACCACATAAGCCTCCTCGCTATAATCAATATAGTGCAAAGTAATTATTCAATCGTTATTAGATACGTAGGCGTGGCGATTTATACCCTTTCAACTGGCACTCCTATTCTATCTTTCTTGCTAACGCCCGTCTTATCTTAGTTTAAACAAAGAGATGTTGTAATCGCTTTGTGCAGATAAACGCCCTATTCATCTGTTGCTGATCTTACTAACCCAAAAATGTAATTAGTCATATTGGTAGTGATGTACATCCTTAAACTAGCTTAAATACAGTCAGACGTTCTGATTTTATAGCAGTAGTTACAAAAAATTTATCATTGTTTACTATGAATTTAGTGCTTTTATTATGTACTTTATAAGCATTTCTTCACAATTAGGCAGTTTGACACTCAAGTTCGAAAGAACTTAATCCTTGTTTTTTACAAATAATTGCGTTAACCTCGTTTTATTGCAGCTTGATACATAACCCGTACAGAGCTGCTAATAAACTTTGCATTTAATTATAGTTTGGTTATAGCCCTTACGTATAGTTAGCAGCTTATAGATTTATGAATTTCAAATACACTACTTAATTAACGTTTTAATAACAAAGTAATACGTAATACCTTTTAAAAAAACATATTAATTTAGCAAAGAAAGAAATTTTGTAAATTTGGCATACAGTGGTATTAGCACCCAGATTCTTATTGTAAATTATGGGCTTACCCGTATTACTAACTATCATTTGAGCGTTTTATAAGTATTATCGGTTATGTTGCCGTTATCCACTTATTATAATGAAATGAAAATTACCATATATTAAGACCTATAAAAGCCGCAATTTGACATCAACGATTATATGAACAGCGGATTGATGGTAAGGCTTTAGAGCTTGTGTGAGTATTAGATTGGTCTATTACTTGTGCACTCAATCTAACAATGATTAGAGCTAGGTTTTGATGTATAAGTTATAGAGGTATCTATGAACAAGCGTTTATCTGGTCTACTTACTATGTCAGCTGTTTTATTTGCTGGCTCTGCAGTCGCTACCAATGCAAATGCGGTAGAAGCAAAAACCTCTCTTGCGATGATTTCACAAGATAACGCCTCCCACATTGATCGTGTACTTGGTGAGCTTAGCCGTCAACATGATGGTGCATCAAGTTTGGTTAAATCAGCGCGTCAACCCACTTCACTAGCACTCAACAGCTCTCTATTAGCAAGCGATACTACGCTGGCCAGTAATGATGAAGATGTATTAGAACGTCTTACCGCGGTAGCTTCTAACTCAGTGAGTAAATTTAAGCAAACTGGCTTGGCGTCTTGGTACGGTCGTAAATTCCATGGTCGTAAAACAGCCAGTGGCGAAACCTTTGATATGAATGCTTTGACAGCGGCTCATCGCTCATTGCCACTTAACTGTTACGTTAAAGTGACCAATAAGACAAATGGTAAAAGCGTCGTGGTAAAAGTCAATGATCGTGGTCCATTTCACGGTAACCGTGTAATGGATTTGTCTTATGGTGCTGCTAAACGTCTAGGTATCACGAGCAAAGGTGTTGGTAACGTTGCTATCGAGCGTGTTTCAGGTCCATAGTTTATCGTTTCAGGTTCATGGTTATAAACCAGAGCAAAAAAAGAGCGCCTAACTTCCTTGGTAGTTAGGCGCTCTTTTTATGACTGATGCTTATCATAAAAATAAGTATAGTCGACTCTAAATAAAACAGATACATGGTATGGTAATGCTGGGTATGCCAACGCTGAACTGGTATAAACTTTTCTTGCTCTCTGTGGCTTCGCAGACAGAGTCTACACAACTTCTCGTTTAAAGATAAGCATTCCTGTCACGCTATATCGTTTTTATATTGAACTCACTATGGATGAGCTTACAACTCAAAGGCACTTTCAATCGCATCATCCAGACGCTCTACAGCAATTACATTAATACCTTTAAATTGTGGAGCATCCTTGGAAGGTGCATTGGCCTTCGGAATAATTGCGTGTTTAAAGCCATGTTTCATGGCTTCTTTTAAACGCTCTTGTCCGTTGGGCACTGGGCGAATCTCTCCAGATAACCCCACCTCACCAAATACCGCCAGCGAAGATGGCAATGCCCTCTCTTTGATACTGGAAGCACAAGCCAACAACACCGCCAAATCTGACCCTGTCTCGATCACTTTGACCCCACCAACCACGTTGACATATACGTCTTGTCCGCTAGTATGAATACCGCCATGACGGTGCATGACTGCCAATAGCATAGACAAGCGCTGAAAATCTAAGCCTAGAGCCATACGTCTCGGTTGTCCTTGCGAATCATCGACCAATGCCTGCACCTCAACCAGCAACGGTCTTGTGCCTTCACGACTCACCATAACTACAGAGCCTGCGACAGGTTTATCATAGCGGCTTAAAAATATTGCCGATGGATTGGCAACTTCTTTGAGCCCCATGTCAGTCATACCGAAGATACCTAACTCATTGACTGCACCAAAACGGTTTTTGACCGCCCGAATCATTCGAAAGCGTGAATCAGACTGACCTTCAAAATACAATACCGTATCAACCATATGCTCAAGTACGCGTGGCCCTGCTAGCGTACCTTCTTTAGTCACATGACCCACTAAAAATAGCGCTGTACCAGTTTGCTTAGCATAGCGCGTCAAAATCGCAGCCGACTCTCGAATTTGGCTGACGCCTCCTGGTGCTGAATTGATCGCGTCAGTATAGATAGTCTGAATAGAGTCAATAATAGCGATGGCAGGCTGTTCTTGTGTCAGTGCGGCGCAAATGGTTTCAACATTGGTTTCAGCCAATACTCGTAATCTGTCAGCAGGCAAATCTAAACGCTTAGCCCGCATAGCAACCTGCGCTAGTGATTCTTCACCAGTGACATATAACGCACTACCTGCCAGTGAATCGGCACGCGCCATATTGGTCGCTGTCTGTAACAAGATTGTTGACTTACCAATACCAGGGTCACCCCCGATCAATACGACGGAACCTGCAACCAGACCGCCACCAAGCACACGATCAAACTCGCTGATACCTGTTGGCAAGCGAGTATCTAACGTGACACTGACCGCGTTGAGAGGCATGACGGCACTATGAGTACCAGAGTAATTTCCAGCTGGCGCGCTAGTGCCACGAGGCGTAGCACGACTAGCATTAGGTTTAGTCGTATTTTTATTATGATGTGGCATACTGACATTTGGCGCTTCAACCAGACTGTTCCATTCACCGCAGTCAGTGCACTGTCCAGCCCACTTTCCAAAATGCGCTCCGCAATGTTGACAGACATAACTACTTTTACTTTTTGCCATAACAGATCAGCCTTATTCAGAAGATCAATCGAGAGTAATGAATAGAATAACGTGACGCTTCAATGAGCGTTTATTTAAGAATAGTTTTTAAGGGAAGCCTATAGTCGAAGTAACTGGCTTAGTTTTATAGAAGAGGCAATACAAGATATAAGAAAAATTTAAATATAAGAAAGAAGATTAATGACCGCTGGCTCAAAATTTTACTTTAAAATTTTGATACCAGCATTAAACGTAGATACAAGCTGTGATATGTTTTGATGTATTCAACTATACTTGAAAATCTTTACCCAAATAAACCGACTTCACTAGCTCATTGTCTAACACTTCATCAGAAGTACCTTCAGCAATAATCGCACCTTCTGACACAATATAAGCCTTCTCACAAATAGCCAAAGTGTCACGGACATTATGGTCAGTAATGAGTACACCAATACCCCGATTCTTTAGGGTTAAAATAACGTCTTTGATATCACCAACAGAGATAGGATCAACCCCTGCAAAAGGCTCATCTAATAAGATAAATTTTGGATTGGCAGCTAAAGCACGCGCAATCTCGCAGCGACGACGCTCACCACCCGAAACACTCATACCTAACGATTTACGTACATGCTCTAGATGGAACTCACCAATCAATTTTTCAAGTTCTTGGCGCTGCTGACTTACATTTAACTCTTTGCGAGTTTGCAAAATAGCCAAAATGTTGTCTTCAATAGATAATTTACGAAAAATAGAGGCTTCTTGTGGCAAATAACCAATACCAGCGCGCGCACGCTCATGCATCGCATACTTAGACAAGTCCATTTTTCCTAAGGTGACACGTCCTTTATCCATATTCACCAGACCAACTACCATATAGAAGCTAGTGGTCTTACCTGCGCCATTTGGGCCTAGTAGCCCAACGACTTGACCTTGCTCAACAGAAAAAGAAACGTCTTTAACCACCCAACGTTTGCCATAGCGTTTACCCAAATTCTGCATGGTTAATCGCGCAGCAGGTGCTGCATTACTATCAGTTATCAAAGAATCTGTATTTTTATTATCACTCATAACTTACTCATACTGTGGCGAAATACAAGCACCGCTAGAGGCATACGGACTTGTTTATGTATCGATAGATTAACTACCCAGTTTTTTATTAGCGTACACCACTTTGACTGTTATTGCCGCTTGGCGGGAAGACAAGCTCTACTCGCTGATTACCGCCTGCAGTCGCTTCAACGTCGCCAGCTTTTAGGCTATAGCGAATGACGTTACCTGCAAAACTTGCTCCGTTTTGAACCAGCTTTGCATTCCCTGTCAATGTAATGATACCTGTGACCGCATTATAATCAATTTTATTGGCTTGACCTTTTGCTAGGCCTTTCTCCTGCGTGACAACTTGCTGCATTGTCGCTGGACGTCCAGTTGCTACAGCAGAATTTATACTGCGCTGTTGAGACAGATTGACGGTGATATTATCAGCCATCATCTTGAATGTACCCTGAGTGATGATAACACTACCAGAGTAACTCGTAACGCCTGTACGCTCACTATAAGTTGCTTTATCAGCCAACAGTTTGATTTCTTGATTGGCATCTGATGGTAGTGCATGACTATAAAGCGGTAGCGCTAAGAGCATAACCACTGGCAACGCTTGCAATCGACGCGAGCGATATGTGGGTGAATAAGAACGTATCAATGATGAGCGCAAAGTAGGCAAAAATTTAGATTTCATAAAAATCACTCGTTTTATAAGGGGGTAGTAGGATTTGCAAACTTCATGCGAACTACTGTTTTGTCATAAGTTTTTAGTATAAACGCAGCTGAAATTAGAATAGTGCTTTATCTTGGCGATCAGAAGGCGTAAAAGCAACAGCAACTTGACCAAACTCATACTCGCCTGTTTCAAGATTTGCTGTCATACTTGATGCTTCAAATCGATTCATACCTTGTTCAATCTTAACAGGCTCTTCACTATATACTTTTCCGGATTTGGTGTTCCCTTTAAGGGTGTTACCAGTTACCTTTATCGGTTCAATCTCAGACCCACCTTTGTTGCCTTCACTGACTAAGGTAAACCCCCCCGATAAATTAAGATCGCCTGTCTGCTGACTGATTGCCGCACTACCCGCTTCAATACGATAGCGTTGCTCTGGCGACGGCTCCCAGTTCATAGTGATACCTGACATCTCATCTAGATTGGTCTGTGGATTGTGCGTTAATGATTCAGCTGTAAGCTCGTATTCCGTTTCGCCTTTCTCATTGGTCTGCACGGCCTTGATCTCTGTTGCTTCATAATCAACATCAGACGTTTCCATACTGACAGGCGGCGATACTTCACCTTGCTGCTGAAAAAACCAGCCTGCAATACCAGCCACAATCAATGCAAGAATTATTAAAACACGAGTATTCACGACAAGTCATCCTGAGTTTTTGCTTCACCAAGCGTATAGTGTGCGATAAAGTCTTGATAGTGACCATGACCTTTTAAAATCAAGTCACATATTTCTCGTACAGCACCTGTACCACCTGCACGAGTCGTCACCATATCGCTACGATTAATGACTTCTGCATGCGCATTCGGGACTGTGGCAGCAAATCCTACGGTTTGCATCGCTTTGATATCTGGCAAATCATCGCCCATATAAGCACAGTCGGCAGCGGTGATGCAGAGTGCAGGATCAATAGTGGACAACAGCTCATTTAACGCAATAAGCTTATCATCACGGCCTTGCACCACATAATTGACACCCATTTCCGCAGCGCGCTTATCAACCATAGCACTACTACGACCTGTAATGATCGCTGTCAAAATACCATAACGCGCTA
Organism: Psychrobacter sp. 1176_08; assembly: GCF_052850615.1. Taxonomy (NCBI): domain Bacteria; kingdom Pseudomonadati; phylum Pseudomonadota; class Gammaproteobacteria; order Moraxellales; family Moraxellaceae; genus Psychrobacter; species Psychrobacter sp. 1176_08. The sequence goes on from NZ_VXCU01000001.1 coordinate 399,662, forward strand.
AAGACTTAACACCGACGCCATCTTGAACAGAGAATGCTTTGGTCTCGATACCATTGACATCATAAATGATTTGACCGTTTGACAAAATACCGTCGACGTCCATCACTAACAGCTTCACTTGTCCCGCTTTTTTGATTAAGTCTTGCATTTGTTATCTCTTATTAAAGGCCATTTTTTAATATAGTCGTCACTTCACACCAGCTTGCAGCAAGTCATGTACAGTAATAATCGCTTCTAGGCAATTTTTTTCATCAATAATCAATAACTGACTAATACCGCTTTCATTCATCACACTAAGTGCATCGGATGCGCGCATGGTCTTATTAACATGGCGTGGATTATTTACCATCAACTCACGCATTGGCGTCTTTAGATCAATACCTTTTTCTAAGCCGCGACGTAAGTCACCATCTGTGAATACACCAACGACCTTATCATTGTCATCAGTCACTACTGTCATACCCAAACGACCAGCAGACATAGTAAATAGAGCTTCTTGTAATGGTTCATCTTGATGGATGAGAGGCAAATCCTCAGATTTAGTATGCATCAAATCTTCAACTCGCGTCAGTAGTTGACGACCTAATGCACCTGCAGGATGCGATAAAGCAAAATCTTCTGAAGTAAAATTGCGAGCGTGTACCAAAGCAACAGCCAAGGCATCTCCTAGCGCGAGCGTCGCTGTCGTACTTGACGTGGGCGCAAGGTTCAATGGACATGCCTCTTGCGACTTACCAAGCGTTAAAACAATATCGGCTGCATGTGGTAACATCCCACGTTTGTCACGACTAATACTGATCAACGGAATATCTAATCGCTTTACAACTGGCAATAGCATTTTAATTTCATCTGACTCACCAGAATTAGAAATGGCTAGCAATACATCACCCTTTACTAGCATACCCAAGTCGCCATGTCCTGCTTCGCCTGGATGCATAAAGAAAGCTGGCGTACCAGTCGATGCAAAGGTTGCTGCTATTTTTCGACCAATCAGCCCTGACTTACCCATACCCGTAACAACCACACGGCCCTTACAAGCCAAAATGATATCACAAGCTTGCGCAAACCTATCATCTATCTGCTCGGTCAACAATGAGAGTGCAGAGATCTCGGTATTAATCGCCTCTATAGCGGTACTTATAAATTGCTCATAGGTCAAATCGACTTGGGTATTGCTCATGAATCCACTCTATTTTTATAATGAATCAGTATAGTATTTTACTATACTATGTCTCATATTAATAATAATCTACGAAATCAAAGACCGTTATCTTCATAAATGAGGCCAAACGGTTATTTTCTACCTATTCATTCAAACAAAAAAAACCCACTATTAGAAGCAGGTCTTGATCAAATAAACATATCTCAACAATGCATCTTTAATAATGCATGCACACACCTATCCATTATTCTCATCAGAGCCGTCATTTGGCTTGTCTTCAAATCGTGGACTGTCTACTGAATTCTCAAAGCCACGGTCTTGACCAAAGCCGCCACGCTCAAAACCACGTTCCTGACTCTGACCAAAACTACCACGTTCAAAACCGCGATCTTGGCCTTGGCTAAAACCACCACGATTGAAACCGCTACGATTGGCAGCAAAACCACGTTCTTCAAAACCGCCTGCGTTGGCTGGGTTATTACTGCGCTCGAAACCACTACCTTGATAGCCAGCTGGTGCTACACCTTGAGCTTGGCTACTAGCGCCTGTAGTTGCACTACGAGGATTACGCGCTGGCACAACCGTTGAAATCGCATGTTTGTATACCATTTGACTAACAGTATTCTTAAGCAATACTACGTACTGGTCAAAAGACTCAATCTGCCCTTGCAGCTTGATACCATTAACCAAAAAAATAGAAACAGGAATGCGATCTTTGCGCAGCGAATTCAAGAACGGATCTTGTAAAGTTTGTCCTTTTGACATGAAATCTCTCCTGAATATTATGTAGTTATATTTTAAGTGCCAATTATTTTAAGTGTTACTGTCATTATAATGGCAAAAGGTAGATACAATACTAAGTTTTCTTTTTAAAACGTATCTAAATAAGCATTCAACGTGTTTTACTGATATTAAGTTACTGTGAATATATTCATGTGATGCGCAATGGAATAGCTACTCATCTCATTAAAAAACCATATAAACATATACTAATCAGAGACGAACAATACCAATGTCAAGCTTATTATTACAACTGATTTAAATTATAACAGTTATCAAAGGTGTATTTTGAAACTAATTGTCATTGCTGTATTATTTGTTTATAACAACTTTTACTGAGCTATATGATTAATAAACTACATTTTAAAAATGGTCTAACTTTTATACGCTTGTTTATTGCAGTAAATGGTTCATCACTGTAAATAATCTTTCGCTTGCGCCATAGTAGTAAACATCTCTACCTTCATACCTCGATTGATAAGAGCGTTTTGATCTTCAACTAGGTTGACTTTAATTGATGAATTTACTGAAGCATCAGGTAACTGGCTTACCTTTCTTAACCACGTGTACTGACGCTTTGCAAGCTGTCTTGTAGCATATAATGCCTTATTTTGCATTTGCTGACAAGCAAGTGCCTCAATCTGTACATCTGAGGTACTTGCTTGAGATAGTGTTTGCAGCGCATTATCCGTCTTTGTTTGCTTGTGAGTAGTGTCTTTATCCGTTTTAAACGCATCATAAAACAATGCTTTGTCCAAATGCGGTTGCTCAAATACTGGATGCTCAATCTGTACTAAATACTCTAAAACTTGCCGATACCCCACGCAGCGCATAGAAGGCAAATTGGGCGTCAAAGGGTATTTATGCAGCAAATCAATGACCTCAGCTACTAACCCATCATTCCACATAATATCTAAACGCTGCTCGATGCGCTCGTGTAACCATGGGCGATCTGGCATTACCTCTAGTGCGTACCATTGCTGATTTGGGTTTTGTGCCAATGCCTGTTTGGGCTGACCTTGCCAGTCACTGATTGGAATATTGGTTTGTAAATAAACCTCGACTGCACGGGTTATGCGCTGGGTATCAGTCGCATTGAGACGCTTATGACTCGCTGGATCCACTTTACCAAGGTACTCATATAGTGCACCAATGCCTTCATCTTGTCGCCATTGTTCCACGCGTGTACGAATGTCATTATCGCTATCTGGCACAGGAGACAAGCCATCAAGCAGAGCCATGTAGTACATCATGGTACCACCTACAAGTAGAGGTATCTTGCCATTCTGGTGGCAGTTATCAATCAACTGTGCAACATCATCGACAAACTCAGCAACACTATAACTTTGCATCGGGTCAACAATATCTACCAGATGATGGGGATAACGGGCAAGCTCAGCGGCCGTTGGTTTAGCTGTTCCAATATTCATATCACGATATATCAGCGCTGAATCCACGGATATGAGCTCATAACGCCCTGTGTCATAAAGCTCGTAGGCCAAAGCAGTTTTACCACTTGCTGTTGGTGCCATCAAGCACACCACACTGTTATCCGTGAGATCATTGGATAAGCCAGACGACTGTCTCATAGAATTGCCTTTATTAGTAGTTTATATGGTAAGTAATTGATATGAGAAGTGAAATAGGTACGCCCTCAGTCTAGGCAAAAGCTAATTGAAAGCCATATATTGCAAATGATCGGGCTACTCACAATCCAATTGAAAAGTCAGTTTGACAATGACTCTTATATGGAGGTGAGCATTAATGTGACCAGTTGATTACGGTCAATCACTTTGATGGCATTGTTCACTAATAAAGTTTCAATATCTGTTATAAACAAGGCTAAGTCCTGCTGTGTCATTTGAGCACTTATGGTTGCAAGTTGTTGATTGACATCCCTGGCGTAGCCTTCGCCTTTTTTAAATACGTGACTATCTAATACAGCAGATTCAAATAATAAGCCAATCTTTACTCGCCAATCCTCCGAACTAATCAAGATGCATTGCTTTTGATAATAAAATAGTAACCAAGGTAGCGGCTTATTATGACTATATTGACCAATGACAGACTCAGGCGCTATGTCACTTATGCTGGTAATAATATCTAGACAATAGGGTAAAGAGGTTGTATCAGCAGCAGATTGACTCAAAATCGTAATGGTGTCGGTATCAGTTGAAGACAACTTTGACGTACCAGTCTTTTGAATCAAAGGCTTTTCAATCAAAGAGTCTACATGCTTAGGGTATTTATTATTCTCTGATAACTGGTAGGAAGTTTTTGGCGACTGTACTTGCCTGCCTTGGGTAACAGGATTGATTGAGGCCGTATTAGCTAGTGCTTTCTCAAATGGCTGATTGATCAAATCAGACTTTACAGAATCAGTATTTAAAATGCCATCATTTGACGGGCTGTTGTCTTGTTGAAGGCTACTGGTCGCCTTATGTGCTGCAAGCTTTGAGCGCAGCGCATGGCTCAAGTGAGCCATAATATTATTTAACGGGCTGATTCTAATTCGCTGTTTGGAGGGATGCACATTGATATTCAACCATTCCGTGGGTAAGTCAAAATAGAGTGCGTAGCCAATACCTGCAAGCTGTGCCTCTTGGGCGATTTGTCGAAGCTGATTGCTAATTATTGCTTCTTTGACCAGTCGACCATTCACATAAATCAATTTTGGTAATGCATCGTTTTTTTCATGCATCGGCCATAACCAACCAGTGATAGCCGCATGGTTTCTATTTTGACTGACATTATATTCTGACGACTGTTGTACTAAACCCGATAAGTCCACTGCTACTTCAATAGCATCATCCGTTAACGAACGACCAATGGCTTGCTCAAGACGGGACACGGATAGACGGTTATTGTCATTATCGATAGCATTTGTAGATATAGCGCTTGCAGATAGTGACAGCCGTTTTTTCTTATCGTGAAAAAGAATGATAGTAATATCCGCTCGTGCCAATGCAACGTCGCGAACAACGGTCTCAATATGACCGAACTCGATGGCCATTGATTTTAAATTGCCTCGGCGTGCTGGCACATTAAAGTATAAGTCTCTTACCGTAATCGTCGTACCACGATTGTGTACAACGGGCGATAGTTTGGGTATATCATCCAATACCCCAGCGACCTGTAGTTGACGACCGATACCACTATTATCATGACTACTAATCAGCGTCAAACGGGAAACCGCCGCCGTCGCGGCCAACGCCTCTCCTCGGAAACCTAAGGTCATGATACCGTGCAGATTAGCCACATCAGCCACTTTGCTGGTTGCATGACGAGTAATCGCCATGATCATATCATCAGGATGGATACCAACCCCATTATCCACCACTTCGATCATCCCCATACCACCTTGAGTAACATGTACCTCAATATGGGTCGCACCAGCATCGATGGCATTTTCAAGCAACTCTTTGACCACGGCTGCAGGACGCGTCACTACCTCACCAGCTGCCAATTGATTGATGAGCAGCGGCGATAGTTTTTTAATACGGGTATCAGAAGGATTGTTGGTCATGAATAGCTATAATATATTTTAGTCAGCTGAAGATGAAAGATTATATGTTGGCAAATACATGGGGTAAAACCTAAATATTAAGTATTGATAAGTCTAGACCTTGTGCTTGTCCTGTCTTGGACAGTCGCAACTCAACCTGACGAGCTTCTTTACCATCATGACCATTTGCGCTTTGCGTCAGGTTGATGAATAAGTCTGATACTGGTAAGTAGCCATCCGCGCGACTGGCCCATTCAATTATCACCAGCGAATTCGGCTCGTCAAGATATTCATCAAACCCTATAAATGACAGCTCTTCTGGGTCTTGCAGACGATAAAGATCAGCATGGTAGACAGGTTTGGTTATGCCGTTTTCTTGCTCAATACGGTATGGCTCTACCAACGTATAGGTCGGACTTTTTACCGCGCCCTTGTGACCCAAAGCCTGTAGCCAATAGCGCGTCAAGGTTGTTTTGCCTGCCCCCAAATCACCTGCCAGCCAAACGCTCCCTGTCAATGGTAGCGCTGCCAATTGCTTAGCCAATGCCTGCGTATCGTCTTCAGAGTATAAGATTAACGTCTGCACATCTTTGCTATCTGTGTCGGTATGAATTTGAGCTTTATAATTATGCATCGGGCTGAACCTGCATGGTCACTGATGGATTCACAAAGCTCTCACCACGAATCAGCTTGGCATACAGATCGGTGTCGTGCCATTCAGCGCGGACTTGATCACTAAATTCAAAGTCACCTAATACGAGTTTTCCCATTTGTTCATTGGCGACATCATCTGCAAAACATTGCGCGTAACCTGTCGCTGTTTCGTGAGCAATCACTGAATAAACGCTAACATCTGTCTCGCCATTTTGCATTTGAGTTTGTTGCAAAATCTCTTGCGCCCAAAAGAAAATGACTCGTGAAAACTGCTCTGCGGAAGGTGATACTGGCAAACTAATCCAGCGCGCACTGAATTTTTTGCAGGCAGCGATATACTCAGGATCGTCTTTACTCCAAAAGCAGATGGCATGGTCAAAACTGTCAATAATCTCTTTAATCGAAGATTTTAATAAGCCAAAATCATAAACCATTTGTCCATGATCTAAGCGCTTAGCTTCTAAGATCAATTCGATCTGATAGCTATGACCATGGATAGAGTGTTTGCAGCGCTCAGAACTACAATTGCGAACAATATGAGCATTTTCAAATTTGAAGAGTTTACGGATACGCATAATAATCAACCAAAACAGTAAGCATCGTCGTGCTAAATGAAATTTGCCGCTTCTAGTTATCGGCTTGTTGCTCATTATAGCAAATCGTCATGTATCCGTAAGTAAGCACTTATGAATACTCGTATTGATTGAACGAATCAATACAAGCCAATTAATCTATAGGTAGATAAGACAATGACTGGCTCATAAAAAGGCGAAAACGTAGATGAATTGTGCAAAGGCTATCTATTGCTCAATCTTAAGCCTATACTCAAGCAAGTACGCAGTGTCTGCGTCACGTGTGGCGTTTGTCTTCAAGTATAGTGACACTTACTTGCCAGACAACCTACCCGACTCCAAGAGGAAAAAACGATGAGCAAAGGTCAAGACAGCAAAAAGAACGTTAAAAAGAAACCTCTATTAACTGCAAAAGAGAAAAAAGCGGCCAAACAAGCAAAAAAAGATGACAATGGTAGTATCTTAGGTAAACACTAATATTATATGTCTCAAAGCGCTAATTGAACCCTATGGTTCGATTAGTCGTTTTTAAACCAAGTATTTTTTAAATCAAGTACCACGCGGTGCGAACATAATAATCGCCATCCCACACAGCGCAACCGCAGAGCCTACTATGTCCCACGTGGTTGGCCGAATACCATCAACCGTCCATAGCCAAATGATTGCCATAACGACATACACACCGCCATAAGCGGCATACACTCTCCCTACTGCCGTTGGATGCAATGTTAAAAGCCATACGAATGCCGCCAAACTAAGCACAGCAGGGATAAGAAGCCACATCGACTTACCTTCTCGCAGCCACAGATAGGGTAGATAACACCCCACAATTTCTGCAAGCGCAGTAAGCGCAAAAAGCCCAACTGTTTTTAATTCCGTCAAAACCTGTTATCCCTCAATCGTAATAAAACCTGTCAGATATTGCACGGCGTTACCAGAAACCAGCACTCTCTCCCCTGCAACCACACAGTCAAGCACACCACCTCGACTTGATGCCTGATAAGCAGTCAGCTCATTTTTGTCTAAACGCTGCGCCCACAGAGGAGCAAGCCCAGTATGCACTGAACCTGTTACTGGATCTTCCCCGCCACCATCGTTTGACCAAAAATATCTGGAGATAAAATCAAAATCACTATATTCGTTGGAAGTAGCCTGACAAGTCACCACCACATTCAATGGCAATAGCTCTTTTAACTTCTCGTTATCCCGAGCGACAGTTAGCACGTCAGACTCAGCGTTATACACCACAAAATAGGCTTTTTCATTACAATAAACGTCAGTAGGTGCGATAGAAAGACCTTCTAGTAAGCCATTAGGTATTTCATTCACCTTTTCAGGCATTCTATTAGGGAAATCCATCTGGATTTTATTATTAGCCGTTTGTATGACCGTAAAGACGCCCACCGCGTTGGCTGAAAACCGAATGGTCTCTACTGTAGGGTTTTTCTTAAATAGAACAAACGCAGATGCCAATGTACCATGCCCACAAAAAGCAATCTCTTTAAATGGTGAAAACCAGCGTATATGATGAAGTCCGTTAGCGTCAGGGACGATAAACCCAGTCTCAGACAAATTATTCTCAAAAGCAATGGACTGCATCAAATCATTGGATAACCAATGCTCTGTAATAATGACTGCCGCAGAGTTGCCTTTAAACACGGTATCTGTAAAAGCATCAATAATATTTATCTCTAATTGCATGTTAGTTCTCATTTCAACTGTTTGTATCGTTATATTAATCAATATCGGCCGTACTTTAGCATCTTTAATGAATGTTTGCTGATCTGTGTATTTTTGAGAATATCGCCCAATTTAAACCCATGATGCCATTGTTATTTACCGAAATAACGCCATTTACATACCATCAAAATATAAATAACCGCTTATTAAAGCGTTTTATTCTAAAGTTTCATTTAAACTTTTATTAGGAAATTAGCGAAATGATGCGTATTGGATTGTTTTTATTAACCAACTTAGCCGTGATTGTCGTATTTAGCATCGTGTTTGGTATTTTATCCAGAGTCTTTGGTATTGGCGGTGTACATGCAGCAGGCGGGCTTAACTATACCAGTCTTGCTATTATGTGTGGCTTGTACGGTATGATTGGTTCGATGGTTTCGTTGTTTATCTCAAAGTGGATGGCAAAACGCTCGACGGGCACGGTTGTGATTGATACGCCGCAAAACTCCACAGAACAGTGGCTGGTGGATACCGTGGCAAAACAAGCACGCGCTGTGAATATTAGCATGCCTGAGGTCGGAATTTTCAATAACTCACAGCCAAATGCCTTTGCAACTGGTTGGAATAAAAACAAGGCATTGGTTGCCGTTTCGTCTGGCCTATTGCAAAATATGACAGCGGATGAAGTAGAAGCGGTATTGGCGCATGAGATTGGTCATGTGGCAAACGGTGACATGGTCACACTGGCACTCATTCAGGGAGTGGTAAACGCCTTTGTCATGTTCTTCGCTCGTATCATTGGCAACTTTGTTGACCGCACTGTTTTCAAAAACGAAGGCGATGCGCCTGGTATTGGTTATTTTGTCACCAGTATTGTGATGGATATTTTGCTCGGTTTCTTGGCATCTGCCATCGTGATGTGGTTCTCGCGTTTACGTGAATTCCGTGCGGATCAAATGGGCGCTAAACTCGCCAGCCGTGAAAAAATGATCAGTGCGTTAAATGCCTTACGTCCGGCTGAACAACGTCCAGATCAAATGCCTGAGAACATGAAAGCGTTTGCGATCTCTTCTGGTCAGACTCAAGGCTTTAGTATTGCCAACCTTTTCCGCTCACACCCGACGCTTGATGATCGTATTGAAGCGTTGCGAGCGTACAATCCCAATCAAGCATAGTAGGAAGCGTGATGGGCTGACTACTTCTTTAGAGTGCGATATCCCAATCCTATTTGACAAAAAAAGCCTATCTATAAAAGATAGGCTTTTTGCGATTTATGACAACGCTTATTTTGAGAGTAGATTTAAATATCAAACTCAAGCGCTCTGTCGCCATTACTGTCTTGAATACGCGTTGGTAAGCCAATCTTATTCAACAAATTGATAAATGGCTTGGCATCCAGCTCTTCAACGTTGACCATTTTGCCTGCATCCCACTCACCAGTTGCAACCAACATGGCGGCCGCGACAGGTGGTACGCCTGCGGTATAAGAGATACCTTGGCTACCCACTTCATTGTAAGCGTCTTTGTGATCTGAGATATTATAGATAAATACTTCGGTATCAACACCATCAATCTTGCCTTTAACCTTATCGCCAATACAGGTCTTGCCTGTGTAGTTCGGTGCAAGTGAACTTGGATCTGGCAGTACGGCCTTGACCACTTTTAACGGAATGACTTCTTGTCCTTCGGCCGTCATCACTGGCTGCTCAGACAATAGCCCTAGATTTTGCAGGACAGTGAATACATTAATATAATGCTCACCAAAGCCCATCCAAAAGCGAATGTTTGGTACATCTAAGTTGGCAGACAGTGAATGAACTTCATCATGACCACTCAGATAGCTGTTTTGCACGCCAACGACTGGCAAATCATCAGTACGCTTCACTTCAAACATCTTGTTAGACTGCCACTTGCTGTCTTGCCAAGAGTAGACCGTGCCAGTAAATTCACGGAAATTGATCTCTGGATCAAAGTTTGTCGCGAAATATTTGCCATGGCTACCCGCATTGATATCAATGATGTCGATATCAGTAACAGATCCTGCATCCATCATGTCATAGCCAAGACGTGCATACGCATTGACCATTCCAGGATCAAAACCTGCACCTAAAATAGCGGTGACATTATTGTCTGCACAGCGCTCGCGACGTTGCCATTCATAATTGTTATACCATGGCGGCGTCTCGCAAATCTTACGTGGGTCTTCATGAATCGCAGTATCAATATATGCCACGCCTGTTTCAATACAAGCCTCAAGCACCGTCATATTGACAAATGCTGATCCGACATTAATGATAATCTGTACACCTGTGGCTTGTATCAGCTCTATTAATGCTTGGGTATCCATTGCATCGACTTGGTGGGTGTGCAGTACCGCAGGCGCTTTAAAGCTATTTTTATCTATCACGCTTTGGGCGATTGCAATGCATTTATCTACCGTACGCGAGGCAATATGGATCTCACCCAATACATCATTATGCATTGCACATTTATGCGCAACCACTTGAGCGACTCCGCCAGCTCCAATGATGAGTACGTCTTTTTTGCTGGGCTTAACTGATTGGTTTGTGTTCAATGAACAATCCTCCTTTGTGTTCCTGTAGATACCATTAATAGTGGCTATGCAAAGCAGAAACGAGTGAATGATATGCGTGAATTAAAAAGGAAGACCGAGGAAAACCCACGCACCCGTCGGGCAAATATGGCTATTTTTGCCCGTGGCGATTATAGCAATTTTTACATGCTTTTCGGCAATAATTAATCGTTATAACCAATAGTTTTATATATCAAAAACCAGCAGACTTAAAATTAAGACAAACTCGCTTTATAGTCTTGATAATCAAACTCACGCTGCACATCAATGCGCCCATCTAAACGACGAATCACAATGGCTGGCATGTTAACACCATTGAACCAGTTTTTCTTAACCATGGTGTAACCTGCGGCATTGCCAAAAGTGACAGTATCCCCTACTGCCAAATTGTCTGATAGCTCATACTCGCCAAAAATATCCCCCGCCAAACAAGAACGACCATAAATAATCGTATTTTCTGTCGTTTGCTCAGACTTGGCTGTCAACGGCTCATGAATGGTTGAATCATCGATAATAGACTTGACAGGATTGACATGAATAGTGGCTTCATTGATAGCTGTAACGGGCGCTGACTCACGATAGATCAACAAATCCAGCATATGCGCTTCGATAGAAGAGTCAACGACAGCGAGATTTTTGTGATTGTACATGGTATCTAAGACAGTCGTGACCAATGAACCTGCGCCATGGATACTTGCCTCACCTGGTTCAAGATAAACCTGGACACCGTAGGTTTCGCTAAAACCTTTTAATCTTTCAGCCAGTTTTTCAAGCGGATAATCAGGCGCGATAAAATGAATACCGCCGCCTAAACTCACCCACTCTAGCTGCTCTAAGATATCTCCAAATCGTGCCTCAATGTCCGCCAAGCTCTCACTAAAAGCCTCAAAGCTGTCATTCTCACAGTTGTTGTGAATCATCACACCAGTAATGTCACCAAGCACTGCTGTAATTTTTTCTTTATCATGCTCGCCAAGACGGCTAAAAGGACGTGCTGGGTCAGCAATAATAAATGACGAATTGCTGGTCTTAGGATTCAACCGCAACCCGACAGGAATATTTTTTGCGGCGGCTCGATCTTTAAACGCAGTTAGCTGTGAGATTGAGTTAAAAATAATCTTATCAGCATAGCTCAATACCTCGTCGATTTCATCAGCGCTGTACGCCACACTATAGGCGTGGGTTTCTTTTTTATCTTTGCCATTAACATCAGTATTATTACCAAAAGTCTCGTAACCCAACCGCACTTCATTCAATGATGAGGAAGTCGTTCCATGCAAATAGGGTTGCATCACATCAAACACACCCCATGTTGCAAAGCATTTGAGCGCCAATAATGCTTTGGCACCTGACAGTTCACACAGACGAGCAATAATCTGCATATTGGCAACGATTGCAGCTTCATCTAACAAATAATAAGGCGTTGGTGGTAGTGATACGTCGGACGGTTTTACTGAGTTTTCTAAATTCATAATAGGTTACCTAATCGCGCTATTGGCGTCATGACAGATATAAATATTTGCGCTATAGTAGACTAAATTCATCATAATTAGAATATCTTATGTCACTATCAACCGACTATTCTACTTCTAGTAGCCAAGCCAATTTATCTCAACTCGATCCACAAAACATGAATTTGGAGTACCTTGATGCTGATGCTCGAGCTGTTTTAGATTTTTGGTTTAACAAGGACAACAAATCATATTGGTTTGCAAAAAACGATCATTTTGACCAACAAATAAACGATAAGTTTAGAAAGGTTTGGCAGGCGGCGAAACGAGGTGAATGCGTGACGTGGCGCAGTGCAGAAGCTGCCAAGGATAGCAACAGCTCCATTACCGCCTTGGCTGGACGCTTAGCAGAGATTATTGTTTTAGACCAATTCTCGCGTAATCTGTGTCGCGGACAGGCGTGTGCTTTTGCGCAAGATAGTATGGCAGTAGTCTTGGCACAAGAAGCCATTCAGCAACCACATTTTGACACGTTACCAGTGGATTGGCGCAAATTTATGATTATGCCATTCATGCATTCTGAATCCTTGATGATTCATGAGCGCTATCTACCTTTGTTTGAACAATTGAACGATGCTGAAACCTTGGATTTTGAACATCGTCATAAGGGCATCATTGAGCAATTTGGTCGTTATCCTCATCGTAATGATACGCTGGATCGTGAGTCAAGCGATGATGAAGAAGCCTTCTTGCAGCAGCCGAACTCTTCTTTTTGATTTCACATTCATAAACCCATAGCAAGGGTGCAGTCTATGCTTCATTCACGGCACCCGTCTTAAAAACAAAGCTCTTACGTTCTATCGCTTCACTATCTATCAACACATCAAAGCTCACGCGATATTCACTATTGCCATACAAACCACAATTTTTACTTTTACTATTAAAACCCTCGCAGCTTTTTAAATCGTCGGTAATAGGTAGGATAAACGCTTCATTTTCTGGCAGTGCATTTGCTGTATCTTTGTAAGGATCTTGACGATAATCTAGCAATTCAATCGGTACATTGATATTGCGCCGAACATCATAGAATGTCACATTGCTGATGTTAATCGTGCGCGCTGACGGTACACTGATATAGATGGGCTGCCCAATTGGGTCCTTTTGTAAGTCGCGACCCGTATGCTTGACGGGGTCGGGAGTTTCATTATATAGCGCGGTCACGGTATCAGTGACACCTTGGCATGGATAAGTAAACACGCCTCTGACGGTTTTATTTTTGGTCGCTTGCGTTGCAGCGCTCTTATTGACCAATATGTAACCTTGGTTATTGGTAGCATCTTTATTATATGGCTTATAGGTAACCATACCCGTACCAGTCAAATATAAACTTGGCAACATAAGAGACCGCAAATGATACGGCGCAGCCAACAATGACTTGGCCATTGAGCTTGCCATGACCTCTGAGCTAAACAGCTTACCTGCTGAACTATAATATATCGATTGTGCGATATTTTCGGCGGCATCAAAGCGTGCATTGGCGTAGTCTGCATTTGATAATCGCGATCCCAGATCTAGCCCGCCAAAAAACGGATTATTAGTATTGGTCACGTTTGCAATATCTGCAATCTCATTTTCGTAATGCGCATTAAATATGGTCGGTGCGCTATTGGCAAAAACGTATTTGATATAATTGGCATGCTGGGTGGCAATATTTTCTAAGGCCGTATCAGTAGACAAACCATTCAGACCACAACTGGTTCTCGCCAAGCTGAATGCATTGTTGGCAATTAACGCCGCATTGTTATCATTGTTCCCTATTGAATTGGCAGCCTGATCGTCAAGATTATTATTTGACTGGTCTATAGAAGTATCACTTGGCTCGACGATAGGTGGAATGACTCTCGGTGCAGGAGTCTTATCAGCATCTTCCCCGCCACCATTACAGGCCGTCAAAAGTACCGTTAAAAACAGGATAGTCGCAACGTTTTCATGTGAGGTGTGTGACATCACTTTTTATCCTATAACGTAGTAGCCCATATACGAATTTAATATAGCTTAAAATTAGCTATATGAATGTTATTAAGCGCTATGATGCTATTAGCTTGCTTAGGCTATTTGAATTAAAGCTATTAATAAATGAGTGTTATTTTTAATTTTCAAGCATCTTTTTGACTGGTGCAAAACTGCGCCTGTGCGCCGGTAAAATACCGTGCATTTCAATGGCTTCCATATGGGTCTTTGTTGGATACCCTTTATGCTTGGCAATGCCGTATTCTGGATGTCTCGCATCAAGCTTATACATGGTTTTGTCACGACTGACTTTTGCCAATATACTGGCTGCAGCAATACTGGTATGACGCGCATCGCCTTTTACCCAAGCCTGACAATCGATAGCGGATTTTTTGACACCTATTTTATCAAGTGTGGCTTCGTCTAAATCAGGACATCGATTGCCATCGAATAATACCTGTACGTACGTATGAGCACTTAACTGCGAATCGCCATCAGCGTTGTCAATAATAAGGTGCGGAGCGACCATTTTTAATAATAACTCCGTACAGAGACGCATGCCAAGCATCGTCGCTTGCAAGATATTAATCTGATCGATAACGGCGGCTGGTACATCTGCAACCACATACCCAATTGCGTATTGCTGTACCAACGGATACAGCACATCACGCTTTTTTTCACTCAATTGTTTTGAGTCTGTCAGTATCGACAATGGCGTATCTTTGAGGGGCTGATTCTCAATCAGTCCTGACCAAGCGCTAGGTAATATCGCAGCCGCAACATTGACACTGCCCAAGAGTGGGCCGCGTCCCGCCTCATCAACGCCAATCTGTAGCGCCAACTGTGCTAAATCTTCTTTTGAATTTATCGAATATTGAGTACGTAGCTCAGAGACGTTGAGTTGACCGGATAAATGGACAGGTTCAGCCAGCTGTATATACTGACCCTTAATATCAATCCGTTCAATAATGACGTCAAATGGTGTGGCAGAATTCTCGACAGCGTGCTCGTTACTCATAGTGTTATTTTGTCTATATTATTAATGGGATAAATGGGGATTAAGAGCGATAGCAATTCAGGGTTTTTGGTTATTTTTGATAAACCATTGCTCAATCACACTATTGGCAGGCTCATGATTGCTTTGCTGCTCTAGCGCTTGCTTAGTGGCTAAAAGATCGCTTGATTGTTCAGCATACGCGCGAGGTTGTAGAAGACGCATGACTGTACGGCAAATATTATCACCACTTGCCTGCTCTTGGATAAGCTCAGGAACGATCGCTGTACCTGCCAAAATATTGGGCAATGCGACATAAGGCACTTTAACCAAACGCTTGGCAATTTGATACGTCATCTGATTTAATTGATAAACCACGACCATAGGACGCTCAAGCAGCATCGCCTCCAATGTTGCTGTTCCAGAGGCCAGCATGACGATATCAGACGCTGCCATTGCCTGCTGACTAAAGGTCGGCTGACTGTCATCATACACCACCACAATAGCAGAGCGCAGCTGCTCTGATCTCTGATCAATGACATCTTGTACGATATATTGATGGTTTTGATCGACAGTTGGAATAATAAAACACAGCTTAGGATCTAACAATAAAAGCTTTTGAATACCATCCAGCATCAATGGCAAAATAGCGGTAATTTCACTGCGCCTAGAACCAGGCATCACACAAATAAGCTGACTAACATCATCAAAGCGCTCAATAAAAAACTGCTGCAAACCATCATTGTGCCAAACCAGCTCGCTACGCCGCTGATTGATCGGCGTCTCTAACAACGTTCGATCCATGGTACGAAGCAGAGGATGACCAACACAGATGGCTGGATGGTTATGACGCTCATAGACGGGCAGCTCAAAGGGGAACAAACACAGCACCAAGTCAGTCGCTGCTTTGATGTTATGAATACGCGACTCACGCCATGCCCAAATAGAGGGGCTCACATACTGCACACAAAATATACCTTTGGGCTTTAATTTTTTAGCGACCCTAAGATTAAAGTCTGGCGCATCAATACCGATAAACCAATCAATATCAGCCGCCTGAAACGCGGTCAGCAGCTCACGGCGGGCTTTTAGCAAATCAGGCAACTGTGCCATGACTTCCACCAGTCCCATCACCGCCAGACGTTCCAATGGAAAAATACTTTGTAGTCCCTGCGCTTGCATCTTACTACCACCAACGCCTACCCAGACAATATCATCACGCAAATTGTTCATTTGCTGCATAAAGTCTGCTCCTAAGCTATCGCCTGACACCTCTCCTGCCACGATGCCTATGATGAGTGGCGCTTTTTTTAATTCAGCTACCTGAGAATCTATCGCTGTCGAATTTGTTAGATCAGTATAGGTATTAGGCGTCGCAAAATCTGTCATGACAAGCTCTCAATATTCAAAAATACAATTGATACAAAAGAAATATTATAAAATATAGCACAAGAAAACAGAGATAAAATACTAAAGCCACTAAGCACCTTTATTATTTAGGGCATCTCAATCACATTGTGTAAGTCGCCATCATACGTGACGATAGCAAAAATAGCGAAACTCACCCATAAAAACTGAGCGTTGAGCATCCAATATTTATCAACACTTATTAATAGACAGAAAAATGAAATACCAAACATGCATTTGCGACGTCAAATACAAGCCTAAGTGAGTGTAAGTATAACTAAGTTTTGGTTTCCACATTCCAGTTATCAGTTAATTAACTGCTCGACTACCCTTGTCAACTAAGTGTTTTGTCCGCATAATGAATATTCCTATAAATCAGCTAGATGATATATAACCATGACAACATCAGTTACCCATAATGCAGATATTGACGACGTGAATATTGAAAAATTTATTCCTTTGATTACTCCCGCTGAACTAAAGACCGAACTGCCTTTATCAGAAAAAGCGTATGACACGGTTCTAAAAGGGCGTAACACCATTCAAAACATCTTGGATGGTAAAGATAAGCGCCTATTTGTGGTCATTGGCCCTTGCTCTATCCACGACATCAAAGCTGCTCACGAATATGCCGATCGTTTGGCCGTATTGGCAAAAGAGATCGAAGACAGCGTCTTTGTTGTGATGCGCGTTTATTTTGAAAAACCACGTACCACTGTCGGCTGGAAGGGTATGATCAATGACCCTGATATGAATGACAGCTTTGACATCGAAAAAGGCCTACGTACTGCACGTAAGCTATTGCTTGACTTAAACGAAAAAGGCTTGCCGTGTGCGACCGAAGCCTTAGATCCTAATACCCCGCAGTACATGCAGGATTTGATTAGCTGGTCTGCTATTGGCGCACGTACGACTGAGAGTCAAACGCACCGTGAAATGAGCTCTGGCCTATCTTGCCCTGTCGGCTTCAAAAATGGTACTGACGGCGGTATGACGGTTGCCGTCAACGCCATGCAAGCCGTAAAAGCTGGTCATAGCTTCTTGGGTTTATCATCTGATGGCAAGGTCTGTATTATCAAATCTAAAGGCAACCCTTACGCCCATGTGGTACTGCGCGGTGGTAACGGCAAGCCTAACTATGATGAAACTGCCGTTGCTCAAGTCGAAAATGAGCTAGCGAAAGGTAAGACGAACGGCAAGATCATGATTGACTCAAGCCATGCCAACTCAGGCAAAGATCCTTACCTACAGCCAATGGTCATCCAAAACGTCGCCGAGCAGATCCAAAACGGTAACAAATCCATTATTGGTATGATGATTGAGAGTCATCTCAAAGGTGGTCGCCAAGAACTGACTGCTGATTTGGATGCGCTTGAATACGGTAAGTCAATTACTGATGGCTGTCTAGATTGGGAAAGTACGGTCACGTCACTACGTAACTTACGTGACATGGTAAAAGACGTATTGCCTAATCGCTAATCACTGTGCACATCAGTGAGTCGATGTTCATCACCTTAAAAAAGCCCGTTTGACAATACTACTGTCAAACGGGCTTTTTCTTGCTTCAACATAAGGATATGTCAATAGTTAGCTGTTTGCAGCATTTAACACACTGTCTAAACTTTCCATCACATGCTTCGACGTCACATTCTTTTGCAAGTCCAATAAGCTATCATGAGCCATTTGACGACGTGGCTCAACCAATGTATTCCAGCGGGCTAATACTTGTAACAAGCGTGATGCCAATACAGGATTGGCATCATCCAGCTTTTTAATCACACCCGTATACATATCAAGACCATCTTGCGTCCACAATACCGTAGGCTGAGCGCTAAATGCCCCCACCACTGAGCGTACACGATTGGGCGTATTCCAATCGAAGTCTTCGTGCATAAGCAATGACTCAATTACATCGACGCTCACATTATTGGCAGACGCTTGCACACTGAACCATAGGTCGATGACCAAATCATCTACTTGAAAGCGCTGATAAAAATCTTGCAAATAATTGTCAGCGTTCGCCACTTGATGATTGACCATGGCTTTTAGAGCGCCAAAGCGTTCTGTCATACAGCTGGCATGATTGTACTGCTGCTCAGCCCACTCTGCGGCATCATTGACATCAGCAGTCAAAGCCATGTCGAGTATCACATTACGCAAAGCCCGTTTACCACGCGCTTCAGCACTGTCTTCATAGGCATCTATAGGTAGCTGTTTATAGAGCGCTGACCATTGGTCTTTAAACGTATCTGCCACTTGTTGATACAAGCTTTCACGCTGCGCTTTCACCAACTCCGGATCGTAATCTTTTTGAATTGCCGAAGCCAGTTCTTGTGCTGATGGGATATCAAGCAAACGCGCAGCCAACATCGTATCGTCAGACGCTAGTACTGGCAATGCTTGTGACAATGCTTGCAGATATATATCAGGACTGCTTTTTGAGCTTTGTCCTTGCAGTAAAATGCGATTGACGAGCATTTGAGTCACTTGCCAGCGATTAAACCCATTGGTCTCATATTTGAGCAAAAATGCCAAATCTGCATCTTGATAATCATAATTGAGCTGTACAGGCGCACTAAAGTCGCGCAATAAAGACACCACAGGTTCGCTAGTGATGTTCTCAAACACAAAGGTTTGTGTGGCTTGATCGAGTAGCAGCATACGCTCAGCAACGATGCCGCCAGAGTCTTTGTCAAACAGCGCCGTCGCTACTGGAATCGGCAGAGGTTTTGGTGCATCAAAGCCACTGACGTGACGGGTCTGTTGACTCAAGGTAATAGTGAGTGTCTGTGCGGTACTATCATAACTTTGGTGACCCGAAACAACTGGCGTGCCCGGCTGACGATACCAATCGATGAAGTTTTCAATTTTATTGTCAGTGATACTCAGCGCTGACAAAAAGTCCTCAACCGTCACCGCCTGCCCATCATAGCGCCGGAAGTACTCATCTGTGCCTTTACGAAAGTCATCTGGCCCCAATGTATTGGCAATCATACGCACGATTTCTGCACCTTTTTCATAAACGGTTGTGGTATAAAAGTTATTGATCTCAACGAAGCTCTCAGGACGCACAGGATGCGCCAGTGGCCCTGCGTCTTCGCTGAACTGGTGCGCACGCAAGGTAGCCACATCATCAATTCGCTGGACGGCACTTGATTGCTGATCCGCTGAAAAAGATTGATCACGGTAGACCGTAAAGCCTTCTTTTAGACATAACTGGAACCAATCGCGACAAGTGATGCGGTTGCCGGTCCAGTTATGAAAATATTCATGAGCAATAATGGCTTTGACGCTAAAGCTACGCGCATCGGTTGTGGTCTCAGGGCTAGACAATACGCAAGCGGTGTTGAAAATATTAAGACCTTTGTTTTCCATCGCACCCATGTTGAACTGACTAACCGCGACGATCATATAACGATCCAAATCATAGGCTCGGCCATAATTGACCTCATCCCACTCCATAGCGTCTTTTAGCGCCTGCATACCGACATCACATTTATCAATATCAGCAGATTTTGCATAGAGCTCAAGCGTGACTTCACGGCCTTCGCTTGTGGTGTAAGAATCTGTCAGCACGTCCAAATCAGCCACCACACAGGCAAACAAATAACTTGGTTTATTGGTTGGATCATGCCAAATCGCGTAATGACGGTTTGGCTCGTCTACCACGTCACCTGCCTCGACCAGATTGCCATTGGCCAGTAACGTGGCATAGCGCTTGTCTGCTTCAAGACGCGTTGTAAATATGGCTAACACATCAGGACGGTCTGGATAAAAAGTTATCTTGCGAAAGCCTTCAGGCTCACACTGAGTGACAAACATAGTATCGTCACCACTACCCGCCATATACAGTCCTTCAAGCGCTGTATTGGTTTGTGGGCAGATGCGTACTTGAATATCCAATGTCACTTCATCAGGCGCATTAGCAATGGTTAACGTCCCTGCTTCTTGCTGATAATCTCCTTCATCCAATTGGTGACCATTTATCTGAATCGTTAGTAACTCAAGCTCTTCACCAAATAACACCAGATCACCTTCGGCTTGACGCAGCATTTTCAAAGTACTATTTACCTGCGCATACTCCTCAAACAATTTGATATCCAAATTGACGGTTTCTACATCAAAGCTTGGTTTTTTATAATCTTTTAAATTGATTTTGCTTGGAGCGGTTGGCGGCACATCAGGCATATTTGGATTGATGATTTGAGCATCAGTTTCAGCAATAGACATATGAGTTCCTATTATTATTTATAATATATGAGTAAGGATAGTAGCATTTGACGATGATGTGTATTGAATCATACGTGCAATAGATCAGATAAAGTCAAAGATGAAAGACGATTTAATTTCGATGATCTGATAGTTAAATTGACCTAAAACCCTAAATTTCAAGAGCGTACTCTAAAGTAACTGTTTTTTAAATATCTTGCTAATACAGAACCGCTTTCAAAAAGAGAATATATATACCGAAATAATTAACCTACTCTATTCATTGGATAATGACAATTAAAATGATTTAATAAGCACAATGATACTTAACATTTAATAAATGGCTTATTACATGACACAACATAGCTCCAATCACTCGAATATTACTCTACCACTTCTCATAGATTATGTTGATGCCTTGCTACCATCACTGACCACAGAAGTAGGCGCAACATCTAGTCAACCTAATGATAACGCTGAAGTGCTATGGGTACTACAGGATAAGAACGCGCAATTAGCGATTGGGCCGCAGCTAAATAGCTATGTAGTTAATCAAAGCCACAGATCATCAACAGCAGACATGCAAAAACTACAGATATCCACATTATCAAAGCTTTTTCATCAACCCTTACTTGAGCGTTATACACTCGCCTGCTTTTGGCTACCGACATTATCATCAGAGCTACTACAACAATATATTCCACTACTCATGCGTTATCGCGACCTTTATGCCGCTCACGTTTTAATTTCTCTAGATGATACTGTAGATCTAAAAGCTTATGGCTTCACACCGTTTGATGTCTTAAATGAGCAGCCTTCAGAAGATAAAGTTATCAATAAGGCAAAATCTGTATCATCAGATTCAGCTACCTTGTGGCAATTTAACTTATATGACTATAAACAATTACCAAATTGGCTCAATGCTGATTATTGGGCCAATCCTGAAAATTGGGACAAGAACCGTTGGTAATGCGCTCGATATCTATATGTAAATTCAAGAGTTATTTACAGTAATACTACTTACATAATGTAACATTTAGTATATGCTAGATAGCAATTGCCTGAGTTTTATTGTAAGCAGTTTAAAAAAACAAAATTAATTAAATTTTTAGGAGCTTATTATGTCAACCAGTTTTTCTAAAATCGCTGTCCTCGCTGTATTATCAAGTGCTGTTGCATTGACCACAGGTTGTGCTACCAAGCGCGCTACCTCTGAAGTTGTCGTTGCGCCACTAGGCATTCCAGGTGGACAGGCAGGATATAATGGTGCTGTAATCGTTGATAATTCTAGTGCAGTGGT
The DNA here is from genome assembly GCF_052850615.1 of Psychrobacter sp. 1176_08. Taxonomy (NCBI): domain Bacteria; kingdom Pseudomonadati; phylum Pseudomonadota; class Gammaproteobacteria; order Moraxellales; family Moraxellaceae; genus Psychrobacter; species Psychrobacter sp. 1176_08. The sequence continues at coordinate 421,979 of NZ_VXCU01000001.1, forward strand.
TACGGGTGCTGAAAATTTGCAAGCGGTTGTCTATTTTGCTTTTGATAGCAGTGAAATTACTTCACAAGCTGCAAACGTCCTCAATCAGCATGCAAGCTTACTAAGCTCAAACCCGAACGCTGGTGTTGTTATCGCAGGTCATACCGATGAGCGTGGTAGTCGTGAATATAACATCGCATTGGGCGAGCGCCGTGCGCAAGCTGCTCGTAACTATTTAGCAGCTCAAGGTGTCGCTGTAAATAACGTCCGCGTTATCAGCTATGGCGAAGAGCGTCCTGCTGCTACTGGTACTACTGAAGAAGCCTATGCGCAAAACCGCCGTGCTGAATTGTCTTATTAATACTGGTACAATTCATCAGGTGCACTCTGCTTGATAGTAAAAAGCCCAACGATATTATATTGCTGGGCTTTTTATGTTTTACTAAGCGAACTTATATCAATCGATTCCTGCCAATGATATCAACCTTGAGTCTGACCCAGCTGCATTATACTCAGCTTGACGCCACAACCTGGTGTGCTACTGCGCAAGTAAGCGAAACCTTGAAAGTGCAGCAAGAAGAAAAAATATGGCAAACAGCTGCTTTTATATCTCATATAGCTCGCTATGACTTTACAGAAGTAAATTGGCAGTATCACTCTGCAACCCTGACTCTATCAGTACGGGAACTGGCTCACAAGCAGCGCCAACTACAGCGGCAGGGCGTTCGGTTATTATTAAAAAAATTACTCAATGAACTCAACATAAGCGATTCGTTAGACGAATCAGGTTTTCCTTATCGCCTCAGTAATCATGGCCATTATGTATGCTTTAGTCATACAAGCAGCGCTAACAAGAATAACGTTAGTGAACGCTATGCTCTAACACTCAATGAGACGCTAAAAAGTCACGTTGCCGTCATTATTACTCGTCATCGTCCTGTAGGTATTGATGTAGAAAGTAATAATGTTAAATGGCGAGTCGCACAGCGTTTTTACTCAACCGATGAGCTTGCTGCCTTAAAGCTACTCCCCATTATTCAACGTGACAACATTGCCAAATTATTATGGCAAATAAAAGAAAGCTTTATCAAAATTCATCAATATACCTTAGCACAGGGACTAGGTATGGACTATGCTTATTTAATCCCTGATTTGATCTGTTACTTAGAAGGACCCCTTGTTACACGGGTCATTCAATGTCAGTCACCTCATTATCGTATTGCCATTTTACCTAATCAACAAACAGTCGTTATATTCTAAACAACCTATTTTTACGATTTCTTGAAACAAAAAAAATGACCCTCAAAAGGGTCATTTTTTACTTTAATCTTTTTTAATAACAGTATTTAAACTGTCATTAGATTAGAAACGGTAGGTTGCACCAACTTTAACAATTGGGAACCACTCTAACCAATCTTTATCTTCAAGCTCTTGCTCAGCGATATTAGCAACTTCACCCGCAGTAGTAGTAGATGGAGTACCATCTCTATCAGTGAAGTTAACTACACTAGTTTCATCAACAGCACGGACAGTAGCATTAGTTTTACCCATATATGCTGCACCAATTTCACCGAACACACCGAAGTTGTTAGTGATGTTAGGGCGGAAACCGATAGTAGCATAAGGCGCTAGCTTGTTACGATGCTCGATAGTACCTTCTAATGTACCAGTTTGGGTAGCATTGTATTGGATATTATTAAGTTCAAAATATCCATCATCTGCACCTTCAGGATTAGCACGTACATCAAAGTCGTTGTCAGGAATGATAATACCAGCACCCATTGTAAACCAGTTAGCAGCAGGACGATATTGAACGCCTAAATATGGGTTGCTGAAGTCTGAATCAACATCATAGTTAACATCGTCAGCATCAAAATCACCGCCGAATAGGTCAGCAACATCGCCACCTGCCCAACCAGCTTGCAATTCAGTTTTTTCGTTCATTGACCAAGCAACGTTAGCACCATAACCTAAAGTACCAACTTCAGCGCTTACAGATGCTGGGTTGATAGCAGTTTGGAACAAAGTCTTAGTACCACCTAATACAGCACCAGTAGTGTTGCTTAGTACACCAGCGTCAGCATTATAAGCGTAAGAAGGGGCAGGTTCTGCTTCATAGGCTACTGCAACTGGCTCTGCTTCATAAGCTACTGCAACTGGTTGTGCTTCATAAGCCATTGCATCGTTATTATCAACAACAATAACAGGTTCAGCTGCTAGTGCAGCAGTTGACGCTAAAACGGCAGCAGAAATTGCTGTTAATTTAATAAGTTTCATAAATACTCTCCTAAAGTGTGGAATAACTCGCCCAAAAAAAATGACAACTTAGCTTTTTTTAAATCGATCATTTTGTTGAGCAGATTAAAACAATTTTGGCTCAAAAAGTCACCCCTACAGATGCGCTTTTTATTTACCGTTATGTAAAGATTGCATAGATATTGTAATAATTACTACACTAACCCGTAAAACTTCGACTTTCTGTTACACAATACTCTCAAACCAACTAAATGACCCAGACATGAACATTGGATGCTTAATGTTCATGTGAGGATATTACAAAATATGTCATTATCATCGCTTACTTTATTATTTAACTCAATAACAGTTATATAGCTTAATACTACAGTTTGTTGTGTTTTGTGAGTTCACGTATCTATTATTACCTTTATATAAATTTGAGACAGATGCCCACGTAAGACCAATGTTTCTATATAATGATAAGAAATGTCCTATGCGTTCAGTACTGCACTGAATCGAAAGAAAAAATCAAGAGAACGGAACCCATAGTATTTGTCTCTGTTTATTTGCTTTGTGACTGGTTGTAATGGTCTTTGTTTGTTCTTTTTACCACTGTTGAGCCCTCTATATGCCTAAAGTATCGTCAATTACCCGTGTGCTAGAGATTATAGAAGCGGCATCTTACGCTTCTAAACCTTTGTCTCCACTTGAGCTATCGCAAGAGTTAGATATTCCCAAGCCGACCATTCATAGACTGATCCAAAACTTGGTTGATGAAGGGTTTTTGACTGTCGATATTGGTGGCGGTATTATCCCTGGAAAGCGCGTACGTAATCTGAGTGTTGAGCTTTGGCAGCAAAGACTATTCTTTAATGAACGACAAATGATTCTGCAAAAGCTGGTTGATGAGCTAAAAGAAACCTGTGGCATTGGGGTTCCTTATCATATGAATATGATTTATACCAACCGTGCTCAGACGACCCTACCACTACAAATTTACTTACCAGTCGGCGCAAAATCGCCAATGTGGTGTACTGCAACAGGTAAGCTCTACTTGAGCCAATTATCCGCTACCAGTCGCCATAAGATACTCCAAGGTCTGCCGCTCGATAAGTTCACTAAAAATACTATTACTGATATTGATGCATTGAACGCTGAGCTTGATCGTATTGCTGAAACAGGTATTGGGATAGACAATGAAGAGTTTATTTCTGAAATGGTAGCAGTGGCTGTACCTATATTAGATAAAAAGTCACGCTATCTGGCCTCGTTATACCTGCATGCGCCCACCATACGTGTATCACTAGATGAACTATTGGTTCATGTCCCACGTCTACAAAAAGCTGCGCAGGATATTCAAGCCCTTGTGTATGACCTGCAAAGCTAACATATCAATCATATAAAATAAAAAAGGGTCTGCACTATATATAGCTATGCAGGCCCTTTTTTATTTGCTTATTCGTTTTATATAAACCATCAAAGATACGGTCGATTTACTTTAAAAACAAGACCGTGCGACTGGGATGGATTTTTCGTGACCTCTGTGTTCGCAGCAAGTAAGAAAAATATATATCAGTCGCACGTGTCCCTCAATGTATCGGTTTGATATATTAAAACAGTACTGAGTGGTCATGACGACCCATGATACTTGAAAAATCCTTATCGCCATTCTCTACGGTGTGTGCTTCATAAAGCTCTGCGGCTTTAGCGCCCATTGGCGTTTCGACATTGGTATCCTGAGCGGTTTGCATGGCAAGATTGAGGTCTTTTTGCATTAATTTACTCATAAAGCCGCCTTGATAGCCATTGCTAGAGGGCACGTTTTCCATCACTTGAGGATAAGGATTATAGACCTCCAATGTCCAGTTTCGACCTGAGCTTTGTAGCATAATATCTGATAATACTTTGGGGTCCAGTCCATTCTTGACCCCTAAATTAATGGCTTCTGCTGTTCCCGCCATCAAAATCCCCAGCAGCATGTTGTTGCATATTTTTGCGACTTGCCCTGCGCCTTGATCACCTGCATGAAAAATGTTTTTGCCCATGACGGCTAGTATTGGTTCCGCTTTAGCAAAGGCTTCATCACTACCCCCAACAATAAAAGTTAAGCTACCAGCAATTGCACCGCCTGTCCCACCAGATACGGGCGCATCTAAGAAGTCGATACCAAGCTGACTTGCTGCCGCAGCGACTTTTATGGCATCTGCAGCCGCTATCGTACTACTATCGATCACGAGCGTGCCTTTAGGTAACGCTGTCAGTAATCCATTAGAGCCATTTTCACCCAAATAAACAGAATGAACATGCTTGCCAGCAGGCAACATACTGATAACGACCTGGGCGTTACGCGCAGCTTCAATAGGACTAGATGCAACGCTTGCCCCTGCCTGCTGTAGACGCTCTGTTGCAGCTTGCGACAAATCGTAGACAGACAAGGCATAGCCTGCTTTTAATAAATTCTCTGCCATGGGGGCGCCCATGTTACCCAATCCGATAAAGGCTATCTTTGGCTTATTGCCGTCTTTATCGGTCGCATTTGTATCGTTGATATCCATCTCATCGCTCCTTGATGATTGCTTATGCAGACATTGCTACATATGGTATTTACTGTTTTTAAGTCTTATTTATACTTAGTAATTATTCTGATGCTCCAACCTTTAGCGTACAAGCTCATTGCCTAAAGCATGATCACTCAGCCAATGCTCTAAAGGATGTTCACCTTTAGAATAAGGATTGACGAGATGCTGCTGAATGTATGCTTGTCCTTCTTCACTCAAACAATCAGCCAACGAACGTGACCACTGCGGATTGCGATCTTTGTCAATCAGTAATGCTCGTACGCCTTCCTTAAAGTCTGGATTGGCAGCACAATGCACGGCCACATTGGTTTCTAGATACAGAACTTGCTCTATCGATAAGTCGGTAACCTTATGATACAACACATACGTCAGTGCAGTCGTCGTAGGACAGCCATGACGATAAGTTGCTACTGCTCGCTGTGTCCAACTGTCCTCAAAAAAGTCTGCTCCTAGCTGTGCAAGCGCTTCATCACTTTGTAACAGTGCATCAATATCGCCCAAACCGCCACTATTCATCAGTTTCTGAATTGGATACCAGTATGCAGCCAACTTACTAGGAGGTAGGTCAGCAGTGGACTGTGCGGCCAGTGCACGGCTGACGATACTATAAGCACTATTGTTATAAAGGCTCTTAGTATCATTAGATTCAGTCGCCGCCTGCCAATTGCTCTGTTTTAAACGCTGGATAATGGCATCATAATTGTCGCTTGAGACGGCATACTCTGCAAGATTGGCGAAGAGAGCGTCGTTGCCATTGCACATCGCACCCGTCAGCCCCAAAAACAACCCTGTCTTGGCTGGCATGCGTTGCAAAAACCAGCTACCAGAGGCATCAGGAAACAAGCCAATAGTTACCTCAGGCATGGCAAAACGCGTACGTTCAGTAACGATGCGGTGACTGCAACCTGCCATCAGCCCCATGCCGCCGCCCATGATAATCCCATCGCCCCACAGTATTAATGGTTTTGAATAAAAATGCATCTGGCGATAGAGACGATATTCATGACTGAAAAACTCTGTGGCATAAGGGTTGGGCATTGGCGCATTCGCAGACATACTATCGTATAGTTTACGAATATCACCGCCTGCACAAAATGCTTTGTCGCCTGAGCCTTTTAGTACCAAAGCAACCACCTGATCCTCATTTTGCCACTGCTCTAATTGTGCTGATAACAACTGGCACATATCGACGCTCAGAGCGTTCAAAGATTTGGGCGTGTTTAAGGTCATTATTCCGATCAGATGACCGCAATCGGTCAGCTCAGTCTCGAAAAGTACAGACGCGTTCTGCTCTATCGTTTTTTGATTATCACCATCGTCTATCGCTGTCATCGCTGCTGCCATCAAAATCACCTACAAGAATTAGAAAATTTAATTTATTTATTTTGCCAATTTGGTTTACGCTTTTCCAAAAATGCTTGAACACCTTCGCGCTGATCTTTGGTATCAAACAACTTAACAAAGGCCTCACGCTCAAGAATAAGGTTCTGTGCAGGCGGTGTGTCTCTAGCCGCTTGGATAAGCGTTTTAGAATAGCTGACAGCAACTGGTGACTGTTTGGCAACCTTTTGCGCCAATGCTTGTGCTGCCGTTAGACCCTCGCCTTTGGCCGTGATTTCCTCGACCAAACCAATTCGCAGAGCCGTATTTGCATCGACACGCTCGCCGCACAATATCATGCGTTTTGCCCAGCCCTCACCCACAAGCCAAGGCAGATTTTGTGTACCGCCCGCGCAAGGCAGTAAGCCTACGCTCGTTTCTGGCAATGCCATCTGTGCGTGTTCTTCTGCGATACGAATATCACAAGCAAGTGCACACTCAAGACCACCGCCCATTGCATAGCCGTTGATAACAGCGATACTCACGCCACGATAAGCGGATAAAGCTTCAAAAGCTTCGCCAAAAGCGATAGCCATGCTAATTGCATGACCTTTGTCTCCATCTGCAAAATTATTCAGATCCGCGCCTGCTGAAAAGAACTTCTCGCCGTCTCCATGAATGATCAAAGCATAGACATCATCCTTTGCATTCAAGTCAGCAATCAGTTGTTTGAGCGCTTGCAAGCTGTCCATCGTCCACGTGTGGGCGGGCGGATTATTCAGTGTGACAATCGCCGTATGATGATCAATTGATAGTTTGAGATTGGTATAATCTGTCATAAAACATCCTTGTTTTAACATGGTTTTACTACATGCACTTTATAGTAGAGCCTAAATAAAATTGATATAGCATGAGACACATGCTCGATTAAAGGCTATTTTTCTTGCTTGCTGTCACTTCGTCTCCAGAGGCTGCAAAAAATAGCCTTTAATCTCGCTGTACCATTTTTAAATTAACTTGACTATATGGATAAAGAACCATACCAATGTATTAGCGTAATTGACTCAGCGCATCGTCCTGCAATAGCTGACGCGAGACAATGACTCGCATGATTTCATTGGTGCCTTCTAATATCTGATGGACACGTAAGTCTCGAACATGGCGCTCTAGTGGGTATTCATTCAGATAGCCATAGCCACCGTGTAACTGTAATGCTTCATTAGCGACGTCGAAACAAAGATCGGTCGATAAGCGTTTTGCCATTGCACAGTATACGGAGGCCTGCGAATCCTCATTATCAACCTTGTTCGCCGCTAAATACAGCATCTGCCGTGCCGTAATCGTTTGGGTCAGCATATCTGCCAGTTTAAATTGTACGGACTGTAAGCTGGCAATCGGACTACCAAATTGACTACGCTCTTGGACATAATTGGTTGCGGTCTCTAACGCGGACTGTGCCGTACCAACCGCACATATGCCAATATTAATACGTCCACCATCCAAGCCTTTCATAGCAATACGAAAGCCTTGACCTTCCTCACCTATTAAGTTTTCTACAGGCACCTTGACGTCTTTAAAACTGATCGTTCGTGTTGGCTGTGCTTTCCAGCCCATCTTATGCTCATTTTTGCCGTATTCGATGCCAGCACTATCGGCTTCGACCACAAATGCTGACACGCCTTTTGGTCCTGCACCGCCCGTACGTGCCATGACTACCAATATATCGGTCGATCCTGCGCCTGATATAAAGGTTTTTTCTCCATTCAGAATATAGTGATCGCCTTGCTTATCAGCTTTGGTACGGAGTGAGGCGGCATCAGAACCCGCATTCGGTTCTGTCAAGCAGTAGCTACCAAGCCACTCACCGCTGACCATATTGGGAAGATATTTCTTACATAAAGCGTCATTGCCATACTCACCAATCATCCAGCTCGCCATATTATGAATACTCATATAAGCCGCAACTGCCGTATCGCCCCACGCCAGTTCTTCAAAAACCATGGCAGAATCCAGTCGTGGCAATCCCAAACCATCGTACTCTGGATTGGTATACAGTCCCAAAAAGCCAAGCTCACCTGACTTTTTGATAACATCAATAGGAAAATGTGATGTACGATCCCATTCTGCTGCGTTTGGCTTAAGCTCTTTTTGAGCAAACTGTCTCGCAGTTTGGCGAAAGGCAATCTGATCATCAGTGAGTGAAAAATCCATATGGTCATCCTTGTGCATGTATAGCAAATATGGTGAATGAGGCTAAGTGTGTCATTGTCTTCTTGTTTTATTATTTCATTAAAAACGCAGTATGGCGATAAAAGTATGCTACTGCAAAACCACAAGCAGAACAATGAACACACCGCAGCGATAGTGAATGACTATATCGAAATAGTCGTATTAACACCGCGACTCGCTTCGTCATCAAACCATCGCGCCGTCACCGTTTTCGTCTGAGTATAGAACTGTACGGCTTGCTTACCATAAGGACCAAGATCGCCAAGCTTACTTGCACGTGAACCTGAGAATGAGAACATGGGTAGTGGCACAGGAATCGGTAAGTTAATACCAATTTGACCGACCATGATGTCTTGCTGAAATTTGTGCGCGGCGGCACCTGACTGGGTAAAGATGGCCGTACCATTGCCATGCGGATTGGCATTGAGCAGCTCTATCGCCTCATCCAAACTAGCAGCACGCATGATACACAGTACAGGACCAAAAATTTCTTGCTGATAAATTTGCATATCGCTTGTGACATTGTCAAAAATAGTCGGTCCGACAAAGTTGCCTTTTTCAAACCCTTCAACGGTAATGCCGCGACCATCAAGAATTAAGCTAGCGCCTTCTTCGACACCAGTACCAATCAAATGCTCAACACGCGCTTTTGCAGCAGGTGAAATCAGAGGCCCTAAATCTTTATCATTCTTGCCAGCCGATACGACCAAGGCTTCCGCTTTGGCTTTGATATCATCAATCCACTCACCTGCTGCGCCAACCAGCACGACCACTGACAACGCCATGCAGCGTTGACCAGCAGCACCAAAGGCAGCACCTGCCAATTGATTGAGCGTTTGTTCTTTATTAGCGTCAGGTAAAATTACCCCGTGGTTTTTAGCACCCATCATACACTGCGCACGCTTACCTGATTTACTCGCGCGCTCATAGACATGTTTACCAACGCTGGTAGAACCCACAAAAGACACCGCTTTGATATCTGGGTGATCGCAAATAGCATCAACCGTCGCTTTACCACCGTGAACCACATTCAACACACCTTCAGGGACGCCCGCTTCTACAGCAAGTTCAATCAGGCGCATGGTGACCATCGGATCTTGTTCAGAGGGTTTTAGGATAAAGGTATTACCTGTCGCAATCGCCATTGGAAACATCCATAGCGGAATCATGGCAGGAAAGTTAAAGGGTGTAATCCCCGCACATACGCCAAGCGGCTGCCAAATGCTATAAGTGTCTACGCCAGAGGCGACATTTTCGACGAAATCACCAATCTGCAAATTGGCAATACCTGCTGCGTGTTCGACCACTTCTAAGCCACGAAATACATCGCCACGGGCATCAGCAATAGTTTTCCCTTGTTCTGCGGTTAAAATCTCTGCAAGCTCATCCATATGCTCACGAATCAGTGATTGATATTTTAAGAAGATACGAGCGCGGGAGGTAATCGGTGTTTTACGCCAAGTTTGAAAGGCTGTTTGAGCAGCGGCAACGGCCTGATTGATTTCATCATCTGTGGATTGTGGCACTTTTGCGATGACTTCTTGAGTGGCGGGGTCGGTAATATCAATCCATTCATCAGTAGTAGACTGTGTAAATTGACCATTAATGAGTTGCTGAACGTGGTGCATAAGATATCCTTATCTTGTTTATGTGACTACTGCGACAGTGTCGCTATATTTATGGTGTCTTTATATCTATAAAGAGCGCTAAAAGAGATAATTTTTAATAGCTATAATTTAAAATGATTTATTTTGTATCGTTATTGACTATAACAATAAAACAATTTTAGGGTCAAGCGCTTTGTTGAATTTTTAGCTTGTTTGAGAAGATAAGCAATAAAAAAGCCCATGATTTTTCATGAGCCTGTAATTTTACATCCATACTCTGTCATAAATCTTGTCTGAATGAGAGCGCTAGTATTCTTTCATAGATTGTTTGATGGCATCAATCGCTGCTGGATTATCAAGCGTTGACATGTCTCCTGTGTCCTTGTTTTCTGCTAATGCCCGAATAGCTCGGCGTAATATTTTGCCAGAACGGGTCTTTGGTAGGGCTTGCGGAAAATAAATTGCTGCTGGACGCGCGATACCGCCCAATGACTTGATAACCGCACCGATCACTTGTTGCTCAAGGCGAAACCGATTTTCAGTGGTTGCTACTTGCTCGTGATCTTTTAGTACACAAAACGCAATAGGCAACTCACCCTTCAATTGATCTTGGATGCCCACGACGGCGCACTCTGCCATTTCAGGATGACTACTAATGGCTTCCTCAATTTCTTGCGTGCCTATACGGTGACCTGCTACGTTAATCACATCATCAGTACGTCCTAGAATATAGAAATAACCATCTTCATCCGTGACCGCATAGTCTGAGGTAGAGTATTGCTGGCCGTCAAATAAGCCAAAATAGCTACTGATAAAACGCTCATCATTGCCCCATACCGTTGTGAGACAACCTGGTGGCAAAGGCGCTTTAATGGCTAACAGGCCTTTTTCACCCGCCGCGCAAGGTTTCCCTGTTTCTTCATTAATAACTTGCGCATCATATCCATACATTGGATAACCAGGTGAGCCTTGTTTGTGCTGCTTATCATCGAATTTGGGCGTATTGCTCAAGATTGGCCAACCCGACTCTGTCTGCCAGTAATGGTCTAAAATAGGGACACCCAAATGCTTGCTGAGCCAATTGGCGGTAGATTCATCAAGTGGCTCGCCTGCCAAAAAGAATGATTTGACACTTGATACATCATAGCGAGTCATCCACGTTTCATCTTGTTTTTTGAGCATACGCACCCCTGTGGGCGCAGTAAACAAAATATTGACCTTGTTGGCCTCGACAATACGCCACCAAATACCCGGGTTTGGGCGATGTGGTAAGCCTTCATACATAATACTAGTCATACCCGCAAGCAATGGTGCATATATCGTATAAGAGTGTCCAACCGCCCAGCCGATATCCGATATCGCCCAAAAGGTTTCGCCCGCTTTGCCATCGTAGATATAATCTATTGAGGTAGTGAGTGCGACGGCATGACCGCCTGTATCACGCTGCACACCTTTGGGCGTACCCGTGGTGCCAGAGGTGTACAGCAAATACGATGGCGTGTTTGACTCAAGCCAGACAGGTGCTACTATTGCATTTGCCTCACAACTATAGCGACGTTCCGTCGCATAATCCACATCGATGTCTTGCGGCTGAAAAGGCAACACGCCTCGATTTACCACTAGCACATGCTCAGGTTTTTTGGTTGCTTGCTCAACCCCTTGATTGACCAAGTTTTTATAATTGATGACCTTACCACCGCGCAAGCCTGCATCTACTGTGATGACCATTTTTGCGTCAGCATCATTCATGCGTATCGCCAAATTATGGGCGGCAAATCCCCCAAATACGACCGAATGCACCGCACCGATACGAGCGCACGCCAGCATGGCGTAAGCGGCTTCCAAAATCATCGGCATGTAAATGATGACACGATCGCCTTTCTCAATACCATAACGCTGTAGCACATCAGCGAAATAATTGACTTCTTTATACAAATCATTATAGGTCAGGCGACGCTTGGTATAGTCAGTATAAAACTCTACATTATTGCCCAAGTCTTTGAAGGCGTTGACAACGCCTGGAAAGGTTTCTATCAATTCTTGATTGATCTCTGACGATAGCCAAATGAAGGCATCTTGTTCTGCGCGTTGTTCCAGATGACGATCCACGCAGTTATAACAAAGATTGGTTTCACCACCGACAAACCATTTGGCAAAGGGCAACTTACTATCATCCAAAATCTGCTCAGGTTCTTTATGCCAATAAATGCGCTCTGCTTGCTTAGCCCAAAATTGCTCACGATCACTGATTGAGGCCTGATATATGTCAGTAAAGGTTGAGATAGTAGTGGATGATGCTTGAGAAATATGATTAATATTTGGATTGGTGGCGTGCTCGCTCATAATGGCTGTCCTTAGCATAAACGATAGTAATGCGATTTTATTAGATAACAATATAATATAAAACTGGCTTTCCTTGCCAAAATAAAAAACCGATACAATATGTATCGGTTTAAAATGTAACAGAGCAATTTGTAAAGGTCAACTGTTAAGCGTGTACTTTAGTCTATATTAATAAGAGCAAACGTCTGAGCAGTAGACAATTTAAGATCATTATTTTTCAACGGGTTTTGTGTACATCTCACGCATGACCTTCTTGTCATGTTTGCCTACTGAGGTTTTTGGCAATTCATCCACAAATTTGAACTGATTTGGTACGCCGTATTTAGGGATCATGCCACGCTCAACCGCTTTCTCAGCAATCGCTCTAATATCTTCAGCACTGGTATCTTGGCACGCAGGCTTAAGTACAATTAACGCCAATGGACGCTCACCCCACTGCTTATCGGGAATCCCAATGACAGACACATCACCGACCGCTGGATGAAGGGATAAAATCGTTTCAATCTCAAGCGATGAAATCCACTCACCGCCTGATTTGATCACATCTTTTAAACGATCAGTGATTCTCATATAACCGTCTGGTCGTATGTAGGCGATGTCTTGGGTATGCATATAGCCATTTTCCCACAGCTCTTTACCTGCATCTTCATTTTTTAAATAGCTTTGAGTCAGCCAAGGGGCACGTAATACAAGCTCACCAGTGTTGTCCTTACCCACGCCTACCGATTGGTTGTTCTCACCCCATACCTGAGCATCAACCATCAAAACAGGCTTACCTGTCATACAGCGACGAGCAATATCCTCTTCTTCTGTCATCTCAGGTTCATTTAAACTGAACTCTGTCAAACTAATGAGCGGCGCTGTCTCTGACATACCGTAGCCTGTATACACCTCGATACCTTGTGCCATAGCAGTTTTTGCCAAGCCTTCTGTCAATCTTGACCCACCAATGATCATCTTAAGACCATTAAAACTGGCATTACGATCCTGCGCTTCTTTGAGTATCATCTGTAAGATCGTCGGTACGCAATGGGTAATACTTACCTTTTCATTAATAATTAAGTCCATTAGAGCATCAGGCGCATAACGCCCCGGATAGACTTGCTTTAGCCCAACCATCGTGGCTGTAAATGGAAAGCCCCATGCATGTACATGAAACATCGGTGTCAGTGGCATGTAAACATCCCCATAGCTGACACCTTGTTTGTTGGGCAGCATACCAAGCGTTGCTGCTTCAGCTAAGCTATGCAATACCAATTGACGATGACTAAAAAACACCCCTTTTGGATCTCCTGTCGTACCTGAGGTATAAAAGGTGGTTGCGATGGTGTTTTCATCAAAATCTGGAAAATCAAAATCACTATCAGCGGCGTCTATTAATGATTCATACTCACCTATAACTCGATTTTGGTTGCCGCCAAAAACCCCTTCAAACGTTACCCCATTATCATCTAACCAAATAATATGCTCAATGCTAGAATTTTCGAACTGATAATCTTTGACTAATGGTGCAAACTCAGAATTGAGCAGCAATACCTTGGGCTTAGCATGATTGATGGTATAGAGGACTTTTTCTGGTGATAGACGTATGTTAACCGTCTGCAAGATATACTGTGACATAGGCACAGCAAAGTAGGACTCAAGGTAGCGGTGACTGTCCCAATCCATGACAGCGATTACGTCACCTGCATCAAGATTCAGCCCAGCCAATACATTGGCTAAACGGTTGATACGACTAAACAAGTCTTTATAAGTAAAGCGCTTTTTGTCTGCATAAATAATTTCTTGCTCTTGCGATACCGTTTTGGCGCGGTTTAATAGTTGTTTTACCAATAATGGATAATCATAGGCAGACGGTGCACTCTGGTAAATATTTGACATAAATCTGACTTCCTTGTTGGTCATATGTATAAATTATTATAAGTATAAATCCGAACAGCAATACAACGATCATTGTTTTAAAAAGCAAGTCTTTTTTGACAATAGCTGCTTGAACTATCAATAAAATTAATCGTATCTCTATCGATAATAAGAAAAAATCAGCGTTATGTAAAGCAACCTTGAGTAAGTATCACAAAGCCAATGTAGAACGGGCCAGTTTCTATTAAGGTAGGCATTTAAGGAGCAGGTGACTTGGTTTTGATCATACCAAAACTTGCCATAAGCAATGCCAACACTTGCACGAACAGCAGCAGACATACCGTGAGTGACCACTGCCCTCGTGCATAAACCAGACCGCCCAGCCAAGCACCTAACGTTCCGCCCGCGTAGTACCCCATATAATATAGGCCCGATGCTAATGAGCGTCCCTTTTTGACATTGACAGCGATGTAGCTAATAGTCGCTGACTGCGTGATAAATACCCCCGACGACATCACAGCCAGCCCTATAATGATACCCCACAAAGGCGTAACAAGCGTCAACAACACGCCAGCCATCGACACCAGAACAGCAACTCTGACTGTCCTTGCTGAACCAAACCGCCTGAGTAGCTTGGTTGACAACGGTGTGATAATCACGCCTATCAGATATACCGCAAAGATGTTGGCAAGCGCGCCCGTGCTCAACTCATAAGGTGATTTGGCAAGATGCAGATTGATAAAAGTAAAACACCCTACAAGAGAAAATAAGACACAAGCACCCAGCAAGCAGGCAGTCACAACATAGCGATTGGTCACATGCTCGCCTAATGTCTGTATGGCTGAGCGAAAGTTTGGATTGGCCACAAAACGACGAGACGATGGCAACATCTTAATAACCCACAAGGCACCTATCAGCGTCATACCAGCCATCACATAATAGCCATAGCGCCAGCCGATCATCTCGTGCAAGTGCCCAAGTAAAAACCGGCCCATAAAGCCACCAAGCACTGATCCTGACACATAAAATGACATCAACTCTGTCAGAGCCCGTCCCTCAAACTCCTCACCAATATAAGCAATGGTCACAACTGTAATACCTGGTACGGACAAGCCTTGCAAAAAACGCCACATACCCATCCAACCGATACTAGGACTTTGCGCAATCAAAGCCGTCGGTATGGCTAAAAATAATAACGCACCGACGATAAATGATTTGCGCCCTACCGCATCAGAGAGCATACCCAAAAACGGTGACATAATAGCAATCGCTAGCACGGTTGCGCCGACCACCATTCCTGCCTGCACTTCACTTGCTGACAAATCCATCATCAATACCGGCAAAATAGCCTGAATAGAATAAACTTGTAAAAAAGCAAACATCCCAATCAGACCAATCGTCAATTTTAAGACCCACGAGGGCGAATTAAATGGTAGCTGACTGGCAGGTATGGTAGGTGTTTTTTTATTCATCGCATCAATCTTTTGGTTTGGCTGACTGTGATCTGTCACATGGTTTTGTATATGATTATTCAAAATAGGGCTGACTGTATTAGACGCCTTTTAGCAAAGGCTAGAGAGACGTGGGTAATAGAAATGAGACAATAAGAGTAAGACTTGTAGCAATCGTACAGTGGCAAAGTCCAGCTAATTTTGACTATCATAGCGAATAATAAGCGCAAGGTTCAGTATATCGTTCGTTTTGTTTTTACACATCTACATTGTTTCTATCTTTTTTATTACAGACATTGCGTCTTTAAAAAATCATACTCGTAGAGTCTTAAACACTCTCAGCAGTGTTCATAGCTACAATTTCGTAACCATAATATTTATAACGACAATAATGAATAATTTGAGAAACCCAGTATTGAGGAACCAGTTTTATGACCGATGAAATTTATGATTTAGGCCAAGGATTTTGGAGCATACGAGGATCCTTTATTAAAAACGGCATAATGGACATCGGGGTGCAATCTGCTCTGATAAAACTGGCCTCAGGAAGATTTATTTTTTTGGACAGTTATACGCTAACGGGTGAGGTTCGACAGCAAGTCATGGCACTGACCAACGATGGACGAGATGTTGAGGCGGTGTTAAACGTTCATCCGTTTCATACCATCTACTGCGCGCAAATGGCTAAAGACTTTCCGCAAGCCATCTTTTATGGCAGTAGTCGTCATCATAAGCAAGTACCAGATGTGAGCTGGTCTGAGGATTTAGTCGAAAGCGATACTGTGACAACACGCTATACCGAACTTGAATTCTCACTTCCTAAAGGCATCTATTACATTTCGCCTAATGAAAACGTTCATGCAAGCTCTTTATTGGTCTATCATCCCGCCAGCCAAAGTCTCTATATTAATGACACCTTTGAGATTCCACCTTCTAAATTGTTTCAGTTTGGGTTTACATCCCACAACCAAGCAAGCGCTAATCGATGAAGCTACGGCAAGCGAGCAATATTGCGATTGGGCAACGAACCTTGCGCACGCATGGCGTGACGCTCGATACTTTTGCGGTGCACACTCGGGTCTGGTGGAGTTTGGCGAAGGTAGATTTGAATCAGCACTGCTGTCTGCTATTAACGCGGCTCGTTCTGAGCTTCAATCACGATAGATTATAAAATAACACTTAAGGTAAGAACGATATTTATTGTCTATTGAGACTTACTCATACTTTAAGCAACTCTTTTCAAACATTACCTAAGAAGAAACAACAATGTCAGACAAAATATACGATTTAGATGCAGGGTTTTGGAATATACGTGGATCGTTTCGCGTTGGTGGTATCTTAAATATTGGCGCGCAATGCTCACTTATTCAATTAGCATCAGGGCACTTTATCTTTTTAGACAGTTATACGCTCACTGGTGACGTTCGAGATAAGGTCATGGCACTGACTGATAACGGTCAAAAAGTGGAAGCGGTGCTCAATTTACATCCCTTTCATACGGTGTACTGTGCACAAATGGCAAAGGATTTTCCGCAAGCCATCTTCTATGGCAGTAGTCGTCATCATACAAAAGTACCTGAAGTCCAATGGGCCGAAGATTTGGTCGAAAGTGAGGCAGTGGCTCAGCGCTACCCCGAGCTTGAGTTCTCGATAGTAAGAGGTATTGATTATATCTCGTCCAATGAGATGATTCATGCAGGCTCTTTGTTGGCCTACCATCCTGCCAGCAAAAGCTTACATGTCGATGACACTTTTATAAGCCCACCGATCAAAGCCTTAGAGGCCATATTGCCTGAATTAATGCTGCATCCTACGACCAAAAAAGCGTTAAAAGACAAACCAAACGCTGGTCAGCAGTATTGCGATTGGGCGACTAATTTGGCCCATGAGTGGCAAGATGTTCGTCATTTTTGCGCCGCACATTCACATTTGGTGACCTTTCATAAGGGCGAGTTTAAAAAATCTTTATTAAAGGCTATCAATAAAGCACGTCCAAAGTTAGAAAATATTTAGTTAGCAATCTGTCTTGAACGTGTAGAAATATATAAAAGGGTTGCCAATATGGTTGCCCTATTTTTATAAAATACTGTCTTGTATTCATGGCATGGTAAATTGACTACACCTCACCTTGCCATTTACGAATAAACTCGCCATTTGGATCATATTGCTGGGTCTGTTTGTTGAGATTAAATTGCCTGCATCCTCTCGGATCAGCGCCAACCCCAGCCAAGTACTGCCAATTACCCCAATTGCTGGCGACATCATAATCGATCAGCTGTTGTTCAAAGTAAATCGCACCGTAACGCCAGTCTAAACCCAGCTCATGAATCAAACAGCTAGCCACTAACTGTCTACCGCGGTTCGAGATGTATCCTGTACTTTTTAGCTGATTCATACACGCATTGACGATAGGATATTGCGTGGTTCCATTTCTCCACTGCGCCAAACGCTTGTGATCAAACTGGGTCGGTGGTAAGTGTTGCGCAATGCCTTTAAACCAAAACAGCTTTTGTTGATGGGCAATAGCATACCAATAAAAATACTCACGCCACAGCAGCTCAAACCATATCCAATAAGTAGACTCATTCGCAATGGTATCGCGCTCATAACGACGCAGACGATTCAATACCATGTTTACAGACAGTGAGCCATTGGCCAACCATGCCGAAAGCTTGGTGGAATGCGTCCAGTCATCAAGCGCATTTCGCGTGGTTTTGTAAATACTCGGCGCATCGGAATCAAAATAAGCATCTAGATGCTCTAAACCGCTCTTCTCTCCACCTTTCCAATCAGGTGGTTGCTGTGATGGCTCATTGAACGCTTGTGCTGCAAAAAAGTATCCATGGCTGTCTCGCAAATTTTCAGGCATTGGCGACAGGGACTTGGGCGTTGGACAAGTCACAATATCTTCTTTTACCTGCAATAAATCATAATTTGATTCAATTTTTTTGCGAAAGGCGGTAAAGCTTTTGGGCAACTCATCGAGTGGCAATTTATCAAACAACGTGGCAGTGGTTTGTACATGCCAGCATACTTGTGGGTTTTGCTCCTGCAAGCATTTGTAGACTTGGTTTTGGTTATAATCTGCCGTTTGACTGACACAGATATCTGTGACACTTTGCTGCTGAATAAGCTCATTCAACTGGGTAAACGTGTCTGATGTCGCCACGTTGTTTTGCAAATACAGCAATTTATTGCCAAGTTGCATGAGTGACGCATCTAAAGCTGCCAAACTCTCAGACAAAAATCGCTGGCGCGCCTGACCCATAGAGTCATAGTGATAAACCTGCTGGCTAACTTTTTTGTCCAATGTATCGGTCAATGATGGTGCATAAACGAGCAATAACTGTCCGTTACTGGACAGATGAGCCGCTTTTGATAACGTGGCATTGTCTGTAACTCGCAGGTCATTATGAAATAAAACCAGCGTAATATTTGACGTCAATGACTGATTTGGCATGTGTTAAGCCTCTTAGTATTTAGATATGATGAATAAATCACAATCCTTCATTTTCAACAGTATTTTTAAAGCTTCAAAATATCATATACTGTCAATGTCATGTTTGATATTCGAATACGGTGTGCTCAAAATATTAATTGGATAAGACCCAGAATTTTAAAAACCACTTATGTGCATTGACTCTCATGAGCATGACTGCTTAAATAGTTAACCCCTAGGAGAATATGGTATGACTGAAAAAAATGCCTCAGACGAAAAACGTCAGCTTATCAACCGCTTCTTGATCATACTGACAAAAGAGCAACCGCAAATGTATTATGCCTCAACCTCCGAAATTGCTCGTAGTCTCTATAAAATGATTAAAGAGCATACCAATCGCTTATCTGTAGAGGAGCAAGCGCTGGTTAGACGAATGAGCATGGAAGAAATTGAGGGCTTGCTTGGTTTCCATGCTAGGTAATAATTTTCCCCATAAAAAAAGACCGCTACTAAGGCGGTCTTTTTTGTGTCTGGCTTGATGCTTAGCAGAGTCATCCGTTATTAAAATGCATAATCACGTGGTTTGTGCTGCATTGATATCCAATGCGTTCGAGTAAACTCTTCTAGTACCCACTCACCATTGAAGCGACCAATACCTGAGTTCTTTTCACCACCAAATGGTACATTGCTTTCATCATTTACTGAAATATCATTGATATGAGTCATACCTGCTCTGATACCACGGGCAAAACGCAATCCTTTTTGCATGTCTGTAGTAAAGACGGCACTAGACAAGCCATACATTGAGTCATTGGCTATCGACAACGCATCCTCTTCATCTTTGGCACGAATGATACCGACCAATGGTCCAAACACTTCGTTGCATGACAAGTCCATCTCGCGCGTCACTTCTGTGAATATATGTGGCGGTACCACTTGACCTTTAATCTCACCACTCAATAACATCGTAGCCCCCTCTTCTTGAGCTTTAGCAATTTTATCTGTGAGTGATTTGACTTGTTTTTCATTAATAATTGGACCGACTGCCGTGTTCTGTTTGCTAGGATCGCCAACATTCAGTGTCTTTACATGAGCCAAAAAGCGCTCTACAAACTCGTCATAAATGTCGTCTTCTACGATAATACGGTTAATAGCGATACAGATTTGACCTTGATGCAAGAATTTACCAAAAGCGGCAGCTTTGACTGCTTGCTCAATATCGGCATCTTTTAGGACAACAAATGGACTATTGCCACCCAGCTCAAGCGCCACTTGCTTGATATAGTCGCCGCCGCTTGCAAGCTCGCCAATGTGTTTACCGACTGAGGTAGAACCTGTGAATGAGACAAAGCTTGGAATATCATGCGTAACAATAGCATCACCAATTTCACTACCCGCGCCAACCACAACATTCAGCAGCCCTTTAGGCAGACCCGCCTCTTCAAATATTTTTGCCAATAATAAACCGCCTGTAATGGGTGTATCACTTGCAGGCTTTAATACCACAGCATTACCAAGGGCCAACGCTGGTGCGATAGAGCGCTGTGTCAGATGCAATGGGAAATTCCACGGGCTAATCACAGCCACTACCCCAATTGGCTCACGATAAATAAAGTTTTCTTTACCTGCTGTATTAGAAGGGCGAATCTCACCATGTACACGGCTTGGAAAACTGGCTGCTTCAAGCGTAATGGCTCGTGCACTACTGAACTCTACCATGGCTTTAATACGAGTACTACCCGATTCTCTAATGAGCCAATCAACGATCTCGTCTTGGCGCTGATCAAAGATACTGACGACTTTATACAGAACAGCAGAACGCTCAGCTGGGGTTGTTTGCGCCCACTCTTTTTGAGCCAGAGTGGCTGCTTGATAGGCTTCATCAAGCTGCTCGCTTGTCGCTTGCTGGATTTCTACTAGCGTGTCGCCATTATAGGGATTGGTATTGGTGTTGACACTATCGTCTTGTCCGCTTTGCCATTCGCCTGCGATATATTGCAAATGAAAATCTTGATAGACATTAGGTTGGGTATTATTGGTATCGGTTGACATAATTTATCCTAGGTATTTTATAGTTGTGGTTGTCATATTGAGTAACATCTACTGGAGTAAAAATAGTTGGCGACAGGTTTACAATACATCATTCCAGCGCCACATTATTCTTGTGTATAAGTGATTATTTATTTATGGGTGCTCATTTATCAATAATGCTCTACACTCGCAGCAAACTTATAACAGTGAGTAACATCTAGCAACGTTCTTTAAAACATATACTTGCTAGACGACTGGTCTAATGCTACCATAAACTTAATAAGAATGAGCATATGTGGTCATTAAGTCTTGTTGAAAAAACGTAACTTCACAACATAACGTTCGATAAAAACAAGTGAAGCGTACTGCCCTATTTAACCTCGTTTAACTTTTACTGATGACACTTATCCATTCATACCACTTATTTAATCTTAGGAGCACATGACTATTATGTCTGTTAACTCGACGAATACCCCGCCAGACACCAAAACCCATTTGTTAGATATAGGCTATCAACTTATTGCTAAAAAAGGATTTACCGCTGTTGGTATCAAGCAGATACTAGACACAGCAGGCATTCCTAAAGGCTCGTTCTATCATTACTTTGCCTCAAAGGAGACTTTTGGTGAAGCCATTATCAGTAATTATTTTGTGCATTATAAAGAGCGCTTAGATACCATCGCAGATCAAGATGTTAGCGCTCAGCAGAAGCTATACAACTATTTTCAGAACTGGTATGACACTCAGCAAAACGGCTGTGATCATGGAAAATGCTTGGTCGTTAAGCTCAGTGCTGAGGTAGCAGACATGTCTGAGTCTATGCGTCTCGCCCTAAATGCTGGTTATCAACAAATCATCAATTGGCTGGCCGAACAGATCAAAGCTGGATGGGCTGATAACTCAGTCCCCCGTTTTGATAATGTGGCTGCTGAGAGTATGGCCAAACGCTGGTATTTTGCTTGGTTAGGTGCCAGCCTAATTGCTAAAACCAGTCAGACTAACACCCCACTCGCAGAAGTTTGGCAGATGACGACCACACAAATGGGCCGTTGATTCTGTCATTTTAGACCACGTCTATAAAAATATCCTTTGGCAGAAGATTTGCATTATTAGAGAGTTTTGTAAATTTACTAGACGACCGGTCTAATTAATGTACAATGGCCGCAGATGCAATAAACGGATTGGCAAATAAGCTACCGTCATCTTTATACAATTTATATTTAATAAATATCTAATAACGTTTAGGAATTTTATGAACAACTTTCAATATTACAATCCCGTCCGTATCGTCTTTGGTGAAGGTCAAATCACTCAGTTATCAGAATTAGTACCTACAGATGCACGTGTACTAATCACTTATGGTGGTGGTTCAGCGCAGCGTACTGGTACGCTGGATGAAGTAAAAGAAGCTTTGGCAGCAAGTGGGTCACGTGACATATTTGAGTTTGGTGGTATCGAAGCCAACCCAGAATTTACGACACTACTAAAAGCAGCAGACATGGTGAATGAGCATAACATCGACTTTATCTTGGCAGTCGGTGGCGGTTCAGTACTTGACGGTAGTAAGTTTGTTGCCTTGGTTGCCTCTTTAACTGAAGAAG
This sequence comes from Psychrobacter sp. 1176_08, assembly GCF_052850615.1. Taxonomy (NCBI): domain Bacteria; kingdom Pseudomonadati; phylum Pseudomonadota; class Gammaproteobacteria; order Moraxellales; family Moraxellaceae; genus Psychrobacter; species Psychrobacter sp. 1176_08. Next base: position 444,656 of record NZ_VXCU01000001.1, read on the forward strand.
ACGGCACTGTTTCACGTGACCAAGCGTGGGATGCCTTAATCAGCTATTGCAAAAATCTTGATTCTGCTATTGATCTGGGCGCGGTTTTGACGATACCAGCGACTGGCTCTGAAATGAACTCAGGTGGCGTTATCAACTATAGTGAACGCCAAGCAAAACTGCCATTTGGCAATCCATTGGCCTTTCCTAAATTTTCGATTTTAGACCCTATCAAGACATTGACTCTACCTGAGCGTCAAGTCATGAACGGTGTTGCTGATGCTTTTGTTCATGTAATGGAGCAATACTTAACGTATCCAGTGAACGCTAAGGTTCAAGACGCATTTGCTGAGAGCTTACTTAAAATTCTTATTGCAGAAGGTTTGGTGGTGAAGCAAGAGCCAAATAACCTAGAGACTCGTAAGAACATCATGTGGACAGCTACGATGGCACTGAACGGCCTCATCGGTACAGGTGTTCCACAAGATTGGACAACCCATATGATTGGCCACGAACTGACCTCATTGCATAGCATTGATCATGCTCGTACCTTGACCATCGTGCTGCCATCCGTCATGCGTGAGCTTAAAGAAAGCAAAAAAGAAAAGCTGCTTCAGTATGCCCGTAACGTATGGGACATTACCGATACAGATCAAAATGATGACACTATCATTGAGACGGCCATTGTTTATACCGAAAACTTCTTCCGCGATCTTGGTTTACCAGTCAGCTTAGAAGATGTTGATTTAACAGAAGAAGCAATCGACCCAATCGTTAAACAGCTTGAAGCGCATAAAATGGTAAAACTGGGTGAGCATGGCAAGAATGACTTAGATGTCTCACGCCGTATTTTGCAACGTGCGGTTACTAGTAAAGCGTCTTAATTAGAAATACCATAATAATAAAAATATATCTTTTTGATTTTAAAGTAACTACTCAGCACTGAGTAGTTACTCCTTTAACAACGAACACTAATATTTATAAATAAAAAAAGGATTATTAAAATGAGCTTTGATAAGCAACAAAACCAAAATACAAATCGTCAAATCAAACTTGCCAGCCGCCCTCAAGGTGAGCCGAAGGCTGAAAACTTTGATTTAGTGACTAGCGATATTCCCTCGCCTAACGACAATGAGATGCTATTACGCACCGTTTATTTATCATTAGATCCGTATATGCGTGGACGTATGAGCGATGCAAAAAGCTATGCAGATCCCTTAGCAGTGGGTGATGTCATTATGGGTGGAACGGTTGCCCAAGTCGTTGAATCTAATATAGATAAATTCGCTGTCGGTGACTTGGTGGTCTCAAACTCAGGCTGGCAAGATTATAGCGTTAGCAATGGCGAAGGTGTCCTAAAGCTTGATAAAGATATGAAAAACCCCTCTTATGGCTTGGGCGTATTAGGTATGCCAGGGTTTACGGGTTATATGGGTTTGACTGATATCGGTAAACCACAAAAAGGCGAAACGTTGGTGGTTGCAGCCGCAACTGGTCCAGTTGGCGCTACTGTCGGGCAAGTGGGTAAACAATACGGCACGCGTACAGTGGGTGTCGCTGGCGGTAAAGAAAAGTGTGATTTCGCAGTTAATGAGCTTGGTTTTGATATCTGTATCGACCACAAAGCTGATGATTTTGCTGAGCAACTAAAAGCGGCGTGTCCAGATGGTATCGATATCTACTACGAAAATGTCGGCGGTCATGTGTTTGATGCCGTAATGCCCCTCTTGAATGCTCATGCTCGTATTCCAGTCTGTGGTCTAGTCGCTCAATACAATGCGACGGACTTGCCTGAAGGTAAAGATCGTTTGAGCATGTTGACAGGACTTATCCTGAGTCGTCGCTTAACGATTAAAGGGTTTATTATTTTTGAAGAATATGGAGATCACTATCCTGAATTCTTAGAAACCATGAGCAAATGGGTAAAATCAGGTGATGTCAAAACCAAAGAGTATATCGCTGAAGGCTTAGACCATGCACCTGATGCTTTCGTCCGCATGCTAAACGGTGACAACTTTGGCAAAACAGTGGTTAAAGTCGCTGACGTCAACTAATACTCTTTTATTAGTTAACATTAGATGAGTAGTAATAACCACTTAACAACATAGTTTACTCATATTGCTACTGCAAAATGTCTACGTTGCATGAATACTATGAATGATAAATAGATAAGCAATGACAAATAGACAAGTAACTGGATAACGATTCATTCAATAACTAAGTACTAATCATTATACCTTTAAACAGTATAGCAATTAGTGCTTGGTTAACTATGAACCTCGATCAAACATCAATAATAACTAAGGATACTTATGAACATTTTAATGGTACTAACTTCACACGATCGTCTGGGTGACACAGGTAAGAAAACGGGTTTTTGGTTAGAAGAATTTGCCGCTCCTTACTATGCTTTTATTGACGCTGGTGTGAACGTAACGCTAGCCTCTCCTGCAGGTGGTCAGCCACCACTTGATCCTAGTAGCGATACAGCGGATGCACAGACAAAAGATACCAAACGTTTTAAAGAAGACGCAAAAGCACAAGAACATCTTGCGAATACTGAAAAACTTGCTGATATGAAAGCAGAAGATTTTGATTCTGTCTTTTATCCAGGCGGTCATGGCCCATTATGGGATTTAGCCGTCGATAAAAACTCCATCAATTTGATTGAAACGTTTGTGACGCAAGACAAGCCAGTGGCTTTTGTTTGCCACTCTCCTGCTGCTCTAAAAAATGTCAAGATTGATGGTGAGTATCTGGTTAAAGGCAAAACAGTCACTGGGTTTTCTAACTCAGAAGAAGAAGCCGTTAGTCTGACAGATGTCGTACCCTTCTTAGTAGAAGATGCTTTAAAAGACAATGGCGGTCACTATGAAAAAGCTGCGGATTGGGAATCATTTGTTGTCGAAGATGGCTTGTTGATTACAGGGCAAAACCCAGCGTCATCAGAAGAAACAGCCAAGCGATTGATGGCCAAATTGAAGGGCTAATATAAAGCTCTAAGGTGAACATAATAAACCACACAAAAAGGCCACTACCATGATTCGCTTACATCATCTCAATCAATCACGCTCGTTACGCATCCTATGGCTTCTAGAAGAACTTGGCGTGTCTTATACGGTCATTAGTCATCAACGCGATGCTAAAACCCATTTGGCACCAGAGAGTCTAAAAGCGGTACATCCACTTGGTAAGTCTCCGGTTATTGAAATGGATGGCCAACTTTATACTGAGTCAGGGGCTATTACTGAGCTATTAATTGAACGATTTGCGCCAGAGCATTTGCGTCCTTCTATAGATAGTACAGATTATGGGACTTATTTGCAGTGGATTCATTTTGCAGAAAGCTCGCTTATGTTGCCGTTATTACTTGAACTATTTACCAAAAAGGCAGGTATTAACGATAATGAGTTTTTGGATAATTATATTGCCGAAGAGAAACACAAACTGCTAAGCTATTTGAATGATGAAGTGGCTGATAAGGCCTTTATCGTTGGCAATAGATTAAGTGGGGCTGACTTTATGTTGTCTTTTGACTTGATTATGCTTGCCAAGCGCGAGATGTTAGAAGACTACCCGTCTATAAAACAATATGCCTTACAACTGGCTAGCCTTGATAGCTATCAGCGTACCATGCGTTTGGAAGCAAATTATGATGAGTCGATCTAACAGACTGTTTTAACGCCATTACTTAATTTTTTATGACATAAGAACAGTTCTGTAAAGAGCTGTTCTTATTTTTGATTCAACTGTATGTCCATTATCTATAAATGGGCGTACGGTAATATTTGAACATAAGTTAAAAACAGCATAGCGCGTTACGTGTATATGACAAACGCCTGATAGAAGTTATGATAAAATCTTGCCCGCTATTTTTAAGTTATATTTTTGTCTTATATATTGAATATTGTCGATCCACTATAAAATAAATACAGTGCGACTGGGATGAATTTTGCGCAGTCTCTGTAATAGCAGCACGCAAGAAAAATTTATACCTGTAGCACGCTGTAATGTCTGTGTTCTTTTTATTCAGGATTAACTATAGCGTGTATCTCAATTAATACCCATCCAATAGGTACAGTTTTTGTCTGGGCGCTGCCCCATGTCATTTACTCTCTTACAAACATCGTCGTACGCTCATGAATACTGAATATCAATTTAAGCCGCATGAACAACCATTGATGGTTGGCTCTCCAGCCAATCCTGACCATCCTGCACGCCGTAAATTATTCTATCTACTTATCGGAATTTTTATTGGTCTGACTGCCAGCTTTCAGAACGGTTTATTGGTGGCGAATTTGACGCAAATCCAAGGGGAAATGGGTCTAACGCCGGTCGAAGGTGGTTGGATATCTGTCAGTTATAATATGACGAATGCTTGTATCACTGTTTTGTTATATAAAATTCGCCAGCAGTTTGGCATGTCGCTCTTTAGCAAAATCACCCTGTTTTTTCTATTAGCAGCCACAAGCTTACAGTGGTTCGTCAACAGTCACTTCTTGGATGCGATTAACATTCAAATTGATGCTTACTATCTAGAGATTATTGCTAGAGGGTTAAGTGGTATGGTCGCTAGTGGTATGACCATCCTAGGTTTATTCTATTGTTTGCAAGGCATGCCTACGGTCAAACGCACCAGCGGTTTGATATTGGGTTTTGGCTTGGTGCAATTTGGTATCCCATTATCACGAATTATCTCGCCCTATCTCGCTATCGACGGTCAGCTTGAAAACTTATTCTTATTTCAATTTGGTTTGGCATTGATCTGTTTTGGGTTAATTAATATTTTAGAATTGCCACCTGGTAATACCGAAAAAGTCTTCGAAAAACTCGATTTTTTAAGCTTTGCTTTTTTTGCCAGTGGTCTTGCTGCGTTGGCTGTATTCTTAGTACAGGGCCGCATTCAGTGGTGGACAACGCCTTGGCTAATTTATTCACTCATTATTGCCGCCGTCAATATTAGCATAGCACTGTGGATTGAAACGCATCGCAAAAACCCTATGTTGCAAGTTCGCTGGATGCGTAGTCGCAACATCATTGCTTTTATGATTACTGGTGCTGTGATGCGTATTTTGCTGTCTGAGCAGAATGTCGGCGCGGCAGGATTGCTTGCCAGTCTTGGTTATGGTAACGATCAGCTGATTACGTTTTATGCGGTCATACTATCCGCCAGTGCCTTGGCATTAATCATTAGTATTTTTAGCACTGATGCGATGGATTTACGCCGTCCCGTTATCTTTGCAGTGGCATTAATTGCTATAGGGTCCTGGATGGATACAAGTGTGTCTATTAATTCAGCGCCTTATATGTTTTATCTTAGTCAGTCTTTGATTGCATTTGCGGCTATATACTTCATGGGACCGCTGGTTTTTGAAGGGTTTTTACGCGCTATCGCTAGTGGCCCTGCCTATATTATTAGTTTTTCTGTTATTTTTGGGATATCTCAAACGGTCGGCGGGCTTGCAGGTGCTGCCGCTATTCAAGCCTTCACAACGATTCGTACGCAAGCGCATTATGCAGATATGGTCGGCTCACTTAATTTGGGCGACCCGGCTTTGATGGGACAAGTCGCTGGTGCCAGTCGTACTTTATCGAGTCAAATAACAGATGCCACTCAAGTCAACGTAGCAGCCATGAGCCAAGTCTTACAAGGTATACAAAAACAGGCGACTGTCGCGGCATACAATGACCTATTCTTTTTGATGGCAAGCATTGCTACTATCACTACCATTATTCTATTGATAAATTATTTCTATTATCGCTATCATAAACGTAACCCACTGGCCAAAGAACTGGCGGTGATTGCCAAAATGCGTGAAAACAAATGACCCAATCTATTCACTCTACAGCACTAAAAACTTGTAAGCCTATGTTTAATAAAATCAGGAGAGCGTCATGAGCCAAGAAAAATCCAATGATCTGACTCAAAAAGCTCAAACGTCAGATGGCGCTCCAGCAGTGAAATCGCAGACAGAATCCGATACTAGTACAACGCAAACTGCGACGGACTCCATTCAGAACAACCAAGAACCAACTCCAAGCTCTAGCAGTCAGGACAAATCTGATGTGGATGATACGCCAACTGGTAATGAGCCTCCCATGCCACCCAAAGAGCCTATTCCTGACTCAACTGGCTGGTCGCCCAAGAAAAAATCGTATTTAAATTTGGGGTTATTGATACTACTAATTATTATTGGTGTGACCTTGATTTTGTATGCGTGGAAATTACCTCCTTTTACACCGACAATACAGCAGACAAACAACGCCTTTGTGAAAGGTCAAACGACCATTATCAGTCCGCAAGTGTCAGGTTATGTGACCGAAGTAGCTGTACAAGATTTTGCCACTGTAAAAGAAGGTGATTTACTCATAAAAATAGACGATCGTACCTTTCAGCAACAGCTTGATCAAGCACAGGCCGATACAGAGGTAGCACTCACCAATCGTTCTAGTAATACTCAAGATACGCAAAGTAGCCAAGCACAAATCGAAGCACGAGAAGCGGATCTATACAGTGCCAAAATCAACGTGGAAAGCGCGCGTGAGGACGTGAATCGCTATCAAGGTTTAGATGCTATTGGTGCTGTCTCAAAAGCGGAAGTGGCTCATATCAAAGCCCAACTCGCTCAGGCGCAGGCAAGTGTGCAACAGGCGGAAGCCAATTTGCAAGCCGCTCGTCAAAACCGTGATAAAACCAGCGGTAGCCGCTCCTCACTGGACGCGAACATAAAAAGCGCTGAAGCTGGTGTAAAGCAAGCACAGATTAATCTAGACAATACTATCATCACGGCGCCAGAATCTGGTCAGCTCAGTCAAGTGAGTGTTAAAGAAGGGCAGTATGTCAGCGCAGGTACACAGTTGATGTATATCGTACCTGAAGGCGTATGGATTATTGCAAACTTCAAAGAAACTCAAGTGGCAAATATGGCGATAGGTGAACCTGCAACCATTCGGGTGGACGCACTTGGAGGAACAGAGTTCACTGGTCATGTCAGTAATATATCACCAGCAACTGGTAGTGAATTTAGTGCTGGCGCTGCCAATCCTGCGACTGGCAACTACATCAAAATTGCTCAGCGCATTCCTGTACGGATTGACTTAGATAAGGGTCAGCCAGAGCTTGCGCGTTTACGTCCTGGCATGTCAGTTTCGGTCGATATAGACACCGATCACAAAGTCAAAAAGTAGTACAAAAAAAGCCATTCTAAATTCCTTGATTAGTGGATTTAGAATGGCTTTTAAACTATCTATCAAATACTTTTAACAACCCGCCTTTACCATTATGGCAATAAGCGTTTCGTTGTCCAAGTAGAGGCTCCCTCGTTATTATCTTGCATATAAACGAGGCGATCATGCATGCGGTTAGCACGTCCTTGCCAAAACTCGATTTTTTCAACCGTAATCTCATAACCGCCCCAAAACTCTGGCGTAGGTACGGCCAGGTTTTCTGGATAATCGGCCTGCAATTGTGCAAATTTTTCTTCCATAACCTCACGGTTAGCCACTTCACCACTTTGCGGTTGGCTTACCCATGCCCCAACTTGACTGTCATGGGGACGTTTTTGAAAATATGCTGCAGATTTTTTTGCATCAATTTTGGCAATTTTTCCACTGATACGAATTTGGCGCTCAAGCTCATGCCAAAAAAACAGGGCTTCGGCATTGGGATTTTCTGCAATATCCTGTCCTTTTGCACTTTCGTAATTGGTATAAAAAACAATACCCGTTGCTGTGATCTCACGTAGCAATACAATACGTACGCTGGGTTTATTGTCTGCACCGCAAGTCGCCAAATTCATGGCATAGGGTTCTTGAACGCTTTGCTCTATGGCCTCACTCATCCAAGCATGTAAAAGCTCAAATGGTGACTCTGGTATTGATGTTTGATCCAGTGTGCCTTTTTCGTATGACAGGCGTTGGTCAGTGAAGTCCATGCTCATGGTCATTCCTCGTTTTGTCTTATTCGTTCAAGGGCGGTTATTCTAATACAGATTTGATAAGATCAGCTAAGTCATTTGCCATGACATCACATTCTATGATGTCATCCGACTCGACCATGACGCGTATCATTGGCTCTGTACCTGATTGGCGAATCAAGAGACGACCACGTCCTTCCAATGTAGACTGTGCTTTTTCAAAGGCGACAACCAGCTCATCATGATCATAAGGGTCTTGCATCTTAGCCAAACGTACATTGACCAGTTTTTGTGGCAGTACTTCGAACCCTTCAATAAGATCACTCAGTGCGCGCCCTTGAGCTTGCATCACAGCCAACACCTGTAAGCCTGCGATGATGGCATCGCCTGTGCGACTCTTATCCAAGCATAGGATGTGTCCAGAGGGCTCTCCACCCAATATCCAGCCATTGGTTTCAAGCGTCTGCATGACGTAGCGATCCCCTACTTTTGCACGCATAAAGTCAATACCAGCATCCTTGAGTGCCAGCTCTAACCCCATGTTGCTCATGAGTGTCCCTACCACGCCTTTAGCTTTGGTAGAACCTTTGGTAGCCAGTAGGTATAAAATACCGTCGCCATCAATTAGTTGACCAGTTTCATCGACCATTACGATACGATCGCCGTCACCATCTAAGGCAATACCAACATCTGCTTCGTGATCCAGCACTGCTTGTTGCAGACCTTCTGGATGTGTAGAACCACAGTCATCATTGATATTGATACCGTCAGGCTCATTGTTGATTGCAATCACATTGGCACCAAGCTCACGCATGACTCTTGGCGCCACACTATAACCTGCGCCATTTGCACAATCGACTACAATAGTCAAATGGCTCAAATCGTATTGATAAGGGAAACTGCCTTTACAAAATTCGATATAACGACCTTTGGCATCATTGATTCGGTTGTTCTTACCGAGATTGGCAGGATCAAGAATTGGCATGATGACGGCATCGCCAGCTTCTGACTGACTCATCACTGCCTTTAATTTGTCATTAATAGCAGTTTGCATGTCATCGGTTAATTTTTTACCATCACCCGAAAAAAACTTGATACCGTTATCATAGTACGGATTATGAGAGGCTGAAATAACCACGCCAGCATCCGCATTAAAACTGCGGGTCAAATGTGCGATGGCAGGTGTTGGCAATGGGCCAAGCATATGGACATCAACACCAGCGGCATTAAAACCCGCTTGTAGAGCCCCTTCAATAACGTAACCTGACAAGCGAGTATCTTTACCAATGACCACACTCGGTTTACGGGCAGGATTATCATTGTTTTCCATCAATACTTGACCCGTAACATAACCCAATTTTAAAATAAAATCAGGCGTAATCGGTAACTGACCAAATTTGCCGCGAATACCATCGGTGCCAAAGTAGCTCATTATGTGTGTTCCCTAATTGTAAACTAAGTCTAAAAGTAAAAGGCCAAACGTATACGCAGGCACTGATATTGTTATAGTAATCCGTTATGTATTTTACAAAAAAAACGGCCAACAATAACAAAGCATTGTTGGCCGTTTGTATATCAAAGTCACTACAATCCTGCAAAAACGCTATTGTCAATATAACACAGGATTATAAGTTGATGTCTAATTCACACGGTAGTTTGGTGCTTCTTTAGTGATTTGAACATCATGAACATGTGACTCTTTCATACCAGCTGACGTCACCTTGATAAACTGCGGATTTTTGCGCATGTCTTCAATAGTCGCAGAGCCTGTGTAGCCCATAGAAGAACGCAAACCACCCACCAACTGGTTGACAATACCAGCTACTGGTCCCTTATAAGGAACACGGCCTTCAATACCTTCTGGTACAAGCTTCTCTACGCCATCTTTGGCATCTTGGAAATAACGGTCTGATGAACCATTTGATCCTGACATCGCGCCAAGACTACCCATACCGCGGTAGGCTTTATAATAGCGACCTTGGAACAATTCTACTTCACCTGGGGCTTCTTCCGTACCTGCCATCAATGAACCTACCATGATGCACGACGCACCAGCAGCAATGGCTTTTGCCATATCGCCAGAATAACGAATACCACCATCAGCGATCAATGGAATGCTATCTTGCAAAGCACTGGCGACATTATCAATGGCTGAGATTTGCGGCACACCAATACCAGCGATAATACGAGTGGTACAGATAGATCCTGGACCGATACCAACTTTTACAGCGTCAGCGCCTGCATCACGCAATGCCTTAGCTGCATCACCTGTTGCAATGTTACCACCAATGACTTGAACGTTTGGATAGTTTTTCTTGATCCAAGAAACCTTGTCGATCACGCCCTTTGAATGGCCGTGCGCGGTGTCTACAACAATAATATCTACATCAGCACCAATCAGCGCTTCAACGCGTGCTTGCGTGTCTGCACCTGTCCCAACCGCTGCACCCACTCGAAGACGACCTTTCTCATCTTTACAAGCATTTGGATTGTTTTCAGCTTTCGCAAAGTCATTAACGGTAATCAAACCACGCAAACGAAACTTGTCATCAATAACGATAACTTTTTCGATGCGATGCTCATGCAGCAATCTTTTGATGTTCTCGTTGCTTTCGCCTTCATGCACAGTCACCAATTGGTCTTTTGGCGTCATGATCTGACTGACCGGCATTGATAAGTTGGTTTCAAAACGCCAGTCTCTATGAGTTACGATACCCACAACATTGTCTGTGCCTTTTTCAACCACAGGTACGCCTGAGATATTATTATCTTGAGTCAAACGTAGCAATTCACCAATCGTCATCTCTGGATGCACGGTGATTGGATCCACGACCGTACCTGCTTCAAATTTTTTGACACGGCGTACTTGAGTAGCCTGTTGTACGATATCCATGCTCTTGTGCAAGATACCCATACCACCTAATTGAGCCATCGTGATGGCCATTTCAGACTCAGTCACTGTATCCATAGCCGCAGAGATTAGCGGTAGATTCAAGGTGATGTTTTTGGTCAAACGAGTAGACAGATCGGCAGTTTTTGGCAAGACTTCAGAATAGGCTGGCAATAATAAAACGTCATCAAAGGTTAAGGCTTCATCGACAATTCGCAACATACAGACCCCTAGTGGTGGTTATTTTGATGGGTGGGATTTTTGCACTAAAACAATCAACAATAGACCAGCTAACTATCGCACTCGAAAATTGCCATTGATTCATCAATCATAAGTATACGCAAATATAGCGCTGTCTTATTCTTGACGGCTCATTTATCCCTTAAAAATAACGCCATATTATAACAAATAAGCAGGCAGAGCGCATGCTTATTTGTCAGCTTATTTTAGAGAAGCACGTCTTTGTTTAATCACGAGCCCACTCCACACCATTAGTCACTTTTTTTCATTGCTAGCGGCTATGATTCATTACTAATTACTTTCGCCCAAAGTAAAACGCTCTGTGGGTAAGTACTGATGCTGCTGTTCATGTAAGTAGCCAAGCATTTTTTCACGTACTTCGCAAGCGAGTGTCCATGCCTCGATAGGCCCTACTCCGGACACAGCGCCACGCAGTTGAATCGTTTTTTCAGTCACCTCAACGACGAACACTTCAGGTTCAGTTTTATTGTCCCAAAGCTCATTTTCTTTAGTCACGGATATAAAATGTTGGCGAATGGCATCAATGTCTGCTCCATAATCGATATATAAAAATACAGGACAGGTCTGATGTACTTCCGTATGTGACCAGTTCTCTACCATTTCAGTAATCAACTCACGCATCGGTACGATCAATCGTCGTTCATCCCATGTTTTTAGAACAGCATAAGTGTACCGTAAGTCTTCAACCGTACTAAAGTTACCTTTTATAATTACACTATCACCAATCCTTACAGGCTGTGTCACTGCCACTTGCACACCTGCGATGATATTGCCCAATATTGGTTGCGCTGCGATACCGATGACCACACTGGCAATACCAGCTGAGGTCAACAATGTCCTACCAAGACCCTCGATATTGGTAAACTCACTGAGTCCAATCCAAATGCTACCGAGAATCATAAAAAAGATAAACACGCGGCGAAAGATTGACACATAGGTGCGCCGACGTCGCACTTTATCGAACTGCTCTTCTCCTAGATTTTCAATCTGCATACTTTGATAGCGATTGGCAAAGAAGTTGATGACACGAATACCCAGCCACATGGCACTAAAAACCAAAACGATCCAGATCAGTGGACGAATAGATGAGGCAACCGCATCTAAATAAGGAAAGCCGCCTGAAACTAACGTAAAAACCAATAGAAAGCTGATGGTAAAAGTCAAAGGCACCGTCAATTTACTGACCAAATCAGCAACACCGTTACTACTGCCTACATACATGCTGTACTTTTCGGCATCGATATAGCGACTGATAAGCTTTTCTGTGCCTTTACTCAATAGCCAGCCAAGCCCCATCGTAAGTAAGAGAAAAGTCGTTAGCGCGATAAATTCCCACAGAGCAATACCGAAAAATTTGAGTTTTAACCATTCAGGTAAATAGCGTTCAAACTCTGATGGGTGATACTGCTCATAAAGGTTGTCGATATTGCCCACTGTTTGCTCAGAAAAAACCCAAACAGGGGCACTGTCTTCTATTCGTACTCGCTGTAAATAAATAGGAACACGGCGTTCACGATAATCAATATAGCCAAGTTGTATAGAACGCCTAACAATACCCGTTACACTACTTTCGTTACCCAATAATGGCTCCATCAAACCATCTGGCCGATCTGGCCGATCTGGCAAATCATCAAAGACATAAAGCTTTTTTTCAGATAACAAAAAATCAAGACGTTTTGCAAGCTCAATAGCACGGCTGCGCTGAACCTTCTCATCAATCAAATTCATATTAAGGGCGTAAGCTGCCAAGTCATATTGCTGCTTCATTACCGCTGATTGAAAAAACTCCAAGGTTGCAAGCGGGGTTGTCAGGTTCGGTGGCACAGACAATGGCGGTAATCCCGCATTGAGCTTATTTAATTCATAATAGCTCTCATTATATTCGCCCGTGAGCCCAGCATCGCCTTGCAGTGTCCCTGCTTGCTCTACAGCGTTTCGCTCGGTCGGATCAAACATCTCTTCTGAAACATCAGAAAGTTTTATCTTATGACTTTTAATCGTATCAATCTTTTGCGACGCATACTCAGTTAGTGTATCTGGCGCACTTGTGCTTTGCTCACTACTGTTTTGTGTATCATCATTGCTTGCTGCCTGCGCAGAGACAACTGGCATAAAAATAGCGCTTATCACCATGCACAAAGAAACCAGCAGTAACTGAAGGCCATGATAGCGCCGTACTTCGCCATATTTACGTACGTATTGATTACCGTTCAACTGGCTATCATTAACCTTAGCTGCCATATTATTGACTGCTGTAGAGCGGTCCTTTAGAGTATTCATATCTTTAAAAGCCATCAGTTCATATAAGGTTTGGACGCAAAAAATGTATCGTCTAAATTAATAATTAATGCAGTTTAAAAAAAGCCAGCATATAGCTGACTCATTTTATTACTATAACTGGATATGTTTTGTAATTTTTACCTTATGCACGGCGCCACGTTGTACCAGCACGGCTGTCTTCAAGCTCAATACCCGCCTCTTTTAATTGCTCACGTATGGCATCCGCACGCGCAAAATTTTTGTTGGTCTTGGCCTCTGCACGCTCAACAATAAGACCGTCGATCATCGCATCTGTTAAGCTGTTTTCAGTGGTATCACCTACCACGGCTTGCAAAAACTGCTGCACGGGTTGTTGTAAAATGTTTAGCACTTGCGCCAGCGCTTTGAGCTGCTGAGCCAATTGCCAAGCCGTCTCTACGTCTTCCGCCTTAATCGCCTTATTGATATCACGTGCCAGCCCAAATAACACACTAATCGCTGTAGAACTATTGAAGTCATCATTCATGGCTTTGATGAAGCTTTGTCCAGTCTCGCTACTGTAGGCCTTATTGACCAAAGCGTCGTCAATGTTCAATGTCTGTTGTTTTTGTTGTTCTGCTAATTTTAGGGCATTATATAACCTGCTTAGGCTATTATGAGCTTCATCTAAGGCGCTATCTGAAAAGTTCACTTGGCTACGATAGTGGCTCGATAGTAAGAAAAACCGTACCGTTTCAGGCAAATACTTGGCAATGACATCCCGAATGGTAAAAAAGTTGTCCAATGATTTAGACATTTTTTCGCCATCGACGTTGATAAAACCAACGTGCATCCAGTTACGCGCATACTCACAACCAGTTGCTGCTTCTGATTGGGCTATCTCGTTTTCGTGATGCGGGAACTGTAAGTCATGGCCACCGCCATGAATATCAAAGGTATGACCTAGGCACTTGGTTGACATAGCCGAGCACTCAATATGCCAGCCAGGACGCCCTTGTCCCCATGGTGATGCCCACTGCGGTTCATCAGGTTTTGCCGCTTTCCATAATACAAAATCAAAGGGATTACGTTTATCGTTTTCGACATCGACTCGTGCGCCTGCCTGCATATCATCTAGATTACGCTTCGATAATTTACCATAATCAGCAAAACTATCGACGGCATAATAGACATCACCATTGTCACCTGCATACGCGTAGTTACCTGTGACAAGGGTCTCAATCATTTGTTGCATCTCATCGATATGCGCTGTCGCACGTGGTTCAAGATCAGGTCTCTCACAGCCAAGCGCAGTGGCATCTTCATGCATCGCTTTGATAAATCGCTCGGTCAATGCACCAATCTCTTCACCATTTTCGGCAGCACGAGCAATGATCTTGTCATCAATGTCTGTGATATTGCGTACATAATTAACGTCATAGCCCAATTGCTTAAGCCAGCGTACCGCCATATCAAACCCAACTATCACCCGAGCGTGACCAATGTGACAATAATCATAGACGGTCATACCGCACACATACATGCCGACCTTGCCTTCAACAAGCGGTTTAAATGACTGCTTGCGCCCAGTGAGTGAGTCGTAGATTGCAAGCTGAGACATAGCGTCTGCAAGTGGTGTGGTCATAGGAGAAAAGCCTTTTTATTTATTAAAAGTATAGAGAATAAGATAACAATATAAGTAAAATATGACAGGTCGAAGCCATGAGTAAAACGTAGAATCAATAAACACAGATGATACTGCAAGTATTCTAGTATCAGAAAACGCTGGTCATATAAAACTTAACCCATTATCTTAGCGAAAACAGCCATAAAATACTACAATGAGCGCGCAACTAATATTATTCGACCATAAAAACAACTAAGGGTATCAACATGGGTAATCGCTTAAGCAAAATATATACACGCACGGGAGATGATGGCAGTACAGGCATGGCAGATGGTAGTCGCGTTAGCAAAGCGGACCACTTATTCAATGTCATGGGTGATGTCGATGAGCTCAATTCACACATTGGTCTTATACGCGCACACTTGGCTCAACCAGCCAACAATCAGGAATTAGGTCAGCCGCTACTTGTCCATGTCTCGCCACAACAAGCAGTAGACTTTGAGCAAGCACTGGTCATCATCCAGCATTTATTGTTCAATATCGGCGGTGAGCTTGCCATGCCAGAATACGAAGGCATCAATGCCACTCATATTGACTGGTTAGAGCAGCAAATTGATACCATGAATACAAGCCTGCCCCCACTAAAAGATTTTATTTTGCCAACGGGTTCGATCTTGGTCAGTCAATTGCATATCGCACGCTGTGTTTGTCGCCGTGCTGAGCGTCAAGCGGTTTCATTACAGGAGCAACGCCCAAAGGCGATTCGTCCTACAGCAGTGAGCCTTATTAACCGTTTATCAGATTGGCTATTTGTCGCTGCTCGCTTTTGCACCGATCCTAACCAAATTTCTGAAGTACTGTGGGACAATCAAGTATTACAAGTCTTTGCTAAAGAGCAATAATGATATAAAACAAAAAGCCCGCAATGTAAATTTTGCGGGCTTTTTTTGAAATCAATTCATGGATACCGACATTTAATAGCAATGCCAATTTGACGAATTAGTAAGTCGCACTTTCGTCTTCGATAATAACCATATCGATACTCTCATCTTTAGGTACTAATTTTGGTGAAGCGGGTGTTGTAGAGTTTTTGGTTTCAGAAGACGGTGCAGTTGCTGCGCTATTTTCTGTCGCATTGTTTTGACTGCTACTTGGACGATTGACCGTTGGTGGCGTAGTAGGCTCAGCAGGACGAGTTGGTTTCACTGGCGTTATTGGTCTAGGCTGACGAGCAGGCGCTGGTTGGTTATCGTTACTGCTGTCATTTCTCTGAGCAGCGGCGCGTTGTGCACGCTCATTGTCCATCGCTGATTTGTATACAGAACCTGCCATCACATCGGCTACTACAGTCAGCAAAGCTGGTTGCCCAGCAATACGTGTGCGCACCTGGCCACCTTGGGTGCCAACAACATAGGTAAAGGCATCATCAACCAGCATATTATTATTAATACGAATATTGTTTTGCGCTAAACGTGACTGTAAGCTTGGCTGATTGTTGGCCGCTTGCACTTGACTTGCTTGATATAAGTCTTCGCTTGGCAGCGTCATGCTAACGCTTGCTTGACAAGTGGTCATGCCATTACTATTGGCTTCTTGTATGACAGCTGCATTTTGTACGTCTATCATAATGCCATTGGTTTTATTGGTGACGACGCCATTGTCCAGACTAATTCCTGAGTCGTTTGCGTAGTTAGCAGCCAGTGTCTGTGCTTGTTGATTGAGTGTGTTTTTTAAAGCGGCTTTAAGACGATCTTGTACCATCGGATCATCACAATTAACGGCATTAGCAACTGTATTTTCTTCAATTACTGGTTCTTGCTCCGTTACTTCTGCTGTCTGAGTAGTATCTTCCTTCTCTGAGCGATCGCAGCCTGCAAGCGCCAAACTACATACAATGCCAATTCCGGCAACTTTGTGCCACTTGCTCAAACTATTATTTGCTACGCTCATGCTGTTCTTGCTCCCAAATTACTAATTCGTACCGCCACTGATGGACAGTGATTGATGTTCAAACCGTCCCTTTAACTCTCGTAGGCTACAAAACCTATTACTGTCTGCTTTCTGAACGGCATGGTCATTATTGTAACCTCTGTATGTACAAATAGCGCCCCTTATTAGGCCTAAAACCTACACTTAGTTGCAAAAACATAACAAACTCATATGTGGATAATATCGATCAATCAGATTGTAACCTTCAGTCATCAAAAAATACCTATCCATAAAAACCATTAGACGCCATCCAAGTGACACTATATGATTACTCGTAAAAATAGCAATACTGTGTGAGCCATGATAAATTTTGAACGTACACTTTTATTGGGTCATCGCGGTGCTCGTGGTGAATCATTAGAAAACACTGTAACGGGTTTTCAATATGCGCAGCGCTTGATGACATGTGGTTTGACTGGCATTGAGTTTGACGTCCAATTAAGCGCTGATGGTTGTTTGGTGGTGTTCCATGATGATGACTTGGCGCGTATGTGTGGTCAGCAATCACGCATCGATCAGCTAAATATCAAAGAAATACAGCGGCAGCGACAATTTGGCCATCAAATTGTTACATTGACCAGTATAGCGCCAGCTTTGTACGGCTTTACTTATATTGAGCTTGAAATCAAGACACATGCTCGCACCGACTACACCAAATTAATTGCAGCACTAGCACAAGATTTGGTACATAGTCCCTTGGCTTCCCTACCTATTGTCTTGACCAGCTTCGACGTGGAGCTACATGCACGACTACAGCGCAGCAAACTATTAAAACATATCCCGCGCGGCTTATTGATTCGTACGCATGAGTCCTTAATGGTCGCTACCAATACGGCGATGACCCTTGGCTGTACTCGATTGGGCGTTTATCATCCGCTACTCAGTCAATCCTTTATTAAACATAGCCATCGCTATGGTTTACCGGTTAGCGCTTGGACAGTCAATGATACGGATAGTATTCAGCAACTCATCAAATGGCAGACTGACGTTATTATCACGGACTTTCCAAGTTATCTGCTCTTAAATTGACCCACTTGCATTTTGTACCTTTTACCCCCAAAACCATACATATTTACCGTGTTTCTTACACTTTCACCCAACGCCTGATAAGTGACCGATTATTTTTGCAAATACATTCTATAATCGATACAAGTTATTGTTATTTAGCAATATTTTTATAGTGCATAACTGTTCACTTTATTATGTTTTTCAGGTACTATAGGGTCTTAAATTAATACCGCTAGGGATATTATATGATTGCAAAAAAAGCACTTGGCTTCCCGCTTAAAGGCTTACGTTTCGCTATCAAATCTGGTGATACGCTTGTAAAGGCCGCCAGCGTTCAAGTCTCACGTTTTAAAACACGTTATGACGAGAATAAAACGAAAAGCGCACTCAATGAGCAGCCTGTTGCCAAGCGCAACTACGCTGATGTTGATCAAACTGAGGTTTCTGGTAAAGAAGCCAGTATTGATATGCGTGAGTTTGAGTTTACAAAAGCACCAATCAACTGGATTCCAGCAACCATACTGGTAGCCACGCCTATCGCTGCGGCTATCATTACACCATGGTATTTGTTTACTCATGAAGTAAGCGCACCTGTTTGGGGTGTATTCGGTGCCTTTATGGTTTGGACAGGTATCAGCATCACCGCTGGTTATCATCGTCTGTTATCGCATCGCGCTTATAAAGCACATCCAGTGGTAAAAAACTTTTTGTTGCTCGGCTCTACTCTAGCGGTGCAAGGTTCTGCATTTGATTGGGTATCAGGTCACCGTACTCATCATCGTCATGTTGATCATCGTTTAGACGATCCTTATTCAGCAAAACGCGGATTTTGGTTCAGTCATATGGGTTGGATGTTGCGTAACTACCCTAGTGGTAAGTTTGACTACAAAAATATCCCAGATTTGACTAAAGACAGAACGCTACAAATTCAGCATAAATATTATGGTTTATGGGTAGTCGCGCTGAACGTCGGTATGGTTGCTGCGATTGGCTGGCTACTTGGTGACGTATGGGGCACGTTGGTTATTGTTGGCCTATTACGTTTGGTCTTAACGCACCATTTTACCTTTTTCATCAACTCTTTATGCCATATGTTTGGTACGCGCCCTTATACCGATACCAATAGTGCTCGAGACAACTTCTTCTTGGCATTAGTGACTTGGGGTGAAGGCTATCATAACTATCATCATTTCTTCCAATACGACTATCGTAATGGTGTCAAATGGTGGCAATATGATCCAACCAAATGGCTGATTGCTGGTTTATCAAAACTTGGCTTGACCAGTGAGTTGCGTACGGTTGATGATACAACCATCAAGCATGCTGAAGTACAAATGCAGTTCAAAAAGGCGCAACAGCAGATTGATACAGCAACTGGTACTGGTCTTGATTTGCCGCACGCAATGAAAGCTTTCCAAGACCGTATTAAGTTTGAATACGATGCATTCACGCAGACAGTTGAAGAATGGCAAGCACTCAAGGCGAAGACGATTGAGCTGAAAAAAACAGAGTTTGCTGATCGATTGCATGAAGTTGATGATAAATTGAAGCATGATTATGCCAAGATTGAGCAAAAGATACTTGAACATAATAGCAACTTAAAAACAGCGTTTCGTTCTATTGGTCAAAACACCAAAGCCGCTTAATTGCTAATTATGCATTCGTAACCAAGCTATTTTATTTTGATGTTTCTCCCTCCCCCTATCTGCAAAAGATAGGGGGTTTTTTTGTTGCTTCATAATATTTTATTATCGCAATTTTTTATGGCAACGATTGAGTCGTCATAGATTACAAGAGATGGACATAGTAAAACGATGCATCGTAAAGGCTATGCTATAGTGAGTCATTAATTTTATTAAGCAATTGGAGCGGCTGTATGCGTTATAAAAATACTTATATTAATTTGGACACTCGTCTCTATCATGAGCAGCCACCAACGCCTTTAGAGAATCCTCGTGCTGGGCATTTTAATGACCAAGTTGCTCAGCAATTGGGCTGGACAGATGACGAAGATCTTATGACACGCTGGGTTGATATTCTTGCTGGTCAATATGTACCAGCTGATTTTGAACCGCTTGCCATGGCTTACGCAGGACATCAGTTCGGGCAATGGGCTGGTCAACTGGGTGACGGACGCGGTTTATTGATGGCACAGGTAATTGATAAGCAAGACAAGTTGCAAGATTTACATTTGAAAGGTATTGGTCTGACACCTTACTCACGCATGGGGGATGGACGTGCGGTATTGCGGAGTACCATACGAGAATACTTATGTGGTCATGCGCTCAATCAGCTCGGTATCCCCTCTTCTAATGCGCTAGGATTTGTTGTCTCTGACACAAAAGTACGCCGCGAGCGTATGGAAGCAGGCGCTGCCTTGATGCGCGTGGCAGACAGTCATATTCGCCTTGGTCATGTTGAATGGATTGCCGGCTTCGCACCGGATTTACTTGGTGAATTTACCGATTATATGATTGACACTTATTATCCAGAATGCCGCGATAGTGAAGCACCGGTACTGGCTTTTTTAACAGCCGTGGTTGAACGTACAGCAAAGATGATCGCTGATTGGCAATTGATTGGTTTTGCACATGGGGTGATGAATACAGACAATTTATCGATTACAGGTGGTACGTTGGACTTTGGTCCTTTTGGCTTTATGGAGCGTTTCAATCCCGCTTGGATCAATAACCACTCTGACCATACCGGACGCTATGCCTACCAAAACCAGCCGGCCATCGGTCATTGGAATCTTAATATCTGGTTGCCGCATTTTATGCGTTTAGAAGGTGTGACTCGTGAGACGCTATCAGAATGCTTAGCACCTTATGAAGCGACCTTTATGCAGCATTATCAACAAGGACTGTGCCGTAAGCTTGGACTGCCACATGAAAGAGACAGCTTAACCTTGGCTTTTGAGTGGTTGACGCTGCTCGAAGACAACTTGCTGGATTATACCAATAGCTTCAGGGCATTATTGGGACTTGTCGCGCCAGACGAGCATCCTTACGAGCAACATCTGCTGGCAATAATGACGACAGAGCTCAATCAGGAAGCGCAAAAAGCATGGCTAGACTGGTCAATTGGTTATTTAGCACAAATAGAGCTTGTATCTTTTGAGCAAGCTATTAATGATATGAAAACCCACAATCCTGTCTATGTCTTGCGTAATAGCATGGCACAGCGCGCCATTACGGCGGCAGAGCAAGGGCAATTTGACGAAGTGGATCGCTTGTTTGAACTGCTAAAAACCCCTTACGATATACAGGATATTGCTACTGATCTTGATAGTACACCCCCTAATCCTAATGCACCGCAAATCCCAATCAGTTGCTCATCATAAACGCCGATATTGAACAATAATAATAACAATAATGTAGAGATTATGGTTGATAAAGGCCTATAGTCTTTAGTATTATCAAGTGGCGAAATAATGAATATCATTTTAGTATATTATTCGTGCCATCCATTGCTACTAACTACGTAGTGGATTGTCAGTAATATTAGAAAGATAGCCTGTATTAGTCTGTTTTTTTAATATGGTATTCAATCGCTTATTATTGTTTGCCCTTTGTCATTTTACGCTTTGATCTTCATCATTCAATGATCTTTTTAGCGTATGACATTAATTACCATCATTTACTTTAATACAATTTATTCCAACCATGGCCATTATTATGAATGACGATACCAGTTTGAATACGGACAATCTTAGTACAGAAAAAGAGCAGTTTGAACAAGCTGCCTTACACTACCATGAATTCCCACGCCCAGGTAAAATATCAGTCACCCCTACTAAACAGCTGGCTAACCAGCGCGATTTAGCACTTGCCTATTCACCAGGTGTCGCCGTACCTTGCCTTGAAATCGCAAAAGATCCAAAATTGGCCGCCAAATATACGGCGCGCAATAACTTGGTCGGCGTTATTACCAATGGTACTGCTGTACTGGGTCTAGGTAATATTGGTCCATTAGCATCAAAACCTGTGATGGAGGGTAAAGGCGTTCTATTCAAAAAGTTTGCAGGTATCGATGTTTTTGATATTGAAATTGCACAAAATGATCCTGACAAATTCATTGAAGCCGTTGCGTCTCTTGAGCCTACGTTTGGCGGTATTAACTTAGAAGATATCAAAGCACCAGAATGTTTCAAAATCGAGCGCGAGTTACGTGATCGCATGAATATTCCGGTATTCCATGATGACCAACATGGTACTTCAATCATTGTTGCAGCGGCGATGCTTAATGCTTTGTTGATTACTGGCAAAAAAATTGAAGAGATTAAAATCGTGTGTTCAGGCGCAGGCGCGGCTGCCATTTCTTGTCTAGATATTATTTGTGCCCTAGGTGTCAATAAAAATAATATCTTTGTTTCAGATTCGCGCGGTATCATCAGCACCAGCCGTGAAAACCTTGATGAAACCAAACAGCGCTATGCTCGTGATACGACTGCTACGACAATTGAAGAAGTCATGGACGATGTTGACATGTTCTTAGGTCTATCTATGCCAGGCACGTTGTCAGAAGATATGGTTCGCCGTATGGCAAAAGACCCTATCGTCTTTGCACTAGCGAACCCAACGCCTGAAATTATGCCAGAATTGGCACACGCTGTTCGTCCAGACGTCATTATGGCCACCGGTCGCTCAGACTATCCAAACCAAGTAAACAATGCGCTATGCTTCCCTTACATTTTCCGTGGTGCCCTAGATGTCGGTGCAACAACGGTCAATGAAGAAATGAAAGTCGCTTGTGTCAAAGCAATCGCTGCGATGGCACACGTTGAAGCCACGCCAACCACCAGCGCTAGAAACATCGAAACCATTCAGAGCTTCGGTCGTGACTACCTGATCCCAGGTCCGCTAGAGCCAAATCTAATCATTGAAATTGCTTCTGCTGTTGCCAAAGCGGCAATGGACTCAGGCGTGGCAACCTTACCGATCGAAGACATGAGAGCCTATCGTCAACGTCTGTCAGAGTTCGTCTATAACTCTGCGTTTGTCATGAAGCCTATCTTTGCTCGTGCTAAATCTGCGCCAAAGCGTATCGTATACTGTGAAGGTGAAGACAACAATATCTTGCTAGCAGTACAAGTTGTGGTTGATGAAGGACTTGCTCAGCCTATCTTGGTTGGTCGTCCAGCGGTTATCAATGACCACATCAAAAAATTAGGCTTGCGTTTAAAAGATGGTGAAAACATCACTATCGTTAATCAAGACGATGATCCTCGCTATAAAGATTACTGGCAGGGTTATTATGAGAAAAACAAACGCCGCGGTGTCAGTATTGAGCTTGCTCGTCGTGATGTTCGCCGCAAAACCACTCTAATTGGCTCATTATTGGTCGATAACGGTGATGCTGATGGCATGATTTGTGGTACGTTCAGTGATTATCAGATGCATTTAGAGTATGTCAAAAACGTTATTGGCAAAAAAGAAGGCATCAATGATTTTTATGCCATGAATGCTGTGTTGATGCAAGATCGCAATATTTTTATCGCTGACACATATGTTCATGAAGACCCGACCGCTGAACAGTTGGCTGAAATGACTGTTTTGGCTGCCGAGCAGTTACACCGCTTTGGTATCACGCCACGTGTTGCGCTAGTCTCTCATTCTAACTTCGGTGCATCAAATCGTGCCAGCGCGGTCAAAATGCGCAAAGTTCATCAGTTACTTACTGACATGAATGTTGACTTCGAGTTTGAAGGTGAAATGCAAGGTGATGCAGCGCTTAATGAAGTTATTCGCTCAAATCAAATGCCATCAAGTCCGCTAAAAGGTGCTGCAAACCTGCTTATCTTGCCAACCCTTGATGCATCGAACATTGCCTTTAACTTACTCAAAACAGCAACCAGTAGTGCCTCTATTGGCCCTATCCTACTCGGTACTTGTAAGCCAGTACATATTCTAACGCCATCAGCGACTGCACGTGGTATCGTCAACATGACTGCCCTTACGGTGACAGAAGCTCAAGACTTAGAAAACGAAAATCAGTAATACATCATATTTAGCAGTACCTCATACCTAGTATGCAAATATAAACGTATGACAGTATGATTAAGCGGGTTCTGTTATCTATTGATAGAACCTGTCTGCTATACTAAAACCAGTCAACGCCATTCAAATCGCGTTGACTGGTTTTTTTTGCTCAGTGCAAGCTGGGTAAGTAAAATTGGGTCAAAAAAAGAGAGTATTATGCAAGTTTATCTCGTTGGCGGTGCTGTTCGTGACCATCTATTAGGCCGTCCTGTTAAAGACAAAGATTTCGTTGTGGTTGGTGCCACAGTGTCTGAAATGCTGGACGCAGGCTTCCAGCAAGTGGGCGCAGATTTTCCTGTGTTTTTGCATCCTATCAGTCACGATGAGTACGCACTGGCTCGTACAGAACGTAAGCAAGGCGTCGGCTATCAAGGCTTTAGTGTCCATGCCAGCCCTAACGTTAGCTTAAAAGACGATATGCAGCGTCGTGATTTGACCATCAATGCAATGGCCATAGAAGTCACCAGCTTAATGGACGACTCCCCTATCACAGGAGAAGTGATTGATTATTATGGTGGGCTGAATGATATAGACGGCAAAACTCTACGCCATGTCTCCATTGCATTTAGTGAAGACCCATTAAGAGTACTGCGAACGGCTCGTTTTTATAGCCGTTATTATGATTTGGGATTTACCATCGCTGATGAGACGTTGAGATTGATGCGTCAGCTTGTAGACTCAGGAGAACTTATGCATTTGAGTGCAGAGCGTGTCTGGCAAGAATCGAGTCATGCAACCATGCAGCTATCACCTCAAGTATACTGGCAGCAACTGTACGATATTGGCGCACTGAGTGGGTATTTTGACCCTCTACATCATGCTTGGACGAGTGTTCATGTCCGAGAAACAATACAAACAGCGCTCTACTTTTCAGGTCAGATGCAACTGAGCTTGTCACAGCGCTGGGCTTTACTGATGGCCAGTCTCAATCCCGCTTTATTTGATCTGAAATATAAAGAGCGAAAGCCTGACGAAGCGATGATCACCAAAGGAATTCTTGATATAGGTAATACGGTTAAGGTGCCAAAAGCACACACCCAATTTGCCAAGCTATTCGTCCAACAGATCGAAAAATTAGCAGCAATAGATATGCTTAGTGCTGCCGAGAAGATTGAGCTGATACAAGTTTGCGGTGCTCACAAAGAGCCTGATAAACTATCACAGCTGCTTGTGACCAGTCATGTCTTTCAGCTAGCAATCCAGCACCGTCAGATGATGATAGCGTTAGGTAGCTTTCATGCTATCGGTATGTCAGATATCCAGCCAAATCTAAAAGGTCCTGCGATTAGTGACGCTTTGCAGCAAGCCAGAATTAAGCATTTGCAGGCAAACCACGACTGATATCAATATTTAAAAATAAAACAATCAATTATTATGAATCAAAAGCCTAATACGTACAAAGTCTATAGCGATGCGCCAGTGATGCTGGTGACTGGCAGTGCCAAACGCATCGGCGCTGCCATTATTGAAGCGGCTCATCACCAAGGCTATAGAGTCATCATCCATTGTCACTCTAGTGAGCAAGAAGCCGATGACTTGGCAAAGAAACTTAATAACACTCGCACCAATAGTGCCGCTGTTGTGGTTGCTGATTTGTCCATTATTGAAGAGGCTAACTCATTAACTGATTTCGTCGAGGAAGTCATACATGCTTTTGGTCAGATAGATGTGCTGGTTCATAATGCCTCCCGTTTCTATCCAAGTCCTCTTGGAGACATTAGTCATACACAATGGAATGAGCTGTTTTTGACCAATGCCAAAGCGCCTTTGTGGTTAAGCCAAGCCCTATCCCCTTATATTAAAAGGCAAAAAG
This sequence comes from Psychrobacter sp. 1176_08, assembly GCF_052850615.1. Lineage (NCBI taxonomy): Bacteria > Pseudomonadati > Pseudomonadota > Gammaproteobacteria > Moraxellales > Moraxellaceae > Psychrobacter > Psychrobacter sp. 1176_08. The sequence continues at coordinate 470,418 of NZ_VXCU01000001.1, forward strand.
GATGTATTGTCAGCCTGCTGGATATTCATGCCCATAATAAGCCTTTTGTTAACTATACTGTCTATAACATGGCAAAGGCTGCGCATCGGATGATGGTACAGTCGCTAGCGTTAGAGCTGGCACCAGACATACGCGTCAATGGTGTCGCCCCTGGCGTCAATATTCTACCAGAAACCGATAGCGACCAAGCACTTGATCATGAGCAACAACAAAATATCATTCGCTCAATTCCCCTGCAACGGATAGGAAGACCTGATGAAATTGCCCATAGCGTGCTGTATCTGGTAGAGGCCCATTATATCACTGGCGAGATTATCACAATTGATGGAGGTCGTAGTCTAACGCTGGCTGGTAGTAGCATTTGATCAACATTAAAGCTTATAAAAATTTTATTGATTACTTCTTATCTTTTACTTGAAAAATTAAAAAAATCAGGTATCATTGTGCGTCTAACGTTAGGGCCCATAGCTCAGTTGGTTAGAGCAGAGGACTCATAATCCTTTGGTCGTAGGTTCAAGTCCTACTGGGCCCACCATATATAAGCAATACCATTAAAGACCTTCAAGAAATTGAAGGTCTTTTTTATTGTCTGCTGGTTTCCGTCAGCATGTAAAAAGTAATCAAATAGTACCCAGTCAATGTTTAACACGCTCTAGTAATTATTAAGTCAAAAACACCCTCTTTAAAGTACTGCTATTTATTATAAATAATCAGTGATTTAAAACACTTGGTTCTCGCTAAGTTTCTCCTATGTCTTATTCCGTATGATAGACCTATACCCAAAAGGTAGCTGACGAAATCAATAAACAGACTGTCAGCCATAAACTTAATATAAAGGTGATCCTCATGCAAAATTTATCAGCGCTAACCAAGTCAGCAATCATTACCCTTACAGTTGTAGGTGTCAGTGCAGCCGCTATCGCAGCACCTATGTCCAATACCAGAGCAACAACAAGTTCAAGTGAAGCCGTCAGTGCCATGCAAAGTAAAATTAGCCTAGCGCAAGCGATCGCTATAGCCAAACAAAATGCTAAAGGTGATCTTGTTAGTGCAGAGTTTGATTATGATGACGACGATGCGACCAATGAATATGAAGTTAAGCTCGTATCAAACGGCACTTCTTATGAAGTAAAAATTGATGCTGATACTGGCAAAGTGCTTAAGTCTGAACAAGAGAGATTAGATACTGAAGACATGGCTGAATATAGCGCCATGAAGCAAGCCAAAGTATCCATGAATAGTGCTATACAAAGAGCCACTCAAAGCGTGAATGGTAAAGTAATAGCGGCTACATTCGATTTAGAAAGAGGTCAGTCTATTTATGATATTGAAGTGGTCAAAGGCAATCAGAAATATGATGTGAGCATAGACGCCAATACGGGTAAAATCTTGAGCAGTCAGATTGATAGAGACGATTAAGATTAAACGAGACATTAACGTTAATGCTCAGCAGTAGCCGATATCTCAATAGAATAGATATTAGTTGCTGCTTTTTTATTGATACATCATCTAGGCGATAACACTAACGGTAACGCCATATCAAAGCGCTAACATGTCAGAAATTATAATGCCCGTATTTAAGATAGTTTTATATATCTAATGTAAAGTAGATTCATCGTAACGATATCATATGTTAAGAGCACGCAGATATATGATTTAATTGTCAATAGTACGACAGGTCAAGTTATTATTAGCCAGTTAGGTAGCGATGACTAAAATAGTCGCGCCGAACGTCTCAGATTTTAATATATGCTTTATAGGTCAGGATATTTAATGCGAGTATTAGTAGTTGAAGATGATTTGATGATTGGCGAAAGTCTTAGCGAAGCATTGCAGGATGAAGCCTATACAGTCGACTGGGTCAAGGATGGTCGTCAAGCTATTTTGACGCTGAAAGTACAACCTTATGACATTATTCTCTTGGATCTAGGTCTGCCAGAGGTTGACGGCATGGGCGTATTGAACGCTATCCGTGACGCTAAAATTGAGACACCAGTATTGATACTCACCGCACGTGATCAGTTAAAAGATAGAATTGCAGGATTAGACTCAGGAGCTGATGATTATGTCATCAAGCCTTTTGAATTGGGAGAAGTCTTTGCACGCATGAGGGTACTAATACGACGCTCTCAAGGTATGGCTGACAATCACATTACCGTTGCCAATCTAAGTCTAGATACCGCACACAAACGCGTCATGATGGATGGCGACCCTATCGATTTGACCGCAAAAGAATATATGCTCCTCACGACCTTTATGCTATCTCCTGAAAAAGTCATGTCTAAAAATTCGCTAGAAGATTCTTTATATGGCTGGGGCGATGAAGTTGAAAGCAACGCCATTGAGTTCTTAATTCATAGCTTACGTAAAAAGGTCGGACAAGACAGAATCAAAAATGTTCGGGGACTTGGGTGGTATATCAGCAATGTCTAACGTTAAGCAAACCACTCAAAAATACACGTTATCATTGCTAGAAGTGAACTTAGATGCCTAAACTCCGTAAGCTTTTAAATTCCCTACAATTTCAGCTCATCTTTTGGTCTGTTTTGTCATTATTATTATTGGCTATCGTCGCTGGTGGCTATGGGTTTTGGTATAGCTATAATGAGATAAGCGACTTTCAAGATGATAACTTGAAAAATACAGCCGCGTTGCTAGAGCAGTCACTTGATATCAGTGTTCTAAGTAATAGTGGCTTAAGTAATAGAAATTCGGATAGCGATGCAGCTCTTTCAGACAATGAGAATCGAGCACGTAGCAACATTCATTTTGACACCGATGACGATGATGGTGCTATTACCGTGGATATCCTCATGCTCTCCGCCCCACTCGATAATAAAGTACAAGATTATCAGAACGATGAAACTGATGATGAGCATGATTACTCAGAACCTATACCGATGGCATTACTCTCTGATATTCCACTAGGAATCAGCGATCAGGATATTGACGGGCATTCTTGGCGAACGTATAGAAATGACGTGAAGATTAAATCCTTGGATACTAATGAAAAGGTCGCACTCATCTTGCGTCAACAAACAGAACTCCAAGACGATTTGGCTAAGGCCAGTGCGCTACAGTCTTTTTTACCTCTTATTATCGGTATCGCCTTCTTGATAATTCTGTTGCCTTTTATCATGTGGCGAATGATGAAGCCGGTGCGCCAATTACATCATGAAATCAGCGCACGTAATGAGAACGATCTAAGCCCTTTGCAGATTGACAAACTGCCCTCTGAGTTGCTGCCACTAGCAGAATCCTTAAATAGATTATTGGCGGTAGTGAAAAGTAGCATCGAGCGTCAACAACGCTTTATAGCAGATGCCGCCCATGAACTGCGCTCACCACTGACTGCCATCTCATTACAGCTACAACGATTGCAGCGTATTGCCAATGATAAGATTATGTCAGAAGGTTTAGATAAACTGTCGATCCGTCTAAAACGTAATCAAAGCTTGGTTGAGCAGCTATTAACACTCGCTCAAGCTGGCAATATTAACACCGCATTGGAAGATGAACACACTTCAACCAACATCACATTTATTGTCGAGCAAGTCATTGGCTTACTCATTCCTATCGCTGATCATAAACATATCGATCTGACCGTTGATTTGCAACCTCATAGCAACGTAAATATAGATGAGACCTCATTATTAATACTCGTCAAAAACCTTATCCAAAATGCCATTATTTATACGCCAGCTAATGGTCAAGTCATTGTTAAACTGTATCAGCTTGAACAAAACTCAGACAGCTCACATAAATCCGCTGTAGATACGCTGAATAATTTTGGCACCCATGTCATTCACTCTGGAAAACTAAAGCATTTGTCTAAAGCATCAGGGAGCAGGTTGGTATTACAGATCATAGATTCAGGCGCAGGTATTCATCCGCATGAGTATAAAAATGCTTTCGAGCCTTTTGTGCGGCTTAATCAGTTATCAAATAGCGATGAGCAACTCAGTGATTATATCAATAAATCGAGATCAGATAGTGCCAGTCAGAAATCACAAGCGGTAGAAGGAACTGGACTTGGACTCTCTATCGTCAAATCAATCTGCGAGCAAGCAGGTATTGACGTCTTTATGAATGACGCTACCGCGAACATTTTAAGTCAAAATAGTAATCGAGGACTCTGTATCACATTGATGTTCTAGGCTAAGGATAGAAAATTTCGCAGATTGATATCTGTATGTCTTGACACTTGTTTAACACCTCTATTGATGGTTTAGTGGTTTTAAGCGCTCACCTATCATATCCATATAAATAACCTCAGAGTCGTTCAGTTTAGAAGCCTAATCTGAAAATAGAAAAAGCCGAATACCACTGCTCACAGTAATACTCGGCTTTTTTATTGATACTTTTTAGCTGCTTCTTAATTACTTCTTAGTTACTTTACAGCTACTTTCTAACGGCTAGAAAGAAGTGCGACGATAGTTGCGGTATCTTGGCAACCAGAAATTGGCTTTCAATCGACGCTCTAAATTTTCTGCTGTGACTGGTAAGGCCAATTTGTCCTCTATCGCTTGTAACGCCACTGCATAGGCAATCTTTTCACTAATCTCTCGAATGAAGTTAATAGAAGGCAATATTGCACCTGGCGCTTTTTCATATTCCATAGATATGTCTGCAAGTGCTTGGCTGGCAGCCATTAACATATTATCGCTGATACCCGTCGCATGCGATACCAGAACACCCAAACCAATACCGGGGAAAATATAGCTGTTATTGCATTGAGAAACCTCGAAAGTCTGCCCTTCAAAAGTGGTATGAGGAAAAGGACTACCTGTGGCAACAATCGCTTTACCACGACTCCAGTTCATCACTTCCTGCGGTGTCGCTTCAACACGAGACGTTGGATTTGACAGTGGCAATACGATTGGATGTTCTGTATTAATACATAAGGTTTCGATCACTTCTTGGGTGAACAGACCTTTTTGTCCGCTGACGCCAAATAATACCGTCACTTTGCCTTCTTTAACCACTTGCGCCAAGCCAAGTTTTTGACTCTTATCCCAGTGTGCAATGTCGGATTCTTTTTGTACCAAAGGTACTTGGAATTTTTGTAGCTCTGTCATGCTATCTGTTAATAAGCCATAACGATCCACCATGAACACTTGGCTGCGAGCTTGCTCTTCTGTTAACCCTTCACGTTGCATTTGGCGAATAATATGTTCAGCGATACCGCAACCTGCCGATCCTGCGCCTAAAAATGCGATTCTTTGCTGACTCAGTTTCTGACCCTTATTTAAGCACGCTGCAATCAGTGTACCGACTGAGACAGCAGCGGTTCCTTGAATGTCATCATTAAAGCAGCATAATTGGTCACGATATCTGTTCAATAATGGTGTCGCGTTTTCTTGTGCAAAATCTTCAAATTGTAATAACACTTCTGGCCAACGGCGTTTCACTGCTTGAATAAACAAGTCGACAAATTCATTATATTCATCACCAGAGATACGTGGATTTCTCCAGCCCATGTACATAGGATCATCAAGCAATTGCTGATTGTTGGTTCCTACATCCAATAAAATCGGTAGGCAGTAAGCTGGACTGATACCGCCACAAGCCGTATACAAAGACAATTTACCAATTGGAATTCCCATACCGCCGATACCTTGATCGCCCAAGCCCAAAATACGCTCACCATCGGTCACAACGATGACTTTTACCTTTTGTTTGGTGGCATTTTGCAGCATGTCGTCGATGTTATGACGCTCAGGATAAGAGATAAATAAACCACGTTTACGGCGATAAATTTGTGAGAATTTTTCACAAGCTTGGCCAACGGTTGGCGTATAGATAAGCGGCATCACCTCTTCAATGTGCTGCTCAACCAAATGATGAAACAAGGTCTCGTTTGTGTCTTGTATATTACGTAAGTAGATATGCTTGTCCATATCATTATTAAACGAACGAAGTTGATGATAAGCGCGTAGTGACTGCTCTTCAATCGTCTCAATGTTGTGAGGTAACAAACCTGTTAAATTGAAGTTATCCCGTTCTTCTGATGAAAAAGCGCTACCCTTATTTAATAAAGAGGTTTCTAATAGGGCTGGTCCAGCAAAAGGAATGTATAACGGACGTTTTGTTTGCATAATAAATCTTCTTAGTGAAAGTGTATTGTGGTACAAATTTAACTATTTAAATATTTTTGTTCATTCATTAAATAATCAGAATTTAAAGTGGAAGCGATCAAAAGGATCATAACGTCAACTTAAGTGCAGCGGTTCAGTCGTTAAGAGCAGCGGTGCAAACGTTATCCATGTGCCAAAACAAAACCAGTTGAGGCAAGCTTATCAGCACAGCACCCTATTATACTGAAATTATGGCAGCTCTTGGCAAAATCAATCGACTTAAATAGCAATTAAGAACAGCTGAAAGAAACCGAGGGATATTGATTGCTGGATCTGCATTTTCAGTACTGATTACCTTTAAACGCATTAATCTTGACTTAAACCTTGTTACCTTACTGATACTTTAATAAACAATTGCTTACTTGGTTAATTGAATATATAATTTTAGAAAGTCTGTATATATAGGAGGCCACATTGTTTATTGATCATAATCAGTGTCCGAAATGCGGCACCAAACTAGAACATCCTGTTTGGAAATGTAAGCAATGTGGTCATCAAGATTTAACCAATTGGCCTCTAACGCTATTGTTGTGGGCGGCTATTTTATTGATTGTAGGCATCGTATTGTTGTTTATGACAAATAATTTTTGTCAATTCGAAAGTTTTCAACCATTGATCAATAACTACGGTGTGATGTGCTAGTGTTAGACACAGCACTGACTAGCCGATTAATAACAGCCATTCATTTATGGCAGTCCATTGATAAACCATATCAAGAAACTGCCCTAAATGCCGACCAACGCATAATCTTAATTAACGCAGATCATCAACGACCGCCAGCATAGCAATCAATGAGGCTTCGCCAAATCTTGCAGAGCGCGCAGGCGACCAACCTGTCTCTGCGTCAGGCAAATTGTCATTGTCTTTAAAAGGCATCTCTAACGTGTTGGCAAGACAATCGAAACGTTCTGCCACCCAATTGGTAGCAAGCGTCATATTCGCTTCACCAAATTTATCAACCTCGTAACCGACCTCAGATTGAAAATCAGCACTGGCCAATGTCAATACTTCTGAAAACTTATCCCGCAGTCGCGCAAGTCGCTCGTTGTAACCTGGCGCTCCTTGAGAACCTGCAAGGAAGACATAAGGCAATGCTTCATCACCGTGTACATCGTAGAATAGATCGACACCTGTCTCTTCCATTTTATTGATCACATAAAATACCTCAGGACTCTTTTCTAAGCTTGGATTTGACCATTCACGATTTAAGTTAGTCCCTACTGCGTTGGTACGTAGATGTCCGCGAACACTACCATCAGGATTCATATTAGGTACAATATAAAAGTTTGCGCTGTCCAATAACCGCTTAGCGGTGGCATTATCACTATCTAGCAGGCTATGCATCAAACCCTCAACCAACCACTCAGCCATGGTCTCACCAGGATGCTGACGGGCCGTAATCCAAATGCTCCGTTTGCTCGTGTCATCATCACCAATCTTGACCAAGGTTAAGTCGCGCTTATCGATAGTTTCTCCCAAACACTCTAAAGTTACCAAAGAGTGAATCTGTATAGCAGCTAATAAATCTTGATGACGCTCATAACTGTAAGGCGCAAAATACGCAATTTGAATGGTTTCATAATCCAAATCGGCAATGATGGTTAGCTTTCCGTCTTTATAAGAAGTGGGTAGACGAAACCAATGCTGGCGATCATAAGAAGCAACTGCTTGGTAATTTTCCCACCCCTCAAGGTATGAGGCTTCTCCTGCATTCATAATATTAAGGACGTATTGTTCCCCAACCTGACCTTCTAAACGAAAGTTAAACCACTGGAAAAACTCACCACCGACGTCAGGACGAATAGCCAGTTGAATGTCTGCTTTATTTTCTAAATCAATAACGTCGATATTACCTGCGTCAAAATTTGCTGTGATGCGCATAACTTCTCCTTGATGCGTTTTTGTAATGATGTTTAAAAAGTAATCGTTCTTATCGTACTTTTATCCGCTCAAATATAACATTTTTTTCTCACTATATTATATCAAAGCCAGTTTGATGCGCCGTTATCCACATTGATAGAGCGTGAGCTATTGACATAACATTGAATAGGTATAACAATAAGCAAAATAATAATGATTATCAATCACAAAGCCTATGCTTCATTTAACATCTCCTACCCAGTTCTCTACCGCTTTAATGAGCATCACTTTGATTTAAATTACCTATGACTCCGCTACAAAGCGCTGACGTGATAACACTTTGCTATACCCTCTATAGATTGGATTAATATTTTATGGCTCAACCTTTTGTTCAAGATACTATCGATAAAATCCCTTTAGACGTTGCTGATAAAACACTGTTCATTGATCATGTCAACGAAGAGCATCAAGATGAGCTAGCAATGTTTATCAATATTTTTACTAAAGCGTCCATACGAGAAGATTCGGTTCCATCTATAGTTGAGCTGTATTCTGATGGAATGCTGCTGGCATTGACAAGTATCGACAGTAATCAGACCGACCCTGAAAATGCGCCCCACCCAACTGAACAATACTTTGTTCATTTTACCTCTCCTGTTGTTGATGCGGCGTCGTTGCAAGAGCAATATATAACCTTATTACAAAGAGCCGCCACCAAGCTTGGCAAACGTACGATAAAACTGCGTGATCAGTTCTTTACGGTCATGGATGGTTACTATGCCAGCCCTAACATGTACCGTCTGTTAGTCACTGCTCCTGACAATACGCCACTTAATCAGCCCGGTTACGCCTATTTGTTTGATCTCAATGCCTCATTCGCTGCTTCAAAGCTTGACTCAGGCGAACGCAGTGTTTCGAATGACAGTGATAACACTGATGAGTTACAAGGTGTGTATCGCTATTATTCGCTAAGAAAAGCATGGCAAGATGCTGATAGCTCGTCTATTCATGCTTGGATAGATGTTTATATTCATGGTGATACCTCAGGTGGCAATTGGGCTAAATCACTTGATACAGGTATGAAGATAAAAAGCGTGCGTGAATACCCTGAAAAGCTAGAACACCTCACTGATGGACAATGTCTGCTTATCTGTGATGAAACCTCCTTACCCACAGTCGGCAATCTCTTAGAAAACTGGCAAAATCCATTATCACCACTTGTTATTGCCATTACTAATGATTCAAAAGATATAAATTATCTACATGACATCACACTCAGTGAGCGCTTATCCAAAGATGAGCGTTTTAGACAGGATAACTTGCTACATATTATCAATGCACCCGCAACAGCACTTACTGAACAAATAATGACTACTCTAAATTCAAGATTGACAACCACACCAATCGAGATTGACAAAGTATGGGGCGCACTTGAAGCCGCAAATATTAAATCTTTAAGACCACAATTAAAATCAGTTCTTGGACTATCACGTCAGGACATGACGATACAAGTCTATTGGCGCGCTTAATGACGAGAATTTTCTTGCGATATGAAACCTATCCTATTCTCTCTACTACCTACACCTACTTAATAATGTAATGACTTATATTACTAAACACTTTTAGCAAGAACATATTGTGAATAAAAATGAAAATCATTTGCATTATTAAGTCCTTTTTATTTAGAATGCTTCATTTACTTTAGACTGCTCACTATGATGTACATCAATAAGTTAAGCTTGATACGCCAAAAGAAAGTATTGCTGCAACCCATTTCTTTTAAAATTAAACCGAAGAAGCTATATGCTTTGATTGGTCATAATGGTTCGGGCAAATCTAGTCTTATCAAGGCGATGGCAGGAGAAATGACACCGACTCAAGGTGACATTCTTATTAATGAGCACAATCTAAAGGATTTTTCGGCCAAGGCGCTTGCGCAAAATCTCGCCTACCTACCCCAAAATCTACCTGATGCTGGTGCATTTACGGTCTATGAGCTGGTCATGCTAGGGCGCTATCCTCATCAAAAATGGCTACAAAAACCGAGCGCGCAAGATCATGAACATGTGAACAAAGCCATTACGCTGACTCAAGTCGAGGCTTTTAGAGACCGTCAAGTATCTACCTTATCGGGTGGCGAACGCGCTCGTGTGTGGTTGGCAATGTGTTTAGCACAACAAACAGAATTTTTACTATTGGATGAGCCATTAGCAGCACTTGACGTGGTGTATCAAGTCGAGGTGCTAAAACTGATTCGGCAGTTGGTTGATCAGCAAGGTTTGGGCGTGGTCATCATCTTGCATGACCTCAATCTGGCAGCAAGATTTTGTGATGAATTCATTGCGCTAAAACAAGGTCAGCTTTGCCATATGGGTGATGTCCCAAGCACCATGCAAAAAGAAGTACTACAGTCGATATTTGGGGTGGATTTTACCTTGCTAACTCATCCCGACACTAATCACAAAGTAGCGGTTATATGAAAGCGATACCCTCCTCGATTGGACTCTGTATGGCACTATGCTCAAGCTTATTGCTGAGTAGCTGCCAATCATCCGATGCGACGCCAGCAGCACTGAACGCTTCAAACCCTCAAAAGACGCTCAGCGTGATGACTCCAGATTGGGGCATTGCTGCAACGCTAACGGGTATGGGATATCCGCCAGTTGCCATGGGTGACAAAACGTTTTATAAAGAATGGGTCGGAAAACCGCTGATACCCACAGATACCTACGATGTGGGCACACGCTATCAGCCCAATCCTGAAATGTTCTCTCAGCTTGACTTAGATGTGGTGATAGACAACGCTTTTTATAAGCATCTGCAACCTATGTACGGCGACTTACCTATTCATTCTATCGAATTGACCAGTCCAAATCAGATGGCAAAATGGGAAGATTTTATAGAGCCAACCTTAGAATTAGGACGATCCATCAATCAGCCGCAAGCCGCTCAAATGTATTTAGATAAGAGTAAAGAGCAGATAACACAAGCGGGCCAGACGTTTCATAAACGCTATCCTCATATCAAAAAAATGGCAGTCGTACAATTTGCTGACACCAATAATTTGCGCATGTTTTCGTACAACAGTTTGTTTCAACCCGCTTTAGATACCATGGGTCTGGAGCTAACCGCATTTGCAGATGGTAACGAATGGGGATTTATGCCCATCATGCTTGGCGACTTAGCGCAGCTTGATGATGATACGTGTCTTGTGGTCGTTGAACCTATCGGTGACCTTCTGAAGCTAGAGTTAGAAGATAGTCTAGTGTGGCAGCGCTTGGGATATTCTTTTCACGAAAACTCCAAATCCGCTGGTAAAAGCCGTTGTCTTACTGTACTACCTGCCACATGGAACAATAGTGGCGTCGCCTCTATGAATGTCTTGGCCGATCGTCTCATGAATGCCACTTTTGTAGGCAATACCGACTTATGATTAAAAATACTTTTTCGTCTACCAGCCGTATCTATCTGATGGTTGTTTTTTTAATAGTAATGGCGGTGGTCAGTAGTTATGCAGTCGTGCATCAGCTATGGAACCTGCCTTTTATGGAGCTGTTTACCCCATCATTTGACTTATCCCTTGCGGACATGAGTATCCAGCTACAAATCTTACCGACGATGCTGGTTGCATCAACGGCTGGCGGTCTCTTAGGATTAGTCAGTGTGTTGCTACAGCAGCTGGTAAAAAATACGCTTGCTTCAGACACAACCCTAGCCGTCGGTAGCGGTGCAAACATAGCCTTGCTGCTGGTCACTTTATTCTTCCCCAGTTTCAATTTGGGTGGCAGCTTTTGGGTGGCTTTTATTGGTGCTATCAGCAGTATGGCAATCGTCTTTATCCTAGCTGCTCCTAGTCGCATGAATCCTTTGGTACTGGTACTAGGGGGGCTGGTCACCAATATTTTGCTGGGTGCTATCGCGGCTTTATTATTAATCTATTATGCTGAAGAATCCCTGAATATTATGGTATGGGCAGCAGGCAGTCTTACCCAAAATAATTGGCAAGTATCTGTCGCTTTGACCATTGCTAGCGTGGTTGCTTTTATCAGCTTAATGCCATTGTTAAAGCCGCTAGAAATCATGAGCCTAGATGATCGACAAGCCAAAAGCTTGGGCGTGCCTGTCAATCTTATTCGTGGATTGGTAATAGGATTGGTGGCGATTTTAACAGCGCTTGTTGTCAGTCGCGTAGGCCCTATTGGATTTATTGGTTTGGGCGCGGCAACTCTCGTCAATGTGTTTTCTGTCAGACATATCGGGTATCGTCTGTTATTGGGATATGGGTTTGGGGCGCTTTTATTATGGATTACCAGTAATGTCACAACGATACTACAGCATTATCTGTCTCTCAATATTCCTGCTGATGCGATGACGGCGTTACTGGGTGCGCCGTTGGTTATATGGCTGATTATGATGCAAAGTCGCCAGCATACTGAGGAGCTTGCACCAACGCTTGTCTCAGAACGTCGTGAGACACACTTGCTTGCTTGGAGCATTGCTTTAGTTTTGCTAATAGGCAGCATACTCGTATTTACTGCTACCGCCAACGGTTGGCAGCTAAATGCCGTATGGGATTTAATTGTTGATTTTAGACTCCCTCGTACCTTGAGTGCAGCGGCCACGGGCGTCATGCTGGCAACTGCTGGCGTATTATTACAAACGTTGACTCGTAACCCTATGGCTAGCCCCGAGGTATTAGGCATCAGTTCAGGCTCGGCAATAGGCGTGGTATTAGCGTTTATTTTCCTACCCAGCTTTGGCTATACAGGCATCGTACTATCGGGATTATTGGGCGCCTCTATTGTGCTTTGTTTGATCTTGTGGCTGGCTCGCAGAGTGAATGCTGCTTACTTATTATTGGTGGGGGTGGCGATTGCTGCCTTAATGGGCGGTGTGTTAAGTCTGGTCAAGATATCCGGAGATCAACGATTACAAGCAGTTCTCAGCTGGCTGTCAGGATCTACTTATCTTGCCAGTCCTGAGACTGCTTGGCTGCTTGTGGCGTTTGCTGCCGCACTTTTTTTATTGAGTTTTATGATAGTAAGACCCTTAGAGATATTGAGTTTGGGCAGTGGAATAGCGCGTGAGCTTGGCGTTTCTTTAAGACTATTCCAAAGCTTGATATTAATCTTGGTAGCAGCGCTTAGTACCATATCGACATTGGCTGTGGGTCCACTCAGTTTTGTGGGATTGATGATTCCTCATTTGGCGACAACGCTTGGCGCGGTTCAGCTCAAACGTCAGCTGCAACTGGCTGCCATCTTGGGTGCCGCTTTGATGGTAATCGCAGACTGGCTTGGTCGTTATATTATTTTTCCTTACGAGATACCCGCTGGCACCATTGCTGCCATCATTGGTGGCGCCTACTTCTTGTATCTCATGCGCCGTATCAGAGCGTAAATAACAAACATTAGATATCAATAGCTAAGCATAAAAAATATTTACTGTGGGTCAATGACGCCCCTACTCACCTAAAACGATTTATAACATGCTAAAAAGCGATTGGACATCTCTCCTCTCTCTTTTATGCCATCAAATATACATAACATTCATTCTATTACTGAGCCATTATGTCTTCTCGCACTCCATCGTCTTTGTATCGTATGATTTGGGCATACTATCGCCTGCCTTTTCTCAAGGTTATTTTACTGAACCTAGTTAATGCGGCAGTCAGTGTTGGGATTATTGCTTATATCAACCACACCTTTATCAGTCAGCCTGTCTTTAATACGTTGTCATGGTTAAGTTTGGGCTATTTTGCAGGTTTAATAGTACTACTACTGGTCACAACTTTTATCTCACAGTATACCTTGACCTGCTTGGGACATAAATTTGTCTATGAGCTAAGAACCAAATTGGTCAAACAGATCATCGATACCAAGGTACCGCAAATTGATAATCTAGGAAGTGCGCGGTTAATTGCTAGCCTATCCTCTGATATTCAATCAATTACGGTCGCTTTTGTACGCATGCCAGAATTGGTGCAAGGGGTAATTTTGTCGACTGGGGTGGCAATTTATCTAGGTTGGCTCTCGCTGCCATTACTCTTGATTGTCATGTTTTGGATTGCAATGACGATTTGGATCAGTACTATTTTAGTGAAGCATGTTTATCAGCATTTAACGGGATTAAGAGAGCTCAACGATCTTTTGTATCAAGATTATCAATCAATTATCGAAGGACGCAAAGAGCTGGCTTTGAATCAGCACCGTGCTGAAAAATTGTACAAAACCGATTTTGTGACGCATGCTAAGTCGTATGAAAAATCTGTGATCAAAGCCGATACGTTTCATTTATCAGCAGTGAACTGGTCAAATATTATGATGTTCGCCGCCATTGGGGTGGTGTTCGCGTTGTCCAATTATCTTGATATACCAATGGGGGTTGCGACAACTTTTTCCTTAACGATTTTATTTATGCAATCGCCTTTATTACATGCAGTCGGTGCTTATCCCACCATACAAACGGCTCAGGTGGCATTGGATAAGATTCACTCTCTAGAACTCAGTGATTATCATCCAGAATTTGCCACCAATGCAGCCATACAGAATTGGCAATCTATATCATTGACCGATATTGGTTATCGTTACCAAAATATCGAAAACAATGCTCAAGACGCCGCCACTCAAAAACACGATACGGCTGGCGATATACTAAGCGATGTCAATCTGACGCTCAAACGTGGCGATGTGATCTTTTTGATCGGCGCAAATGGTAGCGGCAAATCTACCTTAGCTAAGATCATTACCGGTATTTTTACCCCAACTATGGGTCAGGTAAGCGTTGATGAGCACGTTGTCTCGGATGCCAATGTGGTTGATTATAGGCAACTATTTTCTGCTATTTTTAGCGATCAACATCTGTTTAAGCAGCTTGTTGGTCGCGAAGGCAATGATCCTGATATGACGTTGGTAACGTCGTGGCTGCACAAACTCAATCTACAGGACAAAGTCAGCGTGACTGACGAGCGTTTATCGACAGATAAGCTTTCGCAAGGACAACGTAAACGCTTGGCGATGTTGATTTCTGTGGCAGAACAAAAAGACATTTTACTGCTTGATGAATGGGCTGCAGATCAAGACCCTGCGTTTCGCCGCGTATTCTACCAAACGCTCATTCCTGAATTAAAAGCAATGGGCAAAACCTTATTTATCATCAGTCACGATGATGGGTATTTTGAACATGCTGATCGACTGCTGTTGATGAAACGAGGTAAATTAATCGAGCTGAATGCTGAAGAACGACAGCGTGCCAGTGCCGATGCCATATCTATGCTGCATTAAATTGAGCTAAAATCAAGCCGAACCATGAGCGCGGTATTGTTTGAAATACTGCGCTTATATACGTTTCCCCCTACTCTTGTTAATAACAACTGCTAGATGTCTATTTACCATTAAGCGCTACTATTGCGTAAATTCATTATTATGAGCTAATTATAAATATAAAACATTGTTCATAAATACTCTACGATTCATCCTCTCTAGTAAACCCTCTTATAACTTCTATCCAGAAACTATGTGTCAAAAATATTTCTGTATTGTATTGCTAATCATAATAATTATCATTATCATGTACAAAAATTAAGATTGCTTCTCGGTATATTTTCTTATCAAATTATTTATTGGTCAGCCATCTAACGCTTTATTGAGAAATGGCTCCCTAATTTTTCTATTACTCTAATTGAGATATCATCTGATGTTTATCATTGCACAAAGTACAAAGCAACATAAGCCAAGCACGTTAAGTTGGTTCGTCAAAAAGACCATGCATCTTTCAGCGATTGCTTCTTTGGCTGTCAGCTCTTCGATGATTCATGCTGAAACCTCACAGCAAACCACGACCACAGATGAAGGTAGCGAAATCAACCGTGCAGACGGCACAGTAGAACCAAGCACTACGCTACCCACTATCGTAGTCACGGCAGACACAAACAAACAGATTACAGAAAATACAGATAGCTATACCATCCCTGTCGCCAGTAGCGCCACAGGGCTGGCCTTATCAGCAAGAGAGACGCCGCAGGCTACCAGCGTCGTCACTAATCAACAAATCAAAGACCAAAACTCTAATACTCTAATAGACGTACTTAAGCGATCGCCTGCCATTCAAGTAAGTAGCATTGATGGCGCGCGTAATGGATTGTCATCAAGAGGTTTTGGTATCAATAGCTTCCAAATTGACGGCTTGAACACCAATTTTATTCAGCAAGCGGCGATGGGCGAATACTCTGCCAATACTGCTATGTTTGATCATGTTGAGGTCGTGCGAGGCGCTACCGGTTTGATGAGTGGTTCAGGCGACCCTTCTGCCAATATCAATCTCATACGTAAACGTGCGGATAGCGACATCCCTGTTACAGAGCTGTCTGCCAATGTCAATCGTTATGGCAATTACGGTGTTAGCATTGACCGTAGTCAGCCATTGAGTGAGAGCGGTGCCATACGGGGCCGCGTCGTCGCAAGTTATCAAGATGGTGATACCTTCATCGATCGTCAAGAATTGGGTCAAAATCTGATTTATGCCACGGTTGATGCGGATGTGAGCGACAGCACCACAGTCAGTGTCGGTGCCAGCCGTCAACACAATAAATCAAGAGCTACCATGTGGGGTGGTTTGCCAAACTACCTGAGTGATGGCTCAAAAGCCGATTGGGATACCAGTAAAAATGGCAGTGCCAATTGGACAAACTGGGATTCTGACAATGTCTACTACTTCGCTGATATCGATCATGATTTTAACGAAGATTGGAACCTGACTACCAAAGCCAGCTACAATGAGAGTGACAGCAGTCCAAAACTACTCTACCTTTTTGGCGGTCCACTTAATGTCGACACTGGCTTGGGACTAGGTTTCAACGTATTCCATGCAGATACCGAACGCAAACAGACCAATGTTAAAACTGAGTTAACGGGTAATTTTGATGCGCTAGGCAGAACGCACAAACTCATTGTGGGCGGATCTTATAGCAAAAGTGACCTTGATACCTTTACTTATGCCCCACCTGCTGAAGATGACCTTGCTCCGCTGACCAACTTTTTTGAGTGGGATGGCAGCTACCCTGAACCAGCATGGGGAGACAGAACTCGAAGCTCTGATGTCACCATTAAAGAAAAATCCGTATTTGCTGCAACCCAGCTCCAGTTAACGGACCCTTTATCAGTCATCTTGGGGTCTCGCGTGTCTGATTATAAGCGTTCAGGTGTGCAGTATGGCCGAAATGTGAATACTAAATCTGATCACATTTGGACACCTTATGCGGGTATTACGTTTGACATTGATAAAAATCACAGCCTATATACCAGTTATAGCGATATCTTTAAGCCTCAAACCCAGCGTGATATCAATGGCAATTATCTCGATCCAATCGAAGGTAAAAACTATGAAATTGGTCTAAAAAGCGAGTCAGATAACGGTGCCTTACAAAGCCAAATCAGTATCTTTAGAATCGAACAAGACAACCTTGCTCAAGCAGACGGTAGTAATAAAATTCCAGGTACCAGTCCTCCTGAACAAGCTTATTTTGGAGCAGAAGGTGCTACCAGTCAGGGCGTAGAGTTAGAAGTCACTGGTAAGGTTAGTGACAATCTACAAGCAAGCGTTGGGTATACGCATTTTAATGCTGAAGACAATAGTGGTAAAGCCATTAACACTGGTTTTGCTGATACCACGCTTAACCTATTTGCCACCTATGATATGGACGACATCATTCCCAACTTCACCATTGGCGGCGGTATAGATTGGTCAAATGGCTATTATGGCATCGTTACCAACCCTGTGACCCAGCGCTCTGAAAAATACAGTCAAGATGATGTGACCCTTGCTAGCATTATGGCAAGATACACTGTTAGTGAAAATCTGGAAGCACAGCTTAATGTCAATAATTTATTCAACCAAAAATATCTTGCTGGCAGCACCTTCAGTGAACTGACGTATGGTGAGCCATTAAATGTGGTAGGCCGCTTGACCTATCGCTTTTAATTTTAATACCAATTATTTGAATACATAGGCCGTTACATGAGTAAACGCCGTAGTAGCCACGGTTTTTATCTACCAGACTTTAGCGTTATCAGTCGTATTGTTTTAGCGATTGGCGGTAGCTACGGCATCGCGGTACTCACTGACTTACTGTTTTTGGCGTTACCCATAGATGACATTTCTGCTATTTATTGGGGGCAAATAACAAGTGTCGTGGTCTGTGCGCTTATGATTATTTTGGTGTTTTCATTACGCCGCTTATGGTTGGCATGGGCAGTAGTGGCGAGCCTATCAAGCATATTAGGCTTGATATGTTATGCCACTATTTAGACTTTTATTATCAGGTCATCTTTGATGTCAGACTCTACTAAAACCCAATCCGTGCCGATGACCAAACGTCAGCAGAAAGATAAAACCAAGGTAAAAGGCTATCGGCTGCTGATGTCTGATGTCCATACTTGGTTTGGATTACTATTGGGTTGGTTGTTATTCACGATCTTTTTGATGGGTACAGTCAGCTATTTTAATAATGAGCTGACGGCATGGATGCAACCTGAGATTACTGCTGTCTCTAAGCCCTCAGCCCTACCCCTTTCATCGCAAAATTCGCCAAACAAGTCTCAGACGTCCGAGCCTTTTGGTGTGGCAATCTCCCATCTGCAAGCCACTCAAGCAAACGCCAAAAACTGGTTTATTACCAAAGGTCCGACCAGTACGAGTAACGAGCAGCGTTTACATATCACCACCAGTGCTGACGACGAAAGACTACGCTATCAATTTGATACACAAACTCAAACAACATATATGCCAAGAGACACGGCGGGTGGTAATTTCTTTTATCGTATGCATTTTGATCTGCATTATATGAGTGTGATATGGGCAAGAATAATCGTCGGCATTGCATCTATGATGATGTTGATTGCGATCATTGCAGGCATTATCGTTCATAAAAAAATATTCACCGATTTTTTTACGTTTCGTTGGGGCAAAGGACAACGTTCATGGCTTGATGCACACAATGCTTTTTCCGTGCTACCCCTGCCTTTTCATATCATGATTACGTTCACTGGCATCATCACGTTGATTGCGCTGTATATGCCATGGGGCGGCAAAGTTGCCAATATTGATACCGAGCAACTTTTCGAAGGCATCTACTCTTATCGAGCCGCCGATGCGACTGAGTTGCAACCTGCACCGATGGTCGATATTTCCCCACTATTAACAACGGCTCAATCAGAGTGGCAAAAACTCAATCCCAATTATGCGATTACCAGTGTCAGTATCAATCATCCCAATACTGACCATAGTAAAATTATTGTTGATGGCAAAGCCGACCGTCAAATCTCGACAATCGGTGCGTTTCGTATTTATGATGGGCAGACAGGAGACATCCTTGAGCAAAGTAAGCCACCACCACTTGCTGTGACTACCCATACGGTGATGGTAGGGCTGCATGCAGGACGCTTTGCTGATTACTGGCTACGCTGGATGTATTTTTTATTGGGCGGCGCAGGTTGCGGTATGATTGCGACTGGATTAGTACTTTGGACGGTGAAACGTCGTCGCCAATTGCTCACCATGGACAAACCTTATGTGGGATTTTGGCTGGTGGAAAAACTCAATATTGCTACGCTGGCTGGATTGCCGTTGGCTATGGTAGGACTGTTATGGCTCAACCGACTGTTACCTTTAGAGATGACTGCACGCGCCAAATGGGAAATAGACGGTT
The DNA here is from genome assembly GCF_052850615.1 of Psychrobacter sp. 1176_08. Lineage (NCBI taxonomy): Bacteria > Pseudomonadati > Pseudomonadota > Gammaproteobacteria > Moraxellales > Moraxellaceae > Psychrobacter > Psychrobacter sp. 1176_08. Next base: position 490,119 of record NZ_VXCU01000001.1, read on the forward strand.
TTTTTATAATATGGGCCGGTAGTTTTATACTGACGTTGGTACTCTCTAGTCGTCATGCGTGGCGCGTATTATTGTCATTGGTTACTCTATCTCTTTTATTCACGCCACTCCTCAATAGTCTCACTACCGAGCGTGGATTTCTCCAAAGTGTTTTGAGTGGTGATGCGTTGTTTATCAGCTTTGATGTTATGTTTTTTATACTAGCGCTGCTATTTGCTTACATCACTTATGCTGTCAGTTTTAAGAAAATGTCTCCTAAGCAAAAAACGAAGTCAAAACGTCGCGTCGCCTCTCAGATAGAGATCTCATAATATGTCGAATTTAGTATTATTTGAGCTGCTATTTTTGGTAAATCTGCTGGGTATGATTGCCTTAATGATAACCAGTAAAAGACATAAGGATAAATTTCAGCGTAAACTGCCATTTGTTTCAAAAGGACAAGGCCTACGCTGGCTGGGATTCACGCTATTAGCGATTGCGTTTTTATTGACCTATTCCTCATACCAAACAGGCTATTTTGTGGTGGTATGGTTTGGCAGTTTGACCGTGGCTGCAGGTTTGGTTTATCTCATTATGATGGTCTATGAACAGTTAGTGCGTGTCAAATATTGACTGTCAAACTAGTACTTGCCAAATGCGTATAGTCAAAACGCGCTTTAATTTCCATCTTAAACTGCATACTTCTTTGCGCCGACCACGCAAGCCACTGCGCCTAGCGTGCTGATTAGCATACCTGTACTGACTATCTCATGAAGCAATAAAGCTGCCAGTACCAGTGCCATAAAAGGTTGTATCAATTGCAACTGGCCAACGGCAGCAATACCGCCTAAAGCCAAACCACGATACCAAAACACAAATCCAATAAACATGCTGAATAAAGAGACATAAATCAAGCCTGCCCAAGCCGTGATACTCACCTTTGCCAAAGACTCTGGCCACGTCAACCATACCATCGGTACCATCATCGGCAGCGATAACACCAATGCCCAACTGATCACCTGCCAACCGCCTAATGTCCGTGACAGCCGTCCACCTTCTGCATAACCCAGACCACAAGCCATCACCGCGCCCAGCATCAAAAGCCCGCCTATTAGTGAAGCATGTCCGCTATTTAATGCGGCATAGCCTGCGACAAACGAGCTGCCCAACAAAGCAAAAAACCAAAACAATACTGGTGGACGCGTCTCTCCTCGCCAAACCGCAAAAATGGCGGTAAATAATGGCAAGATGCCTAAAAATACAGTTGCGTGAGCAGAGGTGACATACTGTAAAGCCAAGGCGCTTAGCAAAGGAAATCCAACAACCACACCCAAAGTCACAATAAATAGAGATGGTAAATCTGTCTTGGTTGGTAGACGTTGCTTTAAAATTAATAAAACCATACCACCCAATAATGCAGCTAGCGTGGCCCGTACCGCCGTCAGAAACATAGGATCAAAATCCATCACCGCTAGGCGAGTCGCTGGCAAGGACCCTGCAAAAATAACCACGCCGACCAGGCCGCTGATCCATCCTTTAGTTAATTTTTTCATAATCATATCACTGTGTGTTTGATGTCATGATTACACCAAAAGCGTGATAGGTTATCTATATACAATACCGTACAATAAGACAGAACTGTTTGGTGTCATTTGCCCATACAGTTCTTTTAATATTAAGAGGGCACTATAGCCACTCCACTATAAAATAAACACAGTGCTGCCAACGTCATATTTTCTTGCTTGCTGTGCCTTCGCAGACAGAGGCGACGAAAATATATCGTTGGCAGTCCAGCATTATTGTTGTACCTTTTTTATTTAGGATTAGCTATAACTTTGATAGCAGGCTCTCTATAAGTTTCCATAGTCGGCTTCGATTAAAAATCCGCTTTAAGCAATTGTGTACTGAGATGAGCTAAATGACCAAAATTGAAATCATAATGGCAGATGTTAGGGCAAAAATAGCCACAGTCACTTACCTGCCAGGAACGCGCCTGCCGTCTGTGCGCGCCACTGCCAAACATCACGGATTCTCGCCCTCTACGGTGGTAGAAGCTTATGAGCGACTACAAACAGATGGCATCATCGCCTCTCGCCCCGGTGCAGGCTTTTATGTCTGCGACATCACAGCGCCCCTGTCTTTGGCAGCAATAGGGCCAAATCTGGATCGAACCATAGACCCATTATGGGTATCGAGACAGTCTTTTGAAACGACGAGTGAAGCCTTAAAACCTGGTTGCGGCTGGTTACCGCCTGATTGGTTATATGTAGAAGGCATGCGCCGCGGTTTACGCTATGTAGCCAAAGCAGATACTAGAGTAATCAGCGAGTATGCCTCGCCATTAGGATTGTTAGAGCTGCGCCAGTTATTGACAAGGCGTATGGCGGGCTTGGGTATTGAGGCAAAACCCGCACAGGTGATATTGACAGAATCTGGCACTCAGTCGATAGATCTAATTTTTCGCTTTTTATTGATGCCTGGTGACACCGTTGTGGTGGATGATCCTTGCTACTTTAATTTTCATGCCTTACTGCGAGCGCATCGGGTGAACGTTGTCGGTGTGCCCTATACACCAACTGGTCCAGACGTTGATGCCTTTGCATCGGTCTTAAACGAGCATAAACCCCGCCTTTATATTACTAACGCCGCCATCCATAATCCCACTGGTGCAACCTTAGCGCCAGCGACGGCATATCGGGTATTACAGTTGGCACAAGCAGCTGGGTTATACATCATTGAAGATGATATTTTTGCCGATTTTGAGAACACACCAGCGCCTAGACTGGCGGCGTTGGATGGGTTATCAAAGGTGTTTTATATTGGCAGTTTTTCTAAAACCTTGTCAGCGTCCATGCGCTGCGGCTATATCGCTGCACCTAATGAATGGGTAGAGAGCTTATTGGACTTGAAAATAGCCACAGGTTTCGGCGGCGGTCAACTAGCAGCAGCGGTTGTATTGTCTGCACTGACGGATAGCGGCTACCGTAAGCACATGGCGGCGCTTCATACTCGCTTAGCACGCGCCCGCGCCCAAACAGTGCCTCGCTTGACCAAACTGGGTATTGTGCCTTGGCTGATACCGCAGGCAGGCATGTTTCTTTGGTGCAAATTGCCTGATAATAATAGTGCCGCAGCGTTAGCAAACCACTGCTTAGCACAAAGCGTGATCTTGGCTCCAGGAAATACGTTTAGCCAATCCAAAAATGCAGAAAGCTTTATGCGTTTTAATGTCGCCCAAGCAAACGATGCCAAAATATTTGAGGTATTGGCACAGGCATTAAACTAACGCTCACTTGGCGGCTGTTATGCCGCACCACTCACACTATCATTAAAGGTTTTGACAATCAGATTCGCGCATTGTACAGGCGCTTCCATTGGCAAAAGATGCCCATTGTCTGATAACTCAATAATTTGTGTGGTTGGAACCAGATTTTTCCAGACTTTGCGAACTTTTTGGCTAATAAAGATAGAAGGCTTGCCCATAAGAATAGTATAGGGAAGCGCTATGTTATTAAGCGTCTTTAGTGCGTCGTTGACGAATGGCGTGTCAAAGTAGCTTGCCAGCTCTTGCTCAGGCGTGAACAGTAAGCGATATTTCTGCTCTTCTTGAACAAGGCTGTTTTTTGCGAAAACGTAAAGATGGTCATCATCAATACGTTTGAAGGCACGATGTGCTCGCAGATAGTCATAATACACTTCAATACTTTGCCACTCTGCTTGCTTAGCGAGTGTACTTTTAAATGGCTCATGACTTATTTTTAATTTGGCTGGCATCAAATCCATCATAAGCTTTTGCGGTTTGGTAAACGTCACCGGCTCTATCAAATACAGCTGTGAAAACAGCTCTGGGCGTTTGGCAGCAGCGATGGCTGTCGCAGTTGCGCCTTGAGAATGACCAATACCCACCACCGGCTTATCTTGTGTTTTCTCCAAAAAATCAATCAACATATTTGCATCTTGCTCACGGGTCAGCTTTTTGAGCGTTGGCAAATCTTGCCAATATCCACGCATGGCCAGACTACTGAGCTCGAAGCGCTCACTGAGCCTGCTTAATAGCGGTATATAAACCCCCGTCGCAAAACCATTACCTCCATAAAAATGTGCGGGTGTCGACTTGGCATCTTTTGCTTTTTGCCCTAAGTCAGACAGATCATAATATCGGGCGTTTTTGCCATTTATATTAATAATACGTTCGAATGTTTGCATAGTACGGTTCTTATTATGGGATAAGTAGTTAAAAATATTTTGAGTACAGACGTATTCATTAAGGCCAAAAGGTTTATTGAAGCCAACGATCCAGTGCTACTGGTATTAACGTTTTGTTTTGAACTTTGTTTAGAAATATAGCATAAAAAAACTGGCTATCATCCTATCAGTAAAAATACTCCCACTCTCATTTAACAAAATACTGTTGCATTTTTTTGATAATGATATACGATTCATATACATTTCGTATATTAGGAATTTACCATGGGTATCGTAAAAATCGATGATGATTTACATGAAGAGATTCGCAAAGCGAGTACTGTGATGGTGCGATCAATCAACGCCCAAGCTGAGTATTGGATGAAGATAGGTATGCTTGCTGAGGCCAACCCCACCTTGTCGTATTCCCAAATTATCAATAAAGAGATGAGAAAAGCAGATATCAACATAGGAAATCTTATCGATGGCTAACATCATTTTAAAAACACCTGAAGAATTGGCAATCATGCGTAAGTCTGGACGCCTACTCGCCTCTGTTTTTGACTATCTCGATAAAAATATTATCGTTGGCACCTCTACGATGGAGATTAACGATCTTGCTGAGCGTTATATCATCGATCAACTAGGCGCACGTCCAGCGAGCAAAGGTCAATATGGTTATGAGTATGCGCTAAATACCTCCGTCAATAATGTCGTCTGCCACGGTATTCCTTCAGACAGTCAAATACTCAAATCAGGCGATATCGTGAATGTGGACATCACTTTAGAACAAGGCGGCTTTATCGCAGATTCGAGCAAAATGTATCTAATCGGCGAGGTTTTACCACTAGCAAAACGTTTGGTGGATAAAACCTACGACGCCATGTGGGAAGGCATACGGATGGTAAAACCGGGAGCAACGCTTGGTGATGTTGGTCATGCGATTCAGACTTATGCTGAAAAACATGGGTACTCTATCGTAAAAGAATACTGTGGACATGGCATTGGACGTGAGATGCACGAAAAACCAGAAGTGCTGCATTACGGACATGAGGGAAAAGGTTTAGTGCTAGAAGAAGGCATGACCTTTACGATTGAACCCATGATCAATCAAGGTAAGGCCAAAGTTAAAACGAAAAACGATGGTTGGACTGTGGTTACAGGTGATAAAAAGTTGTCTGCACAATGGGAGCATACCATTGCGGTCACATCAGATGGTTATGAAGTGCTTACGCTTCGAGAGGATGAGCGTGTGTAGATAATGACTGAGATAGACGTTTAAATTTGAATTATAGATCTCTTGTAAAAGCATTCCCTCACCGTCTAGCATTACGATGTTTAGACATGGCTTTTACAAGAATTCTATCTATTATTCATTAGAATTTATAACGCTGACCATCGTTCGGCACCAGTACGCGCTGCTTATCCAGATGCTTTTCTTCAATAAAGCGGCGCAGTTCTGCTTTGGTGAGCGTGGCATGATTGACGGTATCCATGTGTATACCAATAATTTTGGCGTCAGGCGCAAATTGATATGCGCGATATAAGTCATCTTTACCCATAATGATAGAATCATCAAAAGTTGTCAGTTTTGCATACCCAGTGTTAAGAATAACGACATCAGGTTTGTAGCGATTAAGCGCATTCTCTACTTGCTTATTCCAAATCGTATCACCTGCTACTTACACGGTTTTGTAGTTAGGTCTTTGGAACACCATGCCCATTGTTCGACCAAGTGATTGCGCAAGTGCTGGAACTTGATACATTGCATTAGTACCATGCTGACCGATGGTTTTATGAATTCTCGTTCCTTTAAACACAATGCCTTGTTCTGTTAATACTCTGACATCGGTAAAGCCATCTTTACGCACGATGACAGCATCCGCTTCATCTTGAGTAAAAATCGTCATATCACGAGGGACTATGTTGCGTGCAGCTGGATCCCAATGGTCAGCATGTAGGTGCGTCAAGATAATGGCATCTGCCTTTAGCACATCTTCAACAGACAGAGGTAGGTCGACCATTGGATAGCGAGTCTCACTATTTACTGTATCTGCAAATCCTGGATACGCGTTTTTAGAAGCGAGCATCGGATCAACCAAAAACGTAGTATTTTCATAACCAAGCTTAATGGTTGCATTACGGATTTGCTGAAATTCAACCGTGTGATTAGCCGTCTGTTTATTGACATTAACATCAGTCGTAGGACTGGCAAATGTGCTACATGCTGTTAAAAACATTACGCCACTTAGAAGTGTGGTACTTGTTAAAAATTTCGATATTTTCATAATCTGCTACCCTGTTAATGAAATGCTTATTGCTGAGTCTGTTTTACGGCTTCATGAGAGTTTGATTAAACCTTCAGAATTAACGCGCAAGCCATGTTTGCGTATCAACTACTTCGCCATACATAAACTCGAAGGCCGCCATAATAGTGGCATGAACCTGTACTGCAGGCACTTGGGTATCATTGAACTCTAAATCCATCGTGGCACAAGCATCTTCAACCGTGGTGACACCATAACCATAATCAAAGGCAGCGCGAACGGTAGCATCCACACACATATGGCTCATAGCACCCATCACGGTAATGTCTTTGATACCTGCGTTATCAAGTATGTCTTTAAGTGGCGTATTGCGGAATGAATTGGGATAGTGCTTCACGATGACGGTTTCATCGTCTACTGGCTTTACCCTCTCGTTGATCTCTACACCCTTGCTATTAGGCGTGAAGATTGGTGCCTCAGCAGATGGCATCTCGTGACGCACATGAATGACGGTATGACCCTTTTGTCGGGCCGACTCAATCACCAAAGCTGCATTAGCAGTGGCTTCTTCAATACCAACAAGTGGCAATTTACCTGCTGGAAAATACTCATTTTGGATGTCTACAACGATAAGAGCTTGTGTGCTCATGATTATTCCTCTTTTTTATGAAAGTAACTGTATAGGCGTACAGTTTACAAGTGCTGTGCTACACTAACGAGTGGCTGCATCGACACATAAGAGGTTAATAACGACATATGACACAAAAAGAACCTATAGAAATCGGATTGGTGATTTATGAAAAGGCACAAATGGCAGCCGTACTTGGCTTGACTGATTTACTGATCATTGCCAGTAAAATTGCTGCCAAACGTCATGACAATGCAGCCCACTCCTTACAAGTGAGTCATTGGGAAATACAAAATACTAGGCAGCAACCGACACCTAGCTTTTCTAGCAATTCAAGTGTATTCGGAAAAATTTCCGCCATCATTATTCCGCCTACGTTAGAGGAGCCTATTGGTGTAGAAGCTGCAAAGCCTTGGCTAACGTGGCTTAAAGAACAACATTCAGAGGGTGTCATACTGTGTTCTGTGTGTGCTGGTGCTTTTTTACTGGCTGAAACAGGATTACTTGCCAAACGCAAGGCGACCACACATTGGGGTTATGTAGAAAGCTTTGACCGTCGTTTCCCCGATGTGGAACTTGATATTGATCGTATTATTATTGAAGATGGTGATATTGTGACAGCGGGCGGTGCAATGGCATGGACAGACTTGGGTTTAAGAATGGTAGATCGCTTTCTTGGATCGCAAGTGATGAATGAGACTGCTCGTGCACTATTGATTGATCCTTCAAGACGTGAACAATGTTATTACAGTGCGTTTTCTCCAATACTCACCCATGGTGATACTGCCATATTAAAGGTACAACATTGGCTGCAAAAAACTGAGGCCCAAGATATTGATTTATCCACACTTGCAAACTGTGCGCAGTTAGAGGAGCGTACTTTTTTACGTCGCTTTCATAAGGCCACGGGCATGACCTCAACCGAATACTGTCAGCGATTGCGCATTGGTAATGCCAAAGACTTTTTACAGTTCTCGTTGCTGGCCGTTGAACAAATTGCGTGGAAAGTTGGCTATAGTGACGTCAGCGCGTTTCGTAAGATATTTAAACGCATCGTTGGATTGACGCCAAGCGAGTATCGTCAGAGATTCAATACAAATCAATAGATTAAAGTAAAAAATAAGTAGAAAAAAGCCTCCTTTACGCTGAGGTAACGGAGACTTGTTTTTAGACAGTTATTTAAATGGTTACTTGATTGGATCACTCGTCATATTAAAGCCATAGCTTAATGAATTATTTTCATAGATGCTAAAAACTAAATCCAACATTTAAATTGACCCGTGACAGCCATTTATCACTATTTTCAGACGTCGTTGACGTAAAGCCTGTGCTATTAGTCGCACCCCCAATGATATTAGCGTTCTTACCGTAAGTATGGTCTAACCAAACCAAAAACGGCGGCGCAATGAACATCAAACCTATGGTATTCATTTGTGAGTCAGACCAGTCATCATGATGTTTTTTAAGATAACTGTAATCGTTATATACTTTGACCGCTTTTAGTGCCCCCATGTCTTTCATCGGAATGGTATATGCCAAATTCACACTACCCACCGTTCCTTCTGAGGCAATAAAATAGGCTGGCGTTAATCCATTTGCCCCCATCAATGTCATACTATCATCAACCCCGCTAGGATTTTTGGCATCATAGTCATAATGAATAAGCGAGCTTTGAACATTGAACTTATCGAAGTTATTATTAGCGTGAAGACCAACTGCATAATAGTTGCCATCATCGTTGGTCAGACCATTCTCTAGCTGCGAATAAGCACCTGATACACCAATCTCCTGCTTGCCTGCTGTCGTTTCAAACTTACGAGCGATACGCGCATTGACTTGGTTTTTCTTCTCGTTCTCATATTGACTCATGGACGGGAACGTATTGTCCAACTCGCTATAAGCACCGCTTTCAGGAGAATACCGCAAATCTTCTGCCAACATTTCAGGATAATATCCAAGCTTTACGTCCCAATCTGTACTTTCATGATTTAGATTTATACCAGGAGCAATATTGTTACCGTAACCCAAAAAGAAAGGCAGATGATAGGTCCAACCATTTTGAGGGTAAGGATAAATCGCAAAAGGCTTATACACCAAACCTGCCTCAACACTGTTTTGCTCATCGACGTTATAACCAACGTACGCCTTCTCGATTGAGGTTTTATCATCGTCTTGAAAGATATAACTACTATTTAAATAAAAATCATCATATTTTCCGTCCACATCCAAGCGAAAAATATCAAAATCAGGGTCGCCTAAGCCAGAGTTGTACTTATCGTCTCCCCAGCTCTGATAACGCTGGTTAAATCTAATGACACCGCCCACATTCAACGCTTTGCTGCCATCCTCGCTTTTTAGTTCAATGACTTTGGCTTGAGCACTGGTGATTGTTGGTAGCCATAACACTGGGGCTAATACCATGAACGATTTGAAAATTAGTTTGGTCATGACACATTCCTATTATCCTATGAGTAAAAATCCTTTTTATACAACCAACCGATAGCAATACTTAATACAATTTCTTTTGCGGTGGCCCTGCGAACTTGAGCGGACCGATCGCATTCATATTGACCTCAACCAGACATATGCCGTCTTGTTTCATAGCCTCATTAATCTTGATATCAAACTCTTCTAAAGAGTTGGCTTTGTAAGACTTACAGCCCATCGCTTCACCAAGCGCGACAAAAGAGGGCGTGTGCAGCTCGTTATAGTATTGTCTGCCATCAAAGTACTCTTTTTGAATACCACGCATGACGCCATAACCTCCGTCGTTCATCACCAGTAAAACCATATTGGCGTTCTCCTGTATGGCTGTGGCAATCTCGCCTACACCCAACATCAAACCACCATCACCTACTAGTGCCACTGTTTTCTTATCTGGATTGGCGATTGCCGTACCAATACCATGTGATAGACCTAAGCCAATCGCACCTGCCAAAGAATGAATGTTCTGTAATGGCTTATTGACTGGAAACAATCGACTGCCCCACGTGCTGCCCGACATCGTAATGTCTCTCACCAATATGCCGTCTTCTGGTAAGGCTTTACGCAGCAAGTAGCACAGATCAGCATACGGCCCTAGCTGAGTCTCTAGTGCATCAATGGCAAAGTCTTTAGCTGCTTCGATGCGCTGATCATAGTCGCTATCGGTTTTATCAGTATTCCCTAGCTGCTGAATCACGCATTGTAAAAAGGCTTTTGCTTCAGCACAAAAAAAGTGTTTGACCGAGTAATTCCTTTGCTGCGCCATTGGGCTTGCGTCAATCTGTATTAGGTTTTCTGGGAATTTTAGTGAGTAGGTCTTTGTCTCATTACTACGTAAGCGAGAGCCAATAACGATACAGGCATCACTCTCTGTGATAAGCGCTTCGACTGCGGATGAGTTATGAAACGCATTTAAGCTTCTTGGGTGAGCGTCTGGCAATACACCGCGTGCATGAGTGGAAGACACGACAGGTATACCCATATCAGCCAATTTTTTGATCTCATCACTCGCTTCGATACAGCCGCCGCCTATCCATAAAATAGGATTTTTGGCAGATTTGATTTGTTCAGCTACAAAATCCACAGCTTGCTTAGGGGCGTCAGGCAGTTGCATGGCACCGACATACGACAATTCAGTCGGTAGCTCAATCGTCGTTGCTTGCACATCAATCGGTATCTCAATACTGACAGGGCCTTTAGGTATAGTCGTCGCTACCCGAATCGCTTCTCTCACCATGCCAACTGCATGCTCAGGACTCAAAATTCTAAAAGCCGCTTTACTACTGGATTTTAAGTAACCAAGCTGATCAGCCGCTTCATGGATAAAACTTGCATCACGATCCAAGTATTCTTTTTCGACTTGTCCTGTAATATGAATCACCGGGCTACCCGCGTTACAGGCTTCAACCAAAGAACCAATGGCATTCCCTGACCCTGCACCTGTACTGGTAATGGCCACGCCCAATCCTTTAAATCGAGAGTAGGCATCTGCCATATTGACGCAGCCCGCTTCTCCGCGTGAGCAGATAAATCTGATTTTATTCCTTCGACCAATGGCATCGGCAATCGGTAGGTTGTGAATAGAAATCAAGCCAAAAACATCGCTCACACCATGCTCTTCTAAGACTCTCGCTACTACTTCACCAACGGTCACTGTCGTTTTTATGCTGGTTGTTTTCGTGGTTGTCATAATCTCATCCCTGTCTATAGGTATCATCTGATTGCTTAATAAACATGTTAAACATGGTTTTTTGGTACATGGTTTTTGGTACATGGGTACTTGCTATATAGTTATTTAGTACATAGCTATTTGGTTTCGCACCACGGGTTTGGCGTTTCATCGAGGTTCAAAAATATGCTTTTTGTTTGCATATAATCCAAAATACCCAGACGTCCTTTTTCTTTACCGACGCCACTTTCTTTATGTCCACTAAAAGGCGTGGCTATAGAAAATTTCTTGTACGTGTTGATCCATATCGTTCCAGCTTCAAGGCGCTTTGCCATATCAAGCGCTTTGCGGTAATCCTCTGTCCATATGCCAGCGGCAAGACCATAGACACTCTGATTCGCTTCAGCCACCAATGCGTCTTCATCACTGAATGGCATCACAACTAGTACGGGGCCAAATATCTCTTCTTGGCAAACTTGGGCTTGGTTGGTTAACCCTGTAATGATGGTTGGCGCGTAGTAAGAACCTTTATCAAAGTTTTCGCCAGTGAGTTTGTAGCCGCCAGTCACGACATTACCGCCCTCCTCTTTAGCCATTTTGACGTAGTCATCAACCGTATTAAGATGCGCTTCACTAACTAAAGGCCCCATTTGTGTGTTGGATGCTTCTGGGTCGCCCACGATGATTTTCTTAGTTTTCTCAATCAAAGCATCTAAAAACTTGTCGTAAATACTCTGATGAATAAACAGTCTTGAGCCCGCAATACAAGCTTGGCCCGATGAGCTAAAAATGCCGTAAATCACACCGTTTACTGCGATATCAACGTTAGCATCTTCAAAGACAATCGTAGGGGATTTACCACCCAGCTCTAAGGACGTAGAAATAAGCTTTTCAGCTGCCACATGCGCTAAGTGTCTACCCGTACTGGTACTGCCAGTAAAAGAGATTTTTTGTACCAGCGGATGTTTGACAATCGCTTCTCCAACGACAGAACCCCTACCTGTCAATACACTAAATAAGCCTGCTGGCAAGCCGGCCTCTTCAAGTATCGTCGCCAGCTCAAGGGCAATAAGAGAGGTTGCTTCAGCAGGTTTTAGAATGACAGCATTGCCCCCTGCTAATGCAGGTATAATTTTTTGTATCTCTGACGCAATTGGAGAGTTCCATGGTGTGATCGCGGCAACGACCCCTAACGGCTCATAAGTGGTGAACGTCAAGACAGATTTGATGCGCTGATTGGTCAGCTCGTTGTCTAAAGTCTCAAGACAACTGGCGATATACCGAGTCGTGGCGATCGCACTATTTACCAGACCCATGGTTTCAGAGATCGGCTTACCGTTATCTCGGGTTTGCAATTTGGCTAAAAATGTCTTTTTGTCCTCTAAGAGGTTAGCCACTTTAAATAAGATGGTGGCTTTTTCTGAGGGTAGCGTGTCGCGCCAGTCTGAGTGCCTCCAAGCAGCATCAGCCGCTAAAATGGCTTCATCAACATCATCCAAACTTGCGGTTGATATTTCCGCATTTTCTGAATGGTCGGCTGGATAATAGCTTTTTGTCGGTTTGCCACCACCAAGCTTCCACTTACCAGCGATAAATATTTTTTTCATAAGGTTTCTCACATTAATGGCGCTTTATATTTGTAAGGTTTGGTCGATCTGACAGCACAAGCGCAAAGCACTAAAGGCTGCTAAACTTGAAGTCTTGGGATTTTCGGCTAATGGTAATCCAGTCATACTGATCTCAAGCTTGCCGAACACGCCTTCAGCGGTGATATGATGAATGTTGTGTTCAAGTGCTGGATCAGCAATTAACTCTACCGTTGTATTATCAAGACCAACACCTGCCAGCGCGATGGTGGCAGCAACATTTGAATTGGCTGGGAATAAAGCCGCCGCTTCTCTCGCAGTGCCTGTAAAGAAGACCGTTGCTTTTTTTAAATGATCGTAATCGATAAGCTGATCGGCATGACTGCCCTTCCAGCTGTCGGGCTGCTTTCTGCCTTGATAAACCACACGATCGAGTCCTGCCAAACTTGCTGCATTGATACCATCAATGCCAGCTACGGCACCTGCTAAGATATGGATTTTCACCCCGTTTCTTTGTGCAGTATCAGCAAGTGCTACAGCAAACGTTTCATCGGTAAACACACCGACGGAGACAATGCCAAGCGGGATACATTTTTCCAAGATTTTGATGGCGTGTTCTTTGAGTCCATTTTGGCCTGACATCTCAATGGCCAAATCAGGCATGTGAGTCAAATCATCAACGCAAGTAATCACCTCGATAGATTCGCCTATTTCCGCCTTGATACTGTCTACGCTTTTAGGGCTGGCAACTACCGCTGATAAAACGATATTTTCAGGCAACATCTTATGTACTTTTTTTGCCATTGATCCGTAGCCTATGAACATCACGCTTTTCATGCCTTACTCCTATTTATATCTTTTATATTTCTTTGCTCAAACCACCAGAGACGTCAACCACCGAGCCTGTGGTATAAGAGGATAACGGAGATGCCAAAAACAACAGTGCATAAGCCGCCTCCTCTGGCTTGCCTAAACGGCCAAGTGGAATCTGCTTCTTGGCAGCGACATGAGCTGTCCATTCTTGCCAGTTTTTGCTTTTGTCTGATCGTTCCTCAAAACGTCTGCGCCACTGTCCAGACTCCACCAACCCAATCAATATAGAGTTGACTCTGATGTTTTCTTTGACCAGCTCATTAGCGAGGTTTTTACTTAGATTCAATAAGCCTGCTCTGGCAACTGAGGTTGCGACCATGTGAGTTTCTGGCTTTAGACCCAGCAAAGAGTTCACATTGGTTATCGATGCAATATCGGACTGCTTTAGATGTGGTAACGTCGCATTAATCATATTGACCACGCTAAAAACTTTTAACTTAAGCTCATGGACCCAATCTTGCTCTTCGGTGGCAAAAAAATCTGCCACTTTGCCTTGTCCGGCGTTATTCACAAGCATGTCAATTGCACCAAATTTTTTGATCACTAACGCGACATAATCTGCTACTTGCTCTTTGTCGAGCACATCACAGTGATGAACGAACATCTGATTTGCATCGTATTCTGTACTCAACGCGTCAAAGGTTGATTGAAGTTTCTCTTGGTTTCTACCACACCAGGCGACTTTGGCACCTTCTGCTAGGAATAGCTTGACCAATTCAAGTCCTATACCAGAGGAGCCACCAGTGATGATGACTACCTTATCTCTTACTTTAAAACTCATAAATCATCACCTTGAATGATTGATAAAAGGACTTGGTTAAAACGCGCTGGCTGATCCAAGTACGATAAATGACTGGCTGCATCGATAGCATGCAACGAGATATTTTTATGCCGCGCTGCAATCTCAAACATAATCTTGGGTGTGGTGATACCATCCTCAGTGCCATAGATTAAGTCGACAGGTTTGTCTATCTTTGCTAGATAATGGTGAATACTGTCATGTGCCAATAACCGTGATGACTTTTCAAACCCTTCTATCGTAATGCGTTCCATTATTTTTTCGAGCAGCGCGACCTTGTCCTCACTGGCGTCAAATAATAAAGCGCTACTCCTTTGCCTTGCCATCTCCGCGCCGCCAAGTGTCCTTAATAGTTTTGGACGCATCTTGGCAACCTCATCTTGCTTTACTGCCTCAAACTCTCCGTAGCCTTGAGCGGGATTGACCAAGATCAGTTTATTTACCTTAGCTGGGTATTTGGAGGCAAAACCTGCGGCGATAAGCGCACCTAAGGAATGCCCTATGAGATGAATACGATCGATATTTTTTGATTCGAGAAGCGTCAATAGCCGCTGGCTGTAATCAAGCGCAGTGGGCATCTCTTGTTCAATTTGCTCACTCTTACCATATCCAGGCGCATTCCACGCTAAAACAGAAGCGTGAGTTGCCAAGGCGTCTACTTGGTTTGACCAAGAATCAGAACCTGAGCTGATACCGTGTAACAAGACAATCGTCTCCTCACCCAGCCCATCATTTTGAATAAACTCAATACGACTGATGGAGTCATATTCTTTGTCAAAATTTCTCATACAGATTCCCTTATGTATCCAAAAATCAGAGCCGATTCATCTCGTGACCATTGATGAAGCAAAGACGTGTTCGCAAGACCTAACGTTTAATCTTAGACAACGGATGGTCATCTGGGTAAGTCGGAATGACAGGTTTTGGATTACCAATCATGACGCACATCAGCGCATCTTCTTGCGTATGATTTCTAAGCCCTCTATAAACATTGGGCGGTACTGAGATCAAATCTCTATAATTCAAAACCAAAGAAGTTTCTTCACCGTTCTCTTCTACCGTCAACTCAATGGAGCCGCGCAGCATGAAGAAGACTTCTTCAGCATCTGTATGCACATGCGGTGGGCCTTCACACCCTGCTGGTAACAACATTGTCGAAAAGGTAAAGTTTTCAGCTGGCACGGTATTGCTATCTCCAGAAATACCAGTCGCCCCTGTTCCCATATAGCGCATTTGAGCGCGTCTATATTTAGGATCAAAATCTGCTTGAAACTTCAGCGCACTAAAGTCGTACTCGCGATTTTCAAATCTTGCGACACGGGTTGATATCCAATCTTTTAGCGTACTGCCTTCTGGTCTTTTCCAAGTTTCAGTGTTTTTAGTATTCATAACTGTACTCCTTGTGGTTTCACTCACTATTTAATCGGTTGATTTAACAAAATTTTGTGCTGTTTACGCTCTTTCTTTTTACATCTAGTATTTCTTAAGCAATGGCACTAAGAAGAAAGACGATACGATAGCCACACCAGCTAAGAACATGATTCCATAGTCAATATTGCCTGTATAAACAACAATATAGCCGATGATCACGGGTGCTAAGGCACTACCAAAATTCCCAAATCCATTAAAAATACCGCCTGCAGTCGTTGCCACTTCTTTTGCTGTGGTATTGGCAAGTAGTGCAAAAATGGCAGACACATTAAATCCCCATAAGAAAGCACTGGCAGACATAAAGATGAGGACATTCACCACGCTTTGTTGATAAATTAATAAGAACATGGTGACGCCAGCGCCAAACAAACCACCAAAGACTTGCAGTGCTCTTCTGTGCGGATATCTGTCTGAATTAAAGGCACCAATGATTTCGCCTACGAGCATGGCTAAGAAGGGAATCATGGACAAAGTACCAAACTGCTTTAAATCAAAGCCTTTTGCTTCTATTAGGTAAGTTGGTATCCAGCTGTTGAGACCCCATAAGTAGGCCAACGTCCCGACATTGAAAAAGGTAACCAACCAAAACGGCTTACTGCTTAACAGTTTTGTGAAGTTTGTTTTATGGTCAACGCTCTTTCTATTCGCTTTCACATACGTAATACCCTTTAAGCCAAAAAACACGAGGATTAATAAGAATATGGTGATAAACGACATGAAGAAGAAGGTGGCTTCCCAGTGGTAGTTTTGTAGAATAAGCGCGGTCAGTGGAAATCCAAGCGCCGCACCCAGCGGTGTACCCAATAAGAATAAGGTAGACGCACGTGCCTGCTCAGATTCTGTATAGTTTTGCTTAACAATGCTGTAGCAGAGTGCCAGTAACGGCCCTTCAGCAATGCCAAGTAACACACGGTAGAACAAGAGCATGTAAAAATTATTGGTCAAACCCATCAGGAGCATCAACACGCCCCAACTGGCAATACCGCACAGTAGGATTTTTTTTGGTCCAAAAATATCACCCACAAAGCTAAGAAAAACGGATGAGAGACCATAGGCCAATAAGAAGATACTCATCAACCAGCCCAGTTTGGTTTTATCGCCTGCAATCCCAAAGTCAGACAAAAAAGCAGGATCTGAGAAAAGGACAGCGATACTAATTTTGTCAAAAAATGCCAGTATCACTGTTATCATTAATACAATGGCGGGTAACCAGTATCTAAAACCACCCGGTCTATTTCTTTTTGCGCCTACAGCATCAACATTGTCTACGGTTATATCCATTTCTATCATCCTTGAGAATTGACTTAAGATTTGATGATGCAATCAATGATTGAATAACATTCAAATCGTCTAGTAGAAGCGTCTTTCCTATTCAAAAAATAGCACTGCATGTATAAGGGTCTATTTTCTGTGATTAGCTATTTGGGTTTTATCTTCATAAGATTGAATGACTGGTCTTTTAGCATATCTGGATCAAGTGGCCATTCTGCCTTAATCCACCTTTTGGCCATTTTGACAATTTTGTTGTTGTTGACGGCGACTAGGTAACGCAGTTTTTTCTCTTGATCGAGATAAAAAAAGCAGTAATCTCCCTCTTTATCTGCTCTAACCACCAATTGACAGTGGTCGATATCGACAGGTGAACCTAATATTTGAATGTTTTTATCGTATTGATCGGACCATAACCATGGTGTCTCTTCATAAGGTACCTGCTGAGAAAGCATAGACTGGGCAGCAATAACACCTTGATGTTGAGCATTTGACCAAGATTGAATACAGAATCCCAAACTGGGGTGAATCGCCACATCGCCTGCCGCATAAACATTAGGATCACTGGTTTGGCAGTATTTATTAACGACAATGCCATCACTCGTTTCTAACCCTGATACTTCAGCAATCTCTTTATTGATATGCGCTCCTGTGCCCAAAAACACCAAGTCATAGACAGCCGTATCGGTGTCATTGCTAACGTGGATGCTGACGCTTTGATCCTCATCTGATTGATTTAAGTCAAGGTGTTTACAAGACAGTCTGATATGGACGCCTTGCTGCTCATGAAGCGCTAATAAATAATCTGACACCTCTTGACTCACGCTTCTGGCGCACAATCTGTCATTCATCTCATATAGGGTCACGTCGATATTTCTTTTGGATAAAGAAGCGGCGACTTCTAAGCCGATCCAGCCACCACCGATAATGCCGACCTTTTTTATATGGTTGAGTTTTTCCTCAATGCGCAGACTGTCCTCAATATTGCGAAGGCTGACAACATTGTGAAAAGAAGACCATTCTTTAACAGGGATTTTTGCCTTACTGCCAGTAGCAATCAATAACTTATCGTATGGAATTGCTTGGTCAGTATTGGTATAGACCTTCTTATTCTGACGATCGATGTGAGTCACTTTGACTGGCTTTAATAACTCAATATTGAACTCATCGACAACCTCATCCTTAAAAATCTTTAAGGACTCGTGAGTAGCTTCACCCAATAGCACTTGTTTGGATAAAGGAGGACGTTCGTAAAAGGCATGATTTTCATCACCTATAATTGTGATGCGACCTGCATAACCTTCAGATCTTAAGGTTTTTGCCGCCCATATTGCGGCCTGACCTGCACCAATTACGACTATCTGATTCATGGTAAACCTCCTTGTTTGTGTGCCATCTCTTTCCATATAACTCATGTAGCTTTGTTCATTCACATGTTATTGATTTGCCGTCTCGTGGTGTCATCAATACCACCCTCGACTGCCCACTCTGTAAACAAATCCAGCGAGTAATCATAATGACGAGCTTGCCACTCGGGTGTTAAGTAATCGTCGTTGGTGTAGTATTCAAATGCCCCGCCAAATGGTGAATGGACATACCAAAAGTACGCGGAGGACACAGGATGGCGACCAGGGCCGATAAACGAATCCCATTTTTTTCGGTTCATGTGCAGGCCGCCGCCGATGACTTCGTGGATGTCTCGCACGATAAATGCCACATGATTTAAACCGGGCGTTTCTCTATTAGGTAGCTTTAATAAGAACAAATTGTGATGCCAGCCCTCGCCAGAACATCGTAAAAACGCTCCTCGATTGTTATAAGCATCCGACAGATAAAAGCCTAATTTGTTTTCGTAAAATGTTTGTGCTGCTGCAAGATTGGGGCTAAAGAGAACAACATGACCCACACCCAATGGCGAGGCTTGTTCATACACTGGACTGGCTTGATTGATTCTATTAATAGAACCATACTGATTGATGCCAGCGCTTGCTTTATCGAGGCTGGTTTGCATGACGCAGATTTCAAAAGACAACGTCAGTCCATTTGGATCACAGCAATACAAAATATCGGTCTCTGCTTTATAACCGTCGACACCTTGTAAGCTATCCTTTAGCTTGTCAAAACTCTCTTGATTATCGACTGCCCAAGTCACTTCTCTTAGCGTCGAGCCGTCTTCAAAAGCAGGAGGCAGTCTGGCATCATCTTTATCATAGACATAAATAGCACTACCGTTGTCCATACTAAATTTTGTTGTGCCCTCTATCTCTGAACTGACTGCTTCTAACCCAAAGTCAATTGCAAAGTTTTGGCATTTTTCTCGGTCTTCAACACCGAATTTTAAGGTTTTAATTCCGTTTATCATGTGAAATCCTTATTGGAATGCTTTGGTCACTCGCTGTGACGCAAGCTTGCTAGTTAAATACCATCAGTTAAATACAAAGCCACCATTTACTGGAATGTTTTGACCTGTGACAAATGAGGCCAAATCAGATAATAGATATACTGCAGTACCATCAATGTCTTCTGGATATTGCTTTCTGTTGAGCGCGCGACCATTGACATAATGATCGTGGCGCTGCTTTGGTACATAAGCGGTTGCTTCAACGATGGTAAGGCCTGGCAAAATACAATTAACACAGATGTTGTCTTCACCAAGCTCACGCGCCATGGAGCGAGTCATAGAGATGATTGCGCCTTTACTCGCGGTATAAGCCATCAGGTTTGGCGCGCCCCAAAGCGCGGTATCAGAGGCAATATTGACGATCTTTCCCGCAGTAGAAGCTCTGAGATAAGGAATCAATGCCTTACTCAATAACCACGTGCCTTTGACATTAATCTGCATCACTCGATCCCACAGATTCTCGTCATAATCCATCATGTTTTTGCCGCCAACCCCAGTCGCTAATGCGCCGCAGTTGACTAGGCCATCAATTTGATCATTCTGAGCAATCACGTTATCAACCGTCGATTTGATGTTTGATGCTTCTGCAAGATCTATCTGCCAAGCAGTTGCCTTTAGCCCCTGCTCTTTTAACAAGTTGGCTTGACTATGGACCTCATCTGCCAAGATATCCAACATGACCACGTCTGCGCCTTGCTTGGCACAAGAAGTGGCAAAAGACAGACCCAACCCACGAGCCGCGCCTGATACAACAATTCTCTTATTGAGTAATAGATTGTTCATTAGTGCTAAAACTCCCTTTCAATTTGTATTTTGCTCGTATGCCAGAGTTAAAAAGCAGTCCAATTAAGCGCTGGCCTTCTCTTCTTTTAACTCTTTTGACGCTTGCAGCTGGTTAAATTGTTTCTTACCTTCTTTTTGAAAGATTCTTCTTAAACGAGCAAGCCCCACGTCGTGCTGATACAAAAACTCATGAGCCTGAGCCTGTGGTGCCATATTTTCTAAAATAATTCTGTCTTGTTCTAAGACATCCCAATGCAATTTTTCAAGATAAGTACGGTACATAAAGCGCCACGTATCACGTTGCCAGCCTTGCACTTCACGGCAGCGCCAAAAGAAAACACGGGTATGGTGCTCGTCAATCGGTGTGGCAAAACCAACAATCCAGAAAACACCACCAGGCCCAAAATCTTTCTTATAAGGAATAGACAGTCTTAACCAAGGGCTACCCGTATCGCCATATTCTACCCAGTCAAAATTTACGCCTTTTTGACCTGTTTTTTCGAATACGAAGCCATCTTTGGTTTTTCTGAACTCCATATCAGATTGTTTATCTCCCTCTGACATGGAATGAGAAGTCGCGTGCAAAAAAGCGCCGTGCATTGGATCCATCACATTATCAACGGCATACTGATAATTGACCTTCCAATCAGCCATGCACAAAAAGCTACTCCAATCATCACTTGCTAGCTGTTCTGGTAATTCAAGTGGTGTTGGCGCTTGACCATCTTCTAAACCAAACCATACAAAGACGGCACCATTTGACTCTTCGACTGGATAGCTCCGTACGCAGGTCTGACCTTTCATTGGGCAATCA
Organism: Psychrobacter sp. 1176_08; assembly: GCF_052850615.1. Lineage (NCBI taxonomy): Bacteria > Pseudomonadati > Pseudomonadota > Gammaproteobacteria > Moraxellales > Moraxellaceae > Psychrobacter > Psychrobacter sp. 1176_08. Next base: position 511,287 of record NZ_VXCU01000001.1, read on the forward strand.
TTCACCGCTGGGACATCGACTACTGTGCCCGTTTTGTCGACTTCTACCCCGTGATACCAGCAGGCAACCTTGTTACCCAGATTCCAACCTAAAGACAGTCTGGCACCGCGATGCGGACATCTGTCTTCTAGTGCATGGACTTTGCCGTCTTCATCTCTCCATAACACAAGGTTTTCACCCAACCGCGTGATACCTACTGGATTCGACTCTATTTCCCAAGAAGACAATACTGGATGCCAGCGATTCCTTAGTCCTAATGACAAATACTCTTCTAATGACTGAAACTGTCTCATCGCCTTATACTCCTTATTTGATGATTTTTTAATATCCCAACCGTGCCATTTCTCGTTCAAACGACTCAGTGGTAAAAGCGCTGCCATCTCCATGAAGCATGCCTTGCTCATTCAGGGAGATGACGACTGCTTCTACAGTCTCAGCACCAGACGAAAATGCCATAACTAAATTTTTTGCTAAAGACAATTCATAGTCTGTCGGCTCATGATCGCGGGTCTGCCAAACCATCAATGTTGGCTGCCCTGGCATTTGAATATTGTTGATACCTGCATCCTTGCTAGGACTGTGTTGCTTCCAACGGATCAAGCTTTCGTTGTATTGCTGCATCCTCTTTCTCCTTTTTGGCGCATTGCTTTAGATTTTTTTAAGCCTTGTCTTGAATATAAATTTTGTCTGCTTCGATTTTTAAAGCGTACGTACATAGGTTGCGATCAGCAGGACCACTCAATAACTTGCCACTTTTGATATCAAAAATAGCCTCATGTAAAGGACACTCTACTGTCTCATCTTCGATAAAACCGTCAGTCAACAAGGCATACGCGTGTGGACACACATTTTCTAGCGCAAAGTAAGCGTCCTCAATCTGAAAAACCCCAATTTTCTTGCCGTTCACTTCTACAGATTTAGGCTCATCTTCATTGATATCTGATAGATCGCATATGGGTAACCAATCCATGTAAACCGTCCTTAGTTTTGTATATGAAACACTGTTTAATGTGTAAAACTTAATATAGCGTAGACTTTCTGCACTTGTCAACTGCAGATTAAATAGCCCATACATGAATAAAATCTATAAAATATTTTTTATAATCAGTTACTTATCTGCAACTACCTGTACTTACAAAGTTTTTATTTATAAAATATTTATAGGTATTTGATGCAAGGCGAGAATAACAGACGTCATTTTTGTAGGAGAAAAACTATCGAATTGACGCAGAAAGGAGGAATGTAACTGAGGTGGATAAAGTCGTTTTATGACCTATAAATTAGTAAATCAGTAGTCGTGGTTTGAACGATTTAGACAACAAAGACGACATTAATGATATGGTTCGGTAGCCGCATGATTGAAACCAATAAACCGCATAACTTGAATGACTGATCTATAGAATTGGTTAGAAAATACTGTTCGCACATGCAGAGGCAGGGAGGATTATAAAGCAGATAGGTCAATAAATTGCTCACCATTGTCTATTTATTATCAAGTCTTGTGGACTACGCGATAAATTACCTTGTATGATAGAATATTTCTAACCAATTTTTGAGATCGATATAATGTCCGAATCATTACCTGATGATAAATATATGGTAAACAGCCTAAAAAACGGGCTTTTGTTGATGGAGTTGTTTAACAAGAATGAGATCGTGGAGATGTCATTATCAGAAATAGCAGCACAGTTAGGCATCAATAAATCCAGTGCATATAGACTATTATTTACCTTAGAACAGATGGGGTACATCAAAAAAGACCATAATAAAAACTACATGTTAGACATCAAAGTGGTCGATTTGTCTCACTCATACCTTACGTCTATTTCATTCAAACAAGAAGCCTATGCAGTCATGGAAAAACTCAGAGATGATACGGGTACTGCCGTACATCTCTTTACTTTAGATGGCACAGAGATTGTCAATTTACAAAATATTCAACCTTTGGGTAGTTTTACCTCAAATATACTACCTGGACTGAGATGGCCCGCTTATGCTACTGTCATTGGACAAATGCTCTTAAGTGATTTACCAGATGAAGAAGTTAAAAAAAGGTTTGATGATTTTTCGGATTGGAAAGTCTACTCTGATGCAACACCTAAAAACCTTGATGAATTACTACAAGCAGTCAAGCGAGCTCGCGGCAAAAGTCATTTAACCAGTTGGCAAAAGTTCAACAATGACATGATTGCATGTGCTGCACCTATTAAGGACTTGTCTTCCAATAAAATGGTATATGCCCTATCTGTAAGTTTTCCAGTACAAGCTTTTACCTCGGAGCATTTTGAGCAGCATATTACCCCAGCCATTGTTGATGCCGCCAATACGCTCAGCAAAATTTATAAGCCTGGTTCTAACTGGTGATGGTCTTTAAATAACAGCTGGTTTTAAAATATCCTCTCATCTGAACGATAATAAAAACCCCTGACAATCATTGAGTCGTCAGGGGTTTTTATTAGGTAAACCTTTATTGCAGATTTTTGATGTACTGTACCTTGTACGACTCTAGATACGTTCTTTTTTATAATCAAAACCTTCTGCATCGTAGATTTGATAAGTGACATTTAGCAATGTTTTTAATAGCTCCGACTTGTCGAAATGTCTGACGCTCATCACAATTGGGGACGTAATCAATCCATCTTCAAAAGGGATATAAGTCACTTCTTGATTGCGCAAATGTTCAAGCGTTTTTGGCACAATGGTCAAACCCTCACCTGCCGCCACCAGTCCCAGCGCCACATGCAACTCACGCACTTCTGTAAAATAATTGGCTTTTAATTTGCGTGCTTCAAATAATTCCAGCACGTAATCTATAAAGCTGGGGCGCGGCGCGGTTGGATACAACAATAGATTTTCGTTGGTCAGATCGATTAGTCTGAGACTGGTGCGCCCTTCTTTTACTAAAGGATGACCAATAGGAACCGCAACAACCAAGCTCTCCTCTCGAAGCACCATCCGCCTGATAGAAGCATCTTCGAATAACAGTCTGCCAAACCCAACGTCTATTTTCCCTTCTATCAATCCTTGTGTTTGCTGCCAAGAGTTCAGCTCATAGAGTTTGATCTCTATGTTTGGATAGACTTCACGAAAATGGGCAATGACCTTTGGCAAGATGCCGTATAGAATCGATGAGACAAAACCGATAGACAGCGTATTATCAAAATTGCCTTTACGAATGGTCATCGCACGCAGATCGTCTGATTTTTTTAATATCTGAATGGCATGATCATAAAAAAACTCGCCTGCCTCAGTGAGCTTAAGCGGACGATTTTCTCGATCAATAAGCGTGACACCCACCTCATCCTCTAGCTGCTTAATCTGTCTACTAAGCGGCGGCTGTGAAATAAACAGACGGGTTGCCGCTTTATTGAAGCTCTTTTCTTCTGCAACTGCCACAAAGTAGCGTAAGTGCCTCAGTTCCATCTTCTTTCTTCCTTGATATAGATAACAATGCCAGCTGAGTAAGATTAGACATAATGGACGTCATACCTAAAGAACATAACATGATGCAAGATGAATATCAAAATACCTAAAAGGTATTAAAATTAGACTAAATAGGTCTTAGACATGCTGATATCTAACATTTATAGTTCTTATTAAGCATATGGAAGCACCATTCATCAATTAGGGACTGTCATGATTCGTTCAATTAATACCTTGCTGGTACCAATACCTACTATCCGAGCACACAAGCTTGCTTGTACCGTCATGAACGAACAAGTACTTGTACTCGTACACATCCAAACAGAAGATGGCTATGAAGGTTGGGGCGAAGCAACAACGATTGGTGGTCTCAGCTACGCTGACGAAAGCCCTCACAGTATCAAAACCAATATCGATACCTACTTTACGCCGTTATTACTAAAAGAGCAGCCTGCTAGCGCAGCAAAAGCCATGCAATTGCTAAATATTCATATCAATGGCAACCGTTTTGCCAAATGCGCGATTGAAACAGCACTACTCGATATTGAAGGCAAACGTCTGAACCTGCCTGTTAGTGAGCTAATCGGTGGTCGTGTCCGTGATCGTATCGAAGTGGCATGGACACTTGCCAGCGGTAATACCGCGACCGATATCAATGAAGCCAAGCAAATGGTGGCACAAAACAGACACCGCATTTTTAAATTAAAAATTGGCAGCCGTCCTATACTTGACGACGTGGCACATGTATTGGCAATCAAACAAGCCTTACCCAACTGCCGCATCACGGTCGATGTCAATCAGGCTTGGACAGAACTTGAAGCAATGAAAGGTATCAGTCTATTACAAAATGGCGGCGTTGATCTTATCGAGCAACCCATCTCGATGCGTAATAAATCAGCGCTCAAACGTTTAACCGATCACTTTGATGTGCCGATTATGGCCGATGAAGTGGTTCAAGACCCACAGAATGCGTTTCAATTAGCCGCCGACCACTGTGCAGATGTTTTTGCGGTAAAAATCAACCAAGCAGGTGGCTTAAAAGCAGCCTGTCTGATTGGACAAATGGCACATTTGGCGGGCGTGGAGCTGTATGGCGGTACGATGTTAGAGGGCCCTATTGGCACAGCGGCATCAGCCCATGTGTTCTCAACGTATCCAAGTTTAAGGTTCGATACAGAGCTGTTCGGCCCGCTTTTATTGACCGAAGACGTTTTAGCGCAGCCATTAGATTATCAAAACTTTGGCCTAAATGTCCCTACAGGTGCAGGTCTGGGCATCGAAGTTGACAGCGACAAAGTCTATCACTATGCCAAACAGGCAGCAGCCATGCTAACAACGTCATCGTCGTTAGATTATGCAAGTAATGCTTATAGAGAGACCGTGTAACCGAGCACTATCAGGTATAAGAATATACCAATAGCTATAAAGGCTGGTAGAAAGCCATTATCAGTCGCACTCCCCTCATTAAATGTAAGGAAACAACTATGTTATATCACGTCAGAATGGATGTTTTACTACCAACCGATATGGATGCAGATACGATCAATGAGCTTAAAACCACCGAAAAAGCCCTGTCGCAAAAACTACAAGAGCAAGGTAAATGGCGTCACATTTGGCGTTTGGCTGGTGAGTATGCCAACTTTAGCATCTTCGATGTTGAGAGTCATGAAGAGCTACACGACATTATGATGTCCTTGCCGCTTTATCCTTATATGAAAGTTGAGATCACGCCACTACTTCGTCATCCATCTTCTGTGCGTGATGACGATAGCTGATAACTGCTAATGCTATCGATAGGTGTAATCACAACCAGACACCTCCTCAATAGCGCAGCTGACTAACAGCTTCTTATTTCTTATTACTAAACAGCCGTGGTCTATATGAGACCAAGCGTACTTTATCACCCAAAATTTGATCGAACAGTCAGTCAGACAAACAAAATTTGAGTAAGAATACTCGATAACCTGACCTTTTAAACAGTCCTCAACAAGGAGAGAGACATGGAACGCAGCCAAATTGAAGCTTTAGCCACACAATTCGTCAAAGGCAAAATCGACTTCCCTGAACAAGTCAATCCACGCATACAAGCGATCGTTTTGCGTCTCGTCACAGACCTTATGCAAGCCATCAACGATCTAAAAATCACGGCCGATGAATACTGGTCTGGTGTGGAATTCATTGGTGATTTGGGCAAAGAAGCAGGGTTATTGTCACCTGGGCTTGGCTTCGATCACTTTATGGATCTGATGATTGAAGAAGATTTAAAAGCAGCGGGTCTGGATGGCGGTACTGTTCGTACCATCGAAGGCCCACTCTATGTCGCTGGTGCGCCAGAAGAAAAAGGTTTTGCGCGTCTAGATGACGGTACGAATCTTGATATTGGTACCGTGTTATTTATGCAAGGTACGGTTTATGGTGAAGACAACCAGCCACTACCAAATGCCAAAGTAGAAGTCTGGCACGCCAATAGCTTGGGCAACTATTCGTTCTTTGATGAGTCACAAACACCGTTTAACCTACGTCGCAGTATCATCACGGACGAAAACGGCAAGTATGCGTTTCGTAGCATTGTACCGCTTGGGTACTCAGTACCGCCAGATGGCATGACACAAAAAGTACTCGGTGCGCTAGGCCGTCATGGTCATCGCCCTGCCCACATTCACTTCTTTGCTAGTGCAGAGGGTTATCGCAAGTTGACCACACAGATCAACATCGATGGCGATGAATACTTATGGGATGACTTCGCTTTTGCAAGCCGTGAAGGTTTAGTACCAGAAGTCACGATGGTCGAAGATGCAGATAAGCTAGAAGAAAAAGAAGTTGATAAGCCTTATGCCAGTATTGATTTTGATTTTTATCTTGTCAAAGACCTCGAACAATCCGTCCAAGGCAGCGAAGTCGAACGCCGACGCGCCCAAGGTTAATGATCGCTTGATAGTGTCATTCAATAGCAAGCGTTTAAGACTACTCATTATTGACTATAAATAAACCATCACATTTTGCGTTTGATACGTCCATAGCTGCCGTATCAAGCGTCGACTCTTACTCTTATTTCATACCGTTATTATACAAGGAAGGCCATTATGAGCGAGCGTATCAATCTAGTACCTGAAGGATCAGATATTACCATTGATGATTTTTTAGAAGAAAATAAAGAAGAAGGCGTTTATCGTTTGCATCGTAGTGCCTTCACCAATCAAGAGCTGTTCGAGCTTGAAATGAAGCATATCTTTGAAAGCAATTGGGTCTATCTGGCACATGAAAGTCAGGTGCCAAATAACAATGATTACTATACCTCCTACATTGGACGTCAGCCCGTCATCCTTGCCCGTAATAAAGAAGGTGAGCTGCATTGTATGATCAACGCGTGCTCACATCGCGGCGCACAATTATGCCGTCACAAAAAAGGCAATAAAGCGACTTACACCTGCCCTTTCCACGGCTGGACTTTTAATAACTCAGGCAAACTACTCAAAGTAAAAGACCCTAGACACGCAGGTTACCCTGAAGGCTTCAACAAAGAAGGCTCTCACGATCTCAAACCAGTCAAGCTCGCCAATTATAAAGGCTTTTTATTCGCCAGCCTAAATGATGACGTTGCCCCTATCGAAGAGTGGCTGGGCGGCTCTACCAAAATTCTTGACATGATTGTCAATCAATCTCCAGAAGGTCTCGAGGTCCTACGTGGCACCTCAACCTACACCTTTGATGGTAACTGGAAGCTGCAAGCAGAAAATGGTGCCGATGGCTACCATGTGTCAGCCGTACATTGGAACTACGCGGCGACGACTGCGCGCCGTAAAGAGCAAGAAGCGATAAAGGCGGACAACATCAAAGCCATGAATGCAGGGAAATGGGGTCGTCAAGGCGGTGGGTTTTACTCTTTTGAAAACGGTCATATGCTGCTATGGACACATTGGGAAAACCCACAAGACCGTCCAAACTATGCATATCGTGACGATTATGTGGCCAAATATGGCGAGGCGATGGCGGACTGGATGATTGGACGGTCGCGTAACTTATGCCTGTATCCAAACGTCTACATCATGGATCAGTTTGGCTCGCAAATCCGCGTGCTTCGTCCACTAGCCGTTGATAAAACTGAAGTCACCATTTGGTGTATCGCGCCAAAAGGCGAAAGTGACGAATCACGTACGCGCCGCATTCGTCAGTACGAAGACTTCTTTAACGTCACTGGCATGGCGACGCCTGACGATTTGGAAGAATTCCGCTCGTGTCAAGAAGGCTACAACGGCATTAAGCTGGAATGGAACGATATGTGCCGAGGCTCAGAGCATTGGATCGAAGGCGCTGATGAAGGCGCAGCTGCCATTGATCTTAAACCTTTGATGAGTGGGGTTAAGACTGAAGATGAGGGTCTTTATACCGTACAGCATCGCTACTGGCATGAAGAGATGAAAAAAGCCTTGGCGCAAAAAAACAACGACACGGTATAGCTTTCTACCTAAGCCTGTCAGTGGCTGATGGTGGCAAGACCAATCAATATAAAGGATATGATCATGAAAAACACAAGCGTTAGTATCGAAGAGATTCGGCAGTTTTTGTACCGTGAAGCACGCTTACTGGATGAAAAAAAATGGGAAGAATGGCTCACCTGTTATAACGAAGACTGCCCGTTTTGGATGCCGAGTTGGGATGATGATGGCGAGCTGATTAGCGACCCGCAACGAGAGATCTCATTGATTTATTACCCTGATCGCCGTGGTCTTGAAGATCGAATCTTCCGTATCGAAACGGAGCGCTCATCCGCAACCATTCCCGATACTCGCACTGCCCACAACTTGTCCAACATTGAGTTACTTGAGAATAACAACGGTATTGTGACGGTGCGTTTTAACTGGATCAATAAATCTTATCGCTATCATGAGACCAATACCTACTGGGGTTACTCTCAATACAAAATAGACATGACCCAAAACCGTCCAAAGATTTTGGATAAGTATGTGGTCTTAAAAGACGACTATGTGCATCAAATTATGGATGTCTATCACGTCTAACGTTTGCTTATTATTTGGTCATCCACTATCTAATCAATACTTAGTCACTATTTAGTCACTACGTTTCATTTCATACGTGTTGAAAAGGGATATTTCTCATGGAATACAATATTGCTCTACAGTTCGAAGACGGCGTCACAGGATTCATCAAGTGTGAAGCAGATGAAACGGTTGCCGAAGCCGCGTATCGTCAAAAATTTAACATTCCAGTGGATTGTCTAGATGGCGCATGTGGCACTTGCCGTTGCCATTGTGAATCAGGCAGCTATGACATGCACCCTGATATGTATATCGAAGATGCCCTCACAGAAGCTGAGGCGGCTGAGGGCTATGTATTGACCTGTCAGATGATTCCTGAAAGCGATTGCGTCATCAAAGTACCAAGCTCTTCTGAAGCTTGCAAAGTAGGCAAATCGACTTTTAAAGGCAAGCTTCAACAGCTCAATGTCTTGTCTGAATCGACCATTCATTTTGGCGTTGATATCGAAAACCCAGATGCTTTGGTATTTTTACCCGGACAATACGTCAATATCAATATTCCCGACTCTGACGAGACACGCTCTTACTCGTTCAGCTCTGTGCCCAATGCCAAGCAAGCTGAGTTTGTGGTTCGTAATATTCCTAACGGCAAGATGAGCACCTTTTTATCTGATATCGCGCAACTTGGTCAAGACATTGATTTTGAAGGGCCATTTGGTAGCTTTTATTTGCGTCCGTTGGTTCGCCCAACTCTATTTTTGGCAGGTGGAACGGGCATTGCCCCTTTCTTATCCATGCTAAAAAGCCTAGAAGTGAGTGGCGGTCATCACCCTGTCAAGATGGTTTATGGAGTCACCAATGATACAGATTTAGTAGAAATCGAAACACTTGAAGAGGTGAAACAAAACCATGCTTGGTTTGATTATCGTACCTGTGTGGCAAGCGAAGACAGTCGTCACGAGCGTAAAGGCTATGTCACAAGTCACGTGGAAGAGGACTGGTTAAATGGCGGTGATGTTGATGTTTATCTCTGCGGCCCTTTAGCCATGGTTGATGCTGTCAGTCATTGGTTAGATGAAAGCCAGCTCAAGCCCAGTAATTTTTATTATGAGAAATTTACGCCAAGTGAAAAATAACAGGGCTTAAATCATAAAACGACAAGCAAGGTTTTTAGGAGATAGCTATGAGTAAACGCTTTGATAATAAAGTCTGTATCGTAACGGGTGCCGCCCAAGGTATCGGGCGCGGCGTTGCCATACGTCTTGCCAGCGAAGGCGCAAAAGTCGTTATGGCAGACTTCTCACCTTTGGTGGAGGACGTGTTAGCAGAAATCACAGCAGACGGCGGCGATGCAATAATGATTCAAGCCAATCTTGAAACCTATCAAGGGGCACAAGATGCGGTCAATAAAGCTATGGAGACTTATGGTCGTATCGATGTACTCGTGAATAATGTTGGCGGTGCGATATGGATGAAGCCCTTTATCAACTTCTCAGAAGAGGACATCCAAAAAGAAATCAGTCGCTCATTATTTCCCACACTCTGGTGTTGCCGTGCGGTATTGCCAGTCATGGTCGAGCAGCAATCAGGCACTATCGTAAACGTCTCTTCCATCGCCACACGCGGCATCAACCGTATCCCCTATTCCACTGCGAAAGGCGGTGTCAACGCTATGACCGCCTCCCTCGCTTTTGAATACGCCAATGATGGTATCCGCGTCAATGCGGTCGCAACGGGCGGTACTGATGCGCCGCCCAGAAAAATCCCTCGAAATGCTACGCCCTTAACAGATGATGAAAAGCTATGGATGCAGGCAGTCGTTGATCAAACCATCGATCGCACTTTTATGAAACGCTACGGCACAATCGATGAGCAGGTTAATGCCATTTTGTTTTTAGCGTCAGATGAATCTTCCTATATCACCGGCAGTACAATCCCTGTCGGTGGCGGCGACGCAGGCTAAATGTGTTAGCAGTATTGTAGACTGACTTATCGTTACTACCCTTTGATTACCGCTCATTTGCAAGGAAGCAATATGGCCTCTGTCATCCAAACCTTAAAAGAAGACTGGTCACTCTCGGCGTCCGTGGCAGGATTTTTGGCGGTGCTCATCTCATATGCTGGCCCGTTGATTATTTTTTTTCAAGCCGCACAAGCCGCTCAGGTCTCAGACGCCATGATGGCTTCTTGGATTTGGGGTATATCTATAGGCGCTGCTGTCTCTGGCATTTATCTGTCTATTAGGTATAAGGCACCTATCATCACTGCTTGGTCAGCGCCTGGCACGGCGCTACTGGTGACTGTTTTTCCTGAGATGAGCATCAATGAGGCCATATCTGCTTATATCCTCTCAGCTGTGGTGATATTTTTGGTGGGTGCCACTGGCTCTTTTGACAAGATTTTGCGGTGGATTCCTAGCGGTATTGCAGCAGGCATGATGGCCGGTATTTTGTTTCAGTTTGGCTTAGAGTTGTTTGTTGCCACCAACACCATGCCATTTATCGTATTTAGCATGCTCGGTTGCTACTTGTTCGCCAAGCGGTTTTCACCGCGCTACACCATGCTTTGGGTCTTGCTATGCGGGGTCACATTAAGCGTGTTACTTGGGAGAATCAACCCTGTCGATATGGATTTGGCCATTACCATACCGACGATTATCTGGCCTGAATGGACGTGGAATGCGACGTTTAACCTTGCCATTCCGCTTATCTTGGTCAGCTTAACGGGACAGTTTTTACCCGGTATGGCCATTTTGAATCTCAGTGGCTACGACACGCCTGCCAAACCCATCGTCAGCGTGGCAAGCCTTGCCTCATTAGCCGTCGCTTGTGTGGGCGGCATTACTATTGTACTTGCGGCTATCACCGCAGCCTTGTGTACGGGCAAAGATGCGCATGAGCTACAAGAAAAACGCTATATCGCAGGGGTTGCCAACGGTATCTTTTATTTATTAGGCGGCTTGTTTGCAGGCAGTATTGTCATGGTGTTTAGCCTGTTGCCAAAGGAGTTGGTCGCGGCATTGGCTGGACTGGCACTCATTGGCGCTATCGCTACCAACATTACAATTGCCATGAAAGACGACGAACAAAGAGATGCCGCCTTAATCACTTTTTTGGCGACCGCTTCTGGCATGAGCTTTTTAGGATTGAGCTCTGTGTTTTGGGGCATTGTGATCGGTATGGTGGCCCATTATGTTTTAAACAAAAAACGTTTATTGTCATTTACTTAATCGCAAATGACACGAGTTATTGATAATGCCATCTCTCAGTAACCTCTGTTAAAACCACATTACTATCATGATTTATCAAAGAAAATGCTAGCCAATGTTGACCAACTCTCCCCCTTTTATAGGATATCAATATGATTAACAAAGCAGATAAAAACATCACGGATGTGCTCAGTCAAATCAAAGACGGTGCCACTATTATGATTGGCGGTTTTGGCACAGCAGGACAACCTGCCGAACTGATTGATGCGCTCATTGATTTGGGTGTTAAAGACCTAGTGATTATCAACAATAATGCTGGTAATGGTGATCATGGACTTGCCAAGCTATTAAAAACAGGCGCGGTGCGCAAAATTATTTGCTCGTTTCCGCGCCAATCGGATTCTTGGGTATTTGATGAGCTATATCATGCAGGCAAAATCGAGCTTGAGCTGGTGCCACAGGGCAATCTGGCGTGCCGTATTCAAGCCGCAGGTATGGGACTTGGGGCGGTATATACGCCAACGGGTTTTGGCACTTTACTGGCAGAAGGTAAAGAGACGCGCCATATCGATGGTAAAGACTATGTCCTTGAGTATCCGATCAAAGCGGATTTTGCCTTAATCAAAGCGGATAAAGGTGATCACTGGGGAAATTTGATCTACCGAAAATCTGCCCGTAACTTTGGTCCCATCATGGCCATGGCGGCTAACGTGACTATCGCCCAAGTCTCTGAAACGGTAGATCTGGGTGAGCTTGATCCCGAACACATCATCACGCCAGGTATCTTTGTGCAGCACGTGGTGCAAATCCAGCCTGCTCATTCTACCAACACAGCCATCGCCTAGTCATAACTTAATCATAATTTAGTCATAATTTAGTCATCACCCAATATTGCCATTTATAAGGAGCGTCACCATGAGCCATACGTTACTAACCCGTGATCAAATCGCTGAGCGTGCTGCCCAAGATATTCCAGATGGTGCCTATGTCAATTTGGGCATTGGCTTACCCACCAAAATTGCAAAGTACTTACCAGCGGATAAGGACGTATTTTTGCATTCAGAAAACGGCTTATTGGCTTTCGGCCCGCCACCTGCCAAAGGTGAAGAAGATCCAGAACTTATCAATGCCGGAAAAGAATACGTCACCATACTTGATGGCGGTAGCTTCTTTCACCATGGCGACTCATTTGCCATGATGCGCGGTGGTCACATTGATATTTGTGTACTAGGTGCATTCCAAGTGGCCGCCAATGGCGACCTAGCCAATTGGAGTACAGGGGCGCCAGATGCCATACCTGCTGTTGGCGGCGCCATGGACTTAGCCGTTGGTGCCAAAAAAGTCTTCGTCATGACCAATCATACGACCAAAACAGGCGAGCCAAAGATAGTTAGCGAACTCACTTATCCTGTGACAGGCAAACACTGCGTGGATCGTATCTTTACCGATCTATGTGTCATTGATGTCACGGTAAAAGGATTGGTCGTGACAGAGATAGTAGACGGCATGAGCTTTGCTGAGTTGCAAGCTATGACTGCCGCCACACTCATTGACGAGACTAAATAAAAATATCTCACAATTAAAACTTAGGATAATCGCTATGATCGATTCAACTACTGGTTTAAATAACGCTTATATCATTGATGCCATTCGCACGCCGTTTGGGCGTTATGGCGGTGGCTTGGCACCAATAAGAGCAGACGATTTAGGTGCCATCCCCATCAAAGCATTAATGAAGCGTAATGCCAATGTGGACTGGGTACAAGTAGATGATGTCATCTATGGCTGCGCCAATCAAAGCGGAGAAGACAATCGTAACGTTGGACGCATGTCATCACTACTGGCTGGTCTGCCTTATCAAGTGCCCGCGACTACGGTCAATCGTTTGTGCGGCTCATCAATGGACGCCATCGCTATCGCCGCACGCGCCATTAAGGCGGGAGAAGCAAATCTTATTATCGCAGGCGGTGTTGAAAGCATGAGCCGTGCGCCATTTGTGATGGGTAAATCAGACAAAGCGTTTGGTCGTGCTCAAACCCTTGAAGACACCACGATGGGCTGGCGCTTTATCAATCCAAAGCTTGATGCCTTATACGGTACGGAAACCATGCCACAAACTGCCGAAAATGTCGCTGAGCAGTTTGATATCAGTCGCGCTAACCAAGATGCCTTTGCGCTACGTAGTCAACAACGTACCAAAGCGGCGCAAACATCAGGGTTCTTTAAAGATGAGATTATCCCTGTCATTATTCCGCAGCGCAAAGGCGATGCAGTCATTGTCGATACGGATGAGCACCCTCGCGCTGATACCACGCTTGAAAAATTAACCAAACTTCGTGCCATCGTCAAAGAAAACGGCACAGTGACGGCAGGTAACGCTTCAGGCATTAATGATGGTGCGGCCGCTTTTTTAATCGCCTCAGAGCAGGCGGTAACACAGTTCGATTTAAAACCACGTGCTCGTATTGTGGCAGCAACGACAGTCGGTGTAGAACCGCGCATTATGGGATTTGCGCCAGCCCCTGCCATAAAAAAGTTACTGGCACACACAGGTCTGTCACTTGACGAGATGGATGTCATCGAACTGAACGAAGCCTTTGCTGCGCAATCTCTAGCCTGTACACGTGACTTGGGATTGCCTGACGATAGCGCACGCGTCAATCCCAATGGCGGTGCGATTGCTCTTGGCCACCCATTAGGCGCATCAGGTGCAAGATTGATCTTGACCGCGCTCAATCAGCTCGAAAAAACCAGCAAACACTTTGCCATCTGCTCGATGTGTATTGGCGTGGGACAAGGTATAGCCATGATTATTGAACGGGTTGATTAATGGCATATAAATTATCAAACAGCGTAGCTTTGCGCCATGTACCAATGATATGACCACAATATGAATATATGAAAGGAGACTCATGATGCCTGTATTTAACCATAAAAACGTTGCTTTCAACTATGCCACTTTTGGTGATCGCCACAACCCTGCCCTGATATTCTCTAATTCTTTAGGGACCAACTACCAGATGTGGCAGCCACAAATCGCTGACTTGCAAAACGAGTATTTCATCATTTGTTACGACACCCGTGGTCATGGTAAATCCTCTGCACCCAAAGGCCCTTATAGCCTTGATGAGCTTGGACAAGACGTCATTGATTTGCTCGATCATCTGAATATTGATAAAGCCTTTTTTTGTGGTATTTCAATGGGCGGCATGACAGGTCAATGGTTGGCTATTCAGCATCCTAATCGCTTTCATCATTTGATGCTGTGCAATACGGCTGCAAAAATTGGTAATGAAGCTGCTTGGAATGATCGCGCGCAATTGGTACGAGAGCAAGGTTTAGATCCTATCGCGGCCACAGCAGCATCGCGTTGGTTTACACAAGGATTTATCAGCAGTCATCCTGATGTGGTCGAGACCTTGTCTGAGGCGCTTGCCACTGGTGGTAGCGAAGGTTATGCCAGTTGCTGCGAGGCGTTATCGACCGCTGATACACGTTCGCAATTACGAGATATTGATGCTGCTATTACCGTATTGGCAGGGTCAGCCGATCCGGTAACGACAGTTGAGGATGCTCAATATATGGTCGAACGCATTCCCAATGCCACGCTCGCTACCATTGAGGCGTCGCACATCTCGAATATTGAACAACCTGACGTATTCAATCAGTTTATACGGCAATACTTGGTGCGTTGATCACGTCACTACTACGGCGTATCCAAACAAGGCTATAAAAGTACTACCCACAAGGACGTTACCCCCAACAAGGAAGAAACATGAAAAAATCATTGCAAGCATTGGTTATTAGCATTGCTGTCTGTAGTGCCTTTAGCGCTCACGCTGATATCAATATCGATAAAGAAGTTAAAAGTGTTGAAAAAAAGGTGATTGAATGGCGACGCGACATTCATCAGCACCCTGAACTAAGTAATCGGGAAACCCGTACCGCTGCTATCGTGGCTAAGCATTTAAAATCTCTCGGTATGCAGGTCGAAACTGATATCGCCCATACTGGTGTTGTGGGCTACTTAAAAGGGGCAAAACCCGGCCCGACCGTAATGCTACGCGCAGACATGGATGCCCTACCCGTCACCGAAAAAGCCGATGTTCCATTTAAATCAACGATCGTTACCAAATACATGGGAGAAGACGTAGGTGTGATGCATGCCTGCGGACACGATACCCACGTGGCCATGCTTATGGGAACGGCTGAAGTATTGGCTGCGGTACAAAAAGAGCTGCACGGCAATATCATGTTTGTGTTTCAACCAGCAGAAGAAGGCGCGCCTAAAGGAGAAGAAGGCGGTGCCAACTTGATGTTAAAAGAAGGCATATTTAAAAAGTATCAACCAGATGTTGCGTTTGGATTGCATATTATGTCGAATCTAAACACTGGACAGATTGGTTATCGAAGCGGCCCTATCATGGCCAGTGGCGACACGTTTGATATTACCGTAAAAGGCAAACAGACTCATGGTTCAGCGCCGTGGAATGGCGTTGATCCTATTGCTGCCGCGTCACAGATCGTGACTGGGGTCAATCATATTGTCAGTCGTCAAATTGACATCACTAAAGAGCCTGCCATTATCTCATTCGGTAAAATAAGTGGCGGTGTCCGCGACAATATTATTCCAGACAGTGTTAACATGATTGGTACGATTCGCAACTTCGATATGGACAATCGCGCTAAGATTTTTGCCAACATAAAAACAACGGCCTCACATATAGCCATGGCATCAGGCGCAGAGGCAGACGTCAAAATCACCAAAGGCTATCCTGTCACCATCAACGATCCCGCGCTTACCGCGCAGATGCTGCCCACGCTCAAAAATGTAGCAGGTGCTGACAATGTCTTTGATGTACCAAAATTAACAGCCTCTGAAGACTTTGCGTTTTATTCTCAAGAAGTACCGAGTTTGTTTATTTTCTTAGGCGGTACACCAGTAGGACAAGACGCCAGTAAAGCACCCTACAACCACTCTCCCTATTTTTACGCCGACGAATCCTCTTTTAAAATCGGTACTAAAGCGCTGAGTCAGCTGGCCATAGATTATTTAGCCATGAATCAGTGACGCATAAAACCTAGGCGTCTCAATGACGCTAAACTATTACCTATAGCTTTGCCATATTAACAAGGAAAACATATGAGTATCAGTCAGGCCATCGAAAAAGTCGAAGCACGTTATGCCCACCAACCTGAATTCGTTCAAGCAGTGAAAGAAGTTGCCATGACGATTGCACCGCTATACGACGCCCATCCTGAATACAATACGTTGAAAGTATTCGAGCGTCTCGTTGAGCCTGACCGCATTATGGCGTTTCGTATTAACTGGGAAAATGATCAAGGCGAAGTGCAGGTCAACCGAGGTTGGCGCGTCCAGTTTAGCAATGCGCTGGGGCCTTACAAAGGCGGTGTACGGTTTCACCCTACCGTCAATCAATCTGTTTTGAAGTTTTTGGGTTTTGAGCAAATATTCAAAAATGCACTGACTGGATTGCCAATGGGTGGCGGTAAAGGTGGCTCAGATTTTGACCCCAAAGGCAAAACGGACAGCGAAATACGCCGCTTCTGTTATGCCTTTATGCGCGAACTACATCACTACGTGAATAAAGACATTGATGTGCCTGCAGGCGACATTGGCGTTGGTGGGCGTGAAGTCAGTTATATGTTTGCCATGTATAAAAATCTCACGCATGAATATGGCGGCGTGTTGACTGGCAAAGGCGTTGGTTTTGGCGGAAGTTTGATGCGAACGGAAGCAACGGGATATGGCGCCGTATATTTCTTAGAAAATATGCTGGCGGCGCAACACCAAACCATCAATGGCAAAAGAATACTCATTTCAGGCGCAGGTAATGTCTCACTACATGCTGCTGAAAAAGTCCATATGCTGGGCGGTATCGTCGTCACAGTATCAGACTCACAAGGTACTTTGTACGATGAAGCGGGCCTCAACCAAGAAAAAATCGACTGGCTTAAAGCGCAAAAAGCAAAAAGTAAACCTTTGGCAGACTATGTAGCTGTGTACGGCGGTGAATGGCTAGCCAATCAAAAGCCGTGGCAATTCAAAGGTGATATTGCGATTCCATCAGCAACCCAAAACGAAGTCACAGAAGCAGATGCCAAGCTCATGGTTACCAATGGCATTACCTATATCGTCGAAGGTGCCAATATGCCGCTAACTGCCGAGGCAATTGATTACGTGCGCTTGCACCGTGTGCATTATGCGCCTGGTAAAGCTGCTAACGCAGGCGGCGTGGCTGTCTCCGCGCTTGAGATGTCGCAAAACTCGGTACGTCAATACAAAACGTTTGAGCAAATAGATCTACGTCTCAAAAATATCATGAAAAACATCCATGATAGCGCAGCCGATGCCTCAGAACAGTACGGTCAAACCGATAATGGCTATATCGATTATATGGCTGGTGCCAATATCGTTGGTTTTAAGAGAGTTGCCGATGCGTTGGTTGCTTATGGTATTTTGAACTGATCCAGTTTGTAAATACTCAACACACTTAAATAAAAAACCGCTCACCTATCTTTAAAATAGATGAGCGGTTTTTTATTGGTATTTTTAAATCGGCATTGTTAGAGCGATTAGCTTTTCAAAGAAAATATGACCATTGATACCGATACTGCACCAACCAGCCAATCAACATCCATACCCTCTAGGTATAAATTTATACTTAGAGGGTTTTTGACTTGATCCTTATAAAACCCTAACTTAATAAGTACTTATAGGGACATTACCCACGGAGAAAGTCGAATGGAATCACCAACTTTAAACATCAATAAGGTCATTGATGATGCCAAATTTGCGCCCTTTCATTGGAAAGTGCTTTTTTGGTGTTTACTCATTATTATTTTTGATGGCTACGATCTTGTCATTTATGGTGTGGCGCTACCTCTACTTATGGAAGAATGGTCATTGACCGCCGTACAGGCAGGGTTACTCGCGAGCGCGGCACTTTTTGGTATGATGTTTGGCGCGATGATTTTTGGGACGTTATCTGACAAAATCGGTCGCAAAAAAACGATTATGATCTGCGTTGCGCTTTTTAGTAGCTTTACTTTTTTGGGAGCCTTTGCCAACGGTCCCATCCAATTTGCCACTCTGCGTTTTTTTGCAGGGCTGGGTATCGGTGGCGTCATGCCGATCTGCGTGGCCCTAACGTCTGAATATGCACCAAAACGCATTCGCAGCACCTTAGTCGCTATTATGTTCAGCGGTTATGCCATCGGTGGCATGGCGTCTGCCCTACTTGGATCATTTTTAGTGGTGGATTTTGGCTGGGAAATCATGTTTTATATTGCTGGTATACCGACTTTATTACTCCCCATCATCTGGAAAATGTTGCCTGAGTCTTTGATGTATTTGGTCAAAGAAAAACGGGATAAAGAAGCAAGAGTTATCGTACAAAAACTGGCTCCACAAGAAACCATCACTCCGGCTACTACCTTGCTATTGGACGAGCCAACCAAAGGTGACGATGCCCCTATCAAAGCGCTTTTCTTAAAAAACCGTGGCTTTACGACGATGATGTTTTGGGTGGCTTTTTTTATGTGCCTACTGATGGTGTATGCCCTAGCCAGCTGGTTGCCCAAACTGATGATTCAAGCAGGTTATTCGCTAGGGGCAAGTATGCTGTTCTTATTTGCGCTCAACATTGGCGGTATGATTGGCGCGATTGGGGGCGGTGTGCTCGCTGATAAATTTCATCTTAAACCCGTCTTAACCATCATGTTTGCGCTCGGCGCAGTCTCATTAATACTGCTTGGTTATAACAGTCCGCAGGTGGTGCTATATACGCTTATCGCCATTGCTGGCGCGACCACGATTGGCTCACAAATTCTGCTTTATACCTTTGTGGCGCAGTACTACCCGACTGCCGTTCGAACGACAGCAATGGGCTGGGCATCAGGTATTGGTCGCATTGGCGCGATCGTCGGCCCCATCTTGACGGGTGCATTACTCACGCTTGAGCTGAGCCATCAGACCAATTTCTTGTTCATTGCCATTCCAGGTATGATTGCAGCCGTTGCTATCTTTTTAGTCAATCTCAGTGCGGCTGTCGATGGCAAAAAAAGCAAAAACCAGCCAAGTACTTTGAACACTCCAATATCGACATAGTCCTGATTAAAGCCTCATATTCAGTGCTGGAACACCTTTTAATATTAATCAGCTTTTGGCGTATTCATGATATGGATGCGCTATTTTTTTGTGTGCCTTGCATTACCTTTTATACCCTTGTATGAGCCTCTCATCCGATTGGGCATTTGCAACGATACTGTCTTAAGGTTCAGTTAAGGTTGGTACCTTATGATTCTTCCATGATGTTAATCGTTCTAAACGCTTTTAACAATTTGGAGGCCGCTCATGTCATTATTTATCAATAGCACTCATCCCTTACAGAATGTCCTCAACACGACTTTCTATATTGAGGCAATTAAGCCAATGCCAGTATTGAATGTGCAAGGAATCCCTTCGTCCTTATACGTTCGCGCCAGCACACAAACGCCAGTAGAGGCATCGCCCGTTTCATATGCTCAAAACCAAGATGCTCAAGCCTTTATCAAGCAAATCTACGAATACATTCATCACGCCAGATTAAGCTATTTTATGCCTATTTTGTTTTCAGGTTTTGCTGATATGCCCTCTTATGGCGATTGGTTATCCTCTGATGATAGCGCTTTACCTGCATTTAGAGGAACGAGCGTTGCGATTGGTCTAAAGCCTATTTCTGAAGATAAGGTATTTTTAGAGCAGTATTTGGAATCTCATATACAAAATGAAGTCAGTCAGATAGCAGGTGAACCAGTCAGTCGGCAGCGCATTTTTGAGATTGGCAATTTGGCATCCGGTCATGCTGGCAGCGCTCGGCTCATGATTGCATTTTTGGTGTTTTATTTATCTACGCCTACCCTGCATCCAGTAACCCATGAGAGCCAGACCAAAGCCGACTGGGTGGTCTGCACAGGCACAGATGCTGTGCGACATATATTGGCACATATGGGTATTCGTAGTCATATTATTGCCAAAGCCACTGCCGAAGCCTTGATAGACCCTGAACAAATATCAGCATGGGGACATTACTATCAACAAAACCCCTTAGTGGTTGCCATCAATGTAGCAGACGCCAAAAGAGTATGCGCGCCTCATTATCGCTATACCGAGATGTTAGAGATGGCTGCTAACGCAGATCTCCCTCTCCACAAAATAACCACTTAACTGATAGAACTGTAAAACCACAAAGTAATGAGGACGAAATGACACCAATCTATACTGCAATATGTGAATACGCTCGCAAGGTACCCAAGCAGGTAGCAATCAAAACTATAGAGGGCGAGCATACTGTTAGCCTCAATTATGATGAGCTTCAGCGCACACTGGCCTTGCTTCATCAGACATTGCATACATGGCAAGGCAAGCGTGTGGCCTTGTATGCGCATAATGAGATAGATTGGGTCATACTTGATTTGGCACTAAGTACCATAGGTGCTGTCGTCGTGCCTATACCCTTATTTTTTAGTGCCTCGCAAGTGGCTCACTTACTCCAAGATGCGCAGATCGAGCTGGTATACATTGGCGCAGGTTTGACACTGCCCGCCATACATGACGTGGATAGTGTAAATAACTGGGTCGTTGCTAAGACAGCAGAAGTAGACACCGTAAAGCTTGAGCACGCTGCTCATATTGCAGGTAAGTTTTATCAACTTAACAACGATGCGGCTTATACGCTGACCTCTCAAGCTTCAGCTACTGTCAGCGAATTTTGTAAAGTCACTTATACCTCAGGCAGCACAGGTATGCCAAAAGGGGTTTGCTTGGGACAAAACACCTTGATGCGTATTGTCGAGTCTCTAGCAGAAGCACTCGCTGACACTTTGACAGATGACGCTGCCAACCCTTTAGACATCACTGATATCACAAGTAATTTTGGTCATTTAAGCGTGTTACCTTTTGCCACTTTGTTAGAAAATGTGGCTGGCGTCTACGTGAGCTTATACATGGGACGTACCTTAGTCATTGGCAAGATTGATCAATTTGGCTTGCTATCCAATCAAGCGTTTGATGCCGAACGACTGATCACAACCGTGCAAACGCATCGCATCGTCAGCGTTATCTTGTTACCGCAAATGCTCAAAGCCATTTGCGAGTATCTGGCAGCCAACGAAAGTCCTCACGCTCATACGAGCGCTTCCAGTAACCATGCTAATAATGATTATGCTGCTAGTAACTACGCTAATAGCAATTATATAGCCAATGTCGCTTTGCCCTCCTTACGGTTTATGGCAGTCGGTGGTGGCAAAGTCTCTCCCAATCTATTACAAGATGCTAAAGCGCTAAACCTGCCTGTCTATGAGGGCTATGGCTTGTCTGAATGCGGCTCTGTGGTCAGTCTCAATACGCCAAAAGCCAAGCGCGAAGGCAGTGTGGGCAAACCTATGCCCCATGCCTCAGTCAGCATCGCAGCTAGCGGCGAAGTTATGGTAAAGGGTAATGCTATGCAAGGCTACCTAAACCATGACAATACCAGCGAAGATATGAATAATAAAGACAATGGCGTTATTGCCACAGGTGACATTGGTTATGTAGATAACGATGGTTATTTATATATTACGGGTCGACGAAAAAACGTACTAATCAGTAGTTTTGGGCGCAATATCTCACCTGAATGGGTAGAAGCACAGCTTTTAACACAGCCCATCATCTATCAAGCGGCGGTGCTGGGAGATGGGGAGCCAAGTTTATCTGCTGTAATAGTCGCCAACCCTAACGAGGTAGCGACCAATAGTAGCGACCTACAATTGGCTATCAAACAAGCGATAGAAATTGTTAATCAAGCCTTACCCGACTATGCCCGTATCAAACATTGGCATTTAGAAAAACGGTCATTTAGCACTGACAATGGATTATTGACTGATAACGGCAAACTGCGACGACCACAAATTTTCACCACTTATAAGTCGGCATTGGGCTTGTGATTAAGGGTATTTATCATTTACTTTTGGAGCACCTTATTATGAAAACCACTCTTATGGCACATAACGTGATGTCTCACGATCCACTGCCAAGCAACCTTATCAACGATAATGATGCTAAAACAATCCCATTTCCATCATCAGTGACGCCACCTTTTCCTGATACCTCAGATATTTTAGCAGCCTTAAGGACACAGGGCTGGATATTACTGCGAGGTTATCACTACGATGTAGAGACGTTTAGCCAGTTGATGAGTCAGCTATGTCAAACGCTAACCTATGACCCTGCCCGCCAAAACATCACTTCTGAAGCGCAAAAAGTGGATGCAGGCACGCATGCTATTGGCCTACATATCGAAAATGGCAATACGCCGATGCCGCCTGACGTCATTGCTTTTTTTAGTGAATTGAGTGCCAAAAAAGGCTCACAAACGACCATTTGTGACGGATACGCTGTGTATCGAGCACTATCGCCTGAACTAAAAGCCCTATTTAGTCAACCAATACGTATCAGTCGCTATTTGCCTCAAGTCATTTGGCAAAATTATGTAGCGACTGCAACAGGCAGAGCTGATGCCGATCAAATAAGCTTGGATGATTTGAATCAATTCATCACTGATACTACTAGCAAAACACTAACGCATCATGTAGAGCCTCAGGATGATGGTGGTGTGCGTTACGTATTACAAATACCTGCTATCCGTACAGATAACTTAAGTAGGCAGCCCGCCTTTGCCAATACGTTGCTGGGGCCATCATTTAACTATGAAAAACCTGAGTTCACGCTAGCAGATGGTCAAAGTGTGGATGAAGCGCTGGTCGCTAAGCTCACACGAATCTGTGAAAAGTATACTCAAGAAGTGCATTGGCAAAACGGTGATGTGGTGATATTAGACAACAAACGCATCATGCATGGTCGTCGTCAAATCGAAGTGCCTTTGGCTGAGCGTAAGCTTTATATTGCGATGGGACTTGGTATTAAAGATTCAGACGATTAGAAGCAGCACGTATCATTACAACTTGTGTTTCAAAAATCCATGCTTTAATAATCCATGTTTCCATAATCAGTATTCACTAAGGATGCGATATCATGACATCATCTAGCTACCAATCAACATCTCAATCAAACCTCGCTCAGCCTATCCTGTCATATACCTTGCTCATTGGGGCTACAGGCGGTATCGGGCAAGCGATTGCAACACAGTTATGCGCACACAATCGACCTATAATTTTGGTTGGACGTAATGCCCAAACGTTGACGTATTTGACTAAAAAACTGGCCAAAGAATACCCTGATATACCGCGACTGTCGCTCAGTTGTGATTTGAGCTCACGGGCATCACAAATTCAACTGATAGCAGCGCTGCGAGAGACGGTACAAGACTGTGGCAATGCCATTGATACGGTCATACTCAATGCAGGTGTCAATGATTTTGCTTTACTCACTGACCAAAGTGATGAGATTATCGAACAAATGATGTTGGTCAATGTGGCTTATCCCTTACAGCTGATAAAAAGACTGCTGCCTATATTAATGATTCAACAAAGCTCTAGCCAAATAATAAGTATTGGCTCAACGTTTGGAAGCATTGGTTACCCTGGTTTTAGTGCTTATAGTGCCAGTAAGTTTGCTTTACGCGGAGCCAGTGAAGCCTTGGGTCGGGAGTATGCCGATACCTCAGTGAAGTTTCGCTATTTTGCGCCCAGAGCCACAAAAACCACCATGAATAAAAATACCGTCGTTGCGATGAATCAAGCATTGAAGGTTAAGATGGACTCACCCGAAACAGTTGCAAAGGCTTTGGTAAACTTTATCTCAACCACAAAGTCTCATCAGCATTTAGGCTTCCCCGAACGTTTTTTTGCATGGCTCAATCGGTTGTTTCCAAATGTCGTTGGCAACGCCATTGTCAAAGACTTACCCACCATCAAGCTATATGCTAAAAAAACGTAAGGGTTGACTCGGTACTCGTCGCATGAGTTTGCCCCTTAAACAGCCACACCAAACAAACGACCAATTAAGGCGGTTGCCATCATCGCAAGCACGCCCCAAATGACGATTCTGGTCGTCGCACGAATAACAGGCGCGCCGCCTAGACGAGCAGAGATAATTCCAAGCAGTATCAAGCCCATAATCGTCAAAATCGCTAATGACCATACCAAAGTGCTTGCTGGTAAGAGTACTATACCGATAATCGGAAGTATCGCTCCAGCCACGAACGACAGACCCGAAGCGACCGATGCATGAATGGGTTTTGCCTGACTAAGATCGGTGAGCCCAATCTCATCACGCGCATGAGTCTCTAGCGCACTGTGCTCAGTCAAACTCACAGCAACTTGCCTTGCTAATTCATGATTCAGTCCGCGCGTCTCATAAATTTTTGTGAGCTCTAGTAACTCGCGCTCAGCGTTATGCGTCAGCTCATATCTTTCTTTATCGAGATCCGCTTTTTCGGTATCTGCCTGCGATGAGACAGAAATATACTCGCCAGCAGCCATCGACAAAGCACCTGCCGTCAATGCTGCCATGCCTGTCAGCAGTAATGTCTGGCTGCTTGGCCCAGCAGCTGCTACCCCAACCAGCAAACTGGCAGTCGAAATTAGACCGTCATTTGCGCCCAGCACTGCCGCCCGCAGCCAATGATTACGATTGCTCAAATGCGTTTCGTCATGAATAGAGTGATGCATAAGACCCCCAAAAGTGTAGACATAAAAGCATGACTCTAATGACATTTTTGATGCCACCGCAGCGCATACCATTTGAGACGTAAGAATATATCAAGCTTACGCTATCACCCATAAGCAATAAGATGGATACGCGATATGCTGATGCGTGGTTGATATAAATCTTGACGGCTTGCGGTACCATTACCGACAAACGACAAAACCTTTGTTTTGCTCACATAGCATTGCGCCCACGATGACTCTTTTTTATAGTGACCTGACGATAACTTATGGTGGCAACGTCCTTGATAGTGGTTTTTTACTTCTTATCGTGACGACAAAACCTGTTTTTGGTGCCGCGCGATTGGCAAAATCTAGCGTGAGGTTGTGAAGCTCGGCGATTCGATTGGCGATTGACAAGCCCAGACCACTGCCTAGCTGTGCTTGACCAGCTGGACGATAGAAGCGTTCGCTGAGTCGCTCTAGTTGTTCTGGATCGACGCCCACACCGTTATCGATCACTCTGATCGTATTTACATCTAAATGCAGCTCAATCAGACAGCCTTCTGGACAGTAGCGAATGGCATTGTCTAATAGGTTGCGGATTAACAATTTAAACAATACTGGATTGATGCATATGGGCAAAATATCCTCAGGACTGTGACACTGCACTATACGTTTTAATTGGATGTGCTTTTCACGCGCCAGACGGTTCACATCACTGAGTACCGTATTGGTGAGTGTGAGCCAGTCTGGACGTTCCAATTGCTCAGATGGCAATTGCTGTTGTGGCTCCAACTTGGCCAAAATCAGTAGTTGCTCGACCAAATGCGTGGCTCGCTCAATGCCATCGCTGATCTTTTGCGTGTGATAAAACAACTGATCGTCATCTTCTATCCCAGACAATTGCAATAGCTGCTGTTGCAATAGATCTGCCTGTAGCTTTAAAGCAGCCAGCGGACTACGCAGCTCATGAGAGGCATCCGCCGTGAAGCGCTGTTCACGTTCTAGAGTGTCTGCCACTTTAATGAACAATACATTCAAAGCTGTGACTAAGGGTTGAATCTCTTGCGGGACATCTGCTGTAATAGGACTATCATCTTGCGGCTGTCGCTGTTCAACCTCAGCACTGATTTGACTGAGCGGCATCAGTCCACGCCGTATCAACCAAACGGCCAAAATCATGAAGGCAAATAAGCCAATCAACATAGGCAGCACTTGCACAGACATGGCTTTAACAATCATTTCTTGACGAGAGTCAAGGCTTTGACCAACCACCAATACCCGTCCTTTACGCATACCATTGTCTTTGTTATCGTTATCGTTGTCATTATTATAGTCTTCATGCGCATAGAATAATCGCCAATGCTTGCTAAAGGGATTCAAGCGCTGATAGGCTGAGTTATCATCTTCTACAAAACCACGCTGGTCTGGCAAAAAAGAAAAAGACTGACCATTCTCGTCAGCTGCCAATAGATGTCCCTGTCTATCCCAAATGGCAAAACCCATGTAATCATCTTCAGCATCGCCAAGATCCCCTGATAGCTCCTTACTTTTCAAATTATATATCTTGGCAACAGGTACTCCGCTATCCACCTTTTCGTTACTACTTTTACTCTCACCTTGGCTGTTTTCTTGCTCGCTGCGCTCTTGATCATTGTCATTTGCAGATATGCCAATCAAATAGCGCACAACTTGCGTAATCTGTGTGTCATTCATCTCATTGATTTCATGCCACAATCGCCAAGCAATAAAGCTCGATGTGATCAGCCACAGTAAAGGCAGACCAATGAGTAAAGAGATTAACAAGCGCTGCTGGATACTTTTCATAAGCTCACATATTGCTCATATAGTAAAGCTCAAACTAGATATAGATCATTTATTGGCCAAGCGCTGGATTGAGATAATAGCCAATACCGCGCTTGGTTAGAATAAAGTCATTGCCCAGTTTTTTGCGTAAATGGTGGATATGTACTTCTATCGCGTTACTATCGATGTCTTGTTGCCAGCCATACAGCTTGTCCTCCAAACTGGCTCGACTATGAACTTGTTTGGGATGCGTCAACATTTGCTCGAGTACAGCCACTTCTTTGATGGTTAATTCGATAATTTGACCTTGGTAAGAGACTTGATGGTTGTGCGGCCAATAAGCGACCTCACCATAGCGAATCTCAGGTTGACTGCGTCCCTGACTGCGCCGTATCAAAGCTTGCAAGCGCGCTACCACTTCATCTAAGGCAAACGGCTTGACCAAATAATCATCGGCGCCTGCATTCAATCCCGCCACTCGATTGGCAATGGCATCACGAGCAGTGATGATCAATACAGGCGTGTCTAGCCGTTTGTGTCGCCAACTTTGTAGCACCGTCATCCCGTCCCCTTTTGGCAAAGTCAAATCCAGCAATACGGCATCAAACATATTTTCTTGCAACGCCATCTCACCCTGTTTGGCATCACGGAACCAATCGACCATCATGCCGTGATTTTTTAGGCCAAGCACGATGCCTTCTGCAATATTGTTATCATCTTCTATTAGTAATATGCGCGCCATAACCACCCCATTATTTTATATATTATCGTGGACGACGTATCGTCACCGTCTTATTACCTGTTATCATCGATTTAACGAGATTTTGCCGTTCCCAATAACTCATGACAATCGCAGAAACAATATGTAAGGGGACAAGTAAGTATAAACTATTGGCCAGTGTTTCATGGATTTCTTCAAGCAGGTTTTTATCACCAAAAATGTTTGCTTCCATCAGATAACCACTGATACCTAACCCTATAATCACAGCCCATAGCGCAAGCATCATCATGGCAGCCAATGCATTGTGTCCAAGATGCTGCTCATCTATACGGCGAGCGCCCAAATCAGATAGGTGACGCTTGATACGAGAGGGCGTGGGCAAAAAATCACTAAAACGGGCGTGGCGCGTGCCAACCAACCCCCAAAGTAGACGTACGACTACCAGCCCTACCACGGTGTAACCAACATATTGATGCCATTCACTGCCCTCTTCAGTAAAGAACAGATTGGCCGTGATACCAGCTGCCACTGTCCAGTGCGTCACTCTGACTAAAATATCCCAGACACGTATCTGCCTCGTTTTAGAGGTATTTGATAACGAAAGACCGGACTCATGGGTCGGATTTATTACGCTGTTTTTAATCATAGCCATCATTCCCTAGATAGTTCATTGATTTGCGAGCAAGAGAATCGTTAGACATCGAATCTAATTGAGATATCGCTATTACAACAGACCAATCTTAAGACAAGCTTACGCTATGACCAATCAACACCAGTTAATTTATTTGCGGACAAATATTGGACAATTCGATACATGCAGCAAGGCTTTTGTCCAAATAACTACCGATAAGCTCAGCCTTCTTTATCTGTATGAAGTTAAACAATAAAATAACGTTGGTAACCATTTATATTCTTGACAGACAGGTTAAAACTTAATCTTGTAATAATATTGTAATGAAAATAATTATCATTATAATAAGCACTTCAACCATCTGCTGGAACTGTTTTCATGCAACTGTCTCGTTTATATTCTGCTTTATTTCGCTCGCCGTCTTCACTACGAGCGCTAGGTTCAACCTGCCTATCCACTTCGGTACTACTGATCGGCGCAAGCCAAGTTGCATGGGCACAGACTGAGCCAAACACGGATACTCAGTCTGATCCTAGTGTGGTATTAGATACGATTGTGGTGACCAGCAGTGCTGATGCTTCAGCAGATGGACTGCCAACTGCCTATGAAGGCGGTCAAGTGGCAACTGGTAGCCGCGTCGGTATCTTGGGCAATCAAGATATTATGGACACGCCGTTTTCCACCACCTCTTATACCAATGAATACATCACCAATCAGCAAGCACAAAGTGTGGGGGATCTGCTCAAAAAAGACCCGACTGTCCGCGTCGCAAGAGGCTTTGGTAACTTTCAAGAAGCCTACTTTATGCGCGGTTTTGTGACGACATCAGATGACACGATGTACAACGGTCTATACGGTATATTGCCAAGACAGTACATCGCGACTGAATTGTTTGAGCGTGTCGAAGTCCAGCGCGGTGCCTCTACTATGCTAAATGGTGCTGCTCCAAGTGGTGGTAACTCAGGTGGTACGATTAACCTACTACCAAAACGTGCTGGTAATGATCCACTACGTGAAGTAACGCTCGGTTATGGTCCGGGCGATCAAGGCAAGGTAGCAGTAGATGTGAGTGACCGCTTTGGTACAGATGATGCACTTGGTGTTCGTTTTAACGCCGCTTACCAAGATGGCGACAGCGCTATCGACGACGAATCTGCAACATTGGGTTTAGCCGCTTTGGGTCTAGACTATAGAGGCGATCAGTATCGACTGTCTGCTGACTTGGGTTGGCAAGACAACAAGATGAATGAGACTCGCACCAACGTCACTCTTGAAGGGGTTTCTAGAGTGCCAAAAGCACCAAAAGCAACCAAAAACTGGGCACAGCCTTGGACGTATTCAAACGAAGAAGACGTATTCGGCACCATTAGAGGCGAATATGACTTTAATGACGCCCTCACCGCTTATGGTGCTTATGGTGTTAGAAGCGGCGAAGAAGAAAACTCATTGGCCAATTTAACTGTCAATGACGTCGATGGTACAGGCACCACCTACCGCTTTGACAATGCTAGAAAGGACTTGGTACAAAGTGCCGAGCTTGGTCTACGCGGTAAATTACAAACGGGCAAAATCGATCATGATTGGGTAATCGCAACAGAGCTTTATGATCAAGAAGAAAAAGGCGCTTACGGTTTTGATTTTAATAACCTACTTGCGACCAATTTATATAACCCTACTAAGTATCGTGATAACAGTTGGTCAGATGCAGCCTTTTTTGGTGGTGACTTAGACAACCCAAAATTAACAGGTGAAACGCAGCTACAAAGCTTCGCTCTAGCAGATACTTTTTCTTTGTTCGATGACAAATTAAAAACCACCTTAGGCGTTCGTCATCAAAACATTCAAACAACCAGCTATGACTATAATACTCAGGAAAAAACCTCGGATTATGATGAAAGCAAATGGACACCTAGTGTCGGTCTTGTTTATCAATCTAGTATGGACTGGTCTGTCTATGGTAACTATATCGAAAGCCTAGCCAAAGGAGATACTGCGCCTTTGGTACAAGGTGGCACCACGGTCACCAATGGTGGTCAAGATTTGGCACCTTATGTCAGCAAACAGACAGAGGTGGGTGTAAAATATGACAATGGCGTTATTGGCAGCAGTCTTGCGATCTTCCGTACCGATGAACCACGTGCTTATGTTAACGACAACGACACTTTTGTAGAAGCTGGAGAAAACCGTCATGAGGGCGCTGAATTATCAGTATTTGGTAGTCCAAGCGAAAACATGCGTCTGATTGCAGGTGTCAGCTATTTGAGTGCTAAGCAAAAAGATACAGGCGATGTAACATTGGATGGCAACCGCGTTATTGGTGTGCCTAAACTCCAAAGTAACGTTAACTTAGAATACGATTTAGCGGCAGTCGAAGGACTGACATTGACGGGCGATATTATTCACACAGGTGCTCGTTATGCAGATGCTGCCAACACGTTAAAAGTTGATGGCTATACCACTTTGGACCTCGGTGCCCGCTATCGTACGGTACTGGCAGGACAAGATGTCACGTTAAAAGGCATGGTGACCAATGTCACTGGTGAAGACTACTGGCAATCAGTAGGTGGTTTACCAACTTATGGTTATTTGAATGCAGGCGATCCTACTGCGCTGAAAGTATCAGCGACTTTTAATTTTTAAGACATACGAGTAAAAGCATATAGCGTCAATCATATTGATTCGATTGCAATAAAAAGGGCGTCTTGCTAAAAGATGCCCTTTTTTAGTACCCAAATAAATTGTTTATTTGATATAAATGCGATTTACTGAAGCCTTATTTTAGTAGCTTCTGTAGGAAATCAACCCGAGATATCACCAAAAAATCCAACAATGCTATGGCAACAATGGCAATGATAGCCGTCGGAAATATAGCAGCCACTACCAATAAAGGAATGGCAAACGGCCACCACACTGATAGATTAAGATGACGAGCGGGCGGGTTCAATCCTATCATCTCATCGATGCCACGCGGGCGACGTTGCCACCACATGATATAACCGCTCACGCAAATGGCAATGACGGATAAGCAAAATAAAACGTTGGCGAGCACGCTCCATAATCCTAGCGTTCCCATGTGTATGGCGGCACCTGCTGCCATGAATTTGCCAAAGGCGTTGTAATCATTGAAACGGATATCTGCTAAGACATTACCCGAATAGCGATCGATATGTACTGTACGATCCGCCGTTGGACTCTTCATATCATAGCTCATCGAATCTTGGCTGATCGTCCATACCCCAGTCGCGCCTTGAGGTAAATTCATCTGATAACGCCCTTCAAAACCAATTTCACGGACAAACCTATCTACCGTGTCAATCATAATAGGAATATTGGGTGCAATACCGTTCTCACCCATCGTTGTCCCTGACACGGGCATCGGCGTCAATTCTAGCACCCAAGGCACATCCTTGGTACTACCTGTGTTTAGTGCATCGCCATGTGTTGGTACAATCGCTGGTGTTGCGCCATGAACGTGCGGCGCGGCATCGGCGTTATCCATATCCATACCAACATGATGCTGGCTATGGTCAATCGAAAGCGGTATGGGTGCGACGCCCCACTTACCCGCAGGGAATTGACTCCACGCTTGCACGACTCGTTCGCCCCAAATACCAGCCCACGCCATGCCTGAAATGCAAAAAAACAACAGTACAATCGATATCCAACTACCCAATGTTCCATGAATGGTTCGAAAAAATGAGCGTTTTTTCTTAAGCGTAGTATTATCATCAGGAATCAACATAGCTTTAACAGATTTACGTTTTTTCCACCACAAATACCAGCCCGTTAAAATCATTAAAATCGTTAAGGAAGCCGTGGTTTCTTGAATGTAGTCACCGACTCTGCCCAATAGCAAATCACTATGAATATCATCAAAGGTGTTATACAGATTACTATTCGTCGGTATGCTCTTAACAATCTCGGCCGTGTAAGGATTCACCGCCACCATATTGTCATGCCCTTCTGATACCACCTGAAACAAAGCCACGGTATCACTCTCACGAGGGGCAATATACTTTATCAGTGTACTATCGGGCAACGTGCCCAGCGCATTTTTGGCTTGGGTAGCGACAGGCGCTTGAGCCATCGATTCTGGCGTAGGTACAGTCAAACGATCATTGTCTCGACCTAAGGTATTGGACATGAGTATCATGCCAAGCCCTGTGCACGCTAAAATAATTAAGAAAGGCGCTACAAACATGCCAGCATAAAAATGCCATCGCCATACCGTAAAATAGCGCTGATTATTGTCTGATTGAGGGGTTTGTCTGTTCATGGATATGACCTTTAACACTCTTTGGTTGCTCAATAAATGACCCAGACGTATTGATCATAACCACAGATACCGTGACTATCCTCTTATTTACGCCAGTCATCCTTTCTATATTTTAGCTACGGCTGCATGATACGAGAAAACGTATTTAAACACCACTATTCATAGCGAGTCACTTTTGTAACAGGTTGATTTTTAGTCCATTTGTATTATTAGATAATCCCCTCTTTATTTACTACATCCAATCAAGCACTGATGATTTACTATTATTTTTTTAATGATAATAATAATCATTAGTGTTATTATCTACAGCAATTACTCTTGTCAAAACAACCTGCCATATTCACCGATAACTTGCTAATAGGACATACGATGCGGTCTCCTGTCACCTCCAATTCCACTCAAAAAAAACGTCTCACTACGGCTGTACAAATTGGTTTAATCCTAAGTGTCAGTCATATCGCTTATGCCGAAGATATACGAAGCAATATTGGAGACAATGAGACCGCCACACCATCGACCACCTTGGATACTATCGCTGTTTATGCTGACAGCTACCGCAGCACAGGTACAAAAACCGCATTAGACCCCAATGATGCGCCAATGAGTTATACCAGAATTGATCAAGAATTATTGCAAAAACGTCAGGCAGATAGCGTCAATGCCGCCCTGCGTTACGAGCCCGGTATCAGCGCTGAGAGCCGCGGAACGGTTTCTATCTTTGATGAATACAATATTCGTGGATTTAAGACGTATTCCAACTTTTATGATGGACTAAGACTGCCTTATGACGGCGCTTGGAATCTGATGCCGCAAGTAGATATCTATGCAACCGAGTTGGTCGAGGTGGTGAAAGGGCCAGCATCCTCATTGTATGGCTATGCATCACCGGGCGGTATGGTCAATCAAGTCGCCAAAACCCCAAAAAACACCCAAGCGTCTGAGGTGCAGCTACGACTGGGCAATCAAAACCTAAAAGAAGTTGGCGTGGATACGACAGGTCCTATCACAGACACGCTAAATTATCGCTTAGTAGCATTAAAGCGTAAAAAAGATGGTCAGATGCAGACCACTGAAGAAGAGCGTACTCTGGTTAACCCATCAATCGAGTGGCGACCGACAGAAGATGTCTCCGTGCTTGCCAATGTCTTTTATCAAGACGATCCAGAGATGGTGCCCTCTACGCCGCTGCCTGCTGTGGGCACTGTCTACAACGCCAGCTATGGGAAGCTGGGTAGCGATGCTTATGCAGGTGACAAATGGAATCGCTTTAGCAAAGAAGTGCTTATGCCAAGCGTCACTGTCAACTGGGATATCAATGACAAGCTAACTTTTAAGCATATACTTCGTTATACCGATGCCGAGGTGCAGCAGCGCAATATGTACAACAGTGGGTTTGTCAGTGGTAGTGATAAAATATTGAATCGCGTGGCCTACACCACCGATGAGAGCATGAACAACTGGACAACGGACAATCAGCTGGCTTATAAACTAGATACCGCCAATACATCGCACAATTTATTGTTCGGTGTGGAATATCAAGAGACAGACAGCACCGCGACTTACTATGATGCTGGAGCGGATGGCACACCAAATCTTGACTTGTCTCAGCCAGATTTTTCGCAGATCAATGCGGATACTTTACCGCTAAATAACTATCGTCAGGATGAGAGTATCGAACAAAGCCAGCTTGGGTTTTATGTGCAAGACGAGATGAAATGGCAAGATTTGACGATCGTAGCAGGTTTGCGTCATGATAACTTTGATAGTATTACTGACCAGACCAAAGCGTCTGCTGGTGCGATCTATGGCGACCAAAAGATTGATAATGACGCATCAAAAACCAGTGGCCGTCTCGCTGCCATCTATGCCTTCGATAATGGCATATCGCCTTATGCCAGCTACTCGCAGTCATTTCAGCCTGTGGTGGGCAGTAACTTCATCACCAATAAGCCGTTCGAACCTACCACTGCCGATCAATTAGAAGCAGGTATCAAGTATCTCTCTCCCAACCGCGCCACGCAAGGCACATTGGCGGTCTTTGATATCACGCAAAAAAACGTCGTCGTAGCGGATGAGATCAACTACAGAAGCCAAACGCAAACGGGTGAAATCAGCTCTAAAGGATTCGAGGTTTCAGGCAGTCACATGCTCAATGACTGGGTAGATGTTGCCGCAAGCTACAGTTATACCGATGCCGAAATCACAGCAGATGAGTTCAACCCTAATGTGGTCGGCAATACGCCCGCACAAACGGCCAAACACAAAGCCACATTATGGACAGATTATTATGCTACAGACAAGCTTACCCTAAACGCAGGCGTGCGTTATGAGGACGGCATGCAGCTTGATAAACAAAACTCAGATCAATTGCCAAGTGTGACATTGGTAGACATTGGCGGTAATTATCAAATCAATCCCATGCTCACGGTTGGTGCTAGCATCAATAACTTGTTTGATAAAACCTACGTGGGTGCCTGTTATGACATCAATAATTGCTGGATGGGACCTGAACGACAAATGTCAGTCAGTCTAAAGGCCAATTTTTAATCCATACAAGCTGTCTATTTATTAATATGGCCTGCATAAAAACTGGTTTTATTTTTATCACACCGTCACAAGATAATAAGCAATACGCTTATCAATACCGTACCAAAAGAATCGTTACAAAAGAAGGAAACACCCATGGCAAAATCTAATCCAAGAGTACTTGAAGTTATTCGTACCACCTACCTTACGCCAAATATGTGCCGAGTCACACTTGGCGGTGAGGGATTGACAGATTTTCCTATCGATCAAGAAAGTGCATATATCAAACTCATTTTCCCTCAAGGCGAAGATAATAAACCATTAATGCGCACCTATACTGTCAGCGTCCAACGTGACAACGAGATAGATGTGGATTTTGCACTGCACGACGTTGAAGGCCCTGCCTCCACTTGGGCACGAAACACCCAAATTGGTGACACAATCTTAGTGGGTGGCCCTGGGCCAAAGAAGCTCATCAACAACGAAGCTGATTGGTTTTTGTTAATTGGTGACATGACAGCCCTACCTGCAATTACCGTCAATCTTGCCCAGCTTCCTGATGATGCTCGTGGCTATGCTGTCATTGAGGTAACGACTGAGGACGATCGACAAACGCTCAAAAAACCCGAAAACATTGATATTCATTGGGTCATCAACGCTGAACCAAATGATGACACCTCTCCATTACTTGAGCACACCAAAACGTTAACGTGGCTGACAGGAAAGCCCGCGGTATGGGCGGCTTGTGAGTTTCATAGCATGCGCGCGCTACGCCAGTTTTTTAAAGTCGATCGTCCGATAGAAAAAACGCATTTATACATCTCAAGCTATTGGAAAGTCGACAATACCGAAGATCAGCACAAAATTGAGAAACGCAACGATGCAGAAAGCGCTGCCTAATAGGCGACGTTCTTCGGTGGCCGTGACAATATTCGTAATAACATTAGCAACCCCTTAAGCAATATGATGATGTTTTATACTCAGTCATATCGCTTAAGGGGTTTTTGGTTTGATAGGTATTTTTTATTTCTAAAACCAACGTTTGTAATGACTGATATCGATAGCAACGTGCGACATTATTTGTTAACCTCATCTATAGCATCAAGGTATTGGCCGCACGCTATCATCTATAAAAGGTATCGTCATCTAATGATAATATTTCGTGAAAAATGGCTTTGGGCATTGTGCCTTGCGATATTGGTACATGTGGGTTTTTTCTTTATTTTTTATATGAATGTGAATAAAGAAGATTCGACACAAGTGAGCAACAGTCGTGTCAATACGGCCAAACCTTCCGTGACACCTAACATTCTAGATGACTTGCCACCTACCATTGCCAAAACCTATACTGCACCTGTTAAAAACTTAAATACCGTCAGCTCCAAAGATACGACAGAAATACCATCAACGACTCAGAAAAACCCCATCACATCTACACAGACAGACGACATAAGTGCTGCTAAAACAATGACAGAAGACGCTGTATTAACGTCTACTAAGTCAGCCTCCACGCTTAAAGCGCGGGCCGAAAAAATCAAGCCGCCAAGTCCCGGTACAAATGAGATGTCTGCGTCTATACCATCGGACAATATCGAGGCGCTAGAGAGTATCAAGACCCGTGCTGGTTTGTTGTCTATCGACGTGCCGACCCAGCAGCCCACTATCAAAATAGACAAAGACTATCTCTCGGCAAAATCTGAAGTAGAAGACATCAATAGCCAATTGAGCGCCGCCATTAATGAAGTTAAAAACCGCAATCAGCAAAAAATAGATGAGACGCAGCGGTTAAGAAATGGTGCTGATACCAGTGAAAATCAAAGCGCCAATCAGGTATTTGAACAAGAGCGCCAAGGTGATTCACTCTAAAGATAACTACAACATTGCATTGATAATAAAACCCCAGCGAGTAACTGGGGTTTTATTATTTGCGCACTAAATATTTATCAACCCTCTACTATCGTTCCCCCATGCCTTCTGATAAGGTTTTATTAATAGGTTTGGTGAGGTAAGACAATACCGTACGCTCCATCGCTTTGATATCGACAGAAGCTGTCATACCAGGCTTAATGACGATCTCATCTTCCCGACCTTCAAACTCAGCGCCAGTGATAACAATCAACACCCGATAATAAGGTTCTTCGCCTTTGGGCGTTTGCTCTATCAAGGTATCTGGACTGATGTAATTGACTGTGCCATTCATAGCCCCAAAGATTGAATAATCATAAGCATCGAGCTTGACAGTTGCGCTCTGTCCTTCTTGTACATAAGCAATATCAGCAGGACTGACTTTTGCATCAATCACAAGATCACTGCTGGTCGGCAAGATCTGCATGATGGTTTCGCCTGGTTTGACCACACCGCCAATGGTTGTCACGTTAATGTTGTTAATTTTACCCTCTGTCGGTGACAGCAGACGCTTTTCTTCTAATACTTGTAAACTGTCTCGCAGCACTTCAATCTCGGTATCTAGCTCTTCTTGTGCTTTGGTCATCTCCGCTTGCGCTTCTTCAAAATACTTATTGCGCTTGTTATTGATTTGCGCCTCGATGTCAGCGACTTGACGGCTCAGCTTTATGATATCTGCTTGACTGACATCACCATACTTCAATAACGGCTCATTCATCTTAAGCTCTTGTCTTGCCAGCACGAGCATCTTTTCAAGTGAAGAAACCTCTTCGTTGATGGCTTGCCTACGACGATTATAGAGGGTGGTTTGGTTTTGTACGTCATTATTAGTACTTATAAGAAATGTATTGATTATCATAAGAACGATAAGTCTTGAAGTGTGTGCGTGGATACCATGCCTTTTCTTAGAATTGCAAAGACTATAGTGTGGTTAGAATAACTTTCTTAAGCCTCTTAGTTTATAGATTTTGGCTTATAGTAAATAAAAAATATATCGACACTTTTTATTTTGACAACACCTCTTATTTCAAACTTATAATAGGGAAACATAAGGATTTAAATCTAATAAAATTCATGTATTGAGCACTTTGTATAATCATAATTACAACTAAAAATACAAGACTCTGACTCACCGATCAGGTATAGATTTTCAAAATAGTAATTTTTTATCTGTGTAGTGCTAGACAATTAAATGCCCTATTTAACTAAAATCAACGATCGTAAATAGTGCATTATTTACTTTTAGCGATTGAAAAAGGCTACTGTACATTTGCCATCGAAAAACGATGAAAACATACAGTAGCCTTTTTTTATAAGAACGTGACTGTGTTTATTGTGACTCTATTTATCTACATTATAAAATGTTAGCGGACTAAAATGACAGGAGACAAGGTGCTGGCAATAATTTCTGTTGTAGTACTTCCCAAAAACAATTGCTGCAACTTTGAGTGACCATACGCACCCAAGACCATCATATCAACGTCATTATCCATCTGAAATTTTAATAAGCCATTCACAGCATCAGAAGCTGTGACATGGTGAGCACCTACGGCATAGCCAGCGGCTTCTAATTGCGCCCCTGCCGCGCTTAGACTTTGTTTGGCAGCATCATTATGATTGCCTACCATGACGATATGACCTTGCATTCCCTTTAATACAGGGCTTCTTGCAACCATCAAAACGGCTTTGATAGCGGTTTTGCTGCCATCAAAGGCAATCATGTAGGAGCGTGGCTCTTTAAACGCCTCTGAACAAACCAAGATAGGCACCTCTGATGCACGAGCAACCGTTTCTATTTGGCTACCGATGTTGATACGGCTATTCTTATGGTCTTCGCCACGTCGGCCCATGACGATGGCTCGGTTTTCAGCTTTGAAATGCTCAATGGCAGGCAATAATTTGCCATGCCGCTGATAAAGACGGACATCAATATGCGCAAATTTCTCTTGAATATGACTTCTTGCGTCTTCTACCAACGCATTGCTATAGCTGTTTTCTATTTTTGCCCTTTGCTCGTCCAGTTGGGTCAACTCTTCTAATAAGAACTGGCGGCTATTGATGCCGATTGCCCCTGACAAATCTCGCCTGGTAGAGACAGGAACATTGCTAACATGCATCAACCCAACAGGTAAATTCAGTTTGCTTGCATACCATGCTGCATAGTCACAAACCGATTCAGTCACTGCGGAGCCGTCAATACAGGCCAAAATGTGCTGTGATGTTGTCATAATTCATCCTTAAATATGGTTGGTTAATCCTATGTCACTTTTTAGGGTGTTTTTAGTTTATGACCACTTTACGCCGTATTACGAAAAGCACCTTCTCTATACGCTCTATAAAATACATTTGTTTGTTAACTTCATACCTTACTTGATAATAACCAATTTAAGCCACTTCATCCAGTCATGTATGTGTGATTGTGACATCCTATTTGGCTTGTCTCTATGCTAGCTAAACCTATCTTTTGATCGTTTAAGTTTGATTTATCAATCCCCTCTTGTATTCTCCTAACAACATGCCATAGCAAAGTTTGCTACAATGTATTTTTTAATATTTATCATCTAGTGGTTAAGATTACAGCATCATTATTTAGGGAACGAAGTTATGGCAAAAAATGCCCTACAAGCTCAGTTATTAAAAGCAGGATTGGTGGATAGCAAGAAAGCCAAAAAAATCAGTAAGCAAGCTGATCATGCCAAGCGTACTGGCGACTCAGAAAGCATCGAGACAAAAAAAGCGTTGGCAGACGCGCAAGCAAAAAAACTAGAAAAAGATCAAAAGCTCAATCAAGAAAAGCAGCGGATTTTAGAAGAGAAAATGCTCAGAGCCAATATCGTACAAATGATTAAGCAGCATCAAATCACCGACACAAGTGGTGAGGTCAACTATCAATTTGTAGATCATGCTAAGGTTAAGAAAATTGCGATCACTCAAAAGCTCTATGATCAAATCGTGGCCGGTCATGTGGTCATCGCACGATTAGAAGACAGCTATGCGCTACTGCCTCGTCCATTGGCAGATCGCATAAATACAAAAATGGAAGGCTTTATCGTCGTCTCTAACGATACTTCAGAAGAAGCGTTGGAAGAAGATGATCCTTATGCTGCTTATGTGATTCCAGATGATCTGATGTGGTAAAAGTCTCCTCTGATATACAACATCAAAAAAACCCTTTATTGAATAATCGATAAAGGGTTTTTCTATATCCACATCATTTATTACTAATCGATATTTTTAATGTGTTAATGTGTGAGCAACACATGTTTGCTTTTTTGATAGGCAGACAGACCATCGACGCCAAGCTCACGACCGATCCCGCTTTGCTTAAACCCGCCCCATCCTGCTTGCGGCAATACGATTTGTTGCTCATTAATCCAAATATGACCTGCTTGAATTTGTAGCGCTATCTTGAGTGCAGCGCTCTCATCAGCGCTCACAATGGTTGCAGCCAAGGCAAATTTACTGTCATTGGCTAAACGAATCGCATCCAAATCCTCTGCAAACGTTTTGCTGACTAAGACGGGACCGAACACCTCTTCTGTCCACAGCTGACTGGTCACGGGCACATTGTGATAGATGGTTGGCGTGACAAAATACCCCGCTCTATCCAACACTTTGCCACCTGTTAGGCACTCTAACTTTTCAGTTATGGCGATATCGAAGTATTTTTTTACCTGATTGAGCTGCTGCTCACTGACCATTGGCCCCATTTGCGTGTCTGTATTAAAACCATCACCGATGGACAGGTTTTCTGTCTTTGTCTTCAACCTCTCAAATAACGCGTCAGCAATATCCTGATGAACAAGCAGTCTGGACGTCGCCGAACAGATTTGACCTGCGTTGGTAAAGATACCACCGATGATTAAGTCGCAAGCATATTCAATGTCCGCATCCGCGCAGACGATGATGGCCGACTTACCGCCCAGCTCTAGGCTGATATCTTTGATACCTTTTGCTGCTTGGCTCATGACCTTTTCACCCACCGCATTACTACCTGTAAAAGACACTTTGTCAATCAGCGGATGACTGGTCATGCCAGCGCCCACCGCTGCCGCTCCCGGTAAAATATTCACCACGCCTTTTGGCAGATCAATAGCAGACAATATATTGCCCAGCATCAGCTCTGGTAATAATGTCACCTCGGACGGTTTTAGTACCACCGTGCAGCCTGCCGCCAATGCAGGTGCAAGCTTCCAAGCGGTGGTGACCATAGGAAAATTCCAAGGCACAATCAAGGCGCAAACCCCAACAGGTGCGTATGTTTTTAATAGACGCACACCTGCCTCATTGGCCTCGACCTCAGCCCAAGTCTCTTGTTTGGTAATGAGCTGAACATAATAGCGATAACAAGCAATGGCGTCGCTGACGTCTATCTTTGCCTCTTCAATCGGCTTACCGTTATTCAACACGGACAAACCAACCAATGTATCAAACTGCTGTGTCATCGCGTCTGCGATGGCATTTAGATAATGCGCACGCTCGTTTGTGCTTGTCTGTGACCAACTGGCATAGGCGGTAGCAGCAGCGTTGACAGCAGACTCTACGTGTTCTGCGCTACACAAACGAGTGGTGGCAATCACTTCTCCTGAATTGGGATCATACAAAGCGTATTCATCTAGGCTATCAGATGCTTCAATAGTCACCCAATCACCCTCTATATACGCTGCATTTAGAACGACGTCGTTACGAACGGTTTGCTTTGCCATTTCTCTCGTTAGAGAGTTTGTGTCTATTTTTTTCATATTATCGATTGCCTTATGTCATTTCATATTCAACCAGCTGGGTTGTGTAGACTGTTTATACTTATACTTGTGCTGCTCATGTTCAAAGAGTTGATTGACCTAATACAACAGATGCGCAACTGAGGTAATTACGACCAAACTGATAAGCGTGCGCAGCATAAAAATCCCAAACAGCTCCAATATATTGAGCTTGATATTTGATTTTAAAATAAGCGCGCCGACTTCTGACATATATATAATCTGAGTGATAGAAGCAGCACCAACGATAAACCTTGTCATTTCACTCTCGATACTTTTGCCCACCAGTGCTGGCAGATACATATCAGCAAAACCCATAATCATCGCAGGCGCAGCTTCTGCTGCCTCTGGAATTTGCAACCATTCAAGCAAAGGCACAAGCGGCGTGGCCAACCAATTAAAGACAGGGGTATATTCTGCCAACCCAAGACCAATCGTACCGATAGCGAAAACCACTGGAATCAGCCCAAAATAAATATCAAATAAGTTTTTGGTGCTACTCTTGAATACTTGACCAAGCTTTGGCATAGACTGCGCACGAGTCACAGCACGATTGACCGCCCATTGATACGTGGTGTAATGCGCTGGTGTTTCTTCGTCTAGCATACTTTTGCCAGAATGGTACGTATCAGGCTTCAATGATAGTGGCGGTATACGCGGCATAATAACGGCAGCGACAAACCCAGTGAGGGCAATGGTCAAATAAAAATAGACGAAGTTATTGTCCACGCCGATGGTCTTTGCCACTACATAAGTAAAAGCGATCGAGGTGACTGAAAACGTCGTTGCGATAATTGCTGCTTCGCGCTGACTATAATAGCTTTTATCATACTGCTGCATCGTCACCAACAAGCCAATGGACGCGGCACCAAACCAAGAAGACATGGCATCCACGGCCGAACGCCCAGGCAGATTAAAGAGCTTAACAAAAAGCTTACTTGATAACGTACCCAAAAACTCCATCAAACCAAAGTCAGTCAAAAACGGCAATAACAGAATGGCAAAAAAGAACAGAGGAATCAAAATAGGAATCAAATCTTCAAAAATCACACTGCCAGTATTACGGCTAATGAT
The DNA here is from genome assembly GCF_052850615.1 of Psychrobacter sp. 1176_08. Classification (NCBI taxonomy): domain Bacteria; kingdom Pseudomonadati; phylum Pseudomonadota; class Gammaproteobacteria; order Moraxellales; family Moraxellaceae; genus Psychrobacter; species Psychrobacter sp. 1176_08. The sequence goes on from NZ_VXCU01000001.1 coordinate 554,264, forward strand.
GAATTCAGGGCCGACTTGTAAAAAAATCATCCAAACAAAGACCATCCCCAAAAGCCGCGTCACCAACCAAAACCAATTCACATCAAAAAGGTTTTTGACCAAACTGCCGTCACGTAAGTTGGGCTTTAATACCTTTACTGCCAACGCCCCTATACAAGAGGTCGTCACAAGCGCCATGACCACATAAACGACATAACCACCCAGCAACGCTTGCAGAGTATCTGTTAATACCCCTAATAAAATCGTGACTTTGCCGTCCCACTGAAACGGTATAATAAACAAAGCAATACCGAATACAGAAAACAGTAAAAACTTCCATAATGATGCACGCCATTGCTTTTCACTTAGCGAGTCTGAATCGACAGCATCTTTCTCTAAAATCGACTGTTGCGACTTATCCATATAGTTTGTCATTCAATTCCTCCTTGATAGGCGACCATCGCCAATTTATCCATTTTGCTGTCTGACTACTACTTAAAGTTTGCTCCCAAAATCTGTCATCTCATTACGTAAAACACCCAAAATCCTTACCCATTTCCATCAGAAACGCATCGGATTCATCAATTTCATAAATGATTGGCTGCTTACCTTTTGTGTCTGTCTTTAGCGCATCCAGTAATTGCTGCTTCTCTGTGATTCTGCGATATCCTGACCCAAACCCTGCGGCTAATGGCTCAAAGTTTGGCGTTTTGATATTGACCCCAATCAGTGGCAATCCGCCCTCTTCCATATACCGTCGAATCTCGCCATAACCTTGGTTATTCCATAATAATACGATCAATGGCAGCTCAAGCTCTGCTGCACAGATGAGCTCAGCAATGGTAAATTGAATACCGCCATCACCAATCAGACTGACAACGGGCACCTTTGATCCAATCATTGCCCCAATGGCAGCTGGTAATCCATAACCTAACGTGCCAAACCCTGTTGATGAATTGAACCATCTGCGAGTTGCCAATGCCTCAAAGCCAAGATTGCCACTATAAACAGGCTGAGTTGAGTCACCGACGAAGATGACATCTTCTATTTCATCGCGAATGAGCTGAAGCAGTGCATTTTGACCGGCGAAGTCTGGTGTTATATCCTTTATAAGGTCTTGTTTTGCATCGTTTACTCGTGACACTGCCTGATGATCGAATACTTGTCCCTCTAGACGCGCACACAAACCACTGATAGCCAGTTGTGCATCGCCCAATACTGCTATATCTGCTCTAAACGGACGCTGTAACTGCGCAGCGTCACAGTCGATACGCACCAGTGTGCCATTGATATGGAACCCACCATTAAAAAACACGTCGTAATCAGTTTCGCCAAGCTCAGTACCGATTGCTAATACCCAATCAGCCTCAGTAATCACCGCACGACCTGCTGCTAATGACTGATTGCTGCCCAAGCTTAATGGATGAAGAGGTGGCAACAAACCTTTGGCATTGATGGTTAAAAACGTGGGCGCGTCTATCAGCTCGGCCAGTTTTTGCGCATCCTGATCGACATCGACGCAGCCACCACCGTAGAGCAACACTGGGTTTTTCGCTGTTTTTAAGGATTCGATAATCAGGTCTAATTGCGCAGGGTTTGGCAATGGCTTCATGACCCGCGGTAAGGATACGTGGTCTGCTGACGTATTTGAGCGTGGCGGTCTTTCGACATGGCTGGCATCAGCGGTGATGATATCGATAGGCAACTGGATATGAACTGGCCCAGGCCGTGCGCCGTTAAATAACGCAAAGGCTTCGGCAATGACTTTGGGCAATGATTCAGGCTGCCAGATGGTTTTGCTTGTGAGCGCGACCTTACTCACCATACCTTGCTGATCGTGCAGCTCATGCAAGTGCCCTTCACCACTGCCTGTGTCTTTTACTTTATTCACACTAGAGATGATAAGCATCGGTATCGAATCCGCCAGTGCTTGCGCCATTGCCGTCATGATATTGGTCATGCCAGGACCTGTAATAATAAAACAGACACCGATTTTGCCTGAGGCGCGGTAATAACCATCTGCCATAAACCCAGCCCCTTGCTCATGACGCGGTGTTATGTGGCGAATGTTAGTATTGGGTAGACCGCGATACAGCTCGACTGTGTGCACGCCCGGTATGCCAAATGCAGTCTCGACGCCGTAGTATTCTAACCATTGAACAAGCAGCTCACCGCAGGTCAAAGACGAGCGCGGAGATGATGCCAAAGGCGATTTTGTAGAGTGCGTCATGAGTCATCCTAAAAATTTTAATATTGTTTAATAACTTGTTTAACGATATAAAAAACGACAATTTATCTACTTACAAGCGGCCATTTACTGCTTCTATCACAAATTATGATTAATAAACGGCTTTAACCTTATCGTCATAGCGCACGCCCGGTAAAATACATAGCATCTCAAACAGTAAGTTTGCTGCCAGCACCGAAGTGTTTCCAAAGGGATCATAAGGCGGAGATACTTCTACCAAATCACCGCCCACCACATCGAGACCACGCATACCGCGAATGATTTCTATGCCTTGAGTGGATGTCAAACCACCGATTTCCGCAGTTCCAGTACCGGGGGCAAACGCGGGGTCAATACCATCAATATCGAAGCTTAAATAAACAGGACCATTACCCAGCTTTTCGCGTACTTCTGCCATCAAGGGCGCAAGCGACTTGTACCAGCACTCTTCAGCGGGTACAACTCGGAATCCTTGCTGGGTTGACCAATCAAACTCTTCGGCACTATAGCCTGTACCGCGTAAACCAATCTGTACCACACGGTTGCCGTCAATGAGGTTCTCTTCAACAGCGCGGCGAAACGGTGTGCCGTGGGCAATTTTTTCACCAAACATATCATCGTTGATATCAGCATGGGCATCGATATGTACCATGCCAACTGGACCATGTTTTTTAGCAAGCGCCCGCAAGATAGGCAGTGCAATGGTATGATCGCCGCCTAGTGTCAATGGAACAGCGCCATGCTTGACGATTTTTTCAGAATAGAATTTTTCGATGATATCGACGCTTTTTAGGAGGTTAAACGTATTGATAGGCACATCGCCAATATCAGCGACTTGTAAGGATTCAAAGGGCGCAGCACGCGTGGCTACGTTGTAAGGACGAATCATGCGTGATTCATCGCGAATCTGTCTTGGGCCTAAGCGGGCACCACTGCGATTTGATGCGCCAATATCTAGAGGGACACCCACAAAAGCAACATCTAGCCCTTCCGCATCCGCTTGTGTTGGCAGGCGCATCATAGAGGCAAAACCGCCAAATCTTGGCATATCATTGCCACTCAATGGTTGATTAAATTTCATAAATCACATCCTTGTTCAGGTTTTCGAAATAGGCAATCTTTCGAGGTAGACAATTTGTTGTATGTCTCGACAATACCTAAATAATAGACGGTAGACCATGGTAAAATTCAGAAGTAAACTTCTGGTTTTTCGTAGTAAATTGGATTTAACCATTATTATTAGAAGTTTATGCAACCAAAACATGATGTGATAAGGCGCTATTATCAATGCTAGATGAACTGATAAAAATAGACATCAAAACCCTACGTAGCTTTATGGCCATTGTAGAATGTCAAGGAGTGACGGCCGCTCAAACGCGTTTGAACGTGACGCCTTCAGTGATTAGTGGTCATTTAACGCACTTAGAAGATCGTTTGGGCATGACACTCTGTCATCGTGGTCGAGGAGGATTCAAGCTGACAGAAGATGGCGCGGCAGTCTACGAGGCTTGCTTGAGTTTCACTGAAGCGGTTGCGAGCTTTCAGCATCAGCTACACTATATTCGGCAATTAGATTCTGTCCGTGGCGGTCATATTCGACTGTGTTTAACAGATCAAATGCCTACGTTTTTTTATGATGCACTCAGGCAATGCCTTGCTGGTAGCTATCGCACCAATCCATTGATACATTTTTCTATCGATGTGCAAAGCCCTGAAAACATGCTGGATAAGCTGTTGGGCAATGAGAGTGATATTGGGGTAGGATATTTTGGCAGTTTTCCGCCTTTACTGACTTTTCAGCCAGCTTTTATCGAAAAACAAGTGGTTTGCTGTGGTCACACGCATCGCTTGTTTTATGAGGCAGATACGCTGACATTTCATGAGTTGGAACAAGACTATCCATGGATCAAAAGAGGCTATGCGACTGATCATAGTATCAATCACATTCGCCCTAAGACATTGAGTGCCACCACTTACCATATGGAGGCGACCGCGCAGCTGATTCTTGCTGGTCACCATGTCGGTTACTTACCCCACGATTTGGCGACGCGTTATGAAGAAATGGGCTTGATGAAAATCTTACTGCCCAATGAAGCAAGTTACGATGTCAAGCATCACTGGGCTTATCGAGAAAATCTGCACAAACAAGTCGCAGATTTTTTGAGTAAAATGATAGATCTGCTATAAGCAGTTGCTATATCGTTGCTGGTACTTCCGTATGTTTGAGACCAATGGTTCTTAGCTTGCCTTTGTCATCCACTTCCTTGATGACCAATGCCCACTCTTCACTAATTGCCACGGTATCACCTGAGACTGGCGCGGTACCCAAACTCCCTTTGACATACTCAGCGACGGTTTGATCCCACATGCTTTTTTGAAACGTTTTATCCTCTTGCTCGACATGATCCGCTTGAGATTTTAAACTCTCTACAAGCGTCTCAGATTCCATGATGTCAGTGAAGAATGGCAAATCGCCGAGTTTGACACTGGGTGATAATAGCCAATCGCCATAAAAGTCATCAATGACCTTGCGATCGAGCGTTGTGTCATTAAAAATATTGGCAATTTTGCTGGCATGATTGCCGCGCATGGCGTACCACACGCTGTCACCAAATTTTAACTTCGTACTTTCATCTACAACGACGATTTCTTGTTTACGCAACAATGCAAACACGCTGATTTCATCAGGACTAATGCGGCGAGAGACATCCATCGGATGACGACCAATCGCAAACGCCCCTGATTGAACCTCGAATTCATAAAGCGTAATACTCGCTTTATCTGATACCCACACCTCAAGCTCTTCTTTTGGATCTTTATTGGTCGGAATACGGACTCTAAAGAGATTTGCCATAAAAGGAATGGTCATGCCTTGCAAAATCAAGGACAGAACCACCACCCCAAAAGCAATGTCAAACAGCATAAAGGCATTATCTATTCCTGCCATAACAGGCAAAAGCGCAAGGGTAATAGGCACCGCACCGCGCAAACCCACCCAAGAGATAAAGCCAATTTCTCTATCTTTAAATTTAAAAGGTTTGACACTGGTATAAACAGCAATCGGACGCGCGATCAGAATCATAAAGGCGGTAATCGCTACTGAATAGTGCCAGACATTAATGACGTTGGACGGCGTCGCCAATAGACCTAACACCACAAAGAGTACTGCTTGCGACAACCACGCAAAGCTGTCCATCACTCGCATGACATGCTCTGTTGAACGCACCTTGTGATTGCCAATCAATACACCTGCCAAATAAACAGCCAAAAAGCCACTACCGCCAAGCAGATTGGTTGCGGCAAAGACTGCCAAGCCTGCTGACAGTATCAAGATGGCATACATCCCTTCTGCCAAATGCAACTTGGGCAATAAGCGCGCCAGTAAAAAGCCGAACAGCAAGCCCATACCCAAACCGAACCCTAACTGCTGTAACAACAGCAACAAAAAGCCAATGGCTGTCTGACCTGCGGGATCGACATTTAGGGCAATCAAACCTGTGACTAAAAGAATCGCCAAAGGATCGTTAGCACCAGATTCTAGTTCAAGCGTGGCTTGGACACGGTCATTGAGCTTAACACCGCCATTACGCAATAAAGAAAAGACAGCTGCTGCATCGGTTGAGCCCACGATGGCTGCCATCAAAAGACCAAAGCGCCAATCAACATCGAGCAACCAAGTGACAAATATCCCTAATACTACTACCGTCACCAGTACGCCCAAAGTTGCTAGGGTAATCGCAGGCTTGAGGCCGACTCGAAACGATTTAAAAGAAGTACGCAAACCACCATCTAGCAAAATACACGCTAAGGCAGCTTGTCCAACAAAATTGGCAAGTCCATACTGGGAAAACTCTATACCCAAAATGCCTTGCTCACCAGCCAACATCCCCACTATTAAAAATAACAGTAGCAGGGGTACGCCTAATCTTGCTGATAAAGTGCTTGCCATGATACTGGCAAAAATCAACAATGCCCCTACGAGATATAGGATATTTAAGGTATCCATTTTTTTAAGCCCTATTTTTATAAATTATAATGCGTTGAATTATTACAATCAGATCCGCTTTATTTTGCGACCGATCATTTTCGCGTCTTAATACCAAGGTGACAGTAGGGTTTGTATCCCACTATCAAAAATTTTATTATTATTTTAGAGTGTCCTTAAGAATAACACTTGCTGCCAGATTTTGAGAAATTATCTATCCCAGATTTATATACTTTTTTCTACTCTGTTTGGTGCGCTGTGATTTAGCGCTGACTCTGCGCTGATCAAAATACAAATTAATGGCACTGTTTAATTTAATGGCACTGTATTGATTGTTGTTAAGTTAAGACTGAATATATTGCCACGTTAGTACTAAAATAGCGGCAGCGATGATCCAAGCGACGACCCCTAGCATTAATGCTTTGTATAAGCTGATGTAGTTAATACCTACGAAGACCACAAGCGTATAAACAAGATGCGGTATGACCCCCAATATACTAAAAATCAACGCAACCTTTAAATCAGCTTGGCTACGCTCAGTACCAACGATAAAGTGACTGATTAAAGCAAAGGTGGGGAAAAGTGGCGCAAGTGCTGCCAAATAAAAAAAGCGGGTTTGTGCAAATAATTGAATCACCAATACCATCACAGCACCAATAAGCATTTTTAGCCAAATCATGGTGGATCATCTCCTGTTAAGTGCCAAGGGCTGAAATAGCCGAATTGCCATGATACTAAAGTATGCAAACTGACATAAGGGGCATATCGACTTAGTTGACCCTCATTGTAAAAATAATCAAAAAACCCCATTCAGTCTTATAACCAAATGGGGGTTTTTATTTTATAATTAAAGCGATTACCAGCTTTTAATCGGCTTTTGGTTTTAGCGCCGCACTAATATCAGCCAGCAATGGCGGGATATCGTGCTTATCTGCTATCACTTCTATCATGACCAACTTGTTCGTGGTCTCGGCAGCCTTGATGAGAGCAGATTTTAACTCACCAGCAGTTTCTACCTTCAGCACCAAACTGTTGTCTTCTGTGGCACCAAAGGCTTGTGGCATCAGCTGCCAGTTACATTTGGGAATATCATTGTAGTGCTGGTTTTCACCATGAATTGCACGCTCGACAGTATAGCCATCATTATTCACCAGCACAATGACTGGATTGATACGCTCTTGAATCATTACGGCGATTTCTTGCACTGTTAATAAAGCGGAACCATCACCGATCAGTAGGACACTGCGTTTATCTGGTGAAGCAATCGCACCGCCTAAGCTGGCAGGCAACGTGTAACCAATTGAGCCCCACATTGGTTGTCCATAAGAGGTCACCCCTTCTGGTAAACGCACATCGCTGATCCCAAAATACGCGGTTCCTTGATCAGAAAACACCAAATTATTATGGTCTAAATGATCCGCAATAATATGCCAGAGGTCATCTTGGCGAATGGCTTCGTCGTCTTTGCCATTTTGCTCATGTGGTTTTACCTCTTTACAAAACTGCTTTGGCACAATCTCAATACCTGAAGTCATGACTTCATGTAGTGCTTGCAAGGCGTCTTTTAAAGCAATTGGGGCAAAATTCTGACCACTGACAGACGCACGCTCATAATGCAGATCAACCACCACATTTTCATCAATGTCTTGGCTAAATCCTGCCGTGGTCGTATCGGTATATTGCACACCAATTTTGATCAAACATTCACAGTTTTCTACGGCGTCTTTGACGATGGGCCGTGATGCCACACCTGCATACGTTCCTGCCCAGCGATTGCTGTTTTCATCAAGTAGCGTTTTGCCCCACGACAGCGTTGTATAAGGAATATCGGTATCGGCAATCAGTGCTTTTAGCTGATTTTGCAATCCCAAACGGTGCACCATTAGATCTGCCATCAGCGTCGTGGTTTTATTTGGTAAAAATTCTATCAGTGCTTTTTTGAAATCTGCCAACGCGGCTTGACTGGTGATGTCTTCTTGGCTGTCATCAAGCTTGGTCGTTGGTGGATAAATGGGCTGACGCGCTACATCGGGCGATAATAATAAATAACCTGGGCGATGCTTTTTGAGTATCACACGAATCACGCGGTCAATCTCTGAGGCGGCATTTTCTGGCGTAATCTGTGCCCGCGCGACTGTCACAGGCTCCACCATCTTGATAAAATGGTTAAATATGCCGTCACCCAAGGTATGATGGATGCGGCTTTTTGAATCTTGCAGTGCGGTATTGGGTGCACCTACTACGTGCAATACAGGGGCATACTCAGCAAAAGAACCAGCGGTGGCGTTGATAGCGGACAACTCCCCCACCCCAAACGTTGTCACCATCGCGGCAAACCCACGCTCGCGTGCGTAGCCATCGGCAGCATAGCCTGCATTGAGCTCATTGGTGTTACCCACCCAGCGCAGCTTATCGGAGGCGACAATATTGTCCAAAAAAGTTAAGTTAAAATCACCAGGGACTCCGAATATCTCAGTCGCACCCGCTTCCGCGATACGATCAAACAGATAATCAGCGATGGTATATTGTTGGCTCATTCCTTTATCCTTATGACTCATTATTATAGGGGTCGATATTGTTGATGTAATTGAAGTGAATTATAAAAGGCATTCCAGCTTATTTATTCCTATTAAATCTTTTGGAATACATAATATAATAAACTGTTATAACATATATCAAGTCCTAGATGACATGCCTGTTTTAGTCAGTTTATTTTTTTTCGTTATAACTGTTGACACATAAAAAAAACTGCGTATAATACCTCGTCATCATCTAGACGATAGATTGTTTATCAGATGATTTAGCGGGAATAGCTCAGTGGTAGAGCATAACCTTGCCAAGGTTGGGGTCGAGAGTTCGAATCTCTTTTCCCGCTCCAAATACTTAAAAAGCCTCACTTAACAGTGAGGCTTTTTTTTGTCTAATTTTCAGGGCTTGTAGAGAAATTCTCGAAATATCTTTTTGAATATAGTTAAGTCTAACTACTCAAACAAAAAACCCATTTTCATGGCGGTGCCCATGTGGTGCCCAAACTGTGCCCTGCCCTAAAACCTCACATACATAACTGACCACAACCTAGCTATTTTTGGATAAAAAACCATCATGACACCTAACCTAGTAAATTTGGCACTATGATGATTTTTGAACCCAACCTCAATTCAACAAAAAAACGTGTTTTTCAGATGCCTAGTTTTTGGAAATACGTTTCAAATTTATAGTATTTACTATTGGTCTTCACTTAAAAAGCGATGACTACAACCTAACAATAAAAAATTTATTAAGCTTCGTAAGTATTTTTTGGCTCTAAGTAGACCTTTAGCTAGAAATTTCCTCTCAACTATAGCGATAGTTAATTTACTCTTCTAAAGAGTCGTCCTCACCAAGTTCATCTGGAACGTATTTCAAAATATCCCCTGGCGTTACTTCTAATACATTACATAGCTTGCTCAAAGTATCGAACTCAATTCTAGTCGTATCATCGTTATAGATCCTATGCAGCGTCGATTTACTGATATCTGTCATTCTCACTAAATCTGCCACACGCAACCTTCTTTCTGCCAAAAGAACAGGTAAGTTACATGAAATCACAATAAATTCCTTATTGGTAAGTAAAAAGTACTTGCCAATGACTACTTTTCTGATAATATAGTACTCGTTGGCAACAACAAAGTGTTTATTAAAAACTATTTAATACTGACTGGAGAACTATTATGTCACAGACCTATCTCACCACTCAAGAACTAGCCGAACGTATCAAATACGATGCACGTACTATCCGTAACCAACTTAAGGACACTGTTTTGATTGAAAACATCCATTACATTCGTCCTTTTGGCGGTCGCAAGATTTTATACGTATGGGAGCGTATCGAAGAAGATATGTGCAAGCCGGTTATGAGTGCCATCAACGGTATGGCTTTACAGTAAGTTTCATTTAAACAAGGAGTCAAATAATGGCCTCAATAAGATCCAGACGTGGCAAGCTATTCGTAGATTTTCGATATATGAATATGCGTTGCCGTGAGACGACTAATCTCACAGACACTCCAGCTAATCGAAAGAAGCTGGCTAAAATTATCGAAAAAATGGAAGCAGAAATCACCCTAAATATTTTCGACTATGCTGCTTACTTCCCAAAGAGTGAACGAGCGCAGGAGATGACGGCATTGGCTGATAGAGCCGAAGCTTGTATCAGTCGTAATCCGACCTTTAAGGAGTTTTCGGAAACATTTTTTGAGGAGAGGAAGATTGAATGGCGACCGAGCTATCGGCAAAAAATAAAGATTATTTTGAATAAGTATTTATTACCTGAGTTTGGTGGTAAAGCAGTACATGCGATAAAAAAACCAGACTTGCTGACCTTCCGTAGCTCCCTCGCCAAAGTTCGTTACGGTAAAGATGGTCAGTCAAATCTGTCAGTAGCACGGATCAACCAGATCATGATACTTCTTCGTATGATACTAGAAGAAGCATCTGATCGCCATGAGTTTGAGATGCCTTATAAAAATATTAAGAATCTTAAGCAAGCTCGTCCTGATGTGAATCCTTTTACACTTTCTGAGGTATGGCTGATTTTAAAGAATGTCCGTACTGATTATAGGCCCTATTACACCATTCGCTTCTTTACAGGAATGCGTACCAGTGAGATTGATGGGCTGAAATGGGACTGCATTAATTTTGATCGCCGTGAGATCAGTATCAGAGGCGCATTAGTAAACGGTGAGATGGGTCCAACGAAGACGTTAGGCTCACAACGTGATATTGCGATATCACAGCTGGTATACGATGCCTTGTTAGAGCAGAAGGCTCGCACCTATGGTAAGTCAGAGTTCGTATTCTGCAACTCACAGGGCAATCCAATGGAGTATCGTAATGTGAATAGACGGGTATGGAAACCCACACTTGCCCTACTCGGACTTAAGCACAGGCGTGCTTATCAGACTCGGCATACCGCAGCGACGCTTTGGCTCGCTGCTGGTGAGAATCCCGAGTGGATTGCACGGCAGATGGGTCACAGCAGTACGGAGATGCTGTTTCGGGTATATAGCCGTTATGTGCCTGATATTACCCGTCAAGATGGTTCAGCGATGGATAACTTACTACTAGCGAGTAAAGAGAAGTTAACAAGCACATCGAATAGCTCCGACACTGAAGCACTAATCACGAATGCACAAACTGACAAGGAGACGTCACAATGAAAATCATCAATTATGAAGAGCTGTTTAGCGAGTTTAAACGGGACGGTGCGATCAGTGCAGATGCAAATCTCATCGCTAATGCATTGATGCGTGAGTTGTATATTTTATCTGGTCATCAACTCGCACGCTTCTTAGGAGTGAAACGCTGCTTTGATAACGATATGGCGATGCGGGTATGGGTGCAGAAGCGCTTGGATGCAAGTTTTGGTTATGTGGTTGAGGATATGCGTTGTCAGCTTCAGAGCGAGCTTTATGAGCTATTACCGCACTCTGAATATGTCGGCTACTGAGGAGAACATGATGAGTGTAAAGCTTCAGCCGAATATGACACAGAACGCACGCGATCTAAAAATCTGTGAGGATTACTGGGCATACGATAATAAAGGTGATTATATCGCACATGTCGAAACCATCTGTGAGAAGTATGAGATTAGCCCTCAATTATTTTTCGAGACAATCGGTGAGTGTTTTGCTTATTTAGATGATGTGCGATGCGAATACTGTGGTTATGTGTGTCCTCTACAGATACCGGCAGACATTCCGTATATGCGGGCAAAAGACAGTTGGTACTGTGAAGTATGTGAGCATGCCTTGTGGCGGGAAAACAATCATAAATAAGTCGTTCAAATTTTAAAGCTAGACAGCTTAGGTTGTCTGGCTTTTTTGTGGGCAGCAGATCTTCTCTTAAATACAGCTTAAATTTAGTGTGCCACTACAACGTCGAGATGGTTTATTTTTTGGTCAAGATAGCCCAAGCTAAGACCTCTAAAAAGGTAGAGGGTAGTATGAGCCAAGTTTAGGCTAAAAACTTGGCTTTAAAAGGTAAATACAGGAAAAAAGCTAGTTTAAAATTGACTGTAGTCTACTTTAACGAGTTTAGATTGCTGAACCTTTTTTAGTTTGAATGTCTTGGTCTTTTCATCCCAAATGTTGACATAATAGGTGATAAGTTGTTTACCGGTGGTTTCGTTGACTTTCTCGCCTTCACAATTGCGGCTGATAAATAAGCGGCTATTTGGATAGAAAGCCAAACGCTCGTTGTCATCGAGTTCCACTCCGTCTGCGAAGCATTCTGCGCCACTTTCATAAGGGGTGACACTATCCTCAGTTTCACCCAGTGGGATATCGTATACTTTGCCAGTACGTTTATCAATCATAGCCCCTGACACACAGCTTGTACCACAGCCCCAGGTTGTCACGATATAGTTACCCGCGAAGTTAATTTCACCATCTTTATGAGCTTCTTTCAGACGAGTACGAAAAGAGCTCCAGTCACCTAATTTTAAAGGTGCTTGTTTACCGTTATAAATTTTAGCAGGGTATTTTTCAAAGCTGTAACCAGCGATGGTTTCAGCATGAGAGGTAGAGATACAAGCCAAGGCAAAACAAAGATAAGCCGCAAGCTTTTTCATAAGAATTCCTTTTTTAATAGGGGTCAATACAGAAAACGGAAATTATAGTATGGTAAGTACATTTGTTTAATTCCACATCAACTAAGTTAAATAATTTTTTCTAAAATTACTTATTAAAATAATAACCTGATAAGGTTTGGTCAAGTCTTACAAGCTCTATATTGAGCTTGAATACAATCAAACTATAATTCAAAAGGATTTGGGGATGAAATCACCTAGATAGGTTTATCATGAGTTTTATTGCAACGCCGCTTGATTAAAATCTCCCAAGTTTGGTTCTAGGGATTTAACAGCATACCCCAGCCATGACATTAGCTTGTACATGGTCAGACGTATTAGAGAAGAACATGGCATCAAATGCCGTCGCCATAAACGTTTTAAAGTCACCATGGACTCAAACCATAATAAAATGGTTTACCCAAACGTGTTGGATCAGCAGTTTGATGCTAATCGTCCTAATGAGTCTTGGGGTTTCTATTTATAGAATCTTTGTATTTCAAATCACTATCTTTTTTTATTTAGACCTAACATTTTCAATAGCACTCATTAATCTACGATTCGTTTCAAAGGTATCAATGAACATTATAGAGTAGCTAGAATCTAAGGAATCGACAGTTTGCTTTAGTTCTGCACTCATATCCACTACATCCCAAAAAGGATGAACAATAACAAATGCTTCAGAGTTAGGCCCACTGGAGTTATGTAATACAACCGGAAGGTTTAATGGACCTACACTGATAATATCTCGTTTATGCGGATCTAGACGCTTGATATCCTGTGCAGCAATTTTAGCAAGCTCAGGCCAATCTTTAAGCTCAGAATACTTCGTGAAATCCCCATCTAAACCCACTCGGTGTGTAGGATCAAATAAACATCTTAAAAAACTGAGTCCCAATCGCCAATCTAGTAGACCATGGTATCCCCTATTACCATAGCGTTGAATACAACGGTAGCAAGAGCGCTGACATTCCTCACGATGTTTACTTTCAAAAAAACTGCCCACCATAGGGTCTGATAAATCATTTAACATTGAGTCTATAAGTTCTACGATTAGAGGTGATTTTCCCTTTATATTTTTTGTTAATCTTTGACAGAAACCAGCGCCATTTACCAATGTATCAGCTATCTGCAAGATTGGCCTCTCTTCACGAAGTCTAGGCTCAAGAGGTTCGAACTCATCTGGTGATATATCTAAAGCTAGAGAAGCCCTCTGAACTATAAGCTGTGTCGCACTAATAGCCGCAGCCCTTAAGCTTGTCCCTGAGCGTTCTAATTTAGGTCCCAGTCTATCCATAGATAAACCATCCGCGATTGACAACATGCTAAGGTTTAGAGCATCTGTTCGCTTTTTTGAAAACAGCTTTACTTCTTGTACTTCAGGTAATTCTGGTTGTACTTGCCAAGGCTTTGAATGTTTTTGAGCTTTATCTAATAATATCGCTTGATTTGGAACCTTATCAATATTTAATCTAGAATTTCCTTGGCAATATACCTTATTCTGAATTCTGTGAACCATCTCGTAGCTTTTAGGGTTTCCATCTACATCTAAAACCCCTCTATTTCTTCTGATAATATAAGCTTCTTTACCAGTTGCAAGTGATAAGTTTGTCCCTACAACTTTTTCCATCTGCATAGGTGCAATAATCGCTCCAGTTTCCCGTCTTATCATAGGACGAGGAGGCTCAGTGCCGTCAGACACTCGTGGTCGAAAATCAGTTCTAAATGCACTAGGTGAATAGTAGACACTAAAAGCTTCTTGGGGTATCTTGTGTTTACAGTCGTCACATTTGATTCCATCATCACTTTGGGCAAGTAGCTTTAGTGCACCACAAGTAGGGCAGTCAGCAATGCTCACTTTATCATTCCACCACTCTTCTTTAGGCTCAGGAATGAGTTTAGCACCACCACGCCTTAGCTGGACAAAACCTAATTGATCAGTAAAGCCGATACTTTCATGAATTTGTTTATCTCGAATCACCACTTGTCCTGGAGAAAACTCATAAATAGCGATATCAATTTCGCGATCGACAGAATCCCATTCAGACTCATTTTCACCAACTGACTCTAAATTCAAATATAGATTTCTTACTCTGGTCGGCATGCCAAACATTGGTAATAATCCGTTCTCAGCTAAGAATTGCGCCAGTCCCATTTCACGATTGCTACCTTCTTTTTCTAAGACATCGATCTCATCGATCAGTTTATCAGTTGTTAAGTAAGTTAAAAGATCTTGCTCTCGATTTACTACCCCCTGACCTAGAGTATTGGCTAGTTTTTCAGCAATTGACTGGGTCTGCTTAAGTGCAGTTGTTAAGCGTTGCTTCCAGCCTTTGACTTCGTCGTAGTAGTCAGTCGTTAGTATAAACTCTCCATGTATATCAGATTTCATATTATCACCTGGATAATTGCTATCATCTTCCTCTCTTAATCGTTTGAAAGCTTCTGTTAGCCAAGATTTTCTCAATAAACGCAAGCTAATATCTATGTGCTCTACTGTTAAGAAAGGCGGTGGTGGAGCATCTCCTGTGATTGCTTCAGGATGACGAAAATAGTGCATATCATGACTACGGCCACGGCATAATGTCATTGCTAAAGAAAATGCTTGTTTACGTCGTCCAGCACGTCCTACACGCTGTTGATAATTAAAACGTTGGGGAGGCATATTAGCTTGATATACAGCTTGTAGTGCACCGATATCAATACCAACTTCCATTGTTGTAGTAACTGAAAGCAAATCAATTTCTTGAGCTTTTTCCTTGATTGGATTGCTATTATCATCAATCGAAATACCCCGAAAGCGCCGTAATCGCTCTGCGGGCGATCTTGTTTGACCTGTCAACTCCTCGCAACGCAATCTAAATATAGACTGATCATCTGCAAAGGCTTTATCTAATCGTTTGGATATGTAGTTGCGTTCCCTAAGCTGTTGTGATTTGAGATTAGGTTCAGTAGGCAAGGGTTGGTGACAACGCGTACATATCCCTGTGCCACGATGTAAATGAGCTCTACTACATGTGGTACATTCATAAACTGGATCTTCAGGTCTAGTAAGTTGAATATATAACCGTTCGATTCGTATAATGCCACCTGGATGCTTAAGCTTTTCCATTTCCCTTAAAATATCAGTCATTTTATCTTCACTGATGCCAGAGGCTTGTAGAAAATTCTTCACTCTTCTACTACTTATAGAATAACCGCTTACCCACTCTTTAATTGAGTCTTGCTTTACCCATTTGTTAGCTAATACACGATAGTTATCTGCAAAAACCCTCAAAATCGCATTAAGTTCATCTGAGTTTTGTTGATGTTGAGATTGAAAACAAGCGTAACCGATCCCTGTTTCTTCCAAAGCAAAATAGTTACGCGCAAAAATAACATCTTCAATCAAAGTTTGTTGTGCTTTCGCCACTGCATTTTTTGCATCTGTAATTTTCGTACCATCAATCTTGTCATCCCAATAGATTGTTCCGTCCTGCTTCTCTTCAAAATAACTAAACCACTCATTGTGATTAATCTTTTCTACGCCGGTGTCATCTGTAGGGTGCACACCTATAGCAGTCATCCCAGAAAGCAGTGGCTGAGCCTTAAAACCCGTCTCGATAATACCTGCTTCATTTGTCTCTAAAATTGTTGCCAATGCGATACGATCAGGACTCATCTGATTTCTTTGAATTTTCTTTATCTTGTTATCAATTTCATCTGCTAAATCATAGTCCCCTTTTTTTTCTGCTTCTTCTCGCTGGGCTTTTAAAGTTTCGATATCCTCAACAAATGCACTATTGATTAGTGCATCCACCAGAATCCTACGGCGAGTGTCATTATGGTGATGACGTTCAATATCAATGGCTGTTTTAGCCGCATCTTGACGACTATCAGAAAACGCAATCACTTTAGGACTATTACCAGCTTGTTTAAGCAGCTCAAGAACTTCAGTGGCTAGTAACTGCGATGTTTTAGCAAAACCAGTACGAAAACTACGAATAGGTGATTTACGATATTGCTCACTACGATGTGAATAATCAGCCCCGCAGGCAGGACAGCAATTTGGTGCTGCAGTCTTCTTACGTTGTTTATCTTTATCAGATACATTAATCATGTCGAAGAATTGTCCTGAGATAAAATCCGCAGGGTTAGTTGGACGAGTTGAACGTAACTGACCATTATATGGATCTAACGACACAGGAACCCAGGATTCTTTGTCATTATCACCTCGTTTGGCTGAAGCTATAGAGGGCCAAAATAGAACAAATTCCTCGTGACTGAGATCTTCAATCCCAGAACCAACGCCAAACTCTGGAAGTTTTTCAAGGTCCTGCGTTTGAGGGAGAATTTCAATTGGCGATCTTGAGTTATTACGAGAAGCTTTTCCACGTAGCCCTCCAATAAACTCTGTATTACATCCCTCACATAAAAATAATTCAAATAGCCGCTGGGTATCTTTAGAAGTATGGGTGTGACTAGTACCACTCTCAACCGACACCCCTTCATAAACAAGCTGACCGTTTTGGATCATGGGTGCGGCAAATAAACCCTCCAAGCTCCTTAAAAACAAGTGCTCCCTAAAGGAAATAGCCTCTGACCCCTCTATATCTCCTAACCCTCTGAGTATCATTAAACCACGTAAAGCTTTATGCTCTCGACTTTCACCAAAAATCTTTTCTGCTAACGTTGATATTGAGCGAGCTTTAGTTTTCCCCTCTTCATCTGTACAACTTATTGCCAGTCTCTCACCGACTTCATTCACCATATCACTGGTTGCGCGAGATTGAGACAATCCTAAAGCTATTTTGCAAGCATTTAGTAGTTTCTCTAAATGTTCATCTTTGTCCAATTTATTCGTTAGCTGACCTAGATAGCGGCCATCTGGTGCTAGATAATCTACCACTGCTATAAACGGTCTAGTATCTATACATTGTTGAATAATGGGTTTAGGCATATGGGTATTGCCTGAAACAACCGCTTCTGCCCAATCCTCAGGACTTTTAGCTCCTTCACTATGACTATCTACATAAGTTCCAAACGGTCCAAAGAAGTCATAAAGATACCCCAAGCTTTGATCACCTTCAGTACCATCCAAGGGTAATGAAGCACTAGACGCTAGTATACGCAGCTTATGGCGATACTCTGCACGATCCAACCCCAGTCGGTTAATTAAAGTACGAATGAGAGCCGCCATTTCGGTTCCTGTTGAACCGCGTATTAAGTGCAACTCATCCAAAACCAAGAAGAAGTAAGCTTTAGGATCTGTTTCAAGCCATTGTTTAGTCTTATCGAAGATTTGAGCATCAACTTCTCTAGACAGCATTGCGTTCAGCATTGAAATATTAGTAATCAGCAAATCCGGTGGCGTTTCTTGCATGTCCCATCGGGTAATAAGCTCTGACCCCGTAAGAGATGGGAATAAATAACGTGTTGTATCAGTCTCAGGATTACTTCTATCATACGCCAATGCTTTTTCTTGATCATTCGCCAATGTCAACAACGTGGTCTTAGTGCGTTTTAAACGGCGATTAGTAGCTGTTTTCTCTTTTTCATCATCTTGTCGTCTTGGATGATTCAAATAGCCAGGAACAGGACTTGCACTGGTATAACGGCCAAAAAATATCCGATTACCATTGGCTCTTTTGTCTAATACTTCTATAGCCTCTGGCGAGTCTAGCATAGTGCGTAAGCGTACCATTTGATCTTCTACTAGTGCATTCATTGGATACAAAATTAATGCACGCACTGCCTGTGGTCGATTACTGTCTTCACCTTTGCGGTGGTACTCAAACCTACTTCCTTCACGCCACCATTGGTGTTGCAAATAATCTACTGGGGGCGGTCCCCATTGCGTCGCTTCTGCCGTCAATTCTGCCAAAATAGGCAATAAAAATGACTCTGTCTTACCTGAGCCTGTACCAGATGCAACAATACCAGGATGCCCACTCTTTAAACCGCGTTGCAGCATTTGCATTTGATGAACATAAGGTGAAAATACACTCTGTCGTGATAACTCACCTGTGGCTGGTTTGCCAGGGAACAACCCAGAAAACATCATTTCAACGATAGCTCGGCGTTGCTCACGATTAAATTTCTTTAATGGGTTATCCTGACACTCGTCATCTAAACAATCTTCCAATCGAATATTTGTTGATTGATAGCGTAAAATAGGTTCAATAAAAGGTTCTGGCATTAAATTGCCTGGTTGTCGTAACAAGCGTTGCCTTTCTTGACTTAAGTCTTCACGGCGTAATCGATAAACTGTATCTAAATAAGAAAGATAAAGCTCTAAAATATCATTGTAAGCACCTATTGGATCTAGCATATTACCCTCTTATTTATCTAATAACTCTTTCAGCCATAGCTGACCTTTTTCAAGCATCTCAGAGTAGTTCTCGCTAGCTACAGATACCTTTTGATAAGCAAGTTGTGTACATTTTTCTGGAACAATTGAAAGCCGTTGTAACAACCTTTTGTTATACTCAACTTGATTATCAAATTTAAGTGGCGTACTAAATCTTGATAATTCTGACCACAGATGCTCTTTATCAATGAAATTATCATCAATAGTCGCCATAACAAGTAAATTACTTGGTCTCTCAGAGCTATATATGACACTTATTAGACTTGGCAACCATAAATCTATGGCCGTCCGTTGTAAGCCATCAAGCCAAACTAAATGATATTGATTTGGGTTTGCTACTGCCGTTGACCATGCTCTCGCAAAACCAGTCTTGGTTCCTTGGTTTGGTTGCATCCATAAGTCATCTAAATTTAAGATATTTGGACCTAAACTCTCTCGAAAAGTCACTCCACCCGTAACAATCTCTGCGTATTTAGGTATAATAATTTCTGCTGAAATTGATGGTAAAAGAACAAAATCACCTGAGCGTAAAGCCCTATCAAATAGGTTAAGCTCTGATTGTGATATAGCTGCTTTCTCTTCGAATGCCTGAAATTTGGCATCAAACTCTGAATTATCGATATATGGAATATCATCTCTTCCTGATCCTCTCGACCATGGTGGGAAAGTAGTGTCTGTAGGGTTAATTAACTTTCCTTGATCATGCAGAGCTCGCTTGAGACGATCTACAAGGGATATATTTTCTTGACTATCTAATTCTTTAATATCACCAAGTGTTTGATTCAGATGGCCAATTTCTGCTACTAACTGTTTATTCAAGCTTGAAATCTTTTGCTGTAAATCATCTTGAACGACTTTTTTATTTTCTAATATGTCATGTTTTTCCTGGATATTTTGTTTCAAGCTTTCTTGTTGTGATAGCAATTCTGCTAGCTCTAACCTAATCTCTTGTTCAATAATAGGTTGTATTTTTTGACGGTAGGCATTACTTGCCGCTTGTTGTGCTATATCCAGCTTCTGCTGAAAAGGTTGCATGTTTGATAAAGTGTTGATGACTTCTCTTGGCTCTATTAGCGATCTAGCAACTCTTTGTTTATACCCTTTCAACCATTCATGTGTATCAGCCCAATCTTCTTGTTTTGTAATATTGAGTGCACGATCTAATAGACTAACTAAATCCGCCCTTTGTTGTTTAGTAGTAGTTTTTAGATACTCATCATAATCTTTTAGTTTATCCAATAAGTCATTTAATATATCAACGTCTAGCTTCCATGTTATTTCGCGAATGAAATCGCCAACAGTCACATTAGGGATCTCTATAAACTGTCCTTCAAAAGCATCTCCTTCAAAGATTGCACTATTAAAAGAATAAACTTCCACATTTCTTGTCTTAGCCACATAACGACCATTACGAGGATGGGACATAACTTCGACAATGGCACATTCTGTGTCAGATAATGCAACAATAACTTCATTGGGTTCTGCATCGATAGCATCAATACTCCCCAAACCAAACTCTACTAACTGATAGCGTATTTGTTCTGTACTCATATGCCTATAATCAATAACGACTGTAGGCTTCTTCCGCTCCTCAATAATATAATGATCATGCTCTTTATCGGATGAATAACTGTTGTGCTCATTTATTCTTGGATTTAATTTAGCAGTAAAAATAAGGAATTGTTTTTCAGCTACGCCATACAATGAAGGAGCGAAGATTTTACCGACAGGTGCTAAATCACTAGTCAAGGCTTGTTTTTTCCATTTACCATTATCTACTTTTGCAATTCCACTGATTCGTGTTTGAGGTCGAGGTGTATAATCAACCTCACCAAAATACCATTGTTCTGACACTTATCTTTCCTCTTTTTAAATATAACTTACTCGGATACCGCGACTGCGTTGCTTTGCAATTTCCAGAATAAGTTTCTTTGGTTTAATTTTATTGTTACCTTGAATAGCAAGCCCAAATATAGCTTGCAATGTGTTTAACTGTTCCTCACCCAAAGCATATTGATACTGTGAATATTTTGATATAATCGCAGGGCCGGACTGCAGACCCGTTGATTGTCGTAACCATTTAGCAACTGGCAACGGCAAGTGGCCATTTAAACTCTGTCGTTTTAATAATCCATCACTGTATATAAAAACCGGTTTTTTAATTTGTCTTGCATACTCCAAAATTGCAATATTGCGTTGCGTCGTAACAAATCCCTGCTCTTCATCAATAGCGTATACATCCCTATCATCATCACGTGTAAACCTTACCAACATTTTAGTGCTAGATATATTTTGATTTAATGAAATAAACAATCCTGGCTCAGCTTTCCAAATGCTAGATAATTGACGTCCTATAACGGTTCTATTTTCTACTGGCCAACATTTTGGGGCTGGTTTTGCGACAATGTTTTTACCAATTTCAATACTCCACTGAAGTTCTTCAGCTAATTTCTTAATTTTGTCACCATACAAACTTATAACAGGTACTGCCCACTCCAACTGAGCATTAATATGTATTTCAATACCCTGTCTTATAGCTTCAACTTTGAGTATTTCTAGTTCTTTATGAGCGATAGCACCCTCTACGATTGCGGTTAAACCACCTGTTAATACAATCTTTGGTGCTCGCAGACGCCAAACACGTCCCCGCCATCGGCAACTAAGATCTTGCTCTAGCCACCCTGCTTCCTCCAAAGAGCGTAGCACATCCCAGACCATGTATTTAAATTCAGGTTTTTGAGGTAAAACTATTCGTAAGATAGCAACAATCTCTGATTCTGATCGAGATGATTGTGCACGAGCATATAGTGCTTCTAATGCATCGCACAGACGATTAGGAAATACACCCACTGACATTACATTTTGGGTTTCAACAATTGAAGTACCTAATTGATAATTAAGTTCTACCGACGCCTCAAACGCATTTTTCCTTTGTGGCCATGAGTCATTGAGTGGTGCATTATTAAAAAATCGAATTCTTTTTAATGTAAGTTCATCATAACTATCAATGTGCTTTAAGTGCCATTCTTTATCAATCAAGTCATCATCAATGATCGTAACGATGTCATTCTCAATTTGAACTTTTAATGCTGGGTTTGTGCTAAATTTACTATTGGATTCAATTTTAATATGGGGTAAGTATCCTGAACGTGCCAGCCACTTATTACGTCCTACTGGAATCCCTCCTTCAAACTTCAATCCCTTTTCTGACGTATTTTCCCCAGCTACCCCTTGATCACCAGTTATCTTTAAGGCCTCTTGTAATGGCATGTTTTCAGAATAACACCACCTTTCGGCAATGCTACAAGGATATTGAAACCGCTCAATGATTTCAGGGCGATTGGCTAGAATAATAGCTGTATCTTCTGCATGAGCCTTTCTATCATCCTGTGTCCATAGACCACCATGACGCTCTAATAGAATAATACAGCCGTTATCTAATAAAGCTTTAATTTGTTTTGGTATTCTATGCATTTCTAAGAATTGTAAAAAATCCCCTTGCCAAGAAGGCACTTCTAAATCTTGACGTCGATTTCCTTTTGCTAAAACTACCTCTTCTAGCTCATCACCATCCCATCCACCAAATCTGACCGACACCGACCACAACAAAGTATGGTTTTTGGGATTTTCTCGATTAATCTCAGATAAAATACTGAGTATTAACTGCCAAAAGTAATGGTTCTCTATGGCGTGGTTGCTTTCATAGAGTTTTCTTAGGTTAAATAATTCTCGTTGCATCAATAGTGGTAATTCACCATAATAATCTTCATCTAGCTCGACCAATAAAGATATTGAACTTTCGAATGCTCTATAGCTTAGCTTTTTTAAAATATTTTTTAGCTGTTTTCGATCATCACGAGAGGGATAAGCTAACTTTACGGCATAGCCAATAACCGTCATATTCCCTATATCTTTAGGCAAAATAATTTTTCTATAACTCTTACCTTGCTGGACTTGACTACCTATCCATTTTGATAAAGCCAACCATAAACTATTAATTCCGCTGACACCTTGCTCGGCACCTTGGTTATCATCTAGCAAAGCGCCTAGTCGCTCTCGATATTGGTTACTATCTCCCGCATTAGTCGTAGTAGCAGCCACCAAGCAAGATAATATTAAAAAATGAAAGTTGCTATAGGCTCTTGCTCCTTGGATCTCATGTACTTTAGTTGATAAAAAATCTCTTACTAATTTCCTAGTAAAAATTGACATAAATGTATTTTGAATATCTTCATCAGAATATCCATTCACACCTATCGCCTCTGCCAAGCCTGCTGGAGTAACATCTAAATTAGTTAGGTCTGAATTACCATATGGGCCTTCTGTACTTAAGTAATGTTGTTGTAGAGAAGTTATCCAGTCTTTCTTTGTTAAACTAGCAAGAGTCGTTTGCATTGCTATGGCCACAGTGACTTATCCTTAGATACTATTTAATAAATTTGCAACGTTTACTGCCATACCACAGTATTTAAAGTATTCTGAATTATTTAGATTGGAAATGCTTCAAATCAGGATATAACTGTATTGTCATTTCATAAAGCTTATCTTCTGCATCTTTACCTTTTTAATCAGGGTTTGGATAGAGATCTGCAGTAAGAATTAATCGAGGAAGCTGCAAATACTCAGCAAACACTCTTTCAAGCTCTTTTCTAAGGAATTCAAGCCAAAATTTCACAGTCTCTTCGAGTGTATGAGGGTCTGGTATCTTGTAAGTGAAAAAATCTGCGTTAAGACAATACTCCATACGGAACGCAGCCGCCATAGAATCATGCAACCACTGCAAAGTTCTATGGTCAAAGCCTCTAAGCTCATCACGTAAGTCACTCAACTCTGTACGAAAATCAATCACCCTTTCAGCTTTACGATACTTAGCTCTGGCAAAATTAACGATGATATGTAATGCTTCTCCATATCAACCATGCTGAATTAATCCAATACGGGTAGAGTCACCATGAAAGTAACTACCAACTATCACTACTAAGCCCCATTAATAAAATTCTAGTCTTATTACTGCAAGTAATAAGATGCTGTATCACTTCATTCAGAGCAAATAAGCCTTTAAATATTATAAGATAGCGCTATAATTGCACATTAGCCTACTTTTTTACATTAGTAAATCATCTATAGAGACAACCATGGTATTTAATCAAACCCAGTTTTTTGAAGATTTAGAAAAGTTAACCACTAAAGTCATCGATAAGAATAAAAAAGAAGACTTTATCTTTGATTTCCTAACGCTGTGAATCGCCCCGGGATTGTCGGATACTCGACATTCTGAGAGAATGCGACAATGAAAAAACAAGCCTGCACTCCTGAGATTAAAGAACGTGCCGTTCGTATGCTGAGAGAAGCGTCTGGTGATTTCAAGCCATAGCATTAAAAAGCTGCTTTTTTCGCCCAGGCGGAGTTCGACCGTCGACTTTATTAATGACCATAAAAACAATTATGGGATCGAGTCAATCTGCCGAGTACTACCGGTTATCCATCAGTCTATCACCGTGCTGAAGACCTAGAGTACAGCCCTGAAAAGCGATCACTGCGCAGTTAACGTGATGACTTTTATATTAGTGAAATCAGACACATCTGGCAGGACAGCAAATGTCGTTATGGTGTGCTTAAAGTCTGGCAGCAGATGAAAGCGGATGGCATTCATGTGGCTCGTTGTACGGTAGAGCGGTTAATGACTCAGTATGAGCTGCAAGGCGTTTGGCGCGGTAAAGGTAAAATAACAACTCACAGCCGTGATGACCAAAAGCGCGCTATAGTAGGATGGAAAGTATCTAATCGTATGAACACGGATATGGTGATGCCGGCGTTAAATCAATCGATATTATGATAATCTTAATCTGTTAGGTGAAGTTGCCTGACACAAGTAAATCAGCCTCTGATATAGTCGGGGGCGGTTCACTTGTTATGAGGGTTGTAAGATAGGGTGAGGTTCTTACCGTCAGCGAAGTTTGACTGTAAATCAAATGCCGTCTATTTAATTAAACCAATAAATAGATGGCATTTGATAGATGAATGATTCGTTTCAGCGCTTGATTGTATCGCCGTAACCAATATCACCTGGTTTCTCACTAGAGTTACTAATCTCAAAAGCCTTTTCTATTGTTTTTTTGGCTTCACTCCAATTGTCCTGACCTGAAATTCTTTGATCTACAACGAGCTCGATTAGGCTTGCAGAAAGATCATTTAATGACAACTCTTTGTGCTCATATTTATCTTCAATATTTAAATCTGCACGACTATGAGCTCTTCCATCTTGAGCATTGTATAATCCAAATCTTTTTATTTTCCCGGCTCCATTTATCTGTGAAGCATTTAATATGCTATTTTCCCTCAGCGTATGGCTGGCCGAAAATGAATCTTGCAACATATGAAGTAAAGATCCCAGTGCTATATTCTGTATTGTTTGCTCTGAATATTTATTATTTACGTCTTTGCATTTTAGTTTAGTAGGAAATGCACCAAGATTAATACTCCTATTGCAGTCAGCGGCAAACAACCATTCTGGCTGCCACTCCATGCGATATTCACCGTTATAAGTCATCTTATTGTTGAATAGTTCAGCAGAACGCTTTTCAAGTTTTTCTCCAATGCTTCTAAAACGTAAATCCTTATCAATATCACCAGCTGCAACCCGATATGAAAACTCAGCCCACATATTTATGAGTTCACTAGTAGCGCCTGCATTTTCAGTTTTCTTTGATGCCATCGCGTGCAGAAATTGCATATCTCCACAATGAGTTCGATAGTACATGTCGTATGACTGATCTATATCCTTTGATTCGCGGCAAGAATCATTGAAGTAAATAAATGCTTCATGAGGTCTTTTTTTGGCCATACCCAATGGATCATCATTCCATCTAACCCCCCTAACTACTGCAGAGAGGAATACGGTATCTTTCTTCAGAGAATCTGGTATTTGTGCAGTATTAATTGCTTTAATCGTAAGCCGTTCATGAATTGGCTCTGAAAACTTTTTTTTGTACAAACCTGATGTGTCTGGTTTGCTGAAAGGGTCGAATTTGAATGCGTAAGAAGAATTAATACCTGAAATTGCAACTACAAGTATTGCTAACAGTAGATTTTTCATTTCTATGCTCCTTTTGAAGATAAGAAATCTCAATACTCTATGGACACGCATGTTTTACAATAAATTATACTGACTGTTATTTATTATTGACTTAAATTAGCTAAATTACTAATACTGGTTTGTCTTTTGTCATATTATTTTGTGCATTACTAAGCCCTTAATCAGTAGCCTTTCAGTATTACTTGATAGTTTGGCTGTAATATTGGCGTATGCCAATACATTGATCAGATTTAGCACCAAAATTAAACTGTGAATCTACATACCCTTGATTAGCTGAAGATATTAAGAGTATTTTTAAAGACGAATTTTATTTAATATTATCTTTAGTAAAACAGTAAAAATTTACTAGCTAATTCAATATTTTTAGCCTATAACAAACTATGTATAGTAAATTATTATGATTTTTTATACGAAAAATATTTTATATAAACGTTTTATTAGCCAGCTAGTCTAGGAGGTTATATGAACTCTAACTTTATTACTGGAGAGGTAATTCTTTTCCCTGAAGGATGTCAGAACACAGGTGATGGGATTTGCCATCTGAAAGGTAAGCTCAGTTTCGTGTCACCTCGTAATGGTATGGTATGGGAAACAAAAGAGTGGAAAAATCCATCCATGCTGTGGACAAAGGGTGAAAATCCAGAAGGGACAACCGACGGTACGACACTTCCAATAATGGCACGGCCATTCCTTGGAAGACGTTATGATTTGTCTTATTTAAAGGCTTCAATTATCCATGATCATTATTGTTATGAAAAAGGTCAAATTCGAACATGGCAAGATACGCACTTAATGTATTACGATGCACTTATAGCTCTTAAAGTAAGTAAAACAAGAGCGAAATTAATGTATTTTGCGGTGTATTCGTTTGGTCCTAAATGGAAAATTGAAGAAACAATGTTTCAAACAGAAATGCTTTCCCCTAGGTTTTCTAGTGCAGTAGCAGCAGATTCTTCTGAGTTTGAATCTTTGCTTCCAACAAAAGCGCGTCCTGCTTGGAAAAAAGACTTATCACGAGCAAAAGCAACTTCTATCCGGACAAAGACAAAAAAAGAGGACTACGACAGTAATAAGTTCAATGAACAATTTTCAAAGATAGAAAGCAAGCTTGAAAGTAATCCAGAAATGACTTTGGAGGAAATTGAAGTGATGGCTCGTAATCTTGATCCACATAATTTTCTGTTTGAATAATGGAAAATTATTTGTATAGCTTTTAAATTTTTATGCTCTCCTCTAAATGCCAATTTGTAAGGAGTAAAAAATAAAAAATTTATTAGTATCGATTTTATCACTCACACTATACCCAAAACATAAAACCTCTAAATGATAAATAATCTATCATTAGACTTTTTTATATTATTAAATGATAGTAATATCTTGATATTATCAATGAACATTAATTATTAAGTCTAAGTAATAGAGGTGGCGTTATGACCGTTCGTATCTATGTGAGAGCCAGTACTAAGGATCAAGACGCTACCAGAGCATTAGCTGATTTGGTGGATTTTAGTACAGGTTATGATGATAACCATGTTGAGTACGTTGAGCATTTCAGTGGTACAAAACTTGATAGACCCGCATTAGCTCAGCTACTAAAGGACTCTGAGCAAGGCGATATCCTACTGGTTGAAAGCGTGGATAGATTAAGCAGGCTATCTCAAGATGATTTTGCGATTCTAAAGCAGCGTATCAAAGATAAGGGCTTACGATTGGTGGTAGCTGATCTACCAACCACGCATACGGTTAGCGAGGGTATGACAGGCGACATCCTAAGAGTGATTAACGATATGCTGATCGACTTATTGGCGACGATGGCAAAGCTTGATAACGACAAGCGTAGAGAGCGTATTAAGCAGGGATTGGCTAACAGTGGCTATAATCCCACTGGTAAGAAGCCTAATACAACGAAACACAATCGTATTAGAGAATTAGACAGTCAAAACAGTATGAAAAAAGAGGAAGTCGCTAAGGCAGTTGGTGTTGGGGTAGCTACCGTTTATCGGGTCTTAAAGCAGAGTTAATAGCTGAGGTATTTTAAATATTAGCCCATCATTTTTATGATCATTACTATATTTTGGAAAATACTGCCCTTCGTGACCACTCATTCTCATTCAAAATAGACCCTTAGATATTTAGGCTAGTAGAACCAATGGTTTGAGTGAATAAGGTAGTCTTAGTGTACTTAGCGAACATTCAAGTCCTATAGTGGGTACCATCATTTATAGATAAGTTACTGATATTATTAATTTTATCTATAGATATGCGTACTCAGTGTACTTTAAGTGAGTAATTCGAGGCGATTTGATGAATTGAATCTTCCATGGAGTTATTTCTCAAATAAAAATATCACTGCTTAAACTTAGCTTTAATTATTTAGTCTTTTTTCTTTAGTCTTCCTAGTCTTTCTTCTTGTTGAGCTCGTCTTTCTAGTCTTTTTTCTTTAGCTTGCCTAGCTAGTTTCTTTCTTTTATTTTTAGGTATTCGCTCTTCTATAGCAAAGTAGAGGAACATAAAAAAGTAAAGTGTATATTCGACTGTATATTTAAGGATAACAAGTACGAGTCCTATACAAAAAAGAATTACGTAGATGCCACCTGCCAACATAAATATAGTTAGAAGTAATAAAATTAGAGCGATTTTCATTAATCTTACTATCCTTTATTGGTGACTAGAATTGTCTTAAATCGTGATCGGTGCGCTGTAGAGGCATCGAACTGTCCGCTATATAGCGATCTTAAAGCTCCTGAGCCCTTAGAGCTTGATATCACATCCGCTGTATTTGATAATCAACCTCAGATTACAACACCTAGAATAGATGTCCCCACTCTGCAGCATTATTATGTACCTCGTCCATAATAACGCTGCAGATCATAAAGAACTAACCTGTATTTTTAATTAGGTGTTAAATGGGTGCCCCATGAAAAAATTATTTTTAACTCTTATATTGCTCTGTCAAATGAATCCAGCATTCTCGTATGATGAAAATACTTTAACAGAAAAAATTCTTTCGCTAAATATGACCTTTAAGCTCCAATCAACTAATTTTTTTAAAGAAGCTGAGAAGCTAAACAAATTAGCAGAAGACCCTGATACGAATCCTGAGGACTTGTACATGTTGTATCTTACATCTTCCCAGTCCTTATGCATATCAGCACTATCTTTAGAAAAAATTCAGAATCTCATTAAAGAAAACCCTCAAGCCATTGGGAATGTTTTGACTAAAGATAATATAAAAATAGCCAACGATACAGCAGACATCTTTAACAAATATCTGAAAGAGTTTGAGATGGATAAGCAACAGTGTAAAAATCAGATGCCATACGTCTATAAATCTATTAATGATAGATAAAGTAGTTGAGCTAACATTATTCTATTGCTTTACACATTCATAAAAAACCTATATATATGATTTAAAAAGAATTTGTAGATATAAAAAAACCTTTGGTATTAGCTAGAAGGTCTCGAGGTCTGATGAAATGGAGCCTTTCCTAAAAAGTGGTCTATGCCTATCCGTAACTGGACGTCTGCTTTAAATCGCTTTATGATTATGTTTGATGACCGTATTAGTAAGCATTTAATCTAAATGGCAGTTAGAAATCCTATTTGATCTTACTCATCAGATGTCAAAGAAATGAATATTATGAGTTGAATTTTTTTATTTTACAAAACTTGTGGATTTGATTGACTATAGATCAAAACTAACTTAAGTTAGTTTTTTAAAGGGAGTTTTTAGTATGTTTGGTTTTTTAAAAAACAAAAAAGTAAATGATCCTGCTCTTCTTAAGCAAATTACAGAAGATGGAGTAGATTATGCTGCTGAAAGATTTTCAAGCATTCTAATGGAAAGTTTCTTGACTAAGAGATCATTAGCTTATGGGTTTGTAATGCAAGAGTTGGATGGAGCGCGGCAGGGTAATGACTTGTCGATAAAATTCGTGGAAAATAGTGGTGTTTCAGAGTACGAATATAAAGGCAGTTTAAACCAGGATACACCTGAGTTAGATATAGCTCAAGAATGGATGCAGATGCTTACTTCAAAACTATACCCGCGCATGGATATAATTGTTCCTTTAAGGCTAGGGCTCGTTGAATGTGTAATGAGAAGATATGGTATCGGAAAATTCTAATTAGAGAGTTAATTTGAACATCTGGGGTTCCCTTGAATTTGTATAATCATTGGCTCAAAGTGGTAATCACGCGGGATACCCTCTTTAATAAACACTCTTATTTCCATAACGTGTTATGGAAACAAGAGTGTTCTTTAGAAACTTTACTGAAAAACCCAAAGTTACTGTACATTTGCTTCAATATAACTAATCTCTTCATTTAATTGTGTTTTCATGTCTCCAAAATATACATTCCAATCAGCAATACCATTGATAGTCTGATAATCTTCGCTATCTTTAATTGCAAAAATTTCTTGCTCAATTTTTGCAATCTTGTGTTTGAGTATTTGTATGATAGCTTTAAGCTGATCAGCTTCGCTGACAGTCTCTGATCGTGGTTTGAACATGCCTTGCTTTAGTTCAGATAGGGTTCTTTGTAACTCAATCACATCATTTTTCTTATATGCTTCGTTAAGCTGAATAAATACTTCTTCAGCAATATCTCTCATGTCTTCATTAACACGGTCTGGGTGGCATATCTGACTTGCTTGTCTATATGCTTTCTTTAACTCTAAGCGCTGTTCATCATCTAGTTCATAAATAACTTTTTCTAACTCGATTTCAATTTGCTCACTATAGTCTTCTTCATCTTGTACAGCATTTGCATACTCTTCAGGATTATCTTGAGTAGATATTTTACGTAGATATAGGAGTCGCTTAATATAGCTTCCAAGCTCATTAGTATGTCGGTGATGGAACTCTGAGATTAGTTGTTCCAACTCTATTTTTTCATTGTCATAGGCGTTGAGTTGGTGTTCAAGCTGTCGAATCGCGAGCTTTAAAGCGCTAATATCAATATCGTTATAGACTACTAAGGAATGATGCTTTTTGATGAATTGATCAATTAGAGTAGTAGCAGTATCAAAGCTGTGCTGCTTTAGAGCGAGGGTAATGGCAGCAATATCTTGCTGAAAAGCATATACCATCAGCTTGTTATTCTCGCGTGTAATATCTCCTATATCCTCTAAGACAACATAGTTTTTGATAATCTCGAGACGCTTGATAATTTTATCAATCGGTAGTTTTAGAGTGGGATCCTGATGATCGAAATAGATATTACGAATTTTCTTAAACTGTTTGATGAACTGTTGAGCTAAAAGGCTATCGCCTTTAGTGATCAGGATGTTTTCGTGATTTTTCTCAGCTTTATAGCTCCAGTTGTAGGAGCCATTGATAACGGTATCAGCATCTACAACACAAAACTTATTGTGCATTAGATCTTGATTACCATCCCCAATCAAGTAGCTTCCTGAAGAGGCTATATTAAGCTGATCATAATCCAGATGACTTTTCTGATTAATAAAATCATTAGAAAGCATTAGCTGAACGGTAACACCTTCTTTAGCTTTTTCTAACAAGACATCGAATAAATTGCGATTAGTAAGCCAAGCTACAGCAATATAAATAGTATGCTGAGCTGCTTCTAATTCTAGAGTTATACGGTTTGCGATATTTTCGAATACAGCTTCAGTTTGCACTTGATATTACCTTTCAATGTTTAACATTATAGAACTAAGAGATATCTACTATTGTCATTCAAAAAACACTCTAACTCTATTCTGATTGATACTTTCAGATAGAGACTCGAAATTATTGCCAGCAATATACAGTGAGGTGAGGTTGGTTAAGCTACCTATGCTCTCAGGTAGAGCTTCAAGATTATTATTAGTAACATACAGTGAGGTGAGGTTGGTTAAGTTACCTATACTCTCAGGTAGAGAGTCAAGATTATTATCGGCAACATCTAGTGAGGTTAGATTTCTTAAGTTACCTATGCTCTCAGGTAGAGAGTCAAGATTGTTGCCAGCAACATCTAGTGAGGTTAGGTTTCTTAAGTTACCTATGCTCTCAGGTAGAGAGTCAAGATTGTTATCAGTAACATCTAGCGAGGCTAGGTTACTCAAGTTACCTATGCTCTCAGGTAGAGCTTCGAGATTATTACCACCCATATATAGCGAGGTGAGGTTATTTAAGTCACCTATGCTCTCAGGTAGAGCTTCGAGATTATTACTACCCATATATAGCAAGGTGAGGCTTCTTAAGTTACCTATGCTCTCAGGTAAAAAATCAAGATCGTTGTAAACAACTCTCAGAGAGGTTAGTGCTAACAACAATTCTCGATTACGAGGTAATATTTTTTCAGATAATTCAAAATTGTCAGCCCAATTCCATATACTATTTATCCAGTTATCGCCAACTTGCAACTGTTTAGTTTGACGTGATTCGATTGCTGCTTTAATAACATCAGTTGCTAAAGTTATTGGGCTTCTACGGCCTTTTATAGAAAGCGAACTGCTATCATATTTAACCATAGCATTAGATTCAACATCGTCTTGATTCATAAAGCTCCTGTTTTATACGTTACATATAGCCATAAGGTCTGATAGACTCAATCTTAAAGTCACTTTCATAAGAACGGAAACTAGCTACTGTATATGATTTATATCCAAAAAAATCTATAAAAGTAGAATTTAAAAGGAAGGCTAATGTCTAAATCTTTAGGAAGTCAAGGCAAAACTCTAAAACCTGTCCCCCTTATAGGTCTTGTAGATAAGAGTAGCGACAGTCTCAACTTTTTGCAAGATATTCAATATGACTTGGAGATTTTTGTTAAAAGTCTAGACGTACAAAGGCCAGAATTCATGATGCCTATGCTTTATGCTTATAGAACAGCTATAGCAGGGCTATATATTCAAGGGTTACTACCCAAAGAAGACTATGATCTAGCAGATACATTGCACCACAATATGCTATTTCAAATAGCTCACTTACTTTCTAATAAAGACCAGGTATATTTTCAAGAAAAATCTTTAGACTATGCTATAGATTTCATCCAAACCTACTGTGATTCTTTCGAAAAAAGAACAGCTAGTCTATTTGTTGTAGCAGCAAAAAAAGGTATTTGCCTTCATGAAGCTTTGTTTTATGCGTTAATTAACGAGGTGGGTAATGAAGAAGCATGCCATAACTTATGTCATATAGTTGTAAAACCAAAATTCTGCATGATATTTTTTAATTCAGGTATCTGGGATCATGATAATGACGATCTTGAAGCAACTATTATAAAAGTTAACAATTTTTATAATAGTCTTTTCTGATTAAGGCAATAAGAAAGGTAATTTCTGAAACAGTGAATGAATAATATTCTTGGTGATTTGCCTAAAAATCGATAAAATTCTTTAGCGTACTATCTTCTCCGTTTTCTATGATGGCTCCTAATAAGTTAAAAGTAAAGCCACACGAATTCTTCCTTAATAAAATGCAAATAAATGGCAGGTAAATAATAATATGTTTGGTTTATTCAAAAAAAAAGTCGAAGTTGGAACAGTGATTACTGACAGTTTTGCTCCTAAACAAGAAGTCCATACTCAACAGGGAGTGATGAAATATTCTAAAAATATATCTAAGCTGTCTTATAAAGATTTATGTATAGAGTTCTCAAATGTCATGGCAGCCAAACATAATTTAATGATGATACCTAGAGGTCTAGACGATGCAACGGGAAATCAAAGAATAATAACTGATTTGGTAGATAAAGCCTTGATAATTTGTATTTTTAAGTTTGGACAAGAAAGAGTTTTAAGTTTTGCAAATAATGATTTAAGAAGAGTAAATAAGTTAATTGATCAATGTGACCAAGAAGTAGCAGCCAATCCAGTTCCGCCAAATGAGCATGGTCTACGTCTATTTAATAAACTAGAGCAATATTTTTAGTAGCTAACTTATTGTTAAACTATACCCTACGGGAACTAGTCATATACAGCTTCTAATCAATTAATAGACCACTTAAAATAGACTGATACAATGGAACCACTTATAACAGACTGCTAAACTCCTCATATTTATCAAGGCCCATTATGACCACGTACATACTAGACACCGAAACAACAGGGCTTGTTGAGCCACACATGACTGAAGCAGCCTACTCTATTGTTGAGATTAATAACGGCAAGGTAGATGTACTACAAAACCCAAGAGCTAAGCGTTTTAACCCTCTGAAAGAAATCAGCTTGGGGTCTATGGCGATATCACATATATGTGATGAGGATGTGGCAGATGAGCCACCTCATACAGACTTCAGACTGCCTAACAATGTTGAGTACTTGATTGGTCACAATATTGATTTTGATATGGCAGTTCTCAAAAATGCAGGCGTATCTCATACACCTAAGTTGATATGTACTAATGCTATGGCTAACTTCCTTCTTCCTACGCTTGAGAGCCATAAGCTAGTATCCCTCCTCTATCACTTTCATCGAGATATAGCCCGCGTTCAAGCAAAGAATGCGCATGCTGCTATTGCTGATATTTACTTCACTCAGCTGGTACTTGGTAGTCTGATTGATTTAGCGAATAGCCAATGTCATGAGATAAGTAATGTAGAGAGCTTATATAATTTTAGTCAAATAGCTCGTATACCTACGCATCTAAGTTTTGGTAAACATAAGGGTGAGGCTATTGCAGATTTAGCCACTCATTCAGATGGAGCTGGATATCTAAAGTGGCTACTGAAACAGGATACGGTTGACCCTTATTTAGCTGAAGCATGTGAGCAGGCGTTAGGGTTAGTATAAAATTACTTATACACTCGTTATCACTAAAAAAATCTAGGCAGCTAAGCTTATTGTAGAATAGGCTTAGCAGATTAGAATGATCTATTCAAAACCATCAGAAATTTCAAGCGATAAATCTTACTTTTCTACTCATCAATTAAGTACTTATAGATATCACTTCGAACCTCTGTATGCATATCAAACTCGACTTTCACCACAGAAACGCCAGAGATAGTGGTTTGTTCAAAGCTTTCAGCTCTTGGTGACATGTCGCCCATATAATAAAAGTCATTTCCTTCGTCGTTGTGTTTCTTAATAAATAAAGGAATACGAAATCCACTATGATGCGCTTTGAATAACTGTACTTCTGGACTGTTTAACGTTCGTCTCGATTTAAACATCCAACTAAATACAGACTCATTAATGAAGTCATCTTCATATCTTATAGTGTCAGCGATGTCCTCAGATTTATGATAGTTCACAAAGATAGGGCAATTGGTTTTATCTTGGCTAACCATATACCCACCAACGTTCTGAGCGAGAGGATTAACTGACTTGTTTAAAATCCTAAAAACATCTTTACGTGAATACTTGCGATATAACTGAAAACCATCAAAAAAATCAAACAGTTTGAACTGCTCACTGTATTGATGAATAGCATAATCTGTATTATCTATTAAAAACTGCTCAAAAGTGTCGTTGGCTAAATAAACTAAGAAGTCAGGATGCCAACAGAACCTACCCTCTTTTAATTCAACCACATTAAAACCATAAATTTCACCTACAGGCTTGAATTCTTTTTCATGTTTTTCGGTCACAAAGCCTAAGTTGAGGTTGTTAATCACTGACGATACAACTTCAGAGTTCATCTTATAACCGTATCGCTCTTTTATAGTCAATGCCAAAGCATCAACCGTAATAGCTTCTTCCGTAAGAAGAGCTTTTAGCACTAAGCTTTCTTCAATACGCTTACTGTTATTAATGTCTTTTGAGAAGGTGCTAATTAGTTTTAGTTCGTTATCATTTAGAGCCGGTAAGGCATCTTTTTCTTGCTGTTTGGCAAAATGATAAAAAGATTTGGCATACTCCACATATGAGAAAGGATCCCGGGAACCATGACGAATAAAGTCCATCATCATAGGTGCGTAACCTAACTTATATTTAAGTAAGTTATAGTCTTTCAATAGATCTTTTTTGGTTTGTAGATTCGCAGTATCAATCGCTTGATAGATACGCTCTTTTGCAACTCTGTCAAAACTTACCGTGGACGAGCCTGGAATAAAGCAGCTTTCTCTAGCTAATAAGCGACGCAATGTATCCTTGTTATAGGATTCATCACCGTATAAAGCGATAGGTACCATGAAGTTGTTTTTGTAGTTACCAATAAAGTCGATGACGGTAAGATAGTCTTTATCTTGTGACTTTCTTAGACCTCGACCTAGCTGCTGAACGAAAATGATTGCCGACTCTGTTGGCCGCAGCATCACAATCTGATTAACACAAGGAATATCGATTCCTTCATTAAAAATACCAACAGAAAAAATATAATCAAGCTTATCTACTGGATTGCAGGATTTTAAACGCTCTATTGCACTGTCACGTTGTTCTTCTGAGTTCTCCCCAGTCAATGCAATGGATGGTAAACCATGGCTACTAAAGATATCAGCCAAAGCCTTACATTCTTGAATATTAGAGCAGAACACGAGGCCGCGAACATCACCATTGTCACAGCCATAGCGATCGATATAGTGAAGGATGTGCTTAACACGATCTTCTCTGATAAGCAGATTGAGCATTGAAGTGTCATCTATAGATTCGCCATCAATACTTAGGTCTGTCACACCGTAATAATGAAACGGCGCTAAGATATCCATTTCTAGCGCTTTCTGTAAGCGAATTTCATAGGCAATGTTATGATCAAAAATCTCAAATACATCGCTATCATCAGTCCGCTCTGGAGTTGCCGTCATACCCAAAAGAAACTTAGGAGTAAAGTGGTCTAATATTTTTTGATACGATGAAGCGCTAGCACGATGAGTTTCATCAATAACAATATAATCAAATGCATCAGGAGAAAATCTTGCCAAATGATTTTCTCTAGAGAGAGTCTGTAGGGTTGAGAATATATAATCACTCTCAGAGTCCATTGATTGACCACTATATAGACCAAATGTTTTGTCATTTTTAAAAATGGTTTGATAGGTCTGTAAAGCTTTCTTAGCTATGTTTGCGCGATGAACGATAAACAGTAAGCGTTTAGGATTGACATTCAGTGCATCAAAGGTAGAAAGGTATGTCTTCCCGGTCCCAGTAGCAGAAATCAGTAACGCTTTATTTTTACCCTCTGCACGCAACGCTGTCAGGTTTCCCAGTGCTTCTTGCTGCATCTTATTAGGTTCAATAGAATTTACCGACTCCTGACTACACTCTTGTTTTATTTGCTGAGAGAGTGCCTTGGCTTGCTGGTATATTAGTTCGTAACGCTCAATAAAGTCGGATGTTACAGGCAATGCAGAATCAAACTCTTGCGTAAATTCATGTATGGCTTGTTGAGAAAGAGAACCAGAGTTACTAGAGCTTACCTTCAAATTCCATTCTTTATTTGACGTTAAGGCATTCGCTGTTAGGTTACTGCTGCCAATAATTAAATGATGAATGTCAGATGAACTAAATAGATATCCTTTCGCATGGAAATTAGAATCTGTTGCAATTCGCACATCTAAATTTTTAAACTTCCGTAGTTCACGCAATGCTTCTGGTTGGGTAAAATTGAGGTACTGCGAAACAAGTATATGTCCAGGAATCTCTTTTCTTTCGAGTTCCATCAACTCTTGCTTTAGACAAGCGATACCACTGGTGGTGACAAATGCAACAGAAAACCAGAACTTATCGCAAAATTGCAAATGCGAGTTAATTGAAGTTAAAACCTTTCTACCTTGACCATCATTCACTAGTAATTCTGGTTTAAAAGTATGCTTCGAAGCTCGCGTATGATCTATAAAGCCAGAGATCAGCGCATTTTGTAGCTCTTGAATTTTATCGCTCATTACATAATAGCCTTTAGCTGCTCTACAATTGGAAGATCAGCAGCAGCCCAATCCAGCGAATCAAGCTCGTTCACACCTAACCAAAGTACTTGTAAGTGTTCATTCAATAACAAAGCACGGCTTTGCGTATAACAAATGAAGCTGTGCATAATAATTTTGAAGTCTGGATACACATGTTCAATTGTTAGTAATAAACGGTCAACGCTAATCGACATATTAAGCTCTTCCCTTATCTCACGAGCTAATGCTTGTTCTAGCGTTTCATCACTTTCCAACTTACCTCCTGGGAACTCAAATTTCTCAGAAAGATAATCCAGCTTATTTTTGCCACGTTGAGCACACAGTATTTCCCCATCATTAACAATAACGGCGGCAACAACTTCTATAGTCTTCATTTTAGTCCAGTAGATAATAATAAGTTTACTTATCAGCCCCTAAGCCTAGGCAGTAAACTAGAGTTAATAGTTCGTAGTTTTATGCTTGGTTCTGGTGACCAGACTAGATCCTCATGTTCCACTGCTATTTGATAAGCCCACTGGCTAATTGTTTCAGAGCGAAGTTGATTGGTCGTAAAACCAATAGTTTTCGCTTCCTTTTCAATCGTATCACCATGTTGTTGATTGCGTTCTAGCCATTTTTCATAAAACAACTCTTCAGCCAAATAATCACGCTTACTATTATTGCAGCTATGATCCGTAAGTACGAAGTTATGAGTCGTATCAATAGGATATTTCGACCAAGGAATAAAATGATCAACTTCGATATTGTTTCTCAATGGTTTATGACAATAGAAGCACTGTCCCTGTTGAGTATCAATCAGTATAGGTATTAATACTTTTAGACTTTGGCGCGATTGATTGAACAAGAACTGCTGCAAATCAATATCATCACTAAAATGTATTTGGTTACGACTGTTCTTACGTACGAACTCTGTCCAGTATTGCTGGCACAGCTTGTTAATTATTTTACTAAAACGTGTAAAACAGTATGTAATGCCAGGCTTTAAATTTACTACCTTTAATTTTGAATCATAAACATATAAGAACTCACGACTAACTTTGTCCTCCGCACTTTGCAGATATCTTGCAGGGTACTTTTTGATAGTTGAAGCGATATCTTTTATAGTCGATTGCCAGAGTTTGATGTTTTGTGTGCGGGCTATAGCTAGACTGTTTGTCTTAGTTTTATGCTGCAAATCTAGAATGCTATTAATAACACTAGCCTGCCCTGTTGTACTGCTTTGTCTGAGTACAGAATTACTACTTTGATCTGAGTATGGTAATGCTTGTGTCCAATAAAGCTGTATAAATTGCTCTGCTAACTGCTCATAAGAAATACTGTGTTCACTATCATCACTAACTCCAGTCTCTATAGACAGATTAACCATTGCCATTAATAAGGCAAATTTATAGGTCGAAGTATAGGAGCTAGATTCAAGCAGCCACTGAATACGTCTTAAAAAGTTGAGCTGGAATTCTGCTGTTGGCATGATAGTGACCTTATAGAATCTTAAGGAATAACTCACAAGTCTTGAATATATGAGTTATCAAAAAAGAATCACTTATTATATAACTCACAACATTTTTTACCATACTCTGACATATTCAAGCCCTGTTGAGCAAAAGATTGAGCAATACCAGCTGAAATCTTATTGCCATTAAAATCTAAAAGTATTTTAGAGAAGCTAGAGTTGTTTTTGGCAATTGAGCCATCTGTTTTTAATAGTTTAAATTCATAGTCCTGTTTGGAGACAATATAATCCTTAAGCACACTCTCAAACACCTTGCCACAAAATATAATATATTTTCTACTTTGACTATCAATGGTATCTAATAAAGTATCAACATAAGGATCCAATAAGCTACTCCTCATTAGTGCCGTTTCGAATTTACTTGAGCCAAAAGGTAAGAACTCGAGTTGC
Source organism: Psychrobacter sp. 1176_08 (assembly GCF_052850615.1). Classification (NCBI taxonomy): domain Bacteria; kingdom Pseudomonadati; phylum Pseudomonadota; class Gammaproteobacteria; order Moraxellales; family Moraxellaceae; genus Psychrobacter; species Psychrobacter sp. 1176_08. Next base: position 594,193 of record NZ_VXCU01000001.1, read on the forward strand.
AGCTTATTATCCATAACTTTTTCTAGGTTCGGATATTTATTGTCAGAGTCATCAAATCCGATAACATTGAACGGCTTAAGAAATCTAATTTGTTTAAGATCAAAGGGCGATTTAAGAGTCTTTTTGGAATTCTTACCATAATGAATTTTGCCATAGTATCGATGAAAATTATAATACTCATCGAAATTAGCAAATTTAAAATCTTCTTCATATACATCTGACTTGTTATCCTGCTGTTTAGGATTAAGATGTACCAACACAAATTCTGCTTTTGGGTCACCAAAAAAGTATGCAGGATACTCATTATGATTAACATGCATACCAGTTTGTTCTGACAACTCCTGTGCCCGACTGATTTTCCGACTTAGGTGAAATTCCTCAATATCGTTTTTCATTATCTGAATAAATTTTTTCATAAAAACCCCCTATTAAAATTAAAAAAATGTAGATCAATTTAAGTAAGAAATTTTAAGCAGCTAAAGCCCAATAACAGTATGATAGCAGCGATTAAGAGCCATCTACTACACTTGCATTTAATACAACTACCCAACCATATATATTATACCCATCCAGCAGTGCTCAGGCTTATCGACAACTTCTGTGCTATAGAAAATATGTTCATCTTCTATATCCATTTTATCAATAGTATCTGATACAATTTTAAACTCATCAAGCGTAAATTCACGGTTGCTTCTAGCGTGAAACATCATAGCTTTTATAGTGATATCTTTAGGAATTCGATCAATTACCTGACTAAATACCTTGTCCAATTTAGACATTTCTAATGCGCTAACTTGTATAAACTTAGCAGGTCTTGCAAAACTTAGCGCTTCTTCAATATCTGCATGGTCTATAGACACATAACCTTCATAAAATGTAGGTTTAAACATTTCCATTACTTGTTGTACTTCATCAGGCTCGCAAATAATAACGCCATCTACCACATCAAATTGATTGATGCTTTTTTCAGTCGTCTGCAAACCGAGTAAGAAATCTGGTGCTGCTTCAAACTTCAGGTCAATTAGTGCTTTTTCGTCCCAATTATCACTAATAAGGAAAAATCCGTAGCGAGATAAGCCATAATTATTTTCCAAGGGTTTATATAACGAAGTGAAAGCTATACGCTCTATACATAACCTTTTATTTTCATTACGATATTTATTCATAAGAGTCGAGGGCAACTGATTGTTTAAGTGAGTAGGAATGTTTAGCGAACTCAAACTAGTTAGCCTAGCGAAGCTCTTAGGAAGTTGCTTAACCTTATCACTAGTAATCGTCAGTCTCTCTAACTGGCTTAACTGCCCTATAGACTCTGGTAAACGCTTAAGCGCTTCGCAGTTTAGGGCTAAATGGGTTAGATTTTGCAAGTAACCGATACTTTCAGACAACTCAGTAATCTGGTCAGAGCAAATAGTCAAATTTGTTATCGTCAATAAATGTGCTTCGTTCCGTGGTAAATCCTCTTCAGAAACCTCAAACTCATCGGCCCATGCCCAAAGATCTGTCATCCATTTTTTTGTAGTAGTAGTATCTGATATATTGTTAATTTTAGTCATTTTTTGAATTCCTTTATCGAGTGGAGTGAGGACAGAACCCTTGAATAAAGTGTTTTCAAACTAATATTTCGTAAAACAACCATTCGCTTTTAAAGTATTAAAAACGACATCCATTTCTCCCAGAATTTTATCTGCCATCGTTCCTTCATTTATCATTAACCATGCCTCACTCGAACCTTTCCAATCCTGTGGATCAAAGTAGTAATAAGCAGGCCATTGAGCAGAGGAGTTCACTTTTTTATCAGTTAGCATCGTATTCAATACCATTTTCATCTTTTCTGTATATGGACAAGCTTTGGCGGCTTCTACAGAGGTGAACTTAATACCTAGAATTGGACGATCAAAATCTGCACTATCAAACTCAAAGCAGATCCATCCCATATCATAGCCAGGAATTATGAATCTAATCTGTTCGTATCTTCTGCCTTCGCCGATATAACTAATATCTAATTCATAATCAGCTTTTTTATATTTTGCTAACAAATCGATTTTCAGTTTCGCTATCAGCTCTTTCTTCATCCGATTTACAGTGTTAGATACCTTAATACTGGCATCAATAGTAGCCGCATTTTTTTTAATAATCTCTAAAATTGCGTTGTCTTCATTCATATCTTCTATCCCCATAAACTGTTTTTGAATAAACTTAATGAGCTGTGCAATAAACTCGCTGACACTAGGATTTTGGCATTCTACTTGACACGTTTTGAGCCAACCAATCAGATCACTGAAACGAAGATGGCTATATTGCTTCTTATCTATCCAGCATTTTAATGTCTCTGCATCGACACTTGCTGGATTTGGGGTATCGTTATATTCACTTAGATAAACAATTTGAGGGTCAGTATGACCTTTTGCTATAAGCTCATTATAATAATCAATCAGTTGATTAGGTTGGTCTACTGCATAGGGTTTATTTTCAATGCAAATACCGTAACTTTCATCATCCACCTTGCATCTTAGGTATATGTCCATGCGACGTAGACTGTTACTTTTCCCAGTCACTTCTTCAAGAAAAACTTCCGTTTTTTCGATATTATCAAGAAAAAGCTGCCACTTATCATCTCTATGTATAGTAGGCAAACAATGCTCAACAAATAATTTTAAAAAGCTCTCCTGCTGAGCATGGCTCCCTTTAGGATCAAGCAGAGCCGCTAAAATACGGCTAAGTCCCAATTCATCAGTATTAATATAATCAAAAGTACTGAAGTCTGGAGACAGTTGACGACTATAGAGCGCTTGCGCGGTCTCTAAAGCATGGATTTTTTGGCTAACATCGTTTATCAAACTTTGCACTACACTCATGCTCATACATCCTTTTTAAAATATCATTCAGTTGTTTTTAGTCTTGTTATTAATCACTCAATTGCTTTAATATTTTTATAGTGTTTATATCGTAACTGCCTGCGTAGAACTGGTACAAAAGCTGCTCAAATACACACTTGTTACCAGCTGCAAAAGCAAATAACGTTAGTGAGGATTGCAGCTTTAGGTTATCTGGGGAACCAAAGATATCTAAAGCACTTTTATCAAGATGCAGCAATAGTAATTCAGCACATTCTATCAACCGTGCTCCGAGCACATCTTGCTGCAAATACGCTTTTGCTTGCTCTAGACTTTCTATTGCAAAGCGTCGAGCCATTGTACTTTGTCCTAACCCTTTAACCTGCGGAAAGATAAACCACATCCAATGCGTACGTTTATGCCCTTGGGTCAGCTCTTCAATCACTTGTGAATAGATAGTATCTTGAGCTTGGATAAAATCGTCGAACAAGTTTTTATTAATAGTTTTCATTTGCTGTGTTCCTTGCTACTTAAGTAATAGTAGTTTGCCTATCTGCCGTATTTAGAATGCAATTCAAACCACATTTATACTCAATACTAAGAACTTTAGGAGTTTGATTGAGCAGATGATTAACAGCGCTTTCTACTTGTTCTGAATCTTGCATGTCCATCAGCCTACCTAGTCTGTATCAACTTGGCAGGATTTTTTGCTATCGATAGCATCTACACCAATTTTATCTCTATCAGATAGTACTGATAAAAAGACTGTCATCACTTATTAGACCTCATTAAATTGACGACTAACAACACCTTCTCCGATATCCAAGCTCTCCATTTCGCTGTCAGTTGCCTGTATACCTACTAATAAAAAGTGTTTGTTTTTCAGTAAGTGAAATAAGCCAATGCAATATCAATCACCACTAACACAAAAATAAGTGATAACTGATGGATGTTATTCCTTTATATTTGGCTTATATAAAAGTGTCTTAGGGGTTGCTATCATAGACAGATACTTGTTAAAAGAGAGAATCATTCTAACGTATAGGATCCATGATAATTAAGAGTTGTTTTGCTTATCGTATTGATCTACACCATGATTAATAAACCTACGTAATTCATCTATCAGTAGATTTACATCTTCTAAATTCACTACATTCTCATTATTATTATTAATAATATCTGTATCAAGTACAGCAAAGGTCATATGCTTACCTAAACCAAAACGCTTAGGTTTATTGACTGTTAACTCAAAATTAGCGGCTTCTGTTACGAATAACTTATAAAATCTATTCCTAAGATTGCTACGGTTTTCTTTTTGAGGTATAGCCATTTTAAAACAAATTTTATCTTGTTCTAATTGTAGATAAATATCCATATCACCTACTCTACGAGTAAGTCCCCAGAATGCCATAAATCCCCCTGCAGGGTTAGCCACATAACCCCAATTTCCCTCTCCTAATTGCGATTGTAGGTATTGAAAAAAGCCTATCCAAGCTTTGTGTCCCCATTTGCTGACTGGTAAGTGCTTAAAACTTTGCACTGCATTTTCAATCGATTGAAGATAATCATAAAAATTGGTATATATATCGCTATATTTCAGAGCTTCAACTTGTTCACTGTCAAAAATATCTAGTAAATCTCTTCTAGCCACAGGATAAAAACCGTCTTTAATCACTGTTTTATAATTACTTTGATCATGGGTCTGCAAATAAATAGCAACAATTTTATCTTCTTCAAATACTTGAGAATGCTCATCAATCATAAACTGTTTGTATCGAACCAGTTGATCTGAGTGCTGAATACTACCTACCTTGTCTTCGATTAGTACACAGTACGTATCATTGATAATACATAGAATATCGATATTACTGACTTGACGTTGCACAACTATAGCGTCGATGCTACTCGGTAAATTTTTACCAGCTTTGTCGAAGAATAATGCTAGGACCTTATTTGCAATTTTATTTAGCGCCTTTTGTTTGTCATCTCCTGTTTGATACTCTTTTTTTGCCCAAGAAAGTAACCAGCATATAAATGCATCTTGAGAAAGCTCGGAAGTAGCAAATTTAAATAAATTGGGCATTACCATAATTAATCCTTAATTGGTTTTTATAAAAAAAATAGTGTAATTATTTATTGATATATAGATACAAACAATATGGAAAAACATCCACTTAAATATCATTTATAAAGCTGCATCCCCCTTTTTAGACGCTCAAAAACAACGGTCTTTAGCTCCAGTGGTTCAAGAACGACAGACAATTGCGACATACTTACCAGCCAATCTTGCAAGCGATAGGTATTAGAAACGGTAGCACTAACTTGATTCCAAGTGTCATCAATGACCGTAATACTCTGATCTGTCGATAAGGGACGCTCGTATAAATGCTGACAGGCATACTTTTGTACTTTTAAAACCAGTTTAATCTGGCCATCAATAGTCGGCTCTAACTTACCCAGTTGATGCAAATGCTCTAATGAAAAAGCATCACGCCCTATCCAGTCAGGTATTGGCTTCTCTATGACTACTGCCTCGGCAATACGGTTGACTGCAAAATTACGATGCGCCTTTAAAAGTATGTCATCATTGATATGATCATCAACAGGATTAAAACCTGTGAGATAGATCATATTGTCAATAAAGATCAGCCCTTTGGGATACACCACTCTTTGAGTTGGCTGTCCTTCCCATTTGTTTTGATACCTTATTTGTAATTGACGACTCTGTAGCAATGCTTGATGGATACTAGCAAGCACTTTACTATCAAGCTTTGGTGCTTGCACGACACTGGGCAAACTGATGAGATGATCTTGCCAATGCCCTAAAGAACTTTGATTAAATCTGTCTTTTTCTTGTCGATCTAACTGAGTCAGTTTATCTGTAATTTTTTGCTTAAAAGACACTGGCAAATAGTTGGCGGTATATTTATCCAACATCTCCCAAAAGAACACGGTTTGCTCGTTAAGGACATCAATACTAAAGCTGGGTTCAATATAAAATCGTGCCGTCTTGCCGCTGATTATTTTTCCCCATCTCGGTACTCGAACCAGAGCCTCACTATAGAAGATATCGTTAAAGATTTGATTTAGGCCAATCAGATCGTTTTCTAAATTTTTACGCTCATTTGTATAATTACCAGGATCATCACCGTAGTTTTGCATAAGCTGTGTCAGTGATACAGCATCAGCCTCACTTCGAGGCAAACATTGATATAAAGCAAATAGACGTGCTGACTTTGTATAGCTGGCGATTGGACATGCTGGCATAGTAGCCTCTTTATTAAATTGATGAAGTAAACAACTCATGATTAAAATACATGTTCAATCAAAACGAACCAAAATCGCAGTGCCATTATCATAAGCATTACCCTCTGAGTCATAGACTTGGTCTTTAAGAGCAATTAACCACTTCTGTAAATCAGTCTCAGTGCTGACAGGTTGCCACTCGTGGCTCGGTACTAAGTCATGAATACCATCCGTACAAACCACGATACAGTCACCGCTATTAACATCGATAGTGCAAGAGTTGCCTTCTGGCGCTTCACTACTCAAAAGACCATCATCAGCCGTCAATGCAAAACACTCTGTGATGCTATATAGACTCCCTGCCATTCCTTCTCGGTTATAGTCAGAAAACTCTACTTTGCGACCTTGCTCTTGTGCTTGCTGATCAATAAGTTCATTTAGCAAGTTATGATCTCGCGTTAGGCACTGCCATTGTGACGCACCTTTAGATAACTGGTAAACACGACTGTCACCCACATGCGTTATCACTGCCTTTATTGTTCCATCACTATTTAACTCACAGGCAACCATCGCAAGGGTGGCCGCTGCACCATGACGCTTAGATGAATGCTTGGTTTGATTAATCAGTTGATGAATATTATCTGAGCAGATACTCTTCTGATCGTTCCATAACCGTCTGATTGCTTTTACCACTGCCCTTGAGCAGTGCTGCGAGTAATTAGAACTTGCTACTCCATCCGACACTGCTAAGCAAAATGGTGATACAACTGGTGTCACTGCCATCACACCTAAGTTTTCTTGATACCAATTGTCTAAAAAGAAAAAGGCGTCTTGCTGCAAGTTATTACTGGCATTACCTAGGAAAGTAATTGCACAAGCTTGTGCAATAGAGCGAGGATTTTGTGAAGGGCGATTATTAGGAGAAGCAGTCATGATGGCAAACCTATATGTTTATCATAGAGGCTAGTATAGTGAACAACCTATAATTTTATTTTCTAGGTTGGAATATAAAATTGGTTAATTCGACGTTCATCAGTGATTTATGATGAAACGGATAAGTTATTTGTAGTAGTATCCGACACAATTGGAGGAAGGAAGTAATCAAATCTTATTTAGTCGACTGAAACTTACTGAGAAATTCTTCAAGTGCGTAGCCTAAATCTTCGGTTTCTGAAGAAATTACGTCTATACCCCACTGCTCAAGTATCGTTTCTTGGATAGGATTGGGTATGGGAGAAAAAATATACGACCTTGGCTGTGTTCTTCCGTTCGCACTGTTCTTCCACAATTTAGTTAATTTATAGAAAAGGAACCTTAAATTAATGTCATCTAAGCTATACCCAATAAATAGGACTGATTTACCCAAGACATCTGCGCGTAGTTTTATGTCCAATGGTGTCTCAAACTCTAAGCGTTCGAAGTAACTTGTCTCGCCTAGCACTATAGATGAGTCATCATCAAAATCACCATGAAACTTGATAACCTGCGTACTATTTCTATCTACTTCAGTGAGGTCTGCAACAGACGTTATCTTATTGTAGGGTATATCATAATTACTTAATGCTTTCTCAATCCAACGATCGTAGTTTGTTGTATAAATTATAGGGAACTCAGCTTTGGCAATATACTCATGGACTTTTGATGTAGATATATCAATGCTGTCCGAATGCCACTTCCTATCCATCCAACTTCTTAGCTGTCCAATGTTGCCTTTCTTTAGCTTATAATATTCTGCTAGAGCATAATTATTTCCAAAAGTCTGATATATGTCAGCGTCATAGCCTAATTCCTCAGCAATTTTGTCTATTAGCGCTCTCCATGAAGGCAAACCTAAGTTCATCGAAACGCCTGCTCCAACGAATAGTATGACATTTCCTTTCTTAAAGGATGATAGAAGTTGTTCCATTATTTTGTAGAGTCCTTTAAAAACGATTTAAACTTATCGAACGCAATTTTCCTCATTGAGATTTCATTCTTACGTAAACCCATTTCTGCAAATGTTTCTGTTTGTCCTTCGGGAATAAAAACACAATCCCACTGAAAGTCGCGGTTTCCTCTGGGCTGATCTACAACTGTCCCTCTGACCTCTCCTTCAAACATATGTATTTTCATAGAATCGCAATAACCAATAACCGTTTTTGCTATTAGTCCATTATCTTCACTAAAACCAAAAAGCTCAGAAAATTTATCTGCTTGTAGTTTATCCCAAAATATTTGAGTTAAGCCTCCTGGAAAGCCATTTAAACTTTCTATATATAACCCTGTATGTTCAACAAATACGGGACGCCCCACTATCTCGAAAGCCTTTAAGACCTTATCTCTAACGAGCATATTGACGTCTTCAGTTTGAATTTCGTTGATTACGTATTTAGCTGCTACCACTTCAAACCCTGTGTCCATAAGGATTGCACTAACTTCAGCCGCTTTGTGATCATTCTTAGTAAGAAAGCGAATTTTCATTATATTCTCTCTAGAAAACTATATTTTTTCTGATTTAAATACATGTCTCTTAGATGTTGTTCACTATTTGTTTCACTTAGAAACCTGTAATAATCAAAACTAAGAGAAGAAGCATGAATTGCTGGATTGTCAGAGCAAATCACAAAGGGCACATCTTTAGCAATAAAAGTTTTGACAGGATGCTCTTCATACTCACCAACTGCTTTGGTAAGTCTGTTGCTAATAGGACACACCTCAAGACATATATCTCTATCTTTGAGTAGCCCCATAACTTCATCCGATTTCGATGCAGCCGTTCCATGTCCAATCCGATCTGCACCAAACTCTATAATAGCTTTTCTAATATTTTCGTAATTGCCTGTTTCGCCAGCATGGATAGTAATTTTAAGACCATACTCAGATTTAGCTTTCAGAAATAAATGGGCTGTCTCTTTTGGAGGGTCAATGTCTTCGTTACCTGCAAGATCAAGTCCTATAACACACTCGGGAAAACTAAGATTTTTATATGCTTGAAGTAACATCTTAAGATGTTCATTAGTATGACTACCCCTTGAAACTGTTAGAATCAAACCTGCTCTAATCTGGTATTTATATGAAGCATTTTCTATCTCTTCAATAAGCCAAAGTAGCGCGTTATCTACGGAAATATTATTAAGAGAAGCTATATAAACTATGCTGTTCCGAATTTCGACAAAAGAAACACTATCAGCTTTAAGGTTTTCAAATGCACTTTCTACGATAAGTCTAAGATTATCTTTATTTCTTGGTATAAGTCTTAATACTTGCCAAGGCCGCAAATAGTCTATAAGGGATTGTGCAGGCCTCAATATATTTAAATCTACGCTTAAATCAAAATTCTGTGGTATTTCACATAACTCATCCTGGATCATTTTTTTTATAACTTCAGTGCTTACTAATCCGTTTAGGTGAACGTGTAGCTCGCCTTTAACCATTTTTTTTATACTGTCTAAATTCATTTATTATCACATGGGTTAGTTCATTATAATTTGGTATTCCGTTGATTTTAAAGGAATCTTCTATTATTAATAAAGACTTTTCATTGCCAATCTAGCGTATGATATATGCATTATAATTATTGATAACTATCATAGGAACATCCCGTTTTTCTGTTAATTGAATTAAAATTTTCTATAGTCTTTATATCCATACCTCGACCCTTCAGGACAAACATTTTTTGAATGATTGGTTTTTAGCTTAACCTCTGAATTAGACTGAAAAGCTGATTTTATTTTTCTAACCCCTTCAACCACTCTTTCAATCCAACGATATCAAACATTTGGGCACCGTAACCAATATTGAGCAAATCATCAGGTAAGTATTCATCGAACTTTTCGATCATCTTGTTAGGTACAGTTTCTGCAAGCTCAGTGGCGGTGGGCAAAGTCTGATTGGAAAGCCTTTTTAAAAATCGAGAAACCTGAATCGAATCTACTTTATGAATACGGATGACACCTGCATAAGCTTCAACGACAAAGTCATCTCGTATAAGCAGCATTTTCAAAGTGTTCACTATCTTATCGCCACGCCACATGAATATGTAGCTATAATTATCTTTATCTATAACCGGTCGTTTACTTAAATCGTATTTGTTAAAAGTATCTATACTTTCTAAAAATAAGTGTCTAGCCGTTGTATCAGCAAAATCTAGATATTGCTCGCCAACTGCAATACGATAATCACCGTTGTTCAATATCTCATACATCTCTTGGCGTACTCGGTCATGTATAGACATGCTACTGTCACCAAAAGCTGGAGGCTTACCACCGCCTTTGACAGAGATAACATCCACTACTTTTTTGTCTATATCAACATCTTTAACTTGCCAGCGTCTACCCCCAAAAATGATGTACTGCTCAGGTAGTAGCATAGTCTCAATTGGTAGCGTTCCAAGCGTTCTATTAGCCGCCACAATACGATATTCTTCTGGGGTTTTGAATACGGCATAAAAAGTGTAATGCCCAACAATACGCTCACCGACAATACCTAACACCAATTGATTATTACCGAGTTGGGTAAGCAGTTGAGCATTTCCCATCTGGCTAAGCAGCGATTTAAAGTGAGTTGGTTGTATTTTTTGAAAAGGTCCTTGTTTGCATAACAGGATATAAAGCTGGTCAGCACGAATACCGCCCCATTGACCGATAGTCGCTAGTACTTGATGTAATAGGGTTGAAAAGTGATATAAAGAAGTGTCCGCCGGCTCAAACCACCTATCGACAATCAACAGTCTTATCATCGCGAGTGACTGTATTAACTCAAGACGTAGATCATCAATGAGACTGGACTCTTTACTGATTTCTTTTTCGGTAATGAGCATTCTAAGTACGGCTGAACCACCACGCCTACCTGAGCGTCCGAGCCGTTGCCGAAGACTGGCTACAGAATGCGGCGCTGTCACTTGTACCACCGTATCAACCTTACCAATATCAATTCCTAGCTCTAAGGTCATGGTACATATAGCGGTGGTTGGTAGCGCTTCTTTTTGTAGTCGTGCTTCTAAGGTTTCCCTAAGCTCTTTTGAGAGTGAACCATGATGAGGAAAAAACTCATTGGGCACGATGTTACGCTCACATAGCTCGCTCAGCTCTGTAGCAATCATTTCTGTACGCTTGCGGCTATTAGCAAATACCAGATGGCTACCGCCACGACATAAACGGTATAAGTCAGCACAGACTTGTGCTTCGGCAGTATAGGGATGCTGAATACCCATATTTTCAGAGTCAGTATCTTTAGAGAGAGCATTTTTAGAGCCAAAACTTTCAAAATTAACGTGTTCATTATTTGATCTAAGCGCTAACTGACTCGGCTCTATATAACCTTTTATTTGCACCTTAATGCTAGCGGTTGCTTCATCCTCTTCAATAATGACGCAAGGCAATGACTGATTAGGTCTTAGTGACTGCGGTACGCTTTTAAGTTCTCCCAACGTTGCACTCAACGCTACCCTTGGGATAGGTGAATTTAAACGTTCAGTGACATGCTCAAGCCGCGTCAGAAGTGATAGTAAATGCTGACCACGCTCGCTACCCAAGAACGCATGAAACTCATCAATCACAATATATTTTAGATTACTAAAAGCTTGTTTGACCCAACCTGCATCCCGAACCAATAAAGATTCAAGCGACTCAGGCGTAATCAAAATAATTCCGGATGGTGACTTCTTTTGTTTATTCTTTTTACTCTGTGGACTATCGCCATGCCATGGCGTCACTTGCATATCAAGCAGGTCTGCTAAACTCTCAAGCCTTCGATATTGATCGTTAATGAGCGCTTTTAGTGGGCTTATATATAGAATGCCTACTCCATTGCCCTGACCCTCTTTCTCATATCCGTCTACATTTTGGCTATCATATGACTTGATAAGGGCGCTACACGCTGGCAAAAAGAACGCTTCAGTCTTGCCAGCAGCAGTCGCTGCACTAATCAGTACGTCGGTTTTTCCAGACAAAATTGGCGCGATCGCCTTAGCCTGCACTTCGCGCAATCCACTCCAACCTTGGTTAAATATCCAACGCTGTATACGGAAGTCGAGCTGGAGATGAGCGTCTCTCAAAGGTAGTTTCTCATGTTTTTTATTGATATTATTAGTGACCTATAACCTAAAATCAGTAAGCTCGTCTTCTTCATCCATACCACTCATATCAATATCCATATCGGATGGCATTTCAGGTTCAATAGTTACTGATTCAATAAGTTGATCCCATGAAATGTCTGGGTTTTGGTCAATGACAGCTAACATATCCAAAAACGCTTTAATGGTATTACGAGGCGTTCTAAAATAAGCATCACCGATGGTTTGACTACAATGCTGTAAAAAAGCTTGTAAGGATTCATCAGGTACCAGATATTCAGCTTCATCACCACCTGCATAAACATGACGCAGGTTTTTAAGTAAGATATATAACTCTTCTGGTGTGAGGCTAGCCAAATGCAATGCAGGTGAGGAATAATCAATGACACCTGCCCGCTTGGCAAAGCTATTATCTGCTAATCGCGTTTGCAAGGCGTCATAGCTATACAACCCTTTGCGCGGATCGAGTAAAAACTCTGGCGTACCGCCCAATAAAAACCCTAGATGCTCAGCGGTACCTTGTAAGCAGTCATTTAGAATACGTAAAATCTGCTCATAATTGGCTTGGCGTGCTTGTGTACTATTAAGCTTATACAAGTTGACCATCTCATCAAGATTGACTAACAATCCTTGATAGCCTGCCTGCCGTACGAATAAACTCATTATCTTAAGCGCATCATAAAAAGAGGCATCAGATATGATAGTACGCACGCCTAAATCACGTCTAGCATCGGTCTTTGTTGAGTACTCTGCACGTAACCATCGAATTGCATTGACCTTTAGCTCATCATTCCCTTCTTCGTGCCCTTGCCAATAAGCTTCAATAACCTTGGCAAAATCATAGCCGCCAACCAATTCTGTTAATTCAGCCAGCTTGTGCTGGATAACCTCACTAATAGCCTCATCAGTACTGTCTGCTTGTTTGCGTGCTTCTATAATGAAGCGCTCTACTACACTGGCCAAACCATTACCATCTGGTTTATTACGAGTAGACAAATTACGCATAAGCTCAGAATATAAGTTTCTTGCTTGTCCTGACGATGCTTGGATACGCCTGTCAGGTGACAAATCAGCATTAACAGTGACCAGTTTACGCTCAAGCGCAATCGCCCTTACCACACTTAAAAAAAAGGTCTTGCCTGAACCATACTCACCAATAATAAGACGGAACGCCGAACCACCATCAGCGACGCGCTCGATATCACTTATGAGCGCTTTAAGCTCATTCATACGCCCCACTTGGATATGCTGAATCCCTACCTTGGGCGTGACTCCCGCCTTCAATGACTGAATAATAGCATCACGCTCTTTTGCTCTAATTTTTTTACCACTCATTATGCATCCTTACTGATTCTTATATTTAGTCCAATATTTTTAATTCTTCGACAATCTCATAGTCAATCACTATCTCATCCTCAGCTTCTAATACTGGGGCATCGACATTGTCATACGACCAATCATTGATAGTCTCGATCGCCCCATTTATCATTAAATTTAAGGACTCACATAACACTTCAGCTTCCTCTCTTTGCCATACTTCTTTACTAATAAGCTGTTGATACAACTTACTATGAATCGTATCTAGACCTTTAGCAACAGATTCTTTGGCCCTATCAATCTCAGTGTCATTATTTATTTGCTCATCTGATAGGGATTCATTATCCGCTTCCATATCGTCATCATCTACTGCAAATATACTTGCCAGCATTGCTTTAGCGTCGCCTGTCTCGCTTTCATAAGCAGCTAGTAATTCCGTATTAAAAATAAACGGCTTACTATTACGATCTGAGATTTCAACATTAACCCCAACACTATTGTCATTGGTCGTTTTTTGCTGTGTCGCACCACTAAACGTCGGCACGCTCTTTTTAGTACTGGTTAAATGATGAATATCACTAACTACTGAGTTTTTATCAAGACCTAGAGCCTGGTACAACTTTTCAATTTGTTTGATTTGACTTGGCTCTACATTACCGTTAGCTAAGGCAACTGAGATGATAAAACGACTGATAAAGCTAATGTTCTTCTCATTAAGTACTGCTAGCTTTGCTTTTAGACCCGCCATATTAGAGGGGCTATTTAAGCGCCATAACAGATAAGCCTTTAGCGACGCCTTTTCAATAGCAGTAAGCTGAGTGTCTTGCTCAATAATCGTCAGTAGCGTATCCACCTCTCTTTTATCGACATAGCCATTAATGGTTGCAACCATGGCACCCAATCTAAGCGCCAAACTGATTTGGTAAAATGATGCACTCGGGTCAAAGTCTTGACCATGACCACCATCAAATAAAACCACATATCCATCCGGTTTAAGACTGGTCTGATGATAACGCTGATCTGGTACAACACCGAAGCCAGCCAACTCAGCTAAATTGGTTATCATCTCACTATGTTTTTTAGCAAATGATTTGGGCATAGTATGTGACGACCGCTCATCCAAATATCTCCATAGCTCTTTAACTGTCGTCAGCCCTTCATCGTTTTGAGTAACAGATTCTGCCCATGCCTTAAAGTTTTGTATGACTGGATATTTTTCTCGATATGCTTGCTGCTGAATAAGCACTTTTGGCAGTAACATAATGGCGTCTATGTCTGTTGCAGAGTTATCCTCTCTCCCTAGATAGCGACTGTAAGCATCCAAAGCCTCGTTACATTGTTCGGCAATCTCGATCAGTTTTTTGATAGGCGATCTTAAGGCGCTTGGGTCTTGCAAATCATCGAGGGTAAGGTCAACACTCACAATTGATTGGCTCGCAGCACGATAGCTAATTTTTAATTTGGTTTTATTAGGAGGGACGATAAATCCATTGAGATAAGTTTTTTGATATAAAACCTCAAACAGATCTTTGAACTCTGATTCACAGCGCCTTGCAGGTGTTTTGAAATTATATACATTAGAAAAAATGAGCCATTCCCATGCTAAGGTAGCAGGAATAGGTAACTTTAAGGTTACCATTTTTGCTAATTGCATTTTAAAGGTTAGGTTTTGACTACTGGCTGGCGGCGATAAAAGCTGTGCTGTTTGTATTTTTTCTTCAGATAGTGGCGAGCGTACTAGTGTCATAAACTCTAAAAAATTCGCTGAGTAGTTACTGAATGAGGACTGTTTGCCATAAATATCATGCAGCCGTAACACCTCATTATAAATATTAACGAACTCATCATCAGACACGCTATCGTCACTAATACCTTCAATCACTCTACGTTCAAACCCACCAAAGTAAATGAAAACATATCCAATTGGTGTATTGGGATTCGCCCGATCTGAGGCCAACCAATCCAAATAAGCCCCGCGGCACAAGGGTGATAAAGCTGCATAACTTGGCCAATAGCCAAGCGACTCGTCACTATGGATATGTGAGGTGCTATAAATAACTTTTGGCGAACCGACCGATAAGCTATCATTTATTAACGATGGCTCAGTGCCGTAACCAATCAAAGTTTCAAGCTTACCACCAAAATAAAAAAAGCCCTTATCAATGATACGTCCCTGTATTTTTAGAGATTCATGCCTTGATACCCAGCGTCCTAGTTTGCGGTTCGATGAAGCAATATCATGCTTTTGCTTGTTTGACGAGATAACAAAGGTTGCCAGCTCCCCCACATCATCTAAATGCTCATCACGATACCTTCTCGTCTTGCTTTGTTTCGCATAACGATTTTGGGTGCTGGGATTAGCAAAGTTATTATGGTTTGCAACGTCTAAATTAACTTCGGTCTCTACAATATTTTTAGACGGCTTTATGTCAGGCGGCAAATCTATAAAATGAGTTTTCGTCTCATCTTTTTTGGCGTCATATTTCTCTCTGAATAGCGCCAATACATTGTCGATAAAGTTTTTCATTACCTATAAAACCCATTCCAAGAGAATTAGATAAAAGAGCTGTACAGCAAGATTAAAGCTTAAGCATTTTAAGAAAATCATGTTCTGTAAGAATATTGATGTCGACACCTTCTGCAATTAGTGTCTCTGACTTACGTTGTTTACTACTTTTATCATGTCCATTTAGTAATGTTAAATCTGGTGTACCTACAACTAAATAATTGAGGTTTTTAGATACACCGGCTTTAACATGAAAACCTTGCCTTGCTGCAATATCAGCAACTTCTGCGCGTTTTATAGATAGCTCGCCTGTAAAGCAAATATTTAATCCAAAAAACCGCCCTTGCTCATTACCTTCTATAGATCGGTTTTGAGTGAAGCGCTGTGTCCGACTATTACTATTTTTTGAATGAGATGGCTGAGCATTTAACCATTTTGTGATTGAAGCATTATTTTCTCTAAGAATGGTTGTCGTCACAAACCCACACGCTTTGGCGTCTTCTAGTGCATCATGATGATCAAACGCGTACCGCCATTCCTTACATACATTAGCAAGATTATATCCTGATGTACTAAACCGCTGGCAGGTATCGCGTACCATGACAGAGGCATCTACCCATTGCCAAGACGGTAGTGGCAAATCATGATCTAATAAACACTTCGTTATTGCTCTTTGATCAAAATCGGTATAACTGACCACAACATTATTACCGATAAATTGAATAATATTGCCATAGATATCAAATATGGAAGGTGCATCTTTTACTTGGTTACTATCAATACCATGAATATCTATATTCGTTCGGCTAAAACTAGACTGTGGTCTTATAAAACTACAGTAGGTATCTATCAGCTTACCTTTTATATACTTCGCCATACCTATTTGGCAAATAGAGCCGACATCTGAGTTAGCAGTTTCTACATCGATAGTGACAAAATTCATCATCTGTCCTTGTGCAAATGGTATGTAATATATCAGTTATGAATGATAATAAACTAAAATTGATATTTTTATCTATCTGATTGATAAATGCTGACGTAATTTTGATAAAGGTATAAAACAGTCAAATGATGGCTTTAGCTTTGAATTCTATTCTGTAGGTGCTGATTTTTTTAATCGTAATAAATTTCTTTTAATATACTTAGGCTCTATCCTTAATCTGAGCTAAGGCGACTAAATAGGCTAAAAATGAGAACAAGCCCTAGCTTACCAAGCTTGCTTCTATAATTTCTTTAGCATAGCTCATTTGCTTGTTTAGCAGACAAAAACACTTTGCTAAAGAGAGGTAATTTCGACAAGAATGATTGGTTGGCTCGACTGCACATGCTAGTTACCATGTAATCAGGTGATAATAATGACATTGAAAGTGCACTTAGTAGTGCAGGATTAATTCGTCATATTGTAATGACTGTGACATATTAGGAGTTATTGACTTCTTATAAATTAAAACATTAAGTGGCTGGATATATACCACTTTTATCGCGTTGCTCATTTTTTAATTATTCCATACTATATATAACCTAGAGAGAAAAACATGAGTACTGTAAGAAACCTAAATAGTGATTTTACACTTCCTGGTACAACATTGACGCTAAAACGTATGGGCTACGGTACAATGCAGTTGCCTGGTCCTCACGTAATGGGACCACCTCTTGATAGAGACAATGCTCTTGCAGTCTTACGCGAAGCGGTTCTTTTGGGTGCTAACCATATTGATACCGCTGAGTTCTACGGTCCACACGTATCTAATGAGCTTATTTATGAAGCGCTGAGTCCTTATAACGATGATTTGGTAATTATAACCAAAGTTGGTGTCGAGCGTGGTAACGATGGTTCATGGAATTTTGACTGTTCGAAAGCCGGTTTAATTAAACAAGTTAATGAAAACCTTACTAGCTTGGGGGTAGATACTTTAGACGTTGTAAATTTACGTCTAGGAAATGCTGAAGGCGCTGATAATAGATCACTGGCTGAACCACTCAACACTCTGGTAGAGTTACAAAAGCAAGGTTTGATTAACCATATCGGTCTTTCTTGTGTTTCTTCCGCACAATATGATGAAGCTGTGACGATTGCCAATATTGTTTGTGTACAAAACCAGTACAACCTTATATATCGACATGATGACGAACTTATTGACAGATTAGCCAAAGAAGGCGTTGCTTATGTACCGTTCTTCCCTCTTGGCGGCTTTTCGCCATTACAGTCATCAATTCTTTCTGACGTTGCTAATGAAGTAGGTGCTACTGCTAAACAAGTTGCTTTAGCTTGGCTATTACATCGATCACCTAATATTTTAGTGATTGCTGGAACCTCTTCAATAGAACATTTACATGAAAACTTGGGCTCAATGAATGTACAGCTTTCGAGTGAACAATTAATGAAACTTAATAATATTGCCGATAAGTAGAATAAATACTTAGAATGATAAGTTCTAAAAAATTTCTTTTAACTAGTCCTAGTCTTCAACTGTGTAAATTCAAATCTAAGAGGTTTGAATCACACAGTTTGACGATAACCTACTGAAGTGCCAACTTATCTTTATACTCGCACATACCTTTTAAAGCATTATCTATCAATGCTTTCATTTTAGACAACTCTAAAATTTTAACTTCAATCTGCTTATTCTTTTCTAGAAGTTTTTCACCCATTTGTGATTGGGTCAGGCTATTTGAATACAGTAACTCTGTTAACTCTTTAATCTCTTTTAAGGTAAAACCTAACTCTTTGGCCATAGTAATCATATTAAGTTGATCGACCGTTTTATCGTCATAATCTCTATAGCCATTGGCTCTTCTAGATGGCGACGATATCAACCCTTCTCTTTCGTAAAAACGAATTGTATCTCTGCTTAATCCGACTGTCTCAGTTAATTCTTTTATATTCATAATCGGGCCCTCTCAATTAATACTTGACTGTGGAGTAATGTCCATAGTTTATAGTAGGCGTTAATTAACAACAAGCGGGCTTATTTATGGATATCAATATATTGACGGATGACAACGTCGAGCTGCGTGCAACACTCTATAAAGCTAATAACCCTAAAGCCGTTGTTCTAATAAATCCAGGAACCGCCACTAAAACTTCTTATTATTTGCCGTTTGCTAAATACTTAAGAGAGCATGGTTTTCATGTCATTCTTTGGAACTATAGAGGGTTTTGCGATTCTAAAATAAGTCATCTAAAGGAGTGTCATTATCAGTATTCTGATATTGGGCGCTATGACATTCCAGCTGCCATCGATACAGCTAAGCGCCTATTCAATGATTTACCCTTGTATTGCGTAGGTCATAGCACTGGAGGCCAACAGGTGGGTCTTGCTCATAACGCTGATCGATTGGATGCTCTAATCGCAGTAGCTGTTTCAGCGGGATATTTTAGCTATATGCCGCCTCGTTATCGCCTTAAAGCCAATTTCTTTTTCCGTTTTTTGGCGCCACTTAGTAATAAAATTTTTAATTATGTACCCGCTAAAAACCTAAGACTTATGGAAGATTTGCCTGCTGGTTTTACAGATGAATGGGGGGCCTGGTGCCGAGAAAAAGAGCTGTTTTTCTCTGACAAGTTCTATGGCAAAACCATTCCTCTTGGTACTTATAAAAATTTCAATGTGCCAACCTTTGTCTTCACTGCCGATGATGATGAAATTTGTACTGAACGCAACCTGCATAATTTTTGGAAAAATGTGACTAGCGATCAACCTATCATTTTTAAACGCTATAGCATTCGTAAGGGATCAGGACAATCAATTGGGCATTTTGGTTATTTTAGAAGTAAAAACACTCATATTTGGCAAGATATTTTAGATACGATCAACAAGGTACACCATGATAAACCGTTACAAACAATATAAAACTTTAATTTTCATTGTATTACTTAATGTGTTTTCGAGCATTTTGCACTATGTTCATAATGTGATTCATTTTGACCACTATCCTGAGCCTGATTGGTTATCCCCTCATCTGGTAGATGCTTTTTGGTTCGTCATGACACCAATCGGTATCTATGGCTTGATCGTGGCTGTCAAAAGCCAAATGAACAAGGGGCATTGGTGGCTTTATTTGTACGCCTTGATGGGTTTATTGTCATTACTACACTACAACGTTGAGACTGATAATATTATGACCGTTGCCATGCACAGTCTTATCTGGTTTCAAGCAATTTGTGCCTTTTGGTTAATCGGCTATGTAACGATGTATTTTAAAAATAAAAGCGGACATTAAAAGTATTAATTGAGGAAACTTTAGTCTTTATAAGAATGGGCTAACCTCTTATTTATCGTTTTAAGGAATTGAAAATGAATGTTGAAGAAACAATAGCAACATGGGAAGCAGAAGAAGCACGTATTAGAGAAAAGCTAGGTGACGCTGGTGTTATTCCACTATCAGACTTAACCACTCGCAGTGGTATGGATATTTTTAATGCTATGTTTGCAGGAGAGCTACCTCATCCTCCTATCGGCCTAACACTTGACTACACTCCTATCCATATGGAAAAAGGTATTGCCGTTTTTCAAGGGCGTCCAAAGCGTCATCATTACAATCCACTGGGTACAGTCCACGGTGGCTGGTTTTGTACGCTTTTAGATTCTGCTGTTGGTTGTGCTGTACATACTCTCTTACCAGCAGGAAAAACCTATACAACGTTAGAGATAAAAGTAAATATGGTACGAGCTTTGACAGTGGCAACACCTTTAGTACGAGCTGAAGGTAAAGTCATTCATGCTGGTCGAAGAACAGCGACTGCTGAAGGCAAAATTGTAGGGCCTGATGGCAAATTATATGCTCATGCCACCACAACCTGCATCATTCTTGATGTTTAGACGAAATTCTTAATAGTCAATAGAGCTTATTTGACAGTCTCAAGTCTAATAGCTTCTAAACCAAAGAAAAATGCTAAGAATATAATGGATGTTATATGAGTATAAAAAATACGGTAGGCTGGCCTCTTAAATTCAGTAGACAATCTCTAAAAACCATCAACTCCTATATCACAACTCTTAGGGCATATCTTGGTAACAGAGTAACTAAGACCTCTAATAGACAGAATACTTCTATAAATGAAGCGGTTGATATCAGAGAGCTTGAGTTTAGAAAAGCTCCAATTAATTGGATACCTGCTGCTATTTTGATAGCAACGCCAATTGCAGCAGTCATTATTACCCCATGGTATTTGATGACTCACCAAGTCAGTGCGCCTGTTTGGGGTATATTTGCTGCTTTTATGGTATGGACGGGTATGAGTATTACAGCAGGATACCATCGCTTATTGTCACATCAAGCTTATAAAGCTCATCCGATAGTGAGAAATTTTTTATTATTAGGAGCGACTTTTGCTGTGCAAGGCTCAGCTTTTGATTGGGCTTCTAGTCATCGTGACCATCACCGCTATGTTGATGATCCATTTGGCGATCCCTACTCTGTGAAGCGTGGCTTTTTCTTTAGTCACATGGGTTGGATGTTACGCAACTATCCAAGCCGTAAGATGGATTTTAAGAACATTCCAGACTTAACTAAAGATAAAGTCTTACAGATTCAACATAAATACTATGGCATATGGGTATTGGTGACGAATGTAAGCCTGGTTGCGGCGCTGGGTTGGTTACTTGGCGATGTATGGGGCTCATTAGTGATTGTTGGTCTATTACGTTTGGTATTAACTCATCACTTTACTTTTTTTATCAACTCGTTTTGCCATATGTTTGGTTCACGTCCCTATACCGATACTAATAGTGGACGTGACAACTTTTTCCTCGCTATATTCACATGGGGCGAAGGCTATCATAATTACCATCACTTCTTTCAATACGACTATCGTAATGGCGTCAAATGGTGGCAATATGATCCGACTAAATGGTTGATTGCGGGTCTATCTAAAGTGGGTCTGACTACTGATTTACGTACCGTTGATAATGCTACTATCAAACACGCCGAAGTAAAAATGCAATTTAAACAAGCTCAGCAAAAGATTAGTACAGTAATGTCAGCCGGTCTAGATATTCCTCATGCTATGAAAACCTTCCAAGACCGTATTAATTTTGAGCATAACGCCTTCATGCAAACCGTAGCAGAATGGCAAGCACTAAAAGCGCAAAAAATTGAAATGAAAAAGAATGGGTACTCTGAACGTTTGCATGAGATTGACGACAAACTAAAGCAAGAATATATGAGAGTTGAGAAAAAAATTCTTGAGCATAACAGTAATCTAAAAATGGCTTTTCGTTCTCTCGGCTATAATGACAAGGTTGTTCAATAGTACTTCACTGAGATATTTATCTTATTAAATACAGGATCCATTAGATATCTTAAGAATGATTAAATCTATTTATAAGCTGTCCCGATTTCATCGTGACAGCTTTTCTCATAATAATCAAAAAAAGACGTCCTAGCTTAAACCTAATTGTTCACGCTGACATAGTCAGTTAGTACTGTAGCCATGCCTACCATAGGATTATTAAGCAGCAGTTTACGAGCTTAATAAGCGATAAAGATTATTACTTTAACAATGAGAGGATAAAAAACTTCTCGGGTGAGGAGCATTGTTCCGTAAGGAAAAATTAACTAATCTATCCTCAAGCTTATAAAACAAGATTTATAGCGATCAACGATATGGTTGGGTGTATTGAGCTGCATTATAATCCAACAAGAATTCAAAAGAGTTTGGGCTATAGACTGCCAAGACAAGTGTGGTTTAACTTTTATCGTTAGGTTGCGTAAATAGAATCTCCCAAGTTTAGCTGTACGAATTTGACGGAAGGGTTCAGTGTTGTCTGTGCGGCGAAAATTAATACATTTTATAGTTTATTGTTTTCTACACTGTTAAGTGATGGTAATTAAAAAAGCAGCGACTAAAATACATGTTTAGAGAGCTGTTTTTTTAGGTTTAATAATCTTTGTTTAAGTAGATGAATGCTCACTAGCAAGGTCTTAAACAATGCGCTTATCCTTTATTCGCTTTAATCCAGCTTTGCATCTGCTCAATCTCAGACTGTTGGGCATCAATGATTTCTTGCGCCAGTTTTCGCATTTTTTCATTTTTACCATATTTAAGCTGAACTTTTGCCATATTGATTGCGCCGATATGATGCATTAACATACCACGAGCAAATGCCATGTCCGGTCTAGGATCAGCAATGCTTGACATCATATTATCATTCATGGCGTCCATACCGTCAGCGTAGGCTTGTTGCATGACTTTAGTATTGGCTATTGGTTCAGCGGAATCAGGATGGTCGGCGAGCCACGCTTTCATCTGTTTAATCTCAGGCTGCTGGGCCTCTATGATTTCTTGCGCCAATTGTCGCATCTCTTCATCAGTACCGTATCTAAGCTCAATCTCTGCCATATCCACCGCACCAATATGATGACCGAGCATGCCTTGGGCAAATGCCACATCCGGATCATTATAATTCATACCAATCATCATCTCTTCATGCATTTTAGTCATGGACTCGGTATAGTCTTTGAGCATTGGCGTCATCGGTGTGCTATGAGCCACCATAGTACCAGCACTCATATTATGCTCAGCATGGGGGTCGATCGCTGTCGCATCTGCTTCAGTAGTACCAACGGATGCTCCCTCTTCCACTACTGGCATCTTAGCGATATCATTAGCTGGCTGACAAGCGCTTAGAAAAAGGGCAAGACTGATACTGATAGCCAATACTGAAAAGCCTGATTTATGGTTAATAGTCATGATATACCCTTAAAATGAATAGATTAAATAATGCGTTTTACTTTAACTCTTCAATCAACTCTTGCATTTCAGCAATTTCTTTCTTTTGTGTTTTGATAATGCCATCTGCTAATTCACGCACACGTGGATCTTCAATATCAGCACGAGTACTGGTCAAAATAGCAATCGAATGATGCGGAATCATTGCTTGCATCCAGTCTACTTGGTCAACGGTTGATTGAGATCTAACACTCCATAAACCGATGGCAAAGAGTACAACACTAACGCCATAAACCATCAAATTTATCTTAGTTTTTTTATACATATTACCCATGAAAGCGAGCATAATTATTGCCATGACCGCGCCCATATATAACGCCATATAAGCGCGTGTCTCACTAAAATACACATGATCTAGTTGATATGTATTGAAATACATCATGATGAACATCACGACTGTGGACGTCACGATCATCAACGTAAACTTCACATAGGGATTCATCTTTTTTTGATGAGCATTGTCCATAAAGCGACCTCTATAATTTATAATTGTTGGGTAGTAGAGTTAATATTTGCATAAACTTGGGTAGTACCGTCTTTATTAATCTGCATGACTTGATACGGCATGAATTTATCCTGATATTCCATACCTGGGCTACCTACTGGCATTCCAGGGACAGCAAGTCCAATGGCTTGTGCTAGCGGATTCTTTAAAAACTGCGCCATATATTTGGCGGGTACGTGACCTTCAAAAACGTAGCCGTCAGTGGTGACGGCGGTGTGACAGGATCGCATCTCGTTTGGTACGCCATAACGGTCTTTAAATAATGTCACATCCGCAACATTTTGTGCCGTTGCGCCTAAACCGTTATTTTCTGCATGACTTATCCAATCTTTACAGCAGCCACAATTCACATCTTTATAAACAATTACTGATATATTTTTGAGTAAATTTGGATTATTTGTAGGCGAATTCATCAAAGAGCTAGCTATAACATGTGGCTCAGCTGCATTCGCAGTAACAACCTGCTGTTCAGTTTTTATAGAACTTTGACTTGTGTTGGAGGCACTACTTTCAGGTTGACTACAAGCAAGTAACGCTGATGAAGCCAGTAATACCAGTGTACCCTGCCATAAATTATTAGACTTTCGGTTAGCATGAAAACTAAGTTTCTTTGTAGGGGTTTTCATAGTGGCTCTCATATGGTTTGATAGTGCGCAATCAGTACTTAATAATGCTTGATACTATTTATGAATCAATCTGGCAATAAATTAAGATTATGAATAGTTTAGTATGATGACTCTGACAACAACATGACGCAAAGATGACAATTTTGTCATGTTGCGGTCATGTCGTAGAAATATCGTCAACATTCCTCTATCATTCATACTATAAATTTAACCAATAAACGCGTGCCTGTCATGAAATTACTATTAGTTGAAGATGAGGTATCACTTGCGGACTATATAAAAAAAGGTCTGACCGAGGCAGGATTTATCGTTGAGCATTACACTACTGGGCTGGATGGCTACCACGCCTTAATAAGTGAAGATTTTAATGCTGTTATCATGGATGTGATGTTACCTGACATCAACGGTTTTGAGCTCGTGCGTAACTACCGCGCGGCAGGTAAACACACCCCCGTTTTATTTTTGACTGCTAAAGATGACTTAGCTGATCGCATTAAGGGCATTGAGATTGGTGGTGACGACTATTTAACTAAGCCTTTTGCCTTTGCTGAGCTGTTGGTGAGAATAAAGAGCTTGCTACGTCGTGCCAATCAGGCTGATTACAGCAGCAATCTGATGCAAATTGCAGATTTAAAGATGGATATCGCTAAGCGTACCGTCTATCGAGATGAGCTACCGGTTAAATTGACCGCAAAAGAGTTTTCCTTGTTACAGTTTTTACTAGAGCGTCAAGGTGAAGTATTGCCACGCTCGGTCATTGCCTCTCAGGTTTGGGATATTAATTTTGATAGCGATACCAATGTCATTGATGTGGCAATTCGACGCTTAAGAATTAAAATCGATGATGACTATGAAGTGAAGCTGATACATACGGTACGCGGTATGGGCTACCGACTAGAGGTTATGGATAGCAGTCATGATTCAACACTATCAATAGAAAATAAATGATATGACCCCTATCGTAACCAATGGACGCCTCTCATTGTTATGGCGGACGATATTTCTGTTAACACTCTGTGTGGTCATCACCCAAATCTGCTTATACCTTTGGATTCAACGATCCGTAAATGGTCATTTCGAACAGATGGATTCAGAAATACTAACCCACGCAGCGTTAAACTTGCGTCAATATATGACTGATAGCACATCTGATACTAAAGACATAGCACCCACCTTAAATCAACCTAGAAAATTGCAGACACTACAGAATATAGAACTAGACTACGATATAAAAACGATGATTGCGAATAATAAAGGGCAAATTCTTACCAGTAAACCTATAGGGTTTATGGGTGAGTCAAAGTATAAATTTTCAATCATTAAACTTTGGAAACGCTATCACGAACAGCCGTTCGATTTGAATATTGACCATCGTCATTATAGAGCACTTGTTATTCAGCACTCTGGGCGTTTGGCACTCATCGCCTTACCGATTGATGTGCATCATCAATACCTTGCCCAATTTAACCGCCAACTAATCATAATACTCATCGCCATTACCTTCATCTTGGTTTTTGTGGCGGCTTTTAGTGTGCACTTAGGATTTACACCATTATCAACTATTAGACAGAAAATGACCCGAATCAACACAGAACAGCTTGATGATCGTATTATTATTAATAATATGCCTAGTGAATTGCGACCGCTAGCAGATGCTTATAACGCCATGATGGATAAACTTGAACACAATTTTGCAGCGTTATCGCGTTTCTCAGATGATATTGCTCACGAGCTACGTACCCCTCTTGCCACCCTAGGTACTCAAACCCAAGTGATGTTAAGCAAGCCCAGAGACCGTTCTGAGTATATTGAGCAACTCCATGATCAGAATGAAACGATTGAGCAGCTATCAGGCTTGATTAACAACATGCTGTTATTAGCAAAAACACAAAAAGGACTTTATGACTCGCAATTTACGGCTGTTAATGTTGAGGCCCTTATCACAAAGATGATAGGTTATTATGAATTAATTGCAGAAGATAAGAGCATATTGTTTGAGAAAAGTGGTAACTTTGAGTCAGTATTAGGCGATGACCCCTTGCTACAAAGGCTGTTTGCAAACCTGATATCAAATGCGGTTTATTATGCCGCCAATGACAGTGTGATTACTATTACGGCGTCTATTATTAATAACAGGGCTCTAAATGGCGATGAGAAAAAAGTCACAGCTGACCTCAAACCTTATTTAAATATAGTATTTACCAATCAATTAGCGGCACCACTAACACAGACAGAAGCGGATAAATTATCTGAGCGATTTTATCGTCACCATAAACATAATACCTTGCATTCAGGTACAGGATTAGGGCTGTCTATCGTGCAAGCAGTTATTAATGCTCATAATGGAAAAATGGATATTATAGTTAAAGATAGTTGTTTTTTTAACATTAGTGTAGGTCTGCCAATTTCTGATAGGAACCCAAATATAGCAAATAGTAGTAGTTGACACTCTCTCAATATTCTTTAAATGTCGTTTGGCTTCGTTTTAAAGCTTCTAAAGCTGAAAATATTAAGAAGATAATAGATAAAAGTGACAATGTTTCATTATAAGTCATTCGATACCCGCCCTTAGCAAAAAATATTAAAGCTAATAAATAATTGAAGGAGCTAAATTAATGACTGATTTAACCATACGTAACGCTCGGCTCATAAGCTACCAATATCCCGTTAATATTCACATTAAAAACGAGCATATTGAAAGTATTGAGGTCATTGAAGACGAAAAAGCTGGTGAAGAAGCTAACGTGTCTACAAACACTTATGATGCACAAGGACATTTTGTGTGTTCAGGATTTTTTGAAAGTCATATTCATCTCGATAAAGCCTGTATTCTAGACCGTTGTAGCATCAGTGAAGGTACGCTTACTGAAGCGGTTGAACAGACAGGTAAGGCGAAAGAGGACTTTACTGAAGCAGATGTATTTAATCGCGCCTCAAAAGTCATTGAAATGGCCATCAAAAAAGGCACCGTTGGCCTACGCACCTTTGTAGAAACGGATGAGAAAACAGAGCTAGCAGGTTTTAATGCCATAAAAAGAGCACGCGACAAATATGCGTTTGCTGTGGATATTGCGATTTGTGCGTTTGCTCAGTCGGGTCTTACTACCAAACCTACCACTCAACAGCTATTACAGCAAGCACTAGAGCAAGGCGCAGATCTTATTGGGGGTTGCCCCTATAAAGACGAAAACCCAGATAAGCATATTGAGATGATATTTGATATCGCTGAAAAGTTTGACGTTGACGTGGATTTTCATCTTGATTTTGACTTAGATCCACAAAATTCAAGCATACCAAAACTGGTCGAAGAAACCATCAAACGTGATTATCAAGGCCGTGTTTCTATTGGTCACGTTACCAAGCTGTCGGCCATGGACAAAATGAAGCGTGGTGAGATGGCAGGACTACTTAAACAAGCCAATATTACTTTGACGGTATTACCTGCAACTGACATCTATATAAACGGTAGTGGCTATGAGGCCTTGATTCCGAGAGGAACGGTCAATGCCAATCAATTCGCAGAGCTAGGTATCAATACAACTATTTCTAGCAATAATATTTTAAATGCTTTTACACCCTATGGTGATGCATCTTTGATAAGAATGGCAAATATGTATGCCAATCTTGCGCAGTTATCTACAGATGACGAGATAAATGATGCCTTTGATATGATTACTAAAAATGCTGCTAAATTATTAACAATAAACAGCGTGATTGAGGTTGGTGCACCTGCCACACTCGTCGTACTAGAGTCTAAAAATGCAGTTGAGGCTATCCGCTCGAATACTCAAGCACTGGCTGGCTTTAAAAATGGCATACAAACCTTTAATAATCAAGCGGCTGAAATTTACTTTAAAAAATCATAATGTTCTACTGGTATATCACAGTTTTGATAAAACGGTCTCTGATGTGATCGAGACCGTTTTATTCTTTACTTTATTCTTCAATAGCCGTTAATTAGAAGACCCTGTTTTAAAGCGCAATAAACGCAGCGCATTCAGAGTAACCAGCACAGTAGCACCAGTGTCAGCCAGTACCGCAATCCAAAGTCCTGTTATACCGAACACAGTCGTGATGAGAAACACTCCTTTTAAACCCAGTGCAAAGACAACGTTTTGATGGATATTTCGCATCGTGGCGCGTGATAAGGCAATGAGATTTGCCATGTCTACCACGCGGTTTTTTAATAGGGCAATATCAGCCGTTTCGATAGCCACGTCGGTACCGCTACCCATGGCAATTCCAACATCTGCCGTTGCCAAAGCGGGTGCGTCATTGATGCCATCACCAATCATCGCTATTTTACCACTCGCTTGCATCTCGCTAAGCAAACGCAACTTATCTTCAGGTAATAACTCCGCTTTCCACTCTATATCTAGCTGACTGGCAAGCGCTTTTGCCGTACGGCTATTGTCACCTGTAAGCATGACAGAGCGCACATTCATCTTTTGAAGCTGTGCAATGGCTTGCTGTGCATCTTCTCGCAACTCGTCACGTAGAGCGACCAATCCGAGTACCGACCTCGTTTGATCATCAAACAAAACTGATACCGTCTTACCCTCGTTTTGTAGCGTCTCAATTTGAGTCTGTTGCTCATCTAATAACATAACGTTTTCGGCGACGTAAACGGGCGAGCCGATGGCTAAAGAACGCCCAGCAACCGTTGCATGAACCGCTTTACCTGCAGTCGCAAAAGCATTAGAAGACTCAGGTATGACGACGTTAGCGGCCTTGGCATGATCCACAATAGCGATAGCAAGCGGATGACTGGAGGTAGCATCGACGCTTGCAAACAGTGCCAATAATGTATCGTGACCCTCAGCATTGCCATCTACTGTTTTAAAACCAATGACATCGGTTACCCGAGGTTTGCCTTCTGTCAACGTTCCCGTTTTATCAAAAGCCACGGTGCTGACCTGACCCACTAGCTCCATGACATGACCCCCTTTGATAAGCATGCCATGACGCGTACCGACAGCCAAACCCGAGGCAATAGCAGCTGGTGTAGACAGTACAAGGGCACAAGGGCACGCAATCAACAATAAAGCCAAACCACGATATAGCCATGTCCCCCACTCTGCTCCCATCAGTAGCGGTGGAACAATAATGACCAGCACGGCAATCGCCATGACGATAGGCGTATAGTAGCGGCTAAAGGTCTCAATAAAACGTTCGGTCGGTGCTTTAGACGCTTGCGCCTGCTCCACAAGCTCGATAATACGAGCAATCGTATTATTCGCCGCTGTTTTCTCTACTCTTACTTGTAGCGCCCCTTCCACATTGATAGAACCAGCAAAGACGTCATCGCCTATGGTTTTGGCAATAGGAACAGACTCCCCCGTCACAGTTGACTCATCAAGGCTAGATACCCCTTGAACAATCACGCCATCTGCAGAGACTCTATCACCAGGCCGCACAAGTACTTTATCATTCACTTGTAGTGAAGTCGCTGCCACCTGACGTTGTTGTCCTTGTGCGTCCAACAAGATAGCCGTCTTTGGTACTAGCGATGATAACGCTCTAATGCCTGCGCGAGCACGATCAGCCGCGACGCTCTCTAAAAGCTCACCAACTGAAAATAAAAAGACTACGGCAGCAGCTTCTTCTGCCTCTCCAATGATAAGGGCGCCGATAGCCGCAACAGACATAAGCATTTCAATTGAAAAAGGTAAACCTACTAATGCCAGTGCAAAAGCTTTACGAGCAAATGGGAAAACACCGACAGCCACAGCGGCAATAAAGGTCCATTTGCCATATTCAGGGAAAATCAAAGACACTACATATGCGGCGATTAACAGAAGCCCAATACCAATGACCTGCTTACCCTTTGTGGTTTGCCACCAGTGTTCATCCTCTATCACTGATTGATGACTATCAGTGTCGCCATCCGCTTGTTGATTAGTTAATGCTGACACATCGAACCCGAGGCGCTTAATGGTCTTTTCGATATCTTTACTGTCAGTTGCAGCATCAGGTGCTAGGGTTAGCGCTAACTTTTGGGTCGCAAAGTTTAGCTGAACCTCAGAGATTCCTGGCATACGTATGAGCGCCCGTTCAATTTTGCCAACACAGCTTGCACAGTCCATCCCTTTAACATGATATTGCATCGTCATTCCTCCTCTTGTTAAAGGCAGTATGGACCCTATAGTGGCTTTAGGGTCAAGGCTTTTGACGAGCTTTTAATAGCAAAGATATTCGATAGCAAAAATATTTGAAAGCAAAGCCATTTGATTTTTTTATTATTGAACCTTATAGTTACTATAAGCTTTAATCGTTAAAGTAATTACTGACGGATTGAATTATTTGAGGGGATGAACATGCTTATCAAGATTGGCGAGCTTGCCACACGGACAGGAGCGACGGTCGAAACTATTCGCTATTATGAGAAAGAAGAGTTATTACCAGAGCCTACGCGCAGCCAAGGCAATTATCGTTTGTATAATGCGGCGCATCTTGAACGTCTGCAATTTGTCCTGCACTGCCGTACGCTTGACATGACTTTGGATGAAGTACGAACCCTGCTTCAGTATAGAGATAAACCTGATGAAAACTGCGGTGAGGTCAATGTGTTGTTGGATGAGCATATCGATGCGGTAGAAACACGTATTGAGGAGTTGGTTCAGTTAAAGCGACATCTACTCGCGTTGCGGCAACAATGTGCCACAGAAGCGCCAGCTAAATCCTGCGGGATACTGCACGCGCTTGCTGATAACTCGTGTCATAAGTAAAATTTCTGGGCTGGCTCCACTGCGCTGCTTTAAGCAGTCTATACCTTTGAGGCTGATGATATGGTCAGCGAAAAATTAAATCGACACGCCAGATACTGCTGGTATAAAACACTATTAAAAATAAAGCCCTACTAAAGTATGTTTAGTAAGGCGACTTATATTCTATTAACTATTTTTATGTATTTCCCACTATAGGATCTCGGCCATATAGTAGGATTTATATTATAGGGAATACACTTAGCGTCAGTATAGACAATCTCAGTCAAGCGTTTACTCGCAATGTTGATTAGCACTAAGAAAAGACAACTTGCTGCATCAAATGAAACCTAACTATCACAGTAGTTATTAATGCAAAAATTAATAAACATATAGCTAGTACTTTCAACATAAAAATATCGAGCTTTATACCTTTCTCCTTAAGTTGCCCAACAATTATGAGCTATTTAGTAGTATATGATTTTGTTTATCGACAAGTAATAGCCCTTCGTCTGATAGATGAACGGTTAGATTTTTTTAAAAACTTATAAGTTATATTAAAATTAGATGCATGAACTATATAAAGAGCAATCGTCGAAAAACGATACAATTGATCATTTCCAGCGTTATAGTCGAACATTAAGTATGTCTTACACTTTCATAATCAAGGCTTAACCTTCCGACCTATACGCCTCCTGCCCCTTTACTCGATGCCTCACTGTTTTCGACCAATATGGCAGCCGCGCGTTTTTTAAGTATTGACCACTGTTGATCATCAACATGAATGCCTTCTTTCCAAGCGCGTTGATGGGTCGCGTAAAGCGCATCTGTTGATATTTTATGATCAAAACCGTGAATATCTTGCTCAATATTAAAATTATCGGTCGACAGCTCAATCACCATATCATTGGTATTGTAGTTATTCTGCGCGTCGTCGAAATAATACAAGTCAGGATATACGAACCGTTTGTCTAGCGTAAATATGGTGTGCTTGGGTGCAGCACCATTGTCCCATTTTGCCAGACAAGCGATGCCTTTTGCGGCCAATTTTACTAGCTCACTATACGCCAGCCAGCGGTTGTGACAGTTTTGCAGATAAATTTTGAAGTGGGCTCTACCGTCCATCTTTTCAAGCGCGTAATCTATCACCGCTGGCAAGTGACAGACCAGACTACTACCGTGCAAATCCAAGGTGAGTTTGTCATCAGCTTGATGGAGAATCTCAATCGGCACATCGCGTTCAGACACGATGAATGGACTGGCATTGTTAAAATGTAAGATGCCGTTGAGTCCAGCCATTTGCAGCTCTGCTACCATTGAGGCGATAAGATCCGCCTCACCGACTTCTCGCTGCATGCCCAAAAACGCTTTATTGACCATCGTCACGATTTCATTATGCGATACAATCATGTCTCAATCCTTCTTATTGTACGGATAAAGGTAATGTTGGTAGTAAAGGAAACAACCATTCGTCGCTATCTACGTCGTCAAACAAAGGCGCGCCTTGGAATAGCGTGACACGAACCCAACGATCCGAGCGTGGATCAAATTTGGTTGCCCCAAACATAGACAGCTTACAGCGCAATAGATGCATTGGTAACGCGGTTTTCTGCAACACATTAATTTGAATATCGCCCATCTTTTTATGACCCATTGTCCAGACACGACGTGCAATCGAGCGATATTTGGGCTGCGTTAAGATAAATTCAGAAATAAGCTGTTGTGGATTTGCTTGGCGTAATGCCAAATATAGGGTATTTGCCTGTCGTCCAATATCTAGTAGAAATTCCTTATCATCACCTCGCTCTTGTCCACGCACGCCCATTCTTGGCTCTTCTTTATCCTCAGAGCGATACCAAAACCAATAGACATTGTCATCGCTTGAAAAATCAATGCTAATGGCCCACTGATAACGCGCCTCTAATACATCGATGAGATCTTGCACCACTTTACCACTGGGTAAAGACATCGTTTCATCGGCATTAACCTGTCCTGAAAACCCGTCTACACGCTCAGGATAAAGCTCCATCATGCAAGAAATAATAACTTCTTGGCTCTCAGAGCTTAGATGATCATTACGCTGCAAAAAGTCTGCCCATGTAATGCAGTCATTGAGATCAGTCATAAGAGTTTTTTGCAATATTGTTAGCTCATTAACCACCATGCTATTCAACAGGATTTGTGGCTCATTAATGGTCACCACTTCAGAGAAATGTTGAATCGCACGACTTATTAACGTTGAGAATTGCTGTATTTTGCTATTATCGGCTTTAGGCTCGATATCACAAGTCAATACAGCTTGTAATGCCGCTTCACGAGTACTCAACCATTGGTCTACCACACACGGATGATTAATTAAATAGGGTGCCATTCCAAGACCAGTCGCATTACCGATACCCAAATAACGCTTAATCTCTGGATGTAAGCTGACGGCGTTACTACCACCTTTTTGCTTTGCCAAATAATCAACCCAATCAAGGCTAAACTCTCTCAACAAATAAACCGCACACATCTGCGCGCGAAATGATTGATTGAAGTCTTCGCTATGATCAAGCGGTTTGAAATCATAAATACCAAACTTACCATTACCATAGACGGCGGTAGTGCGTAGGATATAACCGACTTGCGCCAGCACCTCAAGATCCGGTTGCTGTCCACTAGCCAGAGCGCTAACCATATGATCAAAAATGCGCACACTCTTATTCGCACGAGCCAGCACCATGACCTTATGGGAGTTGCGGCCTGCTTCTTGCAGCGGTACATTGGCTTTTAAGTTAGCAAATAACGCCTCATCTATCTCGCCATAAACTAAAGCAAACGTGACGTCCCATTTTTGAGCAATAACGCGATCATTGCGCTCTTCATCTGCAAGCTCATTACAGAATACGACCAAGTGATAAACGTGTTCTGGTGTTAGCAAACGATAGATAACTTGTCCATAACCATCTTTATCCAACTCCCAAAGATGTTTACTTAACGTCCAATTTTCTTGATCGATTTTACGTAAAAGTGTCCGCACAAAGCTGATGCGCGTTTGATGCATAGCACCCAATCTTTCAGATTTCATCACAACATCAGGCGTGCGAAAGCTGATGGCATCTAAAGTATCGTTGGTTGGCAATGTCTGTTTCATATTCCTATCACCTTACATAATGCGTGAAGCCAGTCACAGATTGGTTAGGGTCTTTAAGCCACAAGGCTCATTAACGCGATAAGACAATCAATAAATGACTGATATATTAATGATCTATTTGATCAATATTTCTGGCAGCTGTGTCTTTAGCCATTTCTTCCTCGATGATTAGATGTTCAGTCTCAACTCGGTTAGGACGATAAAGATCTTGGTCTCTAGCCATTTGCCGCGCAATTTGTGGTCCGTTCCACAAAGACGGCAATAGAATGAAAGACACTGGCACTGCTGTAATCACGATAAAAGATTGCAACGCTGTCACGCCCCCCGCACCAAGCGAGATTAAAACGATAGCAGTGATCCCCATCATAATGCCCCAAAACGCACGAATCATAGAGTTTGGCTCGTGCTCACCACTGATAACGACACTAATGGTATAAGTCATCGAGTCGCCTGTCGTGATAATAAAGATCATGGTCAAAATAATAAATAATAGCGATATAATCAAAGGAAATGGCAGCTGCTGAGTAATGGCTAATAACGCCCCAGGCAGGTTGAAGCCTTCAAAAGCAGTACTGACACTACCGGGATTGGCAATTTCAAACGCAAGACCTGACCCACCAATGATCGTGAACCAAAAGCACGTAACCAGCGGCGCAATAATACAAACCGTAGTAATCAATTGACGAATAGTGCGGCCACGTGAGATACGGGCAATAAAAATCGCCATCATCGGACCATAGCCCAAGAACCAGCCCCAAAAAAATACCGTCCATCCACCAAGCCAACCTTCATCACCGCGATAAGTCGCCATCGGGATGAAGTTCTGAACCATCGTGCCAACGCCTTGAATATAGCCATTGACAATAAATTTGGTTGGCCCAAACGTCAAAATAAATACCATCAGTGCGGAAGCCAATATCACATTAAGACGACTCAATATTTGCATACCGCGAGCCAATCCACTAATGGCTGAAAGCGTGTAAAGCGCAATGGCAAATATAATAATAATAAGCTGGGTAATAAAAGTATCAGGAATACCAAATAACGTATTGAGCGCATAACTGGTTTGTAAACCCAAAAATCCAATGGGGCCGATTGTACCAGCAGCAACCGCAACGATACAGCAAGCATCGATAATCGCGCCCGTTTGGCCAGTGAGCACCCGTTCGCCAAACATAGGGTAAAGAAGCGTACGCGGCTTCAATGGTAAGCCTTTGTCATAATGCAGATGCATAATCACAATCGCCGTCAAGCTACCGACAATCGACCACGCCAAAAATCCCCAATGCATAAATGATTGCGAGAGTGCATTAATGGCACGCTGTTGGATATCAGCAGATTCGCCATAAAGAGGAGGTGCGCTGACAAAATGAGCGATAGGCTCTGCTGCTGCCCAAAAAACACCACCACCCGCCAGTAGGGTACAAAATAAAATAGCCATCCACTTGAAGCCATCCATTTCAGGCTTCGGTAGATCACCTAAAATGACATCGCCTGTACGACCTGCCCCCACCGCTAACGCAATGACAAACGTCGCCAATAATAAAATTTGCCAAAAAGGACCGAAGATTTTGGCAGACCAAACAAAGCCTTCATTAATGACCGTTGCCAACTGGGCTTCTGCAAATACTGCCATCAAAACAAAGGCAATGATAAAACCACCACTGTACCAAAATGCGGGGTTTTTAAGACCAAACGTATCTGTTGAATCTTGTCTCTTGTTCAAATCATCGCCTACTTTACCAACAGTATGCGAGCGTCCTTGCTCATTATCTCGGTTAAGTCCCTTTAAATCGGCCATGATGTGGCTCCATATGATAGCGTTACATTATTTAAATGAGGAGGATTCTAAACAGTTAAGCGACGGGCTTTATGCCAGACTCAAGGAAATCAAACCAATTTTGCCCGATGATTTTGCCAGCAGTATTATCATCAAAACCATGTTTTAGCAGACCGTTATAAATATTTTCCATGCCGTCCTTACCAGCGAACCACGGTAACGTATCTGGCCAGCCTGAATTACTGGCATTGCCTTCGCCATAATCCATCGCCTTTGACCAGCGTCCATTACGCATCCACTCCAATACTGACTGCGGTTGGTTCAGGCACAAATCACTGCCAATGGCCAAATGCTCCGCACCATATTTATCCGCACAATCGGCAATCATGCTGCAAAAATCATTCAACGTACAATCACTACCATTAGGCAGATGAAAAGGATATAAGCTAAAACCTAACAGCCCGCCCGACTTGGTTAAAGCACTGATGACAGCGTCAGACTTGTTGCGCAGCGCATCATATGCGGTGAGCGGATTGGCATGACTGATACATATCGGGCGTGAAGAACACTCAATCGCTTCAAGCGTTGAGCGCTCAGCACTATGCGACATATCAATAATCATCCCGACGCGATTCATCTCTGCTATCGCCTGCTGACCAAAGCGTGTAATACCAGAATCGTTCTGCTCATAACAACCCGTCGCTAGCAGACTTTGATTGTTATAAGTCAATTGCATAATAAGCAATCCTAAACGGCGCATGACGCTAATCAGACCAATCTCGTCATCAATCGGTGAGCAGTTTTGCGCACCAAAAAATATGCCGACTTTACCTTGCTTTTTTGCCGACTCAATATCAGCGACCGAATAAACAGGCAAGATAAGATCTGAGTTTTGCTCAAATCGTGCATGCCATTCTGCAAAACGCGTCATCGTCTGGCGGGCATCTTCGTGATAAACCAAGGTCGCATGTACCGCATGAATACCGCTGGCTTGCAGCATTTTGAAATAGTCACGATCCCAATGGCTGTACTGTAATCCGTCAATAACGATATGGTCTTGGTACATGTTAAATTCCTTTTCTACTTTCAATACAATTGATAAACTTTTGAGAAGCCTAGTACGTGCCCTAATACGCTTTTTGATAAGCCGTTTTAACAATGGTATAAAACTCTTTGGCGTACTGTCCTTGTTCGCGTGGACCAAAGCTAGACTCTTTACGACCACCAAATGGCACATGATAATCGGTGCCAGCCGTCGCCAGATTGACCATGACGCAGCCTGCTTGCACTTGTTCTTTGAACATCGCGCTACTACGTAAGCTTTGGGTGATGATGCCGCCAGTCAAGCCGAAACGGGTATCATTGGTCATGGCGATCGCCTCTTCTAAGCTGTTGACGCGCATCACGCAAGCCAGCGGAGCAAACACCTCTTCTTGGTTGATAGCCCAGCTGTTATCCGTCTCCGTAAATAAGGTTGGCGACATATAGTAGCCGTCGTGAGGCATCTCTAATCGCTCGCCACCAAAGGCTAAATTGGCACCCAATTGCTTAGCTTTGTCGATCCATTCCATATTTGATGCGAGCTGCTTATCGTCCACAATTGGACCCATAAAAATACCGTCATCAAGCGCATGACCGACTTTCAAGGTTTTCATTTTTGCCACCACGCCCTCAACAAACGCATCATGAATACCGTCCATGACAATCAGACGTGAAGACGCGGTACATTTCTGGCCTGAACCGCCAAATGCGCCTGCAACAGCAGCATCAATGGCGACTTGCAAATCCGCATCATCAGCAATGACCAAGGCATTCTTACTGCCCATCTCTAGTTGGCAACGCACAAAGTTCGGGGCAGTTGCCGCAGCGACTTTGCGGCCAGTCGCGACTGAACCCGTAAAACTAACTGCATCAATGTCTTTTGAGTTAATCAACGCATCACCGACCGATGAGCCACCACCAAGTACTAAATTAAACGTGCCTTCTGGCAAACCTTGACGGTGAATGATTTCTGCCAACGCAACCGCGCTGGCTGGTGTGAGATTCGCAGGCTTCCAAATGATGCTATTGCCAAAAGCCAATGCCGGAGCGATTTTCCAGACCGCGGTAGCCGTCGGGAAGTTCCATGGTGAGATGATAGCGACTACACCGACGGCTTCACGTGTGACCTCAACTTTAACCCCTGGACGTACTGAGTCAGCAAGGTCACCCATCTGACGTAAGACTTCAGCAGCATAATAATGAAAGAATTGACCAGCACGATAAATCTCACCGCGCCCTTCCGCAAACGGCTTGCCTTCTTCGCGTGATAGCAACGTGCCTAACTCATCACAACGAGCAATTATCTCATCACCAATCGCCTGCAAGATAGACTGCTTCTTCTCCAATGGCGTCGCTTCCCACTTTGGCTGTGCGTGACGGGCAGCAGCAATGGCATCTTTGACTTGATCAATGCTTGCTTGAGCGAACTCGCCAATCGTTTCTGTAACATCAGACGGGTTGATATTCGCAATGGTATTTTCACCTTCCTGCCATTCGCCATTGATATAAAGTGACTTTGTAGGATCTTGCTTTAAAGTTTCAGCTGACATAGTGACGTCCTCATTTAGTTTGCTAAAATTTAGGGTATAAAATAATTTGAACAGTTAGATAAGTTATCTAATAAAGTAGGAAATTATTGTGGCACAGCGGAATAAACGATCAGCTCTACTAGCATCTCTTCTCGTGCCAATCCCGATATGACCAGCGCTGCTCGATTTGGGAAAGGCGCGGTAAAGTATTCTGCATAGACTTGGTTGACCGTTTTTAGATACTCGCGATTAGTGACATAGATCAATACTTGTAATACCGACTCCATACTGGTATTGGCACATTCTAAAGTGTGTTTTAAATTGTCTAGCGTCTGCCGTGTTTGCGCTTCTATACCGCCTGCAATCACATCACCCTTTTCATCGATAGGAATTTGCGCAGTGTATAAGGTTCCGTTATTAGTAATGGCCCACTCAAGTGGCGACTTTGAGGCATAAAGCGAGGTTTTAATGGCTTGTTTGGTTGAGTGAGTAGTCATTTTCATATCCTTTAAATAGATGATTTTATCAATCCTTTATTTTCTACTTGTTATGCTACGCAATTAAACGTGATAAATCTAACTAGTTAAATTTTAATTTTGATAGATTTAATTTATCACCTAAGGTAAATTATTAAGAAATAGTTTTGGATGGTCTGAATATGAAAATACAGCAGTTACGCCATTTTTTAATCGTGGTAGAAGAAGGAGGTTTTCGGGCAGCAGCCAATCGTGCCAATCGCTCACAAGCAGCAATATCAGCGTCTATAAAGGAATTAGAGAAGACGCTGGATCAGCGTTTGTTCGAAGTCGGAAACAAAACGACACTGACACCTTTTGGAGAAAGCTGTTTACCCAAAATTCAGCAATTTCTCAGCGTTTATCAAGGATTAGAAGACGATTTACAGGCAATCGCCTCAGGGGACAAAGGAAAGATCAGAATTGCTAGCGTGCCATCATTGGTCACGAAGTTAGTGCCTAGCGTGCTGGCTGCCTATTCAAAAAAGCATCCCGATATTGAGATTGTATTGATAGATGATAATGCAGTAGGGGTGGCAAATCGCTTACTGACAGGCGAGGTTGATTTAGCATTGGGCAACTGTACGAGTATCAATCAAACAGACATTGATTTTACCCCGCTCATATCCGACCCCATCGGTGTGGTTTGTCTAAAAAGCAACCAGCTGAATATGGCGCTTGGTCAGTCACAAGGGCTAAGATGGCAGCAACTGATTGAGCAGCCATTTATTTATAATGGCACTTGTCGGTTACTTGAAAATACGCCCGCTGAAGCCCTCAATCGTAAAGCTCGCTATACGGTAGAAAACATCACTTCCCTATTCTCATTATTGAGAAATGACTTGGGTATCACCACTCTACCAAAACTTGCCTTCCCTGCTAATGAGCCGGAGCTGGTTTGGTTAAACTTGCTTGACCCTGCTTTAAACAGACAAATCGGTATATTTAAACTGGCGAATAAATCAATCTCGCCGCCCGCCCAAGCTTTTTATGAGCTGTGCATCGATTATGTGCAACACCATTACTTACTGTAATTCATGGAATAATATTCTGTAATTTTCGAATTTGTAGTTGGTCAGTAGTCTTCAAAATATAAACCATCGAATAAACTGCAAAGTAAAAAACGCTCTACCTCTCTATCTACATGACTTTAAAAGTCTCCTATATTTTTACTCAGATGAGATGGCTAATATAGGAGTTTGATAAGTTAAAGAGCCATCAAAAGATAGACAATCATAAAGTGAATAATTCAGCCACCGTAAGAAATATTTTTATTGAGGTAAGGCCGCGTCTCTAACATCACTTACTGTAAAAAATAACCATCTATTGGCACTATCTCAGATGGAATATCTGTTTCTTCTAACGCTTCTAGTAGATTAATTTCGATAATTCGTGATATAGCAGTAAGTGGTAAATTATTAGGAGCTATGCCAAAAGGGTCTGTTATCTCTTCACTCAAAGCATCAAGACCAAAAAATGTATAGGCAATGACACCACACACTAGAGGAGTCGCCCAACCTAAAGAATTTGCCAAGCCAAAAGGCAACAGGAAACAAAATAGATAAGTAGTTCGATGCACCAATAAAGTATAAGCGAAAGGCAACGGCGTCGTATAAATACGTTCACAAGCTGCTAAAACAACTGTCAACGAAGATAAGGTATTGTCCATGTTCTGTATCATAAGATCTGATGACAAATTTTGACGTCGACTATAGCCCAACTTTTTACCCATCAGTCGTAGCAGATACTCAGGTAGGTTTCGCGCTTGGTGTATATCGTTATGATGATCAGGCTCAACAAAACTCTCAACATCTTCCCATGGTGACGTGCT
Organism: Psychrobacter sp. 1176_08; assembly: GCF_052850615.1. Lineage (NCBI taxonomy): Bacteria > Pseudomonadati > Pseudomonadota > Gammaproteobacteria > Moraxellales > Moraxellaceae > Psychrobacter > Psychrobacter sp. 1176_08. Next base: position 635,550 of record NZ_VXCU01000001.1, read on the forward strand.
ACGCAGTCTATGTCGTAGCGCGTGAACAAAAGCAATATTAAGGCGGATAATAGATCGCTGTGTATGACGCCCAACTTCCGTCTCATCATCGATAAATGAAATTATTTGACGTGTTAAACTGCGAGAGTCAAAAACCAACTGTCCCCATAATCCTCGAGCTTCCCACCATCGCTGATAAGTCGCATTATTGCGAAAGCCTAAAAATAGAGATAAAGCGATGCCAAGCACAGTAAAAGGCACAGCACCATAAGTAGAAAAAGAGCTTGGAATCGAGTGTTGAACCGCTGATATGATTGCACTGAGTAAGGTAATAAATAAAACTTGAGGATAAATTTGTGGGATCACAGAGCCACGTAAGGTAAAAAGTATCTTGAATGCATTTGGTTTTTGTCGAACGATCATAACAGTTTTTTACCGATAAATTTTAGACAGGGGCTAGCAAATGTGCCATATGCTTGGCAATTGAATGATTTCAATGACTTAAACACCCTTTAGATAAGTGTCTTTTATAGAGAGAATAATGGTTGATAATTTTAGCACTAAAATCAATATTTTTATAATCCCGAGTATATTAGTCGGACGAAATAGCAATAAAATAAGCACCGACGAAATTTTACTTAAAACAAGGTAGATACTTAGGGCATGTCCTCATTTCAAAAATGAGATAAATTGCCGTCAAACAAGGAAAATAGCGCAAATAACATCAAAATATTAATCGGTTATTTGACACGGTTTGACAAAACTTAGCCAATTTCAGTCCATTTAGTCGAGCATCAATTGAATTGAGAACATGACTTAGTTATATTTAAAATTAAGCAACTGAACGATTGAATGTAATTAAACTTACCTATAATAGTCATCATATTACCGGTGATCGCATCATATACTCTGCTAAAATTTTTATCAGAAAAATAAAAAAACTATTGGGTTAAGGTATATCACCACTATAAGTGTCTGATGACATACCTTAAATATATCGCTAAAAATTAGGATATTTGCAAACTCATTTTAGGGCCAAAGGGTTCGTAGTGGACGCTGTCAGAGCTATGCTCAAGCGCTATTAAGCCACTAATCATACTTTCCATAAATGGCATAGAGCCGCACACATAGATATCAGCAGGTTTAGGTAAATTAGCCAGTAAGTTATTGTCTAATAGCTGTCCACTATCAAAATAAAAAATATTTTTTTCTACCGTTGTCGCTGCTTCTAACAGTTGATTCACTCGACCCTCAAAAGCATGATGATCTTTATTCTGACAAGCGTAGGCCCAAATGATAGGACGCTGCGGGTTTGCCATTACTTGTGTCTCTAACATCGCTAAAATAGGTGTAATCCCAACGCCTGCGCTGATAAGTACTAATGGAATATCGTTCTGGTGAATTAGCGCTTTATTAAGTGCGAAATCGCCCGCTGGTGCTGATAGTAATAGCGTCTCGCCAACTTGTAACTCGTCGTGTAGATAGTTGGAGACTAAGCCATAATGACCATCACGATTGTCTCTTTTGACGGCGAACTGAATGCCATTGTCAGTAGTAGTGGCATTCAAAGAATAATGACGCAGTGCTAGATGATTGCTATCTTGGGGATCAGTTTTTACCGTAATATATTGACCAGCCGTTAAAGTAAGCTTGCTTAAATCAATATCCTGCCCATCGTTTCGGCTATCTTTCGTTGGTACAACAGTAAACGCAACAATATCAGCGGCAACAGCTACCTTTTCAACCACTTCAAAGCTTGCAAAGCCTTTCCACATCTCCTCTTCATATAAGCCTTTTTCAAGTTCAATAAAGACGTCAGCGATTTCATCATAAGCTTCTGTCCAAGCCGCTATGATGTCATCATTTGCTGCTTCTCCTAATACTTGTTTGATAGCGCCTATTAGATGTTGACCTACAATGGGATAATGCTCTGGTAGGATTTGCAAAGCACGATGCTTATGACTTATTTCGGTAACTTGTGGTAATAACACTTCTAAATGCTCAAGATGTTTCGCAGCTGCCAGAACCGTCATTGCCAATGCTGTTTGTTGACGACCTAGCTTTTGATTGGTTTCATTAAAAATATCTAATAACTCTGGATGCTCATTAAACATATTTTGATAAAAAGCCGTGGTAATCTTTGTACCATACTCCTCCAATACAGGAACAGTTGCTTTAACAATTTTTAGCGTTTGTGCAGTAGCCATAATATTTCTCTCTTTTAGGGTCTGAGAAGTTAATTGATACCTGTATTCAATCTATTTAATGACGGTTTATAGGCCAGCTACATAACCATCTTTAAACATTCATTTAAAATACATCTTATAATAACATTTTTAACTTCCCTTTTACTAGGCTATTCTTTCATTCCAAAAATAGTGATAAACATGAGACAAGTTGCCATTAAACAAGGGAATTAGCTCAAATAATATTGATATATCAACCAGCTATTTGACACGGTTTGGCAAAATCTAGCCATTTTTAGCGCATTTAAAAGATAATTAATTGAATTGATGACACGTCCTATTATTGAGACTTTTTAGAGTAATCTCTAATGCCATAGCAAGTGTTGTAACGCAGAATGAGATAATCAAACACGTCTTAGTTATATAAATTCAATTTTCGAGAATGTTAAGAGGAGCATTGCTTATACCGCAGGCTCGCTCGCTAAGTAGTTATTGTTTGACAATAATCCAATGTTACGTCGAGGCTTGTTTGATTTGCTAAGTCTTGAGAACAGTGTGGAAGCGGTTGGCGAAGCGAACGATGAATGGCAATGCTTAGGCTTTTTGGCAGCCAATCAGGTTGATTTGGTTGTTCTTGACAACAAGAGAGTGGGAAGTCATTCAAATGATCGCCGAAGATTTGAGTAGTAAGATGATTGCTAATAAGTTGGACATTGCAGAATCAATGGTGAAAGTACATGTGAAGCATAGACTTAATAAGACATGCTTAAGCACTCAAATTGGCGCTGCCGTATGGATGGTGAGTAAGTTGGTTAAATAGGCTACCCATCATAATGCGTTATAGCCAGCTCCAAACCCTATTTAAAATAGCAGTTTCTGAAGCTCTTTATTATTTAAAGTAATATCAGCTAAGGTATAATTATCCATCACTTCAATAAAAGCTTGTGTGGCTTCATAAAGCACGCCTTTTAGCTGGCATGAGGGACTGATGGTACACATCGTTTTGGGCGAACTATCAATCAGATCAACCCTTATTTGCTCAGTTAGTAGCTTTTGATTATCATTACTGTCCACACTACTATTTTCATTTTTACCTACAACATCACTGCTATTGCCTTCTAGAAACTTGCTCTCAAAGCAAGGAACAATGGCAAAGTCAGGCTCAGTATGACGTAAAACTTGGCCCAGATTAATGTCTTTGGCAGCCACAGCCAGTCGAATGCCACCGCTTTTACCGCGTACACTATCTATATAGCCAAGCTGCGCGAGTTGATGCACGATTTTAGTCAAATGACTCTTAGATATCTGATAGCTATCAGCAATGTCAGATATCGTTGCCAAAGCTTCCGAGGTTGGCATCACCGTTAAATACATCAATGTTCGTAGCGCATAATCACTATAATTAGTAAGACGCATAGTATCAGCCCATTTCAAAAGTTTATCTAAAGCATAGTCAATGCAAAATTAAATTGGTACACCAATCGACCAATATAAATCTTTCTCTCTGCCTGTTCGCAAGCGTGGTAGAGGTATTGAGAAATTCGTCCCAGCAATAAGGTAGCATTCTATTGTTTCTTAACTATCCTTATTGTAGCTAAAGGATTTATTATCTACTTTAAGAAATCCGCTATGCAGATAGTTGAAGAAAGTGAAGGCTGGTTATCGACTTTGAATATCTTCTTCTATCTATCTAATTCAAAACTCATGTCTACAATTAGCAGTAAATGCATTACATATTTTATCAGTGATGACGATGCACGGGTAGCTTCATTATTATTAGAGTTAATAATCTCATGCTCTTTAGGATTAATTACTGACAATGAGTAACCACTATAATAAGCTTCATTAGTGAGATTTTTTGATAATTGACGATAGTCAGCTTTGAGCTCTTTCATTATTTCTAATTGTTTTTTTTCATCCATTATTTTCTGATACTTCAACTCCCCTTTCTTAGGTTTTGTTGTACGCTTCATTTGATAAGCACTTATATTTATACGCCAGTATCTAGCAGGTAGTATTTTTATAGCAATATCCAAATAATCGTAAAATACCTTCTTTTCCTTGAATGCAAAACGAAGGTCGCTATGTGATGAATTCGCTTTTTTATAGAATATTGAAAGCATACGTTGGACATGCTCTTTTATTGACTGATCGAGATATAGACTTTCTAACTTAATAAAGCTGTCCTGCACGAGTTGCTGCTCTTTAGCAATGGTTGGCAGCGTTGGTGCTATCAATAGATGTCCTGACTTTGGCTGTTTGTACTTAGATACTAATTTATAATGAGCCTTGCCATTCTCATCAGCTGCTAGAAGCAGCGCTCGATTATATAGCCCAACTGCATCTTCATATACAAAATGATGTTGGGCAGCTTCAGACACTGTCTTACCTGCCTCAATCTCACTTAAAAACTCTTCAATCTGCCAACGCGCATACTTACCGAAAATAGGGGAAACAATAGTACTCTCTTCTTCTGTGTTTGATTTAAGAAAATATTGCTTACTATTATCAATTTTTCTGATATTTAACTCACGGTTGATAAACTCACGTATTTTTGTCAGATCAACACAGTTATTTTCGAAGTCTAAGGCTTTTGGATTATGTTGATTAAAACTTCGACGTGCTTTATTTGTAAGCTTTGTCACCACATCAACAGGTAGTTCCATAGACGCTTGGTCAAGTAGATGTGCCGAGATGATATCTACAGTATGTATGTAAGAGCTAAAAGTAGTATCTAGGTCAGCATGTCCCGCAAATTCCATTAAAGCATCCCAATGATGGCCAGAATTAGTACGCATTCTACCTAATAAGTCTTCTTTAATTCGCTGCGCCTCATCTTCGTTATAATCAGTAAAAATATCCAAAATTTCTTGACGACATCTCAGTATTACTGACATATTAGAAAGAGCATTATGGCGAAAACTATGTAACACTAAGTGTTGATAATTAGGGCCAATGACTTCTTTAAATACTCGATCTACACTACCTCGATCTAATGGAGTCAACAGTCCCTCGAATGCAAATAAATATTTACCTTCTTTTTTACTACGAGTTCTTTCTATAAAGTAAGTCTGGAGCCCTTCAAACTCATCCGGCTTCAACAATACTGGCAAACTGATTCTACGAGTGCCATCATCTGATTTTAGGGCTCTATGGCTATTTGAACGAATAATTAAATTGATGTCTTTATAAGTATATGGATCATATTCGAGATCTGTTAACCGAATGCCTAATAACTCATTAATTCTTAGACCGGTACGATAGAGCAGAATAAAAATCACTTTCATCATGCTTCTATTGTATGAAGATAATGTGGTTTGGTTACTGACACTTAGTAAAATATGTTGATATAAATCAGTTGATATTAAACTACTAGAGACTATTTTCGGATCATTCTCACGCTGAAGATGAACATGCGGTGCACCAACATGTTTTTTCAAACTTTGGTGTAGTGAATTCAATACTGTTTGAGTATAGCCGATATTTAAAGTGTTTTTCTTGGCGACGATACTATCGTATAAAAATTCATATTGATGTGCTTGATAATTCGTGATGTCTTCATTACGAGTACCATATAAAAATGCCTCGCCCACTTCTGTCAGGTATCTTGATAGAGTAGAGGTAGCTTTATTAATAGCATTTAGATCAAGCATCCAGAAAATCAAAACTTGCTCACTAAGGTTTTGGTATATTTCAGTCAAAAACTCCAGTTGTTCCTTAATCGTTTTCCTACTCCCCATAAGTGCACGGCGAACGTCTTTTAATACATTCTTATGAGCCTTATCTTTACTTACGCTACCATCTATTTCGACAACTTCATCCTGTAAATTTTGAGTAGATCTATTAAGTCTATTAAACGTTATGTATTCATCTTTGATAGTAGTGCTATTTGATCCTTGAGGAGCACCTAAGTAAGCTTTCCAGTCGTTTAAACTAATCGCAGTATGGGTCTCATGATGAACAAGCAACTCCACCAGTTGCTGATCTATATGTACATTCGCTAATGTCTGCCAGTAAATATTCAAATAACTAAAAAAATCTGTCTTATCTAAGTCATCCGCTTTAAATTTTTGTCCAATCAGATTACCTAGCTGCCTAACACAACTATGAAAGCTTGGTATTTTCAATTTTTCGTCTTCCAATAGGTGACTAATCTTGACTAACCATAGGCGACTGATATCATCAATAAATACCCATTTTGAGTAAGAAATAATTTTTTCATCAGAACCTACGATATCTACTATCTGATTACCATAAGCTTTAGAAACGATATCTAATGGAATATAGACCATGCTATCCGCTAATCTATATAGCTGTTTTTTAGTGGTGATGTGTACATAGACAGCTTTTAATACATCAACAGAATGTAATCGACCATGCATTAGTAATGAAAACATCAACCATGCAAGACTATCGACAAGTGTAAAACTGTTTTTTGTTTGCCATGTTTGCACAGCCTCCTTCATTATACTTTGCAGCTTAGGCAGGTAGAAAAAAGCATCGCTTACTGCTGTATTTTTTGGGCGTTGAGGCTGATAAGCAACTGTAGGGGCTGGCAGTGGCCCTAAACCATTACGTTTACGTGCACGATTAATATTATTGAAAAAGAAAAGACGCTTGGTTAATGCGATTGGCATTAGACCTGCAGAAATACTTTTGCTTTCTTCAAACTCCTTGTAAATATCTTCGTAGAGTTGATAAATAGATGCTTCATTAACTGTAGATTCTTCTTCAATATTTTCGAGAAAGTTCTCCCAAAGTTTTTGACATATGAAGTCAGCTTCTACTAAAGTATTTTTTCTTTGATCATTACGCTTCTGCTCACGACGTTTATAACCGAATAGGTCATCGTCTGACTGTTTTTTTACACTCATAATTGCACCTGCCTTAACTCAAGCTTATTTGCAAGTGCTTGATAAGTTGGACGCAAGTCTAAAATATCGCCAATGCTTATTGACGAATTCTTCCGCCAAGACTCTTGCCCCATCATTTCATGACCAAATACAGAAAGTATCATTGATTCATTTATGTTCTGTTCGTGTAGATAACGCTGCCCAACATGCCTTGTCCAATCTTCTTTAAACTTGAAGTTCTCATGAATTTCATTTCGCACCAGTGCTGGACGAATTGCTTCGAGCTCACCTTTTTTATTAAACAGGTTAATCAGTGGTCGCTCATAATTCATTACCTCGTCAACCCACCATTTAATACGCATGTCTAAACGACAGAAACGAGAAGCAAAGCTTTTTAGAAAATCTATGTATCGATTGATTGCCTCGCTTAAGAATTGGCATAGAGGCACATACCTTTGACTCGACGCCGTTGCTCGCTCTTCTTTATCAGAGATCCAAATCAGCCCCACCCCAAAATTGAATTGGTCCAAATAACCTGGTGCTCCCTCTACGGCCCGCACCGAAGTTAAAAGCAAACTAACATGCCAAAGCCAAATACTGTATGCATTAAATTTTTCGATGTAATCAGTCGTTGCACCTACCTTTTGGCATAACAGATCAATAAAATCAGTGATGACTGTATAATCAGGGCAGTTTTGACTACCGATTTTATAATCAATAGTGTTAGAAACTGGATTTAGGTAATCATTGCTATATGTGGTTTTTTGACTTAGAAGTTTAATAGCCTGTTGATAATCAGCTCGAATGTTATCGACACTGTTAGAGCTATACCATATATCGGCTCGCTTACGTTCATTTCGGCCTGTAATAATACTAGCAACCTGACTATTAGAGACATGATGAATAAGAATGCTGTATAAGCCTTTTTCAATACGAGCCAGTGATAGATATGGTAACTTTAGGGCCTCACGAGTTTCGTTTATAACTTCATACAAAATCTTTTCATTAATATCGCCTTTGTAGGCTAAAAACGCACCGAGTTGTTCAGGAAGACTTATGTCACATTCAAGCAAACGATTGGCTAGTACTTTTTGAATACCTTGAGTACGAAGTCTGAGAGGTGTGATATCTAGGATAATATTTAAATGATAGCTATTGTTTCGACGATTTAGATTAATATATTGCTTATTATTGGCTGTTATATCCTCACTTAGCTGGAAAATTGACCTTCCCGTTAACATTGATAGCAGCAAATAACTAACTACTCTCTTTTTATCTCTATCATGATTAGATGATAGCTCTGCAAAAAGCTGCCATAGATGCGCAAAAATATTTTGCAAAGCAAATAAAGGTAAAACTCTCACATTGTTACTAATAAAACGTTCGTTCTTATTGGCATGCTGAAGCTTTGAGCGCGTTCGATGGTAGATCTGTTGGGGAGAGTGCTTTTCAGGCATTTGTAGCGATGTTTGCTTGAGTATCGCAAAAGCTGGTAACCCAATATCTAAGTTTTCACGCATAACATCAATATCATTATCCGTTTTTAAAAACTCAGTAACGCTAATTAATTCATCGCTATCATCATCAACATCATTAAATTCAACGTGCTCGATTTTCTCCTCATTAACCAGTCGCGTTGCCCTACTTTTACGACCACTCGTGGAAGTCCGCTCAATACGTTTTTTGTTGTGTAGCACAAATTTCAATGCTCTATGCACCTTAATGTACTGTCTAAGGTCAGGGTCAGGACTATTAATATCGATGAGGTGTTGCTTATACTCATCAATATTTTTAAATGTAGTAGCTATATCTTTAGATTGTAGCTCTACACACTTTTGCCATAAATAATAATAAGAACTACCTTGTGTTACCCACGAACGAGCAAAAGTAGTTATCTCAGTAACTCTATCAATCAATTTACGATCTGCACAATATATTAGTAGTTGGCAGATTTTAGACACCCAAAGCCACTCTGGTGTTGGATTGCCGATATCCAAATCTTTCAGATGATACGTTGAACCTATAAATGCTGTCACTCTGAAATTATCGTTCGTTAATTTACCAGTACAACTCTTATAAATGGCTTTGAGTTTTGTTTTTGATAAAACAAAATCCTTTTCTGCCTCTGGCAATGATAACTCCATAAACTCCTTTCCTGATAATCTAGCCATTGTCAGAAAATACTGTCTAACGTTTTGATAGTCATTGACTACATTAGGAACGAGTTCATTAGTAACGTGCTCAATATCAATTTCCATTTACATTCCTTCGTATTAGCTCTTCAAAGCTAAGCATCTCAAAAACTGGACTTTTTTGTTTTGCTTGTTGATATTCGAAGTTAGGTCTAGAAATGACCATTTCCTGACAGGTATGTTCAATTGTTAACAACTTTCCGCATATTTTACGTTGGATGTCTTTTGGCATCTGATTCTTTAATTGATTATAAACCTTAATATTTACCGGTTTGAGATCCAAGAAAGCTTTCCAAATATATCTCCATGACTCTAGACGTATTGAACTTATATTTGGTTGAGTCTTCATGACATGAACTTCGGTACTATCCATCGTGCCCAATTGTTCTGCAAAATTATTGAAAAAAAAGAAATTCACTCGATCGTACAAAACATCAAGATGTATCTTATTACCCTTAGGCTGAGCTACATGACCTATTGGAAAATGTTCTAAATAAATTCCATATGCTGTTCTGGCTTCCGGATGTATACACAAACTTAGTAAATCTTTAGAAGTCAAAGGGACATATCGATTACTAGATTTAGGTAAATTTTTATGATTTTTCATAGCATACCTTTAGCTCGTAACTCATATAAAGCAGCTTATTTTAGAATCCAAAATATCATATATAGACATTGGACACTTCTGCTAGGGGAGAGTAAAATATAATTTAATAGTTTTTTAGTCGGTGTCAAAATACCATAAAATTATGGTGACTATAAACGTGCAGTGTAAATATGATTGTGTCATGTTACACTATACATAGAGATAATCAAAAAAGCTACATCGTATATATATCATACGATGTAGCTTACAGTTAATTAGCATTATTTCTATAATTTTAGTCCGCGAGCCTTGCCAAGGTTGGGGTTTCCCGCTCCAAATATGGCTTGAAAAAGCACTAAAAGCCTCACTACTTATTAAGTAGTGAGGCTTTTTTTCGTCTAAATTTTGAGGGTTGTATCGCTTTTATACTTATGAACTATTTTAGTCACTTTATCAAAATCTCTTTTACTCATAACTCAACCAGCTGACCCAAACCTTCTTTTTTAGCTTTTTGAGCAATCGTTAAAGCGACTGCGGCATCAAACCTAGCAGATCCTACTGATTTAAATAGCGTAATACCCTTGTCTTGACTGAGATCAACACGGATTTTTTTATTGACTAAATCCTCCAATGTGCCAGTAAGCTTGTCCCATGTCCAAGTACAATCCACGTTATCATTTGCTTGTATTAGATCACCCGCTTCATGTAAGCCACCTTCAGCATCATCGATAATAACGAAAGTACTGGCCTCTATAACCGAATTACTAACCTCCTTCATCGTTGCTTGGTATGCACCAACGGCATTGATATGAGTATTCGGCTTTAGCTGTGAAGCTTCGAATAGTCCTTTATTTGCTCGTGTGGCAAGATTGATAATATCAGCGTTTTTAATAGCATTTGCTATCGTGTCGCAGACTCTGATATCAACTTGCCATTGTGGATACTCTTTTTTAAATCTATCCATAAACTGTTGCGCTTTATCAAGCGTTCTATTCCAAATATTCACCTGTTTAATAATGGGACATACAGTGAGTATCGCATTGAGTTGCTCATACGCCATACCGCCCGTTCCTATTACAGCCACCACACTACTAGCCGGATTTGCTAAATGTTTGGTCGCAATTGCAGAGAGTGCCGCTGTTCGCACCTGAGTGATATATACTCCGTCTAAAAAGGCTAATATCTCGCCTGTCTCATTATCTGATACAGTAATAGTTGCCATGGTTGTTGGTTTATCACGTTTAGGATTGTCTGGACAGATATTTACCAGTTTAACGACTGCATATTCATTGCTACCATCAAAAACCACTGATGGCATTGATAGATGTGAGCCAGAAGTATGTGTGTCGCTTTCCTTAAGAGTAGGAATGACTAGGCGCTCAGGGGTCTTAACCCACGTTGGATGATCACTTTGTATTTTGAGTAGATCCTCAATAGCATTTATAGCCATTGACATCGTCAGTTGTTTTTTTACCGTATTGATGTCCAAAACTTGCATAATCACCTCCAAGCTATTCTATGGCTGTTTTATAAATGCTTAGCTTAAGACAATATAAAGCTAAGCACTCAAACACAGGCGTAAACACTTTTATTTAATATCAAAAATCTTCCCACGATTCATAATATTGTTTGGGTCAAAGACTTTTTTGATATCACGCAAGTAGCTCATCTCAGCCTCGCTGCGGCTATAGTGCAGATACGGCTTTTTGGTCATACCCACGCCATGCTCAGCCGACACTGAGCCGCCGTATTTTTGTACCGTCTCAAACACATACTTATTGACGATTTGACACTCGGCAAAGAAATCATCTTTACTCATGTTCTCAGGCTTTAAGATATTCAGATGCAAATTACCATCGCCAATATGACCA